>NZ_CP091285.1:2002221-2669628 GCF_021650975.2 Flavobacterium jumunjinense
GAGACCTATCCGGTTATTAATAGCCGTGCTCAGATTACCAGAATAGAAGTTTGGGTAACCAACAAACAGAATAGAATTAATTCAACAGAAAATAATTTAAGAAACCTTATCGCAATTCAGGATATTGGTGAAGCCCCATTAACAAATTTGGCACCCCAAGAGGTTGTAGGATTGAATTTAGCTTCAAATCCTAGTTTTTTTAATGCATCACCAGATACCCCTTCCGATAACGGAAATAATAAATTTAACCCAAATCAAATAGGAAGTAATTTTTTAACGCAAGCAATTAGAGAAGTAGCAACAGCAAATAATGGATTTACAGTTAGCGTTGATGAAGGACTTGATTATGCGAAATTAGAAAATGCTAGAAAATTAACAACTTCTGAGTTTACATATCATCCGCAATTAGGATATATTTCCCTAAATCAGCGTTTAGCAAATGACGAGGTTTTGGCAGTGGCTTATCAATATACAATCGGTGATCAAGTTTATCAAGTAGGAGAATTTGGTACAGATGGAGTTGACGCAACACAAGTTAGTACTACTGGAATTCCAACTTCTCAAGCTTTATTAGTTAAGATGTTAAAGAGTAATTTAACAGCTGTAAAACAAAAAGCTCCAAATAATAATTTAACGATGCCAACATGGAACTTGATGATGAAGAATGTTTATCAAATTCCTGGAGGATATCAATTACAACAAGAAGACTTTAAATTTAATATTCTATATACAGATCCATCACCTTTAAATTATATTACACCATTTGAAGATGCAGCAGGAAATGTTCCTTTAGACTTGCCTGCTGATGTGAAAGAAACTACTTTGTTGAAGGTAATGGAGGTAGATAAATTAAATTATACTAATGACCCACAAAATGGAGGTGACGGTTTCTTTGATTTTGTACCAGGAATTACTATAGATCCACAATATGGTAGAATTATATTTACAACAAAAGAACCATTTGGAGAACATTTGTTTAAGAAATTAAATAATACAACTGCTACGGAAGATTATAATGATCCATTAACATATAATGTGAATCAAAATAAATATGTTTTTAGAAACTTATATAAATCAACACAAGCAGCTGCACTTCAGGAAAGTGAGAAAAATAAATTTCAATTAAGAGGACGTTTTAAGTCTTCTGGTGGAGATGGAATTTCGATTGGAGCATTTAATGTGCCTCAAGGTTCGGTAGTTGTGAAATCGGGTGGAAGAGTTCTTGTTGAAGGTGTAGATTATACGGTTAACTATCAGTTAGGAAAAGTTCAGCTGTTAGATCCTTCATTGCAAGCTTCAAATACGCCCTTAGAAATATCGGTAGAGAATAATTCAGTATTCGGTCAACAAACAAAACGTTTTTGGGGAGTTAACGTTGAACATCAATTTAATAAGAAATTCTTGATTGGTGGTACACTTTTAAATTTATCAGAAAGACCATTCACAAATAAATCAAATTATGGTCAAGAATCTGTAAACAATACAATTGTAGGTTTAAATGCTAATTACTCTACAGAAGTTCCTTTTTTAACGAGATTAGCGAATAAATTGCCAAATATTGATACCGATGTACCTTCTAACTTATCATTTAGAGGAGAGATTGCTTATTTGTTGCCAGGAGCTTCAAAAGCAGATAAATTTAATGGAGAAGCTACTACTTATGTGGATGATTTTGAAGGCTCTCAATCTTCAATACCCTTAAATTCGCCAGGACCTTGGACGTTGGCAAGTGTGCCTTTAGAAGGAAATTTTGATGGTAATCCAGATACAACAGAGCCTCCAACAGATGCTATTTCAGTTGGAAATAGAAGAGCAAAAATGTCATGGTATACAATTGATCCTGTTTTTTATACGCAACCACCTAGTGGAATAAGTGATGATGATTTGTCTTTGAATAAAACAAGAAGAATTTTTAGTAGAGAATTATTTCCTAATGTTGATATTGCTCAAGGTAGTTCTAATGTAATTACAACTTTAGATTTAACATATTTTCCAAAAGATAGAGGTCCTTATAATTACAATCCATCTCTTGCAACAACTAATCAGTTTCCAGATTCTGAAACTACTAATAACTGGGCAGGAATTATGCGTTCTATTAATTCTACAAACTTTGAACAATCAAATGTAGAATATATACAATTTTGGATATTGAGCCCTTATTTATCAGGTACGCCAGATCAAGCAGATCTTGGAAATGTAGGGAAATTAGTAATTAATCTTGGAGAAATCTCAGAAGATATACTGAAAGATGGAAGAAAACAATATGAAAACGGACTTCCAGAAGTTGGTGCAACAATACCAGGTTTTCAAACGAACTGGGGGCAAGTGCCTAGTTCGCAATCGTTAGTTTATGCTTTCGATTCAAATGAAGCAAATAGAAATTTACAAGATGTTGGTTTTGATGGTCTAGATGATGCTGGCGAGGCATTAAAATTTACTGATTTTGCTGGACAAAGTGATCCATCTGCGGATAATTATAATTTCTATTTAAATGCTACTGGAAGTGTAATTGAAAGGTATAAAAATTATAATGGTTTTGAAGGTAACTCACCTGTAAATGTTACCGACACAAATAGAGGTAATGATACAAAACCAGATGTCGAAGATGTGAATCGTGACCAAACTATGAATACAATTAATGCCTATTTTAAGTTTGAAGTGCCTATTAATGGAGCACCACAAGTGGGTCAAAATTATGTAGTCGATGTTCGTACAGTTTCAGAATCTATGCCTAACGGAGCAAACGTAAACGCAAGATGGGTACAGTATAAAATTCCTATTTTAGAATTTACTGCAGACAATGTTGTCGGTTCTATTGCAGATTTTAGGTCTATTCGCTTCATGAGAATGTATATGACAGGGTTTTCTAAAGAAATCACATTGCGTTTTGGTGCGCTTGATCTTGTAAGAGGAGAATGGAGACGTTATACAAATTCATTAGATTTTAATGATAATAATCCAGCAGATGACAATACAGGTTTTGATGTTGTTGCAGTAAATATTCAAGAAAATAGTAGTAGAATTCCAATTCCTTATGTTTCACCTCCAGGGGTAACTAGAGAGCAATTGTATAATAATAATACTGTTATTAATCAAAATGAACAATCGTTGTCTTTAAGGGTTTATGATAAAGATGGTGGTTATAATGATGGATTAGAAGGTGGAGACTCAAGAGCGGTTTTCAAAAATGTAAATGTAGATATGCGTCAGTTTAAAAAGATGCGTATGTTTTTGCATGCTGAATCATTGCCACAACCAGATGAGCCTCAGCCATTGCAAAATGATGAAATGGTGGCGTTTATTCGTTTTGGTAACGATTTTACAGAAAACTTTTATCAAGTTGAAGTTCCTTTAAAAGTTTCTTCTCAAAATGCATCTACTCCAGATGGAGTTTGGCCTTCTGATAATGAAATTGAATTGCCAATGAATTTGTTAACGAAGCTTAAGATTTTAGCACTTAATAACGATTCGAGTATAATTTATGATCCAAATGGAATTGGTTTTGTAGAAGAAGAAGAAATTGGTTCAGGTGGTAGTAAGTTAACATTAGGTATAAAAGGTAATCCAAACTTTGGTTTAGTACGTACTTTAATGGTTGGTGTTAAAAATAAAACAAATCATGTTGTAAGAGGGGAAGTTTGGTTTAATGAACTGCGACTTTCAGATTTAGATAATAAGGGTGGTTATGCTGCTGTAGCGAATTTAGATACCAATGTAGCCGATTTTGCAACGGTTTCTGCTACAACAAGAGTAAGTACTATTGGTTTTGGAGGTATTGAAGAAGGTCCAAATGAAAGAAGTAGAGAAGATGCTTTTCAATATGATGTAGTTACTAATTTGAATTTAGGGAAATTATTGCCTAAGAAATGGGGAATAACACTTCCTTTTAATTATGCAGTAGGTGAAGAAACTATCACGCCTAAATATGATCCTTTCTATCAAGATATTGAATTAGATCAATTGTTGGATGTAACTCCAGATGCAGAAAGGTCAAATGTTGAAAATAGAGCAATTGATTATACGAAAAGGACAAGTCTTAACTTTATTGGTGTTAGAAAAGAAAGAGGAGAAGAGCAAAAACAGCATTTCTATGATGTAGAAAATTTAACTTTGTCTTATTCGTTCAATGAAACTGAGCATCATGATTATGAAATAGAGAATTTAGTCGATCAACAAAATAGAACAAGTGTAGATTATGCTTATTCTTTTAAACCATTAACGATTCAGCCATTTAAAGAGTCTAAGACATTTGGGAAAAGTGGGTATTATAAATTATTGAAAGATTTTAATTTCAACTTCTTGCCTTCTAATATTTCTTTTAGCTCTAATATTATTAGACAGTTTAATAGACAACAATTTAGATTAGTTGAAGTACAAGGAATAGGTTTGGATCCATTATATAGAAGGAATTATTTCTTTAATTATCAATATGGATTTAATTATAACCTTACAAAATCATTACGTTTAAATTATACAGCTGCATCGAATAATATTGTTAGAAATTATTTAGATGAAGATAATATTCCAGTTGATGGATTAGATATTTGGGATGATTATTGGAATGTAGGGGATGCAAATCAACATAATCAACAGTTGGTTTTAAATTACGATTTACCAATTGATAAAATACCTGCTTTAGCTTTTGTAAAGTCAGTTTATACATATACTGGAGATTTTAACTGGCAGCGTTCGTCGGATGCATTTTCGTCTATTGAAGGTTATAATTTAGGAAATACAATTCAGAATGCAAATTCACATAAATTGAATACTACATTCAATATGGATTTGTTATATCGTTATATTGGTTTAACAGGTAATAAAAAGAAGAGAAACAAAAAAGATAGTAAAGACACTAAAGATGCTTTACCAAAACCAGGACAAAAAATAACTGCAAAAAAGAAAACGAATAAAAATGAAGGAAACTTCTTTGTGAATGGATTAATAGGTATTGCAACAAGTCTTAAGAATATTCAGGTAAATTATACAGAAACTAACGGTACTGTTTTACCAGGTTATACTCCTGGATTAGGTTTCTTTGGAACCACAAAACCATCTGTTGGATTCGTATTTGGTAGTCAATCAGATGTGCGTTATGAAGCAGCAAGACAAGGTTGGTTAACTGAATATCCAGAATTTAACCAAAGTTTTACTCAAATTACAAACAAACAGTTAAGTTTAACTGCTCAAGTAGAACCATTTCCAGATCTGAAAATTGATGTTAAAGCGGATAGAATGTATTCTGATAATTTCTCTGAACAGTATGATGTAACTAATGGTCAATATAACTCACGATCACCTTATAATTTTGGTAATTTTAGTATTTCTACTGTTTTAATAAAAACCGCTTTTAGTCAAAGTGATGAAAATATTTCTGCTGCTTTTAATGATTTTAGAGCTAACAGAAGAGAAGTTGCTAATCGATTAGCAAATGATTATTATGGAGGAGGTACATATCCTGTAGATTTAGAAGGATATCCAATTGGGTATGGAAAGAACAGTCAGCAGGTATTATTACCATCATTTTTAGCAGCCTATTCGGGTAAAGACGTATCAAAACAATCTACTGGAGTATTTAAGGATGTGCCTTTACCAAACTGGACAATAAAATATACTGGCTTAATGCGTTATAAATGGTTTAAAGACACCTTTAAACGTTTTTCTCTGCAACATGGTTATAGAGCAAGTTATAATGTGAATGCTTTCCGTTCTAATTTGAACGCAGCGCCTGTAGATGTAAATGGTAACTTCTATTCAAATACAATTGTATCAAATGTTAACTTAACAGAGCAATTTAATCCGTTGA
Source organism: Flavobacterium jumunjinense (assembly GCF_021650975.2). Classification (NCBI taxonomy): domain Bacteria; kingdom Pseudomonadati; phylum Bacteroidota; class Flavobacteriia; order Flavobacteriales; family Flavobacteriaceae; genus Flavobacterium; species Flavobacterium jumunjinense. The sequence continues at coordinate 2,008,025 of NZ_CP091285.1, forward strand.
TGAGAATTGATTTTGAAATGAAAAACTCAATAAAAATATTGGCAGAAGTTAAAAAAGACAGAACGCTTAATATGAGTTTTGATAATAACTTATTAACAGAAGTAAGCGGAAACGAATATACTATAGGGTTAGGTTATAGAATTAAAAATGTAACTATAATTTCTAAATTAGCAGATAATCCAACTGGATTAATTAAAAGTGATGTTAATATAAAAGCAGATTTTTCTCTAAGAAAGAATAATACAATTGTTCGTTATTTGGATTATGATAATAATGAATTAGCTGGAGGACAGGATTTATGGTCAATTAAGTTTTCTGCAGATTATTCATTCAGTAGAAATTTAACAGCTATTTTCTTTTATGATCACCAGTTTTCTCAAGCAGTTATATCTACATCATTTCCAATAACTAATATTAGATCAGGATTCACAATTCGATATAATTTTGGAAATTAATAAAAGGAAATAGAGCATGAATAGCTAATTTATTTAACAAATACGCTAGAAAAATATTAAAAAAGCTGTTTTAGAATTAAATTAATAAAACTACATTTGTACAACAAATTAAATATAGAATTAAAATGAACATCCCAACTAACTTAAAGTACACAAAAGACCACGAGTGGGTTTCAATTGACGGAGATATCGCTACAGTAGGAATTACAGATTTCGCACAAAAAGAATTAGGTGATATTGTTTATGTTGAAGTTGAAACTTTAGATCAAACTTTAGATCGTGATGAAGTCTTTGGTACAGTTGAAGCAGTTAAAACAGTTTCAGACTTGTTTTTGCCATTAACAGGTGAAATAATCGAGTTTAATGAAGCTTTGGAAGAAACTCCAGAAACAGTAAATTCAGACCCTTATGGAGGCGGATGGATGGTTAAAATTAAAATTTCAGATAATTCACAAATAGAAGACCTTTTGTCAAGTGAAGATTACTCAGCGCTTATTGGAGCGTAAATATTTTTATATTGCAGTTTTCTGGACGTTATTAATTACTTATTTAAGTTTAATAACACTGGAAAAAAAAGATGCATTTATGATAACAATACCAAATAAAGATAAAATAGTCCATTTTGGTTTCTATTTTGTCTTTGTTTTTTGTTGGACTAATGCTATTAAACCCAAATTAACCAAGAGTAAAATTAAAATAGTTTTTGTAGCTGTATTGTATGGCATAATTATTGAAGCATTTCAGTCAATGTTCACAAAAACACGTGAAGCTGATTTTTTTGACGCTTTTGCGAATACTTGTGGAGCAGTGACGGCTTACTTTTTTTTAGAATTTATGAAAAATAAATCTTAAAAAAAATTTTTAAACTATTTTATTATTAATTATATTAGCGACCTCAAAAACAAAATTATGGAATTAAAGAAAAATCCTAATGTAGACCCTAAAAGAAATAGTAGATTGTTCTTTCAGATTGGTCTAGTGGCAGTTTTATTGCTTACTTATGTTGGTATTGAATTAAAATCCGAAGATCCAAGAATAGAAAAAGAAAGATTTACATTGACAGATAACCTTGTGTTGGATGAAGAAGATGTTATTTTAACAATGCCACCTGTTCAGGCATTACCACCACCACCACCACCAGCTCCTGAAGTTATTCAAGTAGTTGAAGATGAAATCGTGTTGGAAGAAAAGAAAATTGAAACGACTGAGGTTGAGGAAAGTAAACCAGTAGTGGTTGTTAAAGCTTCTGAAGTTGGTAGTACAGGTCCTTCTATTGATGATATTCCAGATGAGATGCCATTTGCTGTTATTGAGCAAATCCCAATGTTTCCTGGTTGTGAAGGAATTCCTAAGAACCAACAAATGGATTGTTTTAATGAAAAAATGCAAGCACACATTAAAAGATATTTCAGTTATCCTGAAAGAGCAGCAGAAAACGGATCTCAAGGTCAGGTTTCTGTTCAGTTCTTAATCGATAAAGATGGTGTTGTAAAAGATATTAAGGTTAGAGGAAGAGGAATTAAAAGTGATGCTGAATTGTTAGAAAAAGAAGCAGAAAGAATTATCTCTAAATTACCTAAGTTTACTCCTGGTAAACAAAGAGGAAAAGCGGTAAGGGTTAAATACGGTTTACCTATTACTTTTAAATTACAATAATAAAAATTTATCCCAATCGTAAGGTTGGGATTTTTTTTGGCACATAATTTGTAGTATTACTTGTTAATAATATGTTAACCTGTAAATTATATAATTATGAGAGAAAAAGATGTTTTTATGAAGAAAACAAAAAATAGTGTAATCTATTTTCAGTTTGGTTTAATTGCTACAATGTTGGTAGCTTTGTTTGTTTTGGAATATAGTTTTCAAGATGTGAAAAAGAAGGAGGTTTGTTCTTTTCCTGGTTCAATAGTAGAAAAAGATTTTGCATCTAATGAATATAAAATTATTTCTGACCCAGTAGTAAACCCCAAACCAACACCTAAGCCACAAATTAAAGTTGTAACACCTCAAAAAGTGGTTACTGATTTTGATGTTAAAGATGATGAAGAAGTGATTAAGAGTAATGTAGATGTTGCTTCTCAAGATAGTAAAGCAGTAAGTGATGCGCCTGTTTCAGATACTAGTGATGCAAATGATAATGGTGCAGATGTTGTGAAGTCAAAAGTTGTAGAGCCAACATTTATAACAGTTGAGCAGTTGCCAATGTTTAAAGCGTGTATAGGTTTGAGTAGAGCAGAACAAAAAGCATGTTTTGAAACAGAGTTGTCTAAAGTAGTATCAAGACACTTGGTTTATCCAGAAGATGATTTTGATGATAAAAAACAAGGAAGAGCTTTTGTAGAGTTTGTTATTGATGAAAAAGGAAATGTAACGAATGTGAATTCTTTAAGTAATGGAAACGCAACAGAAGACATGAAAAGAGCAGCTGAAAAAGCGGTTAAAAGAGTTCCTAAATTAATTCCAGCGCAACAAGGAAAGAAAAGTGTAAAAATAAAATATGTAATTCCAATTTCGTTTAAGATAAACTAATTTGAATTATTACTGAAAAAGAATCCCATTTCGATGGGATTTTTTTATTTTTACACACATTCTAAAAATAAATTACAAAATGAAACAATATCTAGATGCAACTTATTTAAAAACAGCTGAACAAGCTGGTATTTCTAGTGAAGAAAATTTAGAAATTGTTAAGAGCAATATTCTTGAAGCAATAGACGAAGGTTTTAAATTAATTATGATTCGTCCGGAATTTGTTTCTTTAGCGAAGGAATTGATAGTTAGAGCAAACTCGAAACTTACTATTGGAACAGTAATTGATTTTCCAAATGGAAATAACGATTTAGAGTATAAGATAAATGAAGCGAAACAAGCCATAAAAAATGGAGTTGATGATTTAGATTTTGTTGTAGATTATGAAGCTTTTAAGAATGGAGAAATCGATAAGGTAAAACATCAGATTTTAGAATGTACAAGGCTAGGACTAGAGCACGGTAAAATTGTGAAATGGATTATAGAAGTTGCGGCTTTAGATAGTCATCAAATTGTACAGCTTTCAGCTATAATAAAAAACTGTGTAATAGCTAATTTTAAAGAGAATAACTATGAAAATGTATTTGTTAAGTCTTCTACTGGTTTTTATAAAACAATAGATGGTTTGCCAAATGGTGCAACAATAGAAACTATAAAATTAATGATTGAAAATGCATTTCCTTTGCCTGTAAAGGCTGCAGGAGGAGTAAGAAATTATCAAGAAGCACTCGAAATGATAAATTTAGGTGTAAAGAGAATCGGAACTTCATCAGCTAAGGCAATTGCAAACGGTAAAGAAGCGAAAACAGGTTATTAATGCTGTTTTACAACTAAAGATAAATCACACACACATGAAAAAGTATAGTTTGATTATAGTGTTTTTTTTAAGTATCATTGGATATTCTCAAAAAAAATCAGAAACATTTCCTGTTTTTAATGAATGTAATGAGGTTGAGGCTAATGGCTTAGAAGGGTGCTTTTATATTGCTTTAGAGCAGTTTGTTTATGATAATTTTGTGATGCCACAAGAGATTGTAGATAAAGATTATAAAGGAGAAGTAATTGCGCTTTTTGAGGTTGATACTTTGGGTGTTTTTAAGGTTATCTATATAGACGCAATCTCGGAAAGTTTGAAGAAAGAAACGAAGAGTGTTTTTGATAAATTGCCAAAAGTAAAACCAGCAACACATTCAGGAAAGCCAACGTATTCAAAATATACATTAAGGATTGCTATTCCTTTAGAAGATCCGTCTTTAAAGAATAAAGAGGAATTGTTAGAAAGTAAAAGAGATAAGACAAATGCTAAATTAATTGATAACAGTAAAGAGTTAGATGAATTTGAGGCTGTGTCTAAGGCGTATACGGAATTCAAAAATCCGAATTTCTCAAGCGATTTGAATATAGCATTCTCACATCAGAATTATTATAATTTTGAAGCTCTAATGAATCAGGTTGGGAGTAATAATCATACAGCAACTAAGCCTTACTCTTATAATGAGGTCGCAAAATATTATGATTTTCAAGCAGCTCAAAATGAAGTTTTAAAAGAAAAAACCTCTTGGTGGGGAAGGAAATTTTGGAATGAAAATTTGGTTGCAATTCAAGGAGAAGGGTATTGGTTTAGTTTGAATCCTATTCTTGATTTAAGAGGAGGAAAGGATCTAGATAGTAAGTTGTCAAATACATTTGTAAATACTAGAGGTTTGCACGTGCAAGGTGGTTTGAGTAAAAACCTAACGTTTACTTCATCAATTTATGAAAGCCAAGGTCGTTTTGCAGACTATTATAATAATTATGCATCTAGTATACGGCCATCGGGCGGAAATCCAGCAATCATTCCAGGTATTGGAATAGCAAAGCAATTTAGAACAGATGCGTATGATTTTCCGTTAGCTGAAGCTAATTTAAAATATAAGCCAAGTAAAATGATTGATTTGCAATTGGGTTATGGAAGAAATTTTATTGGTGATGGATATCGATCTTTACTTCAAAGTGATGCGACAAGTCCGTATCCTTATTTTAAAATTAATACCACTTTTTGGAAAATAAAATACACAAACACTTATATGTGGTTGAAAGATGTACGTCCTGAAGTGACTTCTGAAGGGAGTTATGCGACTAAGTACATGGCGAGTCATTATTTGAGTTACAATGTTTCAAAAAGACTTAATATTGGTTTGTTTGAAAATGTAGTTTGGTCAAATACAAACGATAGGGGTTTCGATGTAAACTTCGTGAATCCAATTATTTTTTATAGAGCTGTAGAGTTTTCATCGTCATCGAAAAGTGGAAATGCAGTTTTAGGCGCAACAGCAAAATATAAATGGAACAATCAATTGAATTTTTATAGTCAATTTCTGTTAGATGAGTTTGCAATTGGAGATGTAAAAGCAGGAAAAAAGAGTTGGAGAAATAAGTTTGGCTATCAAATAGGATTGAAATATTACGATGCATTTAAAATTAAAAATTTAATGCTTCAAATGGAGTACAACCATGTAAGGCCATATGTGTACTCTCATAGTAATCCATTAACCAATTACGGTCACAATAATCAAAGTATGGGGCATGCTTGGGGAGGTAACTTTAAAGAGTTAGTTGGAATTGCTCGCTATTTCAAAGGGCGTTACTATGGCGAAGCTAAAGTGACTTTAGGGCAAAGAGGTTTGGATTTAAATACTGCGACAGATAACTTCAATTATGGAGGTAATATTTATTTGAATTATGATGATAATCGTCCTTTTGATACTGGTGTTTCAGTTGCTCAAGGAAATAAAGTGAACATTATGATTGCCCAGTTGCAGTTAGGATACGTTATAAACCCTTCTTCAAATATGAAACTTTTTGGGACAGCTTTGTTTCGTAATTTCGACCCTAAAATCCAAACAGCTAATACTATAAAATCAAATACAACTTGGCTTTCTGTAGGTTTAAGAGCAGATTTGTTTAATTGGTATTTCGATTATTAATAGTGGTTAATTAATAGTTGTTTGTTATTTCTCGATTGAATAGGCTATAAATCAAAAATCTTATTTGTATCTTTGCGCCCAATTAACCCAAGGATATCTGTTAATTTTGGATACTTTAAATCAAAATATTTCTAAACCTTCACTCTTTTCAAGTTTTGTAGCTATTACAAAAGCTAGATTGGCTATAAGTGTTGTTTTTTCTACAGTTGCTGGTTATCTGTTAGGAGTTGAGTCATGGAATAGTCAAAATTGGCTAACACTTTTGTTGTTGATAATTGGTGGGTATTGTATGGTTGGAGCTTCAAACGTTTTTAATCAAATTATAGAAAAAGATTTAGATGCGTTAATGGATAGAACTAAAAACCGTCCATTACCTTCTGGTACAATTACAAAACAAAATGCATTTATATTAGGAGTAGCTTTAACGGTACTCGGATTAGGGATATTGTATGCGGTAAACGCAAAAACAGCAATGTTTGGTGCAATTTCTATCTTTCTTTATGTAAGTTTGTACACTCCTTTAAAGACAATGACACCTTTGTCTGTATTTGTAGGAGCATTTCCAGGTGCTATACCTTATATGTTAGGGTGGGTAGCTGCAACAGGAAGTTTTGGAATCGAAGCGGGAACGCTTTTTATAATCCAATTCTTTTGGCAGTTTCCGCATTTTTGGGCTATAGGTTGGTTCTTGTATGACGATTATAAAAAAGCTGGTTTTTTTATGTTACCAACAGGTAAAAGAGATAAAAAAACAGCATTACAAATAATATTATATACAATTTGGATGATTATAGCATCTGTTATTCCTGCTTTTGGGTATACAGGTAAACTTTTTTTAACAAAAATTTCTGCTGTAATTGTTGTTGCTCTTGGACTGTGGATGTTGATTTATGCATTTAAACTGTATAAAGAAATGGATGCGAAAGCAGCAAGAAAACTAATGATAGTAAGTGTTTCTTATATATCATTATTACAAATTGTGTTTATTTTGGATAAATTTTTAAGATAAGATGGAAACAGATATTACATTTGAAGAACAATATATCAAAAAGTCGAAAACATATAAAATGTTATTGATTTTTGGAATGATAAGTATATTGATGATTTTTGCAGGATTAACAAGTGCCTACGTAGTTAGTAAATCAAGACCAGATTGGTTAACGGATTTTCAATTACCATTAGCCTTTTTGTTAAGTACACTTGTAATGATTGGAAGTAGTGTTACGTTTATAGTGGCATTAAAAGCAATGAAAAAGAATAATCGTCAATTGACAATGATTATGCTTGTTACAACCTTAGTTTTGGGATTTATTTTCGTTTTTCTACAATTCAAAGGATTCGAACAAGTAATAAATGATGGTTATTTCTTCACAGGAAGTGAAAGCAATGTTACAACTTCGTTTTTATATATTGTCGTATTAGTACATATGGCTCACCTCTTAGGAGGATTTATTTCATTACTTGTTGTAATTTATAATCATTATAAACAAAAATATAATGCCTCACAAACCCTTGGTATAGAGTTAAGTGGGATGTATTGGCATTTTATGGATTTTATTTGGGTATATTTGTTTTTATTTTTCTATTTTTTCAAATAGAAAAAAAGTAATAAATTTGGGAACTTTTTAACAATTAAATTATATGGGAGCGACAGTTACAAATGACGATCACGCTTTGCTAGATGGAGGACCAGGACCAATGGGTGTAACCTATGGTAAAATGATGATGTGGTTTTTTATACTATCAGATGCTTTAACATTCTCAGGATTCCTTGCAGCGTACGGGTTTTCTAGGTTTAAGTTTATAGAAACTTGGCCTATTGCAGATGAAGTGTTTAATCACTTTCCTTTTGCACATGGTAAAGATTGGCCAATGATTTACGTGGCATTAATGACTTTTATTTTGATATTTTCATCTGTTACTATGGTATTAGCTGTAGATGCAGGACATCAATTGAAAAAATCGAAAGTAGCCTTTTATATGTTTTTAACTATAATTGGTGGTTTTATTTTCTTAGGTTCACAAGCTTGGGAGTGGAAAAACTTTATCAAAGGAGAATTTGGTGCTGTTGAAACTACAGGTGGTTCAATTCTGCAATTCGTTGACAATAAGGGAGAAAGAGTTGCATTGCATTCATTTGCTAAAGTATTGCCAGAGGAAAGGGAACAATTACAAAGAGATAAAGGTTTTTGGTTTATGGATGAGGCTTCATTGCCATCATACTCAGTAAATGAAGTAATTGAAGGTTTCAAAGCAAATCCTAATTTACTTATTAGATCAGAAGTTATTGTAGATAAAAAGAAGCAAGTGCTTACAAGAGAAGCTTCTTTAGCAAGAATCCAAGATGCCAAATATGTTGTAGAAGGAGCTAATTTAATTAGAAACGAATACGGACATAAAACTTTTGCTAATTTCTTCTTCTTTATTACTGGTTTCCACGGATTCCACGTTTTTACAGGAGTTTTGATTAATATTATTATTTTCTTTAATGTTATCTTAGGTACATACGAGAAGAGAAGAAGTTATGAAATGGTTGAAAAAGTTGGATTATACTGGCACTTTGTAGATTTAGTTTGGGTATTCGTATTCACATTCTTCTACTTAGTATAATTTATATAAATAAAGAAAGATATGGCACACGCACACGAATCAAATACAAAGAGAATCTGGGTAGTTTTTGGATTACTTTCATTAATTACAATGGTCGAAGTTATATTGGGTATCTATAAGCCAGATGCGCTTTTTAAAACAAATGTTTTATCTAGTAGTATATTGAACTGGATATTTATTATTCTAACATTAGTAAAAGCATATTACATTATGTGGGCTTTTATGCACTTAGAAGGTGAAAAAGCTAGTTTAAGATGGTCAATTGTAGCACCATTAGTGTTTTTAATTATTTATTTATGTTTTATCGTTTTAATAGAAGCGGATTATGTATTTGAAGTATTTAAACACGGACATTTCAAATGGATATTTTAACACTATATTTAAATATACTTAATCCCGCTTTTAGCGGGATTTTTTTTACTTTTGTATGAAATAAAATGTAATTAAAAAACATAGTAGATGAAAAATAAAATTATTTTAATAATCCTGTTTATTCTACCTATAGTCACCTATTTAATTTTTGCATCTGCAAAACACAATTCAATGTTTCTTCCAGTGTTATCTGAAAATAATAGTGAAATTCCACAAGAGTGGAATTCGTTATCTGGAGAAAAAGTAAAATTGAAAGACAAAATAACGGTTCTTGGGTTTACAGGAAATGATATAGCAGAATTTAAGGCTAGAATGTTTAATCTGAATCAGAAGATTTATAATAAATACTTTGGATTTAAAGATTTTCAAATTGTAATGATTGCTCCACTTGGAACGGAAGAAGCAGTAAAAGAAAATGTGTATGAGTTGAATCGTATTACAGAAGACATGAAAGGCTGGAAGTTTATTTTCGCGACACCAGAACAAATACAAGAATACTATTTAACTTTTAAGTTGGTTAGTAACTTAGAAGATGATTTTGGAACGCCTTCGGTGATTATTTTGGATAAAAATATTAATCATAGAGGGAGAAAAGGTAAGAATAAAAAAGGTGAAGATGAGTATAGAGAAAGTTATAATACTATCTCTGCAGCAGATCTTCATAATGAAATGACGGATGATGTAAAGATTATTCTTAGAGAATATCGTTTAGCACTAAAAAAGAATAATAGAAAAGACGAATTTAGAGATAAAATTACTAAAGAAGTTGAAAAGACTTCAAAAAGTAAATAATAATAGTTTAAAATGAAAAATAAATCATATATAGGAATTTCATTTATAATTTTGATATTTGGAATTTGGTCAGTTCCAAAAATTATTACAAAATTTAAAAAATCAGATTTGCATTTAATTGGGAAAGTTCCTGCTTTTGAATTAACTGATCAAAATAATAAAAAAATTTCAGACAAAGACTATTTAGGTAAAGTGTATGTAGTAGAGTTTTTCTTTTCTACATGTCCAACAATTTGTCCAAAGATGAATGAAAACATGTTGTTGTTGCAAGATGAATTCTATGGAAATCCGAAGTTTGGAATTGCTTCTATAACAATAAATCCTGAGCATGATACTTCAGAAGTTTTAAAAAAGCATGCTGAAGAGTTGGGTGTGAAGCATTATAATTGGCATATGTTAACAGGAGATAAAACGTATATTTTTGACTTAGCCAAAAAAGGTTTTAACATGTATGCTGGAGAGAACAAGAATGTATCGGGTGGTTTTGAACATTCTGGAATGTTTGCTTTAGTAGATAAAGAGGGGAATATTAGATGTAGAAAAGATGCATTCGAAAATCCTATTTTGTATTATGATGGATTAGAAGAAGAAGGTGTTCAAGCAATAAAAGAAGATATCAAAAAATTATTAGAAGAGTAAGATGGAAAATAATATTGAAACAAAGTACAATAAGTTAATCACTATTTTGTCTATAGTAATTCCTTTGGCAGTAGCAGCACTTTTTGGTGTTAGTTTTAAACGCTTAGGATTAGATGTAGAACCTTTTGCTTTTTTACCGCCTATTTACGCTACAATTAACGGGATTACAGCTATTCTTTTAGTTGTTGGGGTTCTTGCTATTAAAAACGGAAAAAGAAAGCTGCATGAAAACTTAATGAAGAGTGCGATTGCATGTTCAATTGCTTTTTTGTTAATGTATGTTGCTTATCATATGTCGTCTGAGTCAACTTCATATTTAGGAGATTATAAACCTTTATATTATGTTATTTTAATCTCACATATCATTTTGTCAATTGCAATTATACCATTAGTCTTGATTACTTATGTGAAAGCATTAGCACAAAGATTTGATAAACATAAAAAAATAGCTAAAATTACGTTTCCAATTTGGTTATATGTTGCTATTACAGGAGTGATTGTTTATTTAATGATTTCGCCGTATTATGTTAAATAACGAAAATAAAATAGAACAGAGTCTTGAAAACAGAGTCTTGAGAATAGAGAATAGAATTTTTAAGAATAAAAGAGTGCTTTTCTTTTTGTGTTCTTTTTTCTATGTTCTTTTTTCTCATTCTCAATGTGCTATGTGTAGAGCTGCTTTAGAAAGTGAAGAAGGAGGAGTTCAAGCTCAAGCAATTAATGACGGAATTGTGTATTTAATGGTAATCCCTTATGTGTTAGTTGCTGCTGCAGCTTATGCTATTTATCGAATTAAGTTTGCGAAAAAGAAAGAAGAAAAGTAAATATTCCTTTACTATAAATAGAAGAAGCCCAATTTTTAATATTAAAATTGGGCTTCTTCTATTTATAACTATGATTCTATTCCATGCCGTCAATGTTAATTTTCATTTGTCCGCCAGTAGTAATAAATGCAATGATAGCTTTATCTGTTAATTCTACTTTTTCAAATTCAAAATCACTCATAGAGCCATTTATTGTAACTCCTTTCATTGGTGAGTAATTATGTAAATATTTTTCCATATTCACTTTTCCTTCATTTAAATTTTCCTGAATCGAATAGCGACAGTTTTTCTGAATCTTTCTTAAAATAGTTCCTTGTGCTAACCAGTTTGCAGATTTTAACAAAACGCTTTTGGTATTTAAAATATAATCTAATTGTTCAAAATATATTTCTTTGTTTTCGGGATTGAATTGTGGAATTCCAGAAAGATAGATTGTTCCATTTATGGTTCCTAATAGATCAAGAGCAATAATAAGTTTATTATCATTTTGCCAAATATCAACTTTTTGAACGGTTACTTTTTTACTACCAGAGCCAAATTCTTGTCCTTGAAAGTTTTTTGTGATTACTTTTGAAGCACTTTCATAGGTAGAAATTGCAGCAACAGCAACTGTGAATTGGTTTGGAATTTTGCCAACTGGTTTTAAGACAAGGTTGTTCTTATCAAAAGTGTTCTTAGGCTCTTTTCCAATCATGGTTTGCATGTTGCACTTTAAACCCATTTCCATTTTAATTTTGTTATTTTTTAATACAGCTTCAGTAACATATAATTCTATTGGGGTAAGTTTGAACCAAGCCTCATAGTCATCGTTAGTTAAAAAAGGAGTGCTTATCTTTTCCATAGTTTCAAGAACCATGGGTTTGAAATCGCAAGAAGTGTCGATAGCATCGTCTATCATTTTAGCAATTTTTTTCTTAAAAAGGGAAACTGTCGGATTAATAATATAAGTGATTGGAATTTTTTTACCAGCAACAATAATATTCGGACTCTCGCTCCATTCAAAATCTTTTATTGATGATTTGGTGGTTAATTTCCAATTGTATAAATGCGCTTTGCTATTTAGTGTGATTTTACCATTTAAATTAATCTCACGAGTATCATTTAAACCCATAAAATCGGTACCGTATTTTACTTTTGCCCATATTTTCAATGGAATTTCCGAAATAATTTCGCCATTTTTTTCAGACAATTGAATAGCGGATGTTTTCCAAATTTTCATTTCTGTTTTGTCATCTTCAATGTTGTCATCCTCATATATTAAACCTTTCATGTTTTTATTTAAAATGGTTTCAATATCTTTTAGGGAGATTTCAGTTGGTAAAGAGATAAATGAAGTTTTGTTTTTAAAAACAACAGGGTTGTCATCTAAAGATGTTGGTTTTAAGGCTTCTATTTTTTTTGTTGTACCACAAGAAAAGAATAATAATAAAAAAGAAATGGCAAAAAGTAAACAAAGAATATATTTCATTTTAAAAATATTTTTGATGTAAAAATAAAATATTAAATGATTACTGTAACAAAAACCTCTTTTTTTGGTCTTATAATAAAATTCATTTGTAAATCATCGATAATGATAACTAAAAGAATACTCGTATTTCTCTTATTTGTTGGAGTGAATATTTTTGCACAAGAAAAAAAATGGACTTTGCAAGAATGTGTAAACTATGCTATAGAGAATAACATTTCGGTTAAATCTTCAGAATTAGATTTAAAAAACAATCAGATTACTAAAAAAGATGCAATAGGTAATTTTTTACCAAGTATCAATGGTTCGGCTTCTCATTCATGGAATATTGGTTTGAATCAAAACATTACAACTGGTTTGTTAGAAAACCAGACAACGCAGTTTACTTCTGCAGGTGTTAATGTTGGAATTGATATCTTTAAGGGATTGCAAAATCAAAACCAATTGCGTAAAGCGAATTTAAGTTTGATTGCTTCTCAGTATCAATTAGTAAAAATGCAAGAAGATATTGCACTAAATGTTTCTAATGCTTATTTGCAAATTCTTTTTAATAAAGAAAATGTAAAAGTTCAAGAGCAACAACTAATCTATAATAAATCGCAATTAAAGCGATCTGAAGAGTTAGTTGAAGCAGGTGTAGTTCCACAAGGAGATTTGTTAGATATTAAAGCGACTGTTGCAGGAGATAATCAAAGATTAATAGCCGCTCAAAATGCATTGTTAATTTCGAGATTGAGTTTGGCTCAGTTGTTAAGGATTGAAGATTTTCAAACTTTCGATATTTCAGATGAAAATATAGACGTTTTTGAAAGTCAAGTTATGTCTGAAGATGTAAAAACAATAATTGCTAAAGCAAAAGAAAGTAGAACAGAGCTTAAAATTGCTCAAACTAATTTAGATATTTCAAAGAAAGACATCTCGATAGCTAGGGGGGCATATTTGCCAACATTGACTGGTTTCTATAGCTTTAGTACTAGAGCTTCTTATTCGGATAGAATAATAGGGTTACAAACGGATGGTACTCCTATTTTAGCAGGACCACTTCCAACATTTGATCAGTTTGATAATAACAAAGGTCAGAATTTTGGATTGCAATTGAATATTCCAATTTTTAATGGCTTTGCCGCTCGAAATAATGTACAGAGAGCAAAAGTTTCATATGAAAGGGCACAATTAAATTATGACCAAGAAGAATTAGATTTAGAGCGAAATGTTTTCACAGCCTATACCGATACTAAAGCAGCAAAAGAAAGTTATGATGCGGCAATAAGTACAGCAGAAGCAAGAACATTATCATTCAAATATGCAAAAGATAGATATGAAGTTGGTTTAATGAATGTTTTCGATTTCAATCAAGCGCAAACCTTACTTGTAAATGCACAATCGGAAGTGTTAAGAACCAAATATGATTACATTTTTAGAACAAAAATTTTAGAGTTTTATTTCGGAATACCATTAATTCAAAATCAATAGGCCATGTCAAAAAAGTCGATATATATATTATTAGCAGTTGTAATCGGAGTAATTATAACATTATTTGCTTTGAAAAAAGCAGGAGTAGTAGGGAATAATGATGATAGCAAAAAAGTTGAAGCAGAAAAGGTAAGTCAAATGACTATTGTGGAGACAGTTTCTGCAACAGGGAAAATTCAACCTGAAGTAGAAGTTAAGATTTCTTCGGAAGTGTCAGGAGAAATCATCCAATTGCCAATAAAGGAAGGACAACAAGTGAAAAAAGGAGATTTGTTAGTTAAAATAAATCCAGATATTTATGTTTCTGGAGTAAATAGAACTGCAGCATCTTTGTCAACTACAAAAGCAGGCTTAAGTCAAGCAGAAGCTCAAGTAAAAGAAGCAAAAGGGAATTATGATAGAAACAAAAAACTTTTTGATAAAGGAGTAATTTCAAAAGCAGAGTGGGACAAAGCGGTTTCTAGTTATGAAGTTGCAGTTGCAAGTAAAGAGTCGGCCTATTTTAATGTTCAAAGTGCTTCGGCTACTTTAACAGAAGCTAGAGATAATTTAGGTAGAACAACTATTTATGCACCAGCAGACGGAACAATTTCTTTACTTTCAGTAGAGCTTGGAGAAAGAGTTTTAGGAACACAACAAATGGCTGGAACAGAAATATTGAGAGTTGCCAACTTAAACAATATGGAAGTTGAAGTAGATGTGAATGAGAATGATATTGTAAAAGTTACTGTTGGGGATTCTGCAAAAATTGAAGTAGATGCTTATTTGAAAAAAGAATTTAAAGGAATTGTAACGAGTATTTCGAATTCGGCAAGTTCTGCATTAACAGCAGATCAAGTAACAAACTTTAAGGTGAAAGTAAGAATTTTAAAAGAATCTTATGAAGATTTATTAAAAGGAAAACCAGCTAATTATTCTCCATTTCGCCCAGGAATGACAGCGACTGTAGATATTATTACTACAAAGAAAGACAAAGTAATCGGTGTTCCAATTAGTGCTGTTGTAATAAAAGAAGATACAACTTCGGTTAAAAAAGATATAGTTGCAGAACTAGAGAAAGAAGATCAACAAAACAAAGGAACTTATAAGCCAGATCAAAAATTTGAATGTGTTTTTGTAAAAGTTGGAGACAAAGCAAAATTAAGAGTGGTTAAAACTGGAATTCAAGATGATTCTAATATTGAAATTATATCAGGTTTAAAGCCTGGAGAAGAAATTATTACGGGACCGTATTTGATGGTTTCAAAAGAATTAGTTTCAAACGATAAAGTTAAAATAGAATCGGAAGAAGATAAAAAAGACAAGAAGAAAAAATAAGAGAGTTATTTTATTGAGTTAATTTTTTTAAAAAGACACGAATTGTATTCGTGTCTTTTTTTTGTGATTAAGTTTTAAAACATTGTATTTTTGCATACTTATAAGAAATGAAATGTCAATACTACTAAATATAGAAACTGCAACAAAAAACTGTTCGGTTTCCATTGCTAAAGAGGGGAAAACAATTTTATGTAAAGAAATTGCCGAAGCTAATTTTTCACATGCAGAAAAACTACATGTTTTTATTGAAGAAATTCTAAACGAAACAAATCTAACTTTTAAAGATCTGAAAGCTGTAGCAGTAAGTCAAGGACCGGGTTCCTACACAGGTTTGCGAATAGGTGTTTCATCTGCAAAAGGTTTGTGTTATGCTTTAGGTTTGCCATTAATAGCGATTGATACTTTAGAGCTTTTAGCGAGAAGAATTTCTATTGAGGAAGGTGTGATTATTCCAATGATTGATGCAAGAAGAATGGAGGCTTATACTTCTCTTTTTGATAAAGACTATAATAAAATAAGAAAAACGGAAGCTGAAGTGATTAATGAAGCCTCTTATGAAGAGATAAAAACAGCTATTCATTTAGTAGGTGATGGAATTATGAAATTTAAAGAAGTATTAACAAATGATAAATTTGTGTATCATGACGAAGTGGTTTTTCCATCAGCTAATGAAATGAGCTTTTTGTCGTATGAAAAGTACAAAAAAAGCGACTTTGTTGATGTCGCTTATTTTGAACCTTATTATTTGAAAGATTTTGTATTAAATAGATAGCTTTTAAAATCATTAAGAAATTGAGTGAAATGTGTTGAGATTTTACATAATTCAATTTCTTAATGGTAAACAAAATAATTTATTTTTTTTGTATTTCAACTTGATGTGGGTAAGGAATTTCAATACCAACAGCATCAAATGCAGTTTTACAGTTTTCTAAGGTTTCACTATGAACTGCAAAATAATTTTCAGAATTTGTCCAAGGTCTAACAGCTAAGTTAATAGAACTATCCGCTAATTCCCAAACTAAGACACTAGGTGCGGGTTCTTTTAAGACTAAAGGATTGTTGTTTAAAACCTCTAAGATTACATCTTTAACCTGTTTTAAATCAGAATTATAGTCTACTCCAATCATTAAGTCTACTCTTCTAGTACCTTCTTGAGTATAATTCTTAATAACACCATTAGATAAAGCTCCATTTGGAATATAAATAGTTTGATTGTTTCCTGTTAGTAATTTAGTGTTGAAAATTTGAATTTCTTTAACCGATCCAATTTCACCTTGTGCTTCAATCACGTCGTCTAGTTTGAAAGGTTTAAAAAGGATTATTAATATTCCTCCTGCAAAATTAGATAGCGAACCTTGTAATGCTAAACCAACGGCTAAACCAGCTGCTCCAAGAATAGCAACAAAAGAAGATGTTGGAACACCTAAATTAGATATTACGGTTATAAAAACAAGGATTCTTAGTGTCCAGAAAATAAAATTCCCAATAAAATTTGAAAGGGTAATATCAACTTCTCGTTTAATTAAAATACGCTTTAATGTTTTGGTAGTAATGCTTGTAATCCATAATCCAACAAATAGAATAATTATTGCAGTAATTACTTTTGGAGAGTATTCAATAATAATGTTTTTTAAGATAATTGAATATTCTTGAATTTTTTCACTTGTCATTTTGTGTTTTTTTTAAGATAATTTGTGTTTGCAAAGATATGGCTTGAAATTTTTATGTCAAATAAATTCAAGTTATATATGGTGGTAAAACAAAAAAACGTTCTTTTTAGAACGCTTTAATATAGTTTGAGGTAAAACCGAATTGTTATTCAATTTCAAAAGTAATCTTTAAATTAACCCTAAATTCAGTTACTTCATTGTTTTTAACTGCTGCACTTTGATCTTGAACATAAACAGAACGGATATTTTTTAAGGATTTTGAAGCGTGGGTTACTGCCTTTCTAGTTGCATCTTCCCAACTTTTTTCAGAACTTGATAAAACTTCGATAACTTTTAATACTGCCATAATTGTTTGTTTTTGAGTGTTTAAAATAAAAATAATACATAAAGTTAATCAAAAAAAAGCAAAAAGCAATAAAATGAAACGAAAGAATCTACTGTTCTCGGGAGTTTTTATAACAATTTTATAACATGGCCTTTACTTTTACTTAATCATTTGTTAGGATATTTGCAATGCATTTAAAATGTAATTCATGTAATTTAGTTTTTGTCAACAGAAGTTCTTGAATTAAGCTGCCTTGGCCAGGCAGTTTTTTTTAATCTTATCTTGAAGGTTAGTTAACTTTAAATTAACATATAAGTAGTTTATTTGCAGCGACAAAAACTAAATACAACTACACAATGATTACTACAAAAAGAGCGATAGTGGCTTCACTATTGTTCTCTACTTTTTTATTTTCCCAAGAAGGGACAATAAAAGCTTCAAAATTTGGTAAAGGAATATTTAATATCGTTGGTGCTGACAGTACTTGGAGTATGAAATTTGCAGCTAGAATGCAATTTTTGTCTAATTCTAGTTGGGAAGCATCAAACAATAAACTAATTAATCCAACCCAAGATTTCTTAGTTAGAAGGGCTCGATTAAAATTTGACGGTTTTGCTTACTCTCCAAAATTAAAATATAAATTTGAATTAGGATTATCTAATAGAGATGTTTCTGGAGGTTCTCAATATACTGGGAATACACCAAGATATATATTTGATGCTGTTGTAATGTGGAACTTTTACGGGAATTTTGCTTTGTGGGTAGGTCAAACTAAATTGCCTGGAAATATTGAGCGTGTAATTTCATCTGGAAATTTGCAATTAGTAGATAGGTCTTTGTTGAATAGCTATTTTAATATAGATCGTGATATGGGGGTGCAATTAAGGCATCATTTTGTATTAGGGGATGAGTTTACAATTAGAGAAAAAATAGCAATTTCTCAAGGAGAAGGAAGAAATATTACAACAGGTAACCTTGGAGGTCATCAATATACTGCAAGAATCGAGTTGCTCCCTTTTGGAGAATTTGAAAAAGCGGGAGATTATTTAGGTGGAGATATATATAGAGAACCAAAACCAAAATTAATGCTTGCTAGTACATATGATTTTAATAATAATGCTGTAAGAACAAGAAGTAATTCGGGTACATATATGATTAATGATATTGGTTTTTATAAAACTAATATTAAAACCCTTTTTGCAGACGCAATGTTTAAATACAAAGGTTTTTCTTTTATGGGAGAATATGCGCTTAGAGATGCATCTAATCCTTTTGCTAAAAATAGCGATGGAACTTTAACTGGAGCAATTGTTGACGAGGGAAGAGCGTATAATTTACAGTCAGGTTACTTGTTTAAAAGTAATTATGAAGTAGCCGCAAGATATACAAATATAAAATTTGATAAAGATGTAACAGCCAAGGGCTTTGAAAAGCAAGTTACATTAGGTTTGTCCAAATATGTAGTTGGGCATAAATTAAAAATACAAACAGATGTTAGTTACCTGTCTTCGGAAATTGGAAATGATGAAGTAATGTGGAGGCTTCAATTTGATTTACACTTCTAAAATTATAATTCATAACATTAAATTAACGTTGGAACGGTTGTAAAATAGCAACTTTGTAGCGTTTTAAAATTAAAAAAAGAATGGAACAGATTTATGTGATTATGCTAATAGCATTAGGGATTCTGGCAGTTATTGATTTGGCTGTTGGAGTTAGTAATGATGCAGTAAATTTTTTAAATTCCGCAATAGGATCAAAAGCGGTTTCTCTCAAGACAATACTTATTGTTGCGAGTATTGGTATTGCAGTTGGTGCAGTGTTTTCTAGTGGAATGATGGAAGTGGCTAGGAAAGGTATTTTTATGCCTGGGGAGTTTTATTTTAATGAAATCATGATAATTTTCATGGCGGTAATGATAACAGATATCTTATTGCTCGATTTCTTTAATACATTAGGTATGCCAACTTCAACAACAGTTTCTGTAGTTTTCGAGTTGTTGGGTGCAGCTGTTGTTATTTCGGTAATAAAAATAATGAATAACAACGATTCATTATCTATTATTGGGAAATATATCAATACACAAAAGGCAACTGATATTATTGTTGGAATCTTATTGTCGGTTGTAATATCATTTACAGTTGGTGCGATAGTTCAGTATCTTTCTAGATTATTACTTACTTTCAATTATGAGAAAAAAGCGAAATGGGTAGGAGCTGTTTTTGGAGGAATTGCTCTAGCTTTTATTTCATATTTCATTATAATTAAAGGATTAAAAGGGACTGATTTTTATAGTAGTATTAAACCATTAATTAAAGATAGAACAGCAGTTGTTCTTTTAATTAGTATTGTTTTCTGGACTTTGTTTTCATATGTATATATTCAAGCATTAAAAAGAAATATATATAAGTTAATAATTATTGTAGGTACTTTTGCTTTAGCACTTGCTTTTGCAGGAAATGATTTGGTTAATTTTATTGGTGTGCCAATTGCAGCTTGGCAATCTTACGAAGCTTGGGTAGCTTCAGGAGCTCCTGCGAATGGATTTGCAATGAGTGTTTTAGCAGAAAAAGTAGATACACCAACTTTATTGTTAATAATTGCAGGTGGAGTAATGGTTATTACGCTTTGGCTTTCTAAAAAGTCGATGAATGTTTTAGAAACGGAACAAAACTTATCTCGTCAAGGAGATGGTTCTGAAAAATATTCTTCAAACATTATTTCAAGAGCAATCGTTAGAGGTTCTGTGTTTTTAAGTAATGGTTTTAGTCTTGTTATACCAAAAACAGTTCAAGCTTCAATTGATGGAAGGTTCTCTGCAATAGAATATAAAGGAAAAAGAAGTGAACAACCAATGTTCGATATGGTTAGAGCTTGTGTTAACTTGGTAGTTGCTGCTGTGTTGATATCAATTGCAACTTCTATGAAATTGCCTTTATCTACAACCTATGTTACTTTTATGGTTGCAATGGGAACTTCTTTTGCAGATAGAGCTTGGGATAGAGAAAGTGCTGTCTATAGAATTGCAGGAGTTTTAAATGTTATTGGTGGATGGTTTTTTACTGCAATTGCAGCATTTATAGCATCAGGAATTGTAGCATACCTATTATATATTGGTGAAGTTTATGCTTTTTTCGGTTTAATGATTTTAGTAGCTGTTTTATTCTATAGAAGTAATCAGGTGCATAAAGCTAAGATGAGTGAAAAAGAGGAAATTAAAAAATTAAATAGAGAAGATATTGTTAGTATTCATGAAGTAATCAATGAAAGTTCAGATCAAATTTCTAAGATTGTTGGAAGAACTAATAAAATTTATAGTAGTATTATAGCTGGATTGAGTATTCAAGATTTACCATCTTTAAAAGATAACAAGAAAGCAGTTAAGAAATTAGAAAAGCAAGTTGATGAATTGAAGAGTAATGTTTATTACTTTATCAAAAACTTAGATGAAACTTCTGTTGAAGCAAGTAAGTTCTATATTTTAGCATTAGGTTATCTTCAAGATATTGTTCAGTCAATAAGCTACATCTCTCAAAGTAGTCATTCACATATAAATAATAATCATAAGCAATTAAAATTCAATCAGATTAGAGATCTAAAAACAATTGAATTAGAAATATTAGAATTGTTTAAAGATATTGAGGATGTTTTTAATGATAAAAACTTCGATAATATAGATAGAGCATTATCAGAGAGAGGTAAGGTTTTAGATACTGCTTCAGATTTAATTCAGAAACAGATCACAAGAATAAGAACAAATGAAAATAGTCCGAAAAACAGCAAGTTATATTTTGGATTATTATTAGAGACAAATGATTTAGTTAAAGCTACAATGAATCTTTTAGAGTTGTTCAAGGAGTTTAACGAATATGTGAAAAATAAGTAATTTATTCTTATTTTAAATGTTTGATAATAAAAGAGTTGCGTTTTTAACGTGACTCTTTTCTTTTGTGAAAAGAAATCATATGTAATAATAAATAACTTAACACTAGCTTAACATATAAATGAAACTTTTGTTTAACATTTGCCGGATTTTAATTCAAAACAATTATGGAACAAGTTTATGTTATTATGCTAGTTGCATTAGCTATTTTAGCCATTATAGATTTAATGGTTGGAGTAAGTAATGATGCGGTTAACTTTTTGAATTCTGCAATAGGTTCAAAAGCGGTTTCTTTTAAAACTATCATGATAGTTGCAAGTGTTGGTGTTGCGGTGGGTGCATTATATTCTAATGGAATGATGGAAGTGGCTCGTAGTGGAATTTTTACTCCAAGGATGTTTAGTTTTAACGATGTTATAATGATTTTCCTTGCTGTAATGATTACTGATGTTTTGCTGTTGGATATTTTTAATACGCTTGGTTTGCCTACATCTACAACTGTTTCTATTATTTTCTCTTTGCTAGGAGCTTCAGTTTTTATAGCAATTATGAAAATTTATGCAATTGATGGAGATTTTAGTTCTTTGGGAGGGTATATAAATACGAAAAAGGCTTCAGAAATTATCTACAGTATATTACTTTCAGTTGCACTTTCTTTTGCATTAGGGGCTTTAGTTCAATATATCTCTCGTTTAATGTTTACTTTTCATATAGAGAAGAGATATCGTTTTTTTGGAGCAATTTTCGGAGGATTTGCATTAACAGCTATTTCATTTTTTATTCTAATTAAAGGATTGAAATCAGTAACTTTTATCTCAAGTGATGTAAAAGATTATA
This sequence comes from Flavobacterium jumunjinense, assembly GCF_021650975.2. Taxonomy (NCBI): domain Bacteria; kingdom Pseudomonadati; phylum Bacteroidota; class Flavobacteriia; order Flavobacteriales; family Flavobacteriaceae; genus Flavobacterium; species Flavobacterium jumunjinense. Next base: position 2,030,182 of record NZ_CP091285.1, read on the forward strand.
TAAAAGGAAATCAATTATTAATTATTGGTTATTGTTTCATTTTTTGGACAATTGCTTCTCAAATAATAATGAGTGTAATAAAGTTTAATATATTTAAATTAATCATAATTGTAGGAACTTTTGGATTAGCATTAGCTTTTGCAGGAAACGATTTAGTGAACTTTATAGGTGTGCCAATTGCAGCTTTCCAATCTTATGAAATGTTTACAGAAGTTGGGCAAACTTTAGGAGCAAAAGAGTTTATGATGTCTGGCTTGGAAGGTGAAAATATTCCTGCTCCATTTATATTTTTAGCATTAGCCGGTGGTATTATGGTTTATACACTTTGGACATCTAAGAAAGCCAGAAATGTAATTGAAACAGAGCAAAATCTGTCTAGACAAGGAGAAGGTTCAGAAAAATATAATTCGAATACCTTGTCAAGGTATATTGTTAGAGGGGCTATGTATTTAGGTAAAGGAATTAATTTTATATTACCAAAAAGAATACAGTCGTCAATAGATAATCAATTTGTTCAGCCAGAATATAATGGAAAAAGAGGTGAACAACCCATGTTTGATATGGTTAGAGCTTCTGTTAACTTGATAGTAGCAGCTGTACTTATCTCTATTGGTACATCATTGAAATTGCCTTTATCTACAACCTATGTAACTTTCATGGTAGCAATGGGATCATCTTTTGCCGATAGAGCATGGGATAGAGAAAGTGCTGTGTATAGAATAGCTGGTGTTTTAAATGTAATTGGAGGATGGTTTTTTACAGCAATTGCTGCGTTTTTAGTCTCTGGTATAATCGCATATATTTTATACATTGGAGAAGTTTTTGCATTTTTTGCATTCATGATCATTGTAGCATTGTTCTTTTACAGAAGTAATTTAGCACATAAGAAAAAAATTAAAGAAGCTGAGGTTGTAAACGATTTAAATAGAGAAGATATCGTAACAATACATGAGGTAATTAATGAAAGTTCAGATCAAATTGCAAAGATTGTTGGAAAAACAAATACTATTTATAGTGAGATTATTTCAGGACTAAGTTTGCAAGACTTACCAACTCTGAAAGAGAATAAGAAAGTAGTTAAGAAACTAGAAAAACAAGTTGATGAACTTAAAAGTAATGTATATTATTTTATTAAAAATTTAGATGAAACTTCGGTTGAAGCAAGTAAATTTTATATACTAACATTAGGGTATTTACAAGATATTGTTCAGTCTATTAGCTATATTTCACAAAGTAGTTATTCTCATATTAATAATAATCACAAGCAATTAAAGTTTAATCAAATTAAAGATCTGAAAACAATTGAATTAGAGATAATAGGATTGTTTAAAGATATAGAGAATATTTTTAATGCTAAAGATTTCAGTAATTTGGACAAAGCATTGTCAGAAAGAAGTAAGGTTCTAGAAACAACTTCCGATTTAATTCAAAAACAAATAACAAGAATTAGAACGATAGAGAATAGCCCGAAAAACAGTAAATTGTATTTTGGATTATTATTAGAGACGAACGATTTAGTAACTGCAACGATGCAGTTATTAGAATTATTTAAAGAGTTTAGTCTTTATGTTGAAGAGAAAAAATAAATAATATTCATAAAAAAAAGGAGCATTCGCTCCTTTTTTTTATGAATATTATTCTGAATTATGCATTAATAGCTTCAACCATTAAATCATTGTCATTTAACATTTGTCTTAACATGTTTTCAATTCCGTTTTTTAAAGTAAAGGTAGAAGAAGGACAGCCGCTACAAGCTCCTTGTAATATAACTTTAACCTTTTTAGAATCGGCATCAAAAGATTCAAACATAATGTTTCCACCATCACTTTGAACTGCTGGTTTAATGTATTCCTCTAATATGTTTATTATTTGTTGAGAAGTAGTGTCTAATTTATCAAAATATTCATCTTGTTGCTTAGTGTGTACTACTGTTTTTGTAATTAATGATTCATCAATAACTACATTTCCATTTTCAATATACTCTTTAATGAAAGTGCGTAACTCTAAAGTAATCTCATTCCAGTCTGCAACTTCATATTTGGTAATTGAAATATAGTTTTCATCAAAAAATATTTCCTTTACAAATGAAAATTTAAAAAGTTCTTTTGCAAGAGGAGATGCAATTGTATCGTCAATGTTCTTACATTCTAATAAAGTATTTGTTAGTAGCTTATTACAAACAAATTTTTGAACTGACGGATTAGGAGTTGTTTCAGCATAAACTGTTATTGGAATCTTTTTTGTTGGATTTTCATCTTCAATCAAAATTACTCCACCATCTTCAATGAAGTTTTTAATTTGTTGAGCCACTTCATTTTGAACATCTTCCCATTCTACAATAGAGAATTTTTCAATTGCAATAAAATTAGCAGAGATGTATACAGTTTTAACAAAAGGTAGATAAAATAACTTGGATGCAAGAGGAGAATTTTTAGTCTCATCAATGTTTTTATATTCGAAATTTTTACCTTTTGTGATGTGATTTTCCAACTCAAACTTCAAAATCGAAGGACTATTTGTGCTTTTAATCGATATTTCTGACATTATAACGTGCTTTGTGCAAAGATACGAACAAATTGTTTTTGATTATTTATATTTGTTTTAAACAAGTGAATTATTAACAAAAATATAACTAACACGTTAAAATGAAAAAGCTTTACTATTTATTTTTAATGTTGTTTGCGGTTTTCGGATTTTCTCAATCAATTACTGTTAATACAACAACATATACTGTACCAGAGTTGGTTCAGGATGTACTAATAGATTCCCCCTGTGCATTAGTATCTAATTTTACATCTTCACCTGCTTGCGGTATTGGATATTTTGAGTATTCAGGTACGAATTTTGATTTTCCAGCAGGGATGATTCTGAGGAATGGAACTGTTACATCTACAGCAGGTCAATATACTAATACGGATTTGTCAACCGATTGTTCAGGTGTAGGTGATGCGGATCTATTAGCAATCAGTAATGCAAGTGGACAAACAGGAACAATTAATGATGCAACTTATGTGCAATTTGATTTTACGCCCTTAACTGATAATTTTAGTTTTAACTTTGTTTTCGCATCTAATGAGTATGGAACATATCAATGTAGCTTTGCTGATGTTTTTGCATTTATCTTAACAGATTTAACTACAAATACGTCAACTAATTTAGCTGTAATTCCTGGCACCACAACTCCAGTTTCAGTTGTTAATATTAGAGATACGGCCAATAATGCTGTTTGTGCATCAGCAAATGTTTCTTTTTTTGATACTTATTATGAGTTACCGATTGGTTCTACTGGGCCGTTAGCTAATAGTTTGATGAATATGAGAGGTTTTACAGTTCCAATGACTGCATCTGCAACGGTAGTGCCAAATAATAATTATAGAATAAAGCTTGCAATTGGAGATTATACCGATTCTTCTTTTGATTCGGTAGTGTTTATTGAAGCTGGAAGTTTTAATGTGGGTACAGCCGATTTATCTTATCCTGTAGGAACAGGTATTGAAACTGTAGACATGACAGTTGCTAATGGTTTAGCTTTGTGTCCTGGTGATACAAAACTTATAGATACGGGACTTAGTTCAACGGATTATAATTTTGTTTGGACTCTAGATAACGGTTCGGGACCAAATGTAATTGCGGGTGAAACTGGCCCAACATTATTAGTGACTCAAGGAGGTACATATTGTGTTGAAGCAAGTAATGTTTCAGGAGGGAGCTGTATTCAGACAGATTGTATTATAGTTGAATATCTTCCTGGTTTTTCTGTAAACAGTCCTGCTGCTGATTTAGAAAGTTGTGATGAGAATTTTAATCTTAATGATAATATACCTGAAATTTTAGGCTCTTTAGACCCTGCTAGTTACGATGTTTTTTTCTTTGCATCTGCTGCAGATGCAAATGCAGGTTTTCCACAAATTTCAAATATTTTTGTAGACTCTAGTCCATCAACGACTATATATGTAAGGGTAGAGAATTTTACAATTCCTTGTCCTGCTTTTTCTCAATTTAATTTAGTGACTGTGCCTTGTGGAAATCCTGATCAACCATCCGATATGGTTGTTTGTGACGATCCTAGTAATGATGGTTTTGAAATTTTTGATTTGACTTCTCAAGATGCCGTTATATTAGGAGTTAATAGTGCTGCGGATTATAGTGTTACTTATTACACTACACAAGCAGGAGCAGATGATTATACAGTCACTACTACAGATGCAGCTACACCGTACACAGGCTTTAATGGTACAAATCAAGTGATTTATGTAAGGATGCAAAGTATTGCCGACCCAACAGTTTATAATACGACGACCTTTAATTTAGTTGTAACGCCTACACCAGTTTTAACGAGTTTAAGTGGAACTGGACCAATTTGTGCAGGATCAGATGCTATTTTCACGCTAGTTGGTACTGCTAACGCTACGGTTACTTATACTTTAGATGGCGGAAGTACAACGGATACTGTTGTTTTGGATGCTTCTGGAAACGGAACAGTTACAGTAGTAGGTGCAATGATTAATCAAATGATTGAATTATCATCTATTTCCGTAGGAAGTTGTGTTACTCCATTAACAAATACAGCAACGATTACAGTTAATCCATTACCAGCAATAACGAGTTTAACGACTAATAGTCCGATTTGTGCAGGTGAAGATGCTATTTTTACTATAGTTGGAACGCCCGATGCAGTTGTAGATTATACTTTAAATACGGTTGCACAAAGTATCAATTTAGACGCTTTAGGAAATGGAACAATAACAGTTACAGCAGCTACAGTTGACCAAACAGTTGCGTTAACATTAATTACCAATCCAACAACTACTTGTTCATTAGTAGTAACAGATACAGCAACAATAACTGTTAACCCGTTGCCAACAGTAACAAGTTTAACGACAAACAGTCCAATTTGTGCAGGTGAAGATGCTATTTTTACGATAGTTGGAACGCCTGACGGAGTTGTTGATTATACCGATAATACAGGTGCTCAAAGTATTACTTTAGATGCTTCTGGAAACGGAGTTGTTACTATAATTGGAGCGCTAGTAGATCAAACGATTACTTTATCGTTAATTACAAACCCAGCAACTACTTGTTCATCAGTAGTAACAAATACAGCAATAATTACGGTAAATCCATTGCCTGTTTTAACAAGTTTAAGTGGAAACGGACCGATTTGTGCAGGCGAAGATGCTATTTTTACAGTAGTTGGAACGCCTGATGCAGTTGTTGATTATACTTTAAATACAGTTGCTCAAAGTATTACTTTAGATGCTTTAGGAAATGGAACAATAATAGTTACAGCAGCTGCAGTAGATCAAACAGTTGCGTTAACATTAATTACCAATCCAACAACTACTTGTTCATTAGTAGTAACAGATACAGCAACAATAACTGTTAACCCGTTGCCAACAGTAACAAGTTTAACGACAAATAGTCCAATTTGTGCAGGCGAAGATGCTGTTTTCACGATAGTTGGAACGCCCGATGCAGTTGTTGATTATACTGATAATATTGGTGCAAAAAGTATTACTTTAGATGGCTCTGGAAACGGAGTTGTTACTATAGTTGGAGCGCTAGTAGACCAAACAATTACTTTATCATTAATTACAAACCCAACGACTACATGTTCTTCAGTAGTAACTGATGCAACAACTATAACAGTAGTTCTGTTGCCAGTTTTAACGAGTTTAAGTGGGAACGGACCAATTTGTGCGGGCGAAGATGCTATTTTTACGCTAGATGGTACTGCTAACGCTACCGTTACTTATACTTTAGATGGAGGAACTACAACGGATACTGTTATTTTGGATGCTTCTGGAAACGGAACAGTTACAGTAGTAGGAGCAATGATTAATCAAATGATTGAATTATCATCTATTTCAGTAGGAAGTTGTGTTAGTTCATTAACAGATACAGAAACAATAATTGTAAATCCATTACCAACAATAACAAGTTTAACGACTAATGGTCCAATTTGTGCAGGCGAAGATGCTATTTTTACTATAGTTGGAACGCCCGATGCAGTTGTAGATTATACTTTAAATACGGTTGCTCAAAGTATCACTTTAGATGCTTTAGGAAATGGAACAATAACAGTTACAGTAGCTACAGTTGATCAAACAGTTGCGTTAACATTAATTACAAATCCAACAACTACTTGTTCCTCAGTAGTAACAGATACAGCAACAATAACTGTAAATCCATTACCAACAGTAACAAGTTTAACGACAAACAGTCCAATTTGCGAAGGCGAAGATGCTATTTTCACGCTAGTTGGAACACCTGATGCAGTTGTTGATTATACCGATAATACAGGTGCTCAAAGTATTACTTTAGATGCTTCTGGAAACGGAGTTGTTACTATAGTTGGAGCGCTAGTAGATCAAACGATTACTTTATCGTTAATTACAAACCCAACAACTACTTGTTCATCAGTAGTAACAAATACGGCTACAATTACGGTAAATCCACTGCCTGTTTTAACAAGTTTAAGTGGAAACGGACCTATTTGTGCAGGATCGGATGCTATTTTTACTATAGTTGGAACGCCAGATGCAGTTGTAGATTATACTTTAAATACGGTTGCTCAAAGTATCACTTTAGATGCTTTAGGAAATGGAACAATAACAGTTACAGCAGCTACAGTAGATCAGACGATTGGATTAACATTAATTACAAATCCAACAACTACTTGTTCATTAGTAGTAACAGATACAGCAACAATAACTGTAAATCCGTTGCCAACGGTAACAAGTTTAACGACTAACAGTCCAATTTGCGAAGGCGAAGATGCTATTTTTACGATAGTTGGAACGCCTGATGCTACAGTGAGTTATACCATTACAGGAGTTGTAGCTACACAAACAGTTCTTCTAGATGCTTCTGGGAATGGAATAATAACAGTAACAGCAGCAACAACAGATCAGACTGTTACATTATCATTTATCGAAAACACAACAACAAATTGTATTTCGCCATTAACCAATACAGCAACGATTGTAGTTAATGCGATTCCAGATGTTACAAGTGTAATAGGAAACGGACCAATTTGTGAGAATGAAGATGCTATTTTCACGATAGTTGGAACGCCAAATGCTACAGTTAGTTATGCAATAACAGGAGTTGCAACAACTCAGACGATTGTTTTAGATGCTTCTGGAAATGGCATAATAACAGTTGCAGGAGCAATGGCTACGCAGACGATTAATTTGATAGATATTTTTATAGGAAGCTGTTTAAGAAACTTAAGTAATTCAGCAACAGTAGTGGTTAATCCATTACCTAATGTTACAAGTATAACCAACAATGGTCCAATTTGTTCTGCTACAAATGCTGTGTTTACTATTACAGGAACACCAGGGTCGCAAGTTAGTTATACAGGAGTTTCAGGTTTACCTGCTAGTCCAGTTACGTTGAGTGCTTCAGGATCAGCAACGGTAATGGTGGCTAATGCTACTACAAACCAAACAATAAACTTAACGTTGGTAACTAATCCAACGACAAGTTGTAATAGTGCATTAACAATGACATCAACAGTTGTTATTTCAGCAGCAACGACATTAACATTGATTTCTGATGTAGCGACAGAGAACCAAACAATTTGTGAGAACTTTTCATTAAGTTCGATCAACTATCAAGTTTTAGGAACAGCAACGAATGTAGTTGTTACAGGTTTACCAACAGGAGTAACAAGTTCTTATAATGCAGTAACAGGAGTTGCAAGCATAAGCGGAACGCCAAGTGCTCCAGGAGTTTATCCTTATACAATAACAACAACAGGAGGTTGTGCACCACAAGCGACAGATAATGGAGTGATAACAGTTACTATTGCCCCAACAGTTACTATTGTGAATAACACGCCAACGATTTGCGATGGAGAGGCTATGGATGTAACAATAACATCAGATGTTCCAGGAGCAACAATTTATTGGACAGCTTCAGCACAAGGAATAAATGAAATTATTTCAGGAAATGGAGTAGGGCCAATTGTCTTAAATCAAAACCTTACATTACAAACAGGGCAGTTTTTACCAGTAGATTTAGTAGTTACAACTTATGGTGTTGCTGATTGTATTGGACAAACTCAAACTTTTACGGTTCGAATTAATCCAATTCCATCGGTTGATTATACTGTTATTGATGATTCGATATGTTCAGGAGAAACGACACAAATTAGTTTGTTTTCAGATGATTATCCAGGAGCAAGTTTTAGTTGGACTTCAGAAGTTGTTTCAGGAGGAACAGTTTCTGGAATGAGTAATGGTTCAGGATCAATGATTACAGATACTTTAACGACTGCAAATTTAACGGCTTCAACGGTTGTGTATCATGTAACTCCAACAATGGGTATTTGTGCAGGAACGGTTGTTGATATTACAATTACAGTAAATCCAGTACCGGTTGATGATTTAACATTCTCGGGTTCTATAAACGCAATTTGTAGTGGAGAGATGCCTAATGTTACGGTAGCATCAGGAAACAACAATGTAGTTTACGAGTGGAGTGTTCAGTTGAATGGAGTAGCGGTAACAGGAGGAGTTACAAGTGGTGTTTCTACAAGTAATATTCACTTGATAGATCATGTTTTAACCACTACAGGATTGGTAGCAGGAACGGCAGTTTATACCTTTACACCAAGATTAGGAGATTGTTTAGGAGTGCCAAGACAGTATACTCAAATTGTAAACCCATTACCGCAACCTGTATTGTTAGATGGTTCAATTTGTGTTGAATTATCAACAGGTTTAGTATTCCAAAGTCATCATTTAGATTCAGGAATACCAAATACTGCAAATTATGATTTCAATTGGTATTTCAATGGAGCACCAATTCCAACAGCAACACAAAGTACCTATGATGCTACAGAAGCTGGATCTTATTATGTAGAGGTTCAAAACATAACTACAGGGTGTTCGAATACATCAAATACAATAACAGTAAACGAGATCAATAACGCTACAGATTTCACCTATACAGTAACAAATGCATTTACAGATAATGCAACAATAACAATAACAGTAATAGACGGAAATGGAAGTCTTTTATATCAATTAGATGATCGAGATCTTCAAGATTCGAATGTATTTACAGGAGTAAGTGCAGGAGAACATATTGTTACAGTAGTAGATGAAAAAGGTTGTACTTATCTAGAAAAGAGTATTTTAGTAGTTGATTATCCTAAGTTCTTTACACCAAATGGAGATGGGTATAATGAAACTTGGAATATTTTTTCATTAAGAGGTCAATCTAACACAAAAATTTATATCTTTGACCGATACGGTAAATTGATCAAACAAATCAGCCCGGAAAGCCAAGGTTGGGATGGTACCTTTAACGGTAAACAATTACCTTCAGCAGATTACTGGTTCACAGTAGAGTATGAAGAAAACCAACAAAAGAAAGTATTTAAAGCACATTTTTCATTAAAACGATAACCTACAATGGATTTCAAAAAAAGTTATTTAATTTTAGTATTGTTTCTTACACAATTATCATTTTCGCAAGAAGGAATAGCAGTTTATTCAGATTATTTATCTGACAACTATTATTTAATCCACCCGTCAATGGCCGGAGCTGCCAATTGTGGGAAAATACGATTAACTGGACGTCAACAATGGTTTGGTCAACAAGACGCTCCATCTTTACAAACATTAAGTTTTAATACTTCAATAGATGAAGATGGAAAATCAGGTATAGGAGCAATTGTTTTTAATGATAAAAACGGATATCATTCACAAAGAGGAGCGAAATTAACGTATGCACATCACTTGCGTTTTTCAAGAGGGACATCAGATTTAAATCAATTATCATTTGGTTTAAGTGCTGCTTTTGTTCAAAGTCAATTAGACGAAACTGAATTTCAAAATCAAGCATTCGATCCATTTATAGTTGGAGGGATTTATCAAAAAGATGCCTATTTTAATGTAGATTTAGGAATGTCTTATCACTACCTTGACTTCTTTACACATTTCACGGTTAAAAATTTCTTAGCAAATAGAAGAGAGATATATTCAGAAGGTATTGAGTCAGATAACTTAAGAAAATTTTTATGGAGTGCAGGAGCTGTTTTTGGAGATGAAGATAGATTATTATGGGAGCCTTCGTTCTTATTTCAGTACACTCAAGAAACTACAGAGAAAGCAATCGATTTAAACTTGAAAGTTTATAAAGGAATGGACTTTGGTAGAGTTTGGGCAGGTTTGTCATACAGAAGAAGTTTTGATGGAGCAGAATATTTAAACGGAAACAAAGTAGACGAACAAAAATTACAATATGTAACGCCTATATTGGGTATTAATTATAAACAATTTATGTTTGCTTATACTTATTCACATATTATAGGGAATATTAAATTCGACAATGGAGGATTTCATCAATTAACATTAGGAATGGATATATTCTGTAAAGCTAAAGAGTGGAGCTGTAATTGTCCTGCTGTGAACTAAGAAATTAGAAAAAAATAATATATTTGTGTCCCGATTCATTCGGGACATTTTTATATATACAAGTTATGATAATAAAAGAAGTAAGAGGTAAATATCCTCAAATACCAGAAGATTGTTATGTTGCAGAAAACGCGACAATAGTTGGAGATGTTGTTTTTGGAGAAAAATGTAGCGTATGGTTTAATGCGGTAATAAGAGGCGATGTAAACGCTATTAAAATCGGAAACAAGGTAAATATTCAAGATGGAGCAGTAATTCATTGTACCTATGAAAAACACCCTACAATTATAGGAAATAACGTTTCGATTGGTCACAATGCAATTGTACATGGATGTGAGGTAAAGGATAATGTACTTATTGGAATGGGAGCAATTGTTATGGATAATTGCGTGATAGAAAGTAATTCAATAATTGGTGCAGGTTCTGTTGTTACTCAAAATACAGTAGTCGAATCTGGGACAATTTATGCAGGAATTCCAGCGAAAAAAGTTAAAGATATAAATGCAAGTGATTTTGCAGGAGAAATTGAACGTATTTCGAATAACTATGTAATGTATTCTAGCTGGTTTAAAGAAGAGTAGGAGCGAATTTTTCAGTCTTTTTTTAAACGAAGTTCCTGCTGTTCGTTAAAGTTTCTAAAAATGAATTTTTAGAAAGCTATCACTTCCATCAGGGCTAGCTTGTTATTTGTCTTCTTATCAGTTAGGAAACCTAAAAATCGTTGTAAAAAACATTTTCATTATCACCTAAAATAGATTTTAAAACTGTAGGGTTGGTATTTGTGTAAAAAATCGAATTGCTTATTTGATTGTTGCTGTTTAAGAAATCAAATTTATTTAAAATGTTGAAAGTTTGTTTAGCTACAGCTTCACCAGAATCTATAATTTTAATATGCTCTGGAAGAATTTTTTTAATTTGTGGAACCAGATAAGGATAATGACTACAGCCAAGAACTAAATAATCTATGTTCTGTACAATCATTGGTTTTAAATAACTTTCTAAAAGAACACTCATTTCAGTTGAGTTAATATCACCGCTTTCTATTAATTGAACTAAGCCATGTCCAATTTGTTCTACAAACTTGATATTAGGGTAATTTAAGAGCTTCTCATGAAATAATTCGCTATTAAGTGTACCTTTTGTAGCTAAAATTCCGATAGTCTCTGTTTTGGATAAATTTGCAGCAGGTTTAATTGCTGGTTCAATTCCAATAAAAGGAACTTTGTATTTAGCTCTTAATTCCTTTATTGCGTTCGTTGTAGCAGTATTGCAGGCAACAACAATAATTTTACAATTATTGTTTAATAGGAATTCTGTGTTTTTAAAAGAAAGCGCTATAATTTCCTCTTTAGATTTTAATCCATAAGGAGCATTGTAACTATCTGCTAAATAGATAGTGTCTTCACTAGGCAGTAGTAAATGTATTTCTTTCCAAATTGATGTTCCGCCTATTCCGGAATCAAAAAGTCCTATAGGATTGTTTTTTGTCATAGAGAACAAAAATAAAAAAAAACTGCTCAAATTTTAAGTCATTTGAGCAGTTAATTATAAACTATTTTTTGAGATAAATTAGAAACCTAATTGTTTCTTAACATCTGCTAATAAATCTGGACCTTTAGCAACGATTAAACCACTACCTTCAGTAGCATCTAAAACATAGTCATAACCTTTAGCAGTAGCTACTTTTTGAATAGCCGCTTGTGCTTTTTCCATGATTGGTTTTAGTAAGTCTAATTCTTTTTGTTGCAATTGACTACTAGCTTTTTGTTGAAATTCTTGAATACGTTGCCCCATAGTTTGCATTTCTTTAGAGCGAGTTTCGTTTACTGCTTCACCAGCTGTTGGAGCTTCTTGTTCGTATTTTTGTAATTTAGTTTGGTATTCTTGAACCATTCCTTTGTACTCTTTGTCATAAGTTTCTTGAAGAGTCTGTAATTGTGCTTGAGCTGTTTTCATCTCAGGCATAGTAGTCATTAATGCTTTCACATCAATATGAGCCGTTTTCGATTGTGCAGATACTTGTGTAGTGATTATAAGTACTAATGCAATAGCTAAAGTTTTAAATTGTTTCATTGTCTATTTTAAATTTAATTTTGGTTATTTTTTATTCTTTTTCTTTACTCTTTTGTTCTTCTAGTTTTGCTTTCTTGGCAGCTTCCCTTTCAGCTATAACTTTTTTTCTTCTTTCCTCAATAATTCTTTTTCTTTCTTCTGGAGTTGTTGGGGTATTAGAATCTTGTTTATTAGGTTCTTCAGTTTTGTTACCTGTACTATCCTTTTCAATTACTGTGCCATTTTTTGCAGCTTCTCTTTCATCTTTCAGTTTTTGTCTCTTTTCTTCTGCTGCTTTTCTTCTGTCTTCTAGCAATTTTTCTCTAGCAGCTTTACGTTCTTCTAGTAATTTTTCTCTGGCTGCTTTTTTATCATCTAATACTTTTTGTCTTTCAGCTAAAGCAGGATTCTCATCTTGTAGGTCTTCAATAGCTTCTTTTGCATCTTGTATTTTTTGTTCTTTTTTAGAAAGTTGTTGTCTCTTTTCAGAGCGCATTATAGCTCTTACTACTTGGTCGCTAATGTCGTGTCTTTGACTTGCAAATAGTATTGTTAAATCAGAAGATTTGTCAAAAATAAAATCATATCTTTTTTGTTCAGCAATATCTTGTATCGCAGTAAAAACTTGATCTTGAATTGGCTTTATTAGAGTAGTTTTCTGGATAATTAAGTCTCCTCTTGCCCCAAAACGTTTTTCTTGATAATCAAATAATTCTTTTTCTTGAAATGAAATCTCTTCTTCGCGTTCTTCAATCAATTCTTTTGTTAAAAGAACTTTTTCGGTTGCTAAGTTTTCTTTTAATTTCGTTATTTCATTTTTTCGTACTTCAATATCTTCTTTCCATTTTGATGCTTTTAAATCAAGTTGGTTTTTTGCCTCAGCATAATCAGGTACTTTTTCAAGAATGTATTCCATATCGATATAACCAATACGAACACTTGCTGTTTGTGCAAAATTGCTGAAGTATACAAAAAGTAATGTAACAAAAAATAATTTTTTCATCTGCTTGTTTAATTTTTAGTTTCTATTTTCAGATGTTACTCATAAAACATGCCCGAAAGATAAGAAATGTTTTTTTAAGTTTAATTTTCATCTGTATATTTTAAACTAAACGTCAAAAGTACTAGAATTGTTGTCCAATAATAAAATGTGTTTGCCAACCACTTTTAGAAGTTTCACCAGGAATCGCATCAAAACCATGTGCGAAGTCAATTCCTAGTAATCCAAAGGCAGGCATAAATACCCTAAGTCCGAATCCAGCTGAACGTTGTAAGTTGAACGGATTATATTGTTTAAAGTCATTAAATGCTGCTCCACCTTCAAGGAATGCTAAGCCGTAAATTGTAGCTGCTTGCTTTAATGTTATTGGGTATCTTAACTCTAATGAAAATTTATTATATATTGTTCCACCATCTACAGAAGATAATGAGTTGTTTGGATATCCTCTTAATTGTATTGTTTCTCTACCGTCTAATGCAAAGTTAGCTAAACCATCACCTCCTAGGTAGAATCTTTCAAAAGGTACAAGACCTCTATCTTGATTGTATGCTCCCATGAAACCAAATTCACCTAAAGAACGTAATACTAATTTGTCATAAATTCGAGTATACCAATCTGCTTTTACTTTTACTTTGTAATATTCTAACCAGTTGAATCTTTTTTGATCCACTTTAGATGGATCTGCTACTGCGTCTGCTATGCTTCCTGCTTTCTTAGGATTAGGATTACTTTGAGAAGGAATTGCTTCTAGATAATCTCCTTCGTTTACAATTGTAGTAACACCATTTTCGGTATATGTATAACTTGCTCCAGTGTGTTTGTATTTGTATTCTTCTAAGTTTCCTAAGTTTTTATAATCTACACCGTTGAATAATGAATAAGGAAGTGTAAATCTTCCTGAAACACTAAATTCAGACCCGTAAGTTGGGTAAATAGGGTTGATACCTTTACTGTTTCTGCTTAAACCAATTGTGTAAGCAAGGTTTCTAGATGAACCATCTCCAAATGTAAATAATCCTGTGTTATAATTATTTAGATCATAATATTGGAAAGATACACTTTGCGATAATACAAAATAATCATCTGGTACATTTAATTGCTTTGCAATTCCAACAGATAATGATGTAATATTGAAACTTTGGTTACGAGTTACATCTCTAGTTTGGTAATTGTATAAAAACTGTTTACTATGTGATAAAGATGTTGAAAAACTTACTGGTTTTCTCCCGCCAAACCATGGCTCAGAAAATGATAAACTATAAGTTTGGAAATATGAACTTCCTTGTAATCTTAATGACATTTTTTGACCATCACCCATTGGTAAAGGTTTGTATGAATCTTTTTTAAAGATGTTTCTTGCAGAGAAGTTATTGAAAGATAAACCTAGTGTTCCAATAAAACCACCACCACCATAACCTCCTTGAAGTTCTATTTGACTGGCACCTTTTTCAACTACGTTATATTCGATATCAACTGTTCCTGCTTGAGCATCAACATTTTTAAAATCGGGTCTAATTGCTTCTGGGTCAAAAAAGCCTAACTGTCCAATTTCACGAACAGATCTAATTAAGTCTTCTTTGCTGTATTTTTGACCTGGTTTTGTTTTTAATTCTCTATAAATTACGTGGTCATTTGTTTTGTCATTACCAACTACTGTTATTTTGTTAAAATAAGCTATTGGACCTTCTGTAATTCTAATTTCAAAATCAATAGTATCATTTACTGTTTTTACTTCTACAGGATTAATGCTTGAGAATAAATAACCGTTGTTTTGATATAAATTTGTAATATCCTCTGCATCAGGGGAGCTGTTGTCTGCAATTCTTTTTTGTAATTGAACACCATTATAAACGTCTCCTTTTTTAAGTCCTAAAACGCGGCTTAGTTGTTGGTCTGTATATATTGTGTTTCCTAAAAAACGGATATCTCCGAAATAGTATTTTTTACCTTCTTCTAAGTTTATTTTTATATTTAATAAGTTTTTTTCTTTATCGTAAGTAATGCTGTCAGAAACTATTCTGGCATCTCTAAAACCTGTTTCTTTATACTTGTCTATAAGACTTGCTAAGTCTTCATTGTACTTCTCTTTAATAAATTTAGAAAGTTTGAATATTCTTAAAGGATTTTTCTGTTTTGTGTTTTTAAGTGCTCTTCTAAGTTTTGCATCTGTTATTTGAGAGTTTCCAGAGAAATCAATGCTCTTAATTTTTACTTTACTTCCTTTATTTATGTTTACAATCATTTTTACTTCAGTTTCAGTAGAGTCTGGAGTAGTAGTGATAATTACTTTTGTGTTGTAGAACCCATCTTTCTTATATTTGTTTTCAATATAATTTTTGGTGGTTGTTATTAAATTTTCATTAACAACTTTTCCTTTTTTAAGATCTGTATCTTTAATTAAATCTTCTGCTTTTCCTTTTCTAATTCCTAGAATTTTAATATCGGAAAGCTTTGGTGATTCCATTAGGTTTAATTCTAAGAAAATACTATCTCCCTTAATCTCATTTACATAAAAATTAACATCACTGAACAGTCCAAGTTTCCAAAGTTTTTTAATTGCAGAACTGATGTCTTCACCAGGGACTTGAATTTTTTGCCCTTTTTCAAGGCCAGAAAATGTTACAACGGTTTGTTCGCTATATTTATTCTTACCCGTTACATTAATACTTCCTAAGATGTATTCTTTTCCGTTTTCTAATTTTGTTTCCTGAGCAACTAACTTTGTACTGTTACCAATAATTAATATGGTAAAAAGTAATTGTAAACCTTTTTTTAACATTGTTTTTTTATGAAATTTGTTCACTAGTTTTTCCAAATCGTCTTT
This sequence comes from Flavobacterium jumunjinense, assembly GCF_021650975.2. Classification (NCBI taxonomy): domain Bacteria; kingdom Pseudomonadati; phylum Bacteroidota; class Flavobacteriia; order Flavobacteriales; family Flavobacteriaceae; genus Flavobacterium; species Flavobacterium jumunjinense. Next base: position 2,046,491 of record NZ_CP091285.1, read on the forward strand.
CTCTACTTTGATAATTCCTTATGGCTTCAAATAAATCTTTTTCACTAAAATCAGGCCATAATACATCTGTAAAATAAAATTCTGCATATGCAATTTGCCAAAGTAAGAAATTACTTATTCTGTGTTCTCCACTTGTTCTTATCACTAAATCTACATCTGGCAGATTATGCGTGTAAAGATGCTCATTAATAATTGATTGGTCAATAGCGTCATTGGAAATTATATTATTTTTAACTTTATCAGAAATTTTTTTAACAGCTTGAATAAGCTCTTCTCTTGCTCCGTAACTAAGCGCTAAGGTTAACGTCATTCTAGTGTTTGCTGACGTTTTCTGAATAACTTCGTTTAATTCTTTTTGAACTTTCTCGGGGAGATTTGTTAAATTTCCTATTGCGTTCAAACGTATGTTGTTTTTCTCTAAAGTGTTTAATTCTTTCTTGAGCGATCCAACTAAAAGCCTCATTAAAGTATCAACTTCTAGTTTTGGTCTGTTCCAGTTTTCTGTTGAAAAAGCATAAAGTGTAAGGTTTTTTATTCCGATTTTTGCACACAATTCAACAGTTGTTCTAACCGATTTAGTGCCTTTTTCATGTCCAAAAGCTCTTAAGAATCCTTTTTGTTTTGCCCATCTACCATTTCCATCCATTATAATTGCTAAATGGTTGGGAAGATTATTTAGGTTTATGTCTTTAGCTGTTTCTATACTCATATATTAATTTGCACAAAAGCAAGGATTTTTTCCAAAAGTATAGGTCAATGTTATACCTGAGAAAACATACCAGTCTTTACTGTTTAAATTACCAAATTGAAATCCTTTTAGGTTATTGTTTCTTGGGTTACTTCCATCTAGATTGTCAGTGAATGTATATCTAGCTCCAATTTCTGCTCCTAATACGAAATGACTAAATAATCTTGTTTTTAAGCCTATAATCATTGGAATAGCGAATTGACTATGTCTATAGTCTAGTTTGTCTGTTTTGTTTACAATGTAATTTTCATTATAAATGAAGTAATTTAAACCAGTTGAAACATAAGGTGTCATTGCCCAGTCTGAATTATGTAAGTCAAAATCAAAAAAATTAAATTCTAAACCTGCTGAGAATTCATCAATATTATTTTGAAAATTAATACCTCTTAAATTTCTGCTAGGAACGTCACTGTCATAATCATTTGATCCTATTTGTCCATGAATATAAGAAAATCTCCATGAATGCCTAGGACTCCTGTTCCATTTGTATATAATACCAAATGCAGGTTTGTTAGGTGATATATAAGTAGTTGGACCTACATCTCCAATGTAGTTAGTACCTCCTAAAAATACGCCTAATTCGTTGATTTGAGCATTAATACTTAATGAACTAAAAAGTATAAATATGTAAAATAATAAATTTCTCATTTTTGAAAATAGTTTGCAAATATAACAATATAGATTTCTTTACCACGTTTTAATGGAAAAATTATTCCTAAATAAATGGGTTTAATACAAACGTAAAAAGGAGTTAAAAGTTATGTTTCATGTATTAATTTCTTCGATCTTCACCCCAAAGTAGTTTTTTTCTTATTGTTTTTAAGAAGCCTTCCTCTTTGAATTCGATCATATTTATCTGAAAAGAGGTTTTTTTTATCCTTAATAGGGTGTCGTTGGTAACAGATGTGATTCTTGAATCTAAAGAAACTAAATATTGCTCTTCTCTACCGGAGACTTTCAATTCTATTTCTGTGTCATCTGGAATAACCAAGGGTCTTGCGTTTAAATTATGTGGAGCAATTGGTGTTATTGCAAGGCTTTTTACTTCTGGTATTAAAACTGGGCCACCACAACTTAGTGAGTATCCCGTTGAACCAGTTGGTGTTGATATTATTAATCCGTCTGCCCAATAAGATGTTAGATATTCACCATTTAAATAGGTGTCTATTGTAATCATGGAAGTGGTATCTTTTCTAGAAACAGTTACTTCGTTTAATGCAAAATTTAAATCTACTAAATCCGGATTTCTTGGTGAACAAGTTAAACTTAATAAGCTTCTTTTGGAGATTGTATAATCTCTTGATAGGATTTTAAGTAGCATAACTTCAATGTTTTGTACCTGAACAGTTGCCAAAAAACCTAGTCTTCCTGTGTTTATTCCAATAATAGGTATCTTTTTGTCTCGAACATAAGTCACAGCTCTTAGTATTGTTCCATCTCCACCTATGCTAATTAGTGCTTCAATATCGTTGTTTAACTCTTCGTGATTTGAATAGGTATTGCATTTGTCTTTTAATGGACTTGAAATACTATTAAAGTAGCTTTCCTCTATGATTAATGTAGTGTTATTCTGAAGTAAAACTTCTAAGACTTTTTCAATTATTTCTTCGGTACTTGATTGATAATGTTGACCAAATATTGCAATTTTCATGTTGTTATCCTTTTGATGTTGCTTTAATTGATTTAGATATTTAAATATTTATCTAAATAATCAGAACGATCTTTTAAGTTTTTTAAATAGCTATCTTCTTGATGTTCAGAAACGATTTCATATTCATATCTTCGAAATGTTTGTATGATGTCGTTTAAAGCACTTTGACTAATTTTTAGTGTGAATTCGATATGGTTGGCTTCTGTTTTTGATATGAATAGACCCAACAGCTTAGCATTATTGCTTTCTACAATCTGAGCGACTTGACTCATAGAAAAACCATTTATTTCTTTCCTGATAACTAATAAAGCTCCTTCATCTCTTAAGAAAGGTGTTTCGTGGAAGAAACGAATTACGTCTTCTAGTTCATAATAACCGATATATTTGTTTTGGTTGTTTAAAACTGGAACTATATTGGTTTCGTTTTTCGCAAATTCTTCTAAAACTTCGAGCCAAATCATTTCAGAGCGAACATAAAATCGCTCGAAATCATAACGATTTTCTTCTATTTTTGAGTCAGAATCTAGTATTTCTGCATTTTCCTTAGTGATACATCCAATATAGATTCCATTTTCTGTAATTGGAAAATGAGAATACGCATAGTCTAAGAATAAGTCCTGAGCATCAGCTATTTTGCCTTCGCTATTAAGGGGCTTGATATCGTTGTTTAGAAAATCAATTAATGAGTTCATTGTGTATTTTGAGCTTATTTCGATGCAAAATAATTAAAAATAGCTTATTAAAGCTATTTATACTTTGTATTTTTGTAAAGTTAATAAAAAAGATCATGACAAAGTTATCAGTAAATATCAATAAAATAGCAACTTTAAGAAATTCTCGTGGAGGAAATGTTCCCGATTTATTAAAGGTTGCTAAAGACGTACAGAATTTTGGTGCAGAAGGAATAACAATTCACCCTAGACCAGATGAAAGGCATATTCGTTATCAAGATGCGAGAGACTTAAAACCTGTAGTTTTTACAGAATACAACATAGAAGGAAATCCTGTGAAAAAATTCATGGATTTGATTTTAGAGGTTAAGCCAACTCAGGTAACATTAGTTCCAGATGCTGATAATGCGATTACATCAAATGCAGGCTGGGATACTATTAAACATAAAGATTTTCTTGTAGAGATTATTGAGGAGTGTAAAAGAAATAGTATTAGGACTTCAATTTTTGTTGATCCAGATGTAAAAATGATTGAAGGAGCAAAGCTTACAGGAGCAGATAGGATTGAATTGTATACTGAAGCATTTGCGCATGAGTATTCTTTAGGGAATCGAAAAGGTATAGATGATTATGTTAAAGTTGCTTTAGTTGCAAACGATTTGGGTTTAGGTATTAATGCAGGTCACGATTTAAGTCTGGATAATATCAGGTTTTTCAAAGAAAATATTCCAAATTTATTAGAAGTGTCTATTGGTCACGCATTAATTTCAGAATCACTATATTTAGGAATAGAGAATGTGGTAAATATGTATCTTCAAAAATTAAAATAATGTTATTTTCAAAAATAGAAGGAAAAGGAAAACCTTTTGTAATAATACATGGTTTTCTAGGAATGTCAGACAATTGGAAAACTTTGGGAGCTCAATTTGCAGAGCAAGGTTTTGAAGTTCATATGTTGGATATGAGGAATCATGGAAGAAGTCTTCAGTCGGAAGAATTTAGTTATGATTTGATGGTTGAGGATGTTGTAACCTATTGTAAAGAGAAGGAGTTAAAGGAAATTATTTTGCTCGGTCATTCGATGGGTGGAAAAGTAGCAATGCAATTAGCGTGTTTGTATCCAGATTTATTGGAAAAACTCTTGATTGCAGATATCGGGCCTAAATATTATGCACCACATCATCAAAAAATTATAGAGGGTCTTCAAGCGGTTGATTTTAGTACTCAACCAAGTAGGAGTGATGTAGATGAAATTGTATCGAAATATATATCAGATTTTGGAACAAGGCAGTTTTTGTTAAAAAATTTATACTGGGAAACTCAAGGTCAGTTAGCTTTTCGATTTAATTTAGATGCTCTAGTCAAAAACATTGAAGAAATTGGTAGAGTTTTGCCTGATGATTTAAGTTTTGAAAAAGAAACTATGTTCTTAAGGGGAGCGAATTCTAATTATATTCTAGACGATGATATTTCAAGTATCGAGCATCAATTTCCTAAGATGAAATTAGTAACTGTTCCAAATTCAGGGCATTGGTTGCATGCAGAACAGCCTAAGATTTTCTATTCTGAGGTTATGAATTTTATTAAATAGCAGAAAAATATTATGAATGCATAATATTTTTTGATAAAAAATTGTTAATTCCATATTTTATTATAATTTTGAAAGATAGATGATAATAATTCAAGAAACTAAACACATTTTAACATTATGAGAAAATTACTTTCTTTAACATTAATGGCTTTGGCGAGCTCAACTGCTTTTGCGGGTGGTTATAGAGTAAGTATTCAAGGTCAGAAGCAATTAGCAATGGGGCATACTGGTGTTGCTGTAATTAATAGCGCAGAGGTTGCCTTTTTTAATCCAGCAGGAATGGCTTATTTAGATAAGAAATTCAATGTCTCTGTAGGTGCAAATGCGCTTTTTTCGAAAACGAGATTTCAAAACTCAGAATACAATTGGACAAACAAGAGTGATAACTTAGGAACACCATTTAGTGTTTATGCAACATATAAATTAAACGATTGGTTAACTGCTGGTTTAGCGGTTTATACACCTTACGGAAGTGCTGTGGCTTGGGAGAAGAACTGGGAAGGTGCTCATTTAGTAAATGATATCGACTTACAAGCAATTTTTGTTCAGCCATCTATTTCGATAAGAGTGGGTGAGCATTTTAGTGTAGGTGGAGGACCAATTTATGCAATGGGTTCTGTGAATTTTAATAGAAACTTAGCACCAGCAGGTGGATTAACTGAGAATGCAGATGTTACTATTGATGGTAAAAATATTTCTGCATGGGGATATAACTTAGGAATGATGATTAATCCAGTGGAAGGATTTAGATTAGGTTTAAATTATCGTTCAGAAATTATAATGGAAGCTCGTGATGGCGATGCTACTTTTAATAATTTACCTGCATTATTACAAAATGATCCAAGATTTAATCCTACAACATTTGACGCAGATTTACCATTGCCAGCAGAATTAACAGCAGGTCTTTCTGTAAATGTAACAGATAAATGGTTGGTAGCATTTGATTATAATTACGCTATGTGGAGTGCTTATAAAGCTTTAGATGTTAGGTTTGGTAACGGACAAGAGTCTATTAATCCTAGAAATTATAAAAATTCTAGTACTTATAGATTTGGTACGCAGTACTTAGCAAATGATAAATTTACTTTTAGAGCAGGATATTATATAGATGAAAGCCCAGTTCAAGATGGCTATTTTGCACCAGAAACTCCAAGAAACGAATCTATGGGATTTACGGGTGGTTTAACATATCAGTTTAGTGAAAAATTAGGGGTTGACTTATCATTCTTGTACTTACATTTTGATCAAGTTGATAATTCTTATGATCATTTTTCAGACGGAAGTAGCTTTGGAGGTACTTATAAATCTTCAGTATTTTCTCCTGGGCTTGGTATAACATATGGTTTTTAATCTAAAATAAAATTAAAATGAAAAATAAATTTATATACTTAGCTATTTTAGCGGCTGGTTTTATTTCATGTGAACCAGAATTTGAAAATGAAGTAGATGCAGATTATACTAATGGTAATGCGAATTTTTCTTCATACGTTGCCGTTGGTAATTCATTAACTGCAGGATATATGGATGGTACTGTTTATAAATCGGGTCAAATGAATTCGTTTCCTAATTTGTTAGCGCAAAAATTTTCTCTTGTTGGTGGTGGTGCTTTTACACAGCCATCATATGAAGAAGATGTTAATGATTTAGGAGGTATTTCAGGAATACCAGGTTTCGGTACAAGATTAGTTATTGATGCTTCTCAAGGGAGACCTGAAAATTTAGCAGGAACACCTACAATTACTTTAACTCCTCAAGCTACGGCTTATAATAATATGGGAGTTCCAGGTGCAAAATCATTTCATTTATTAGCTGCGGGCTATGGAAATGTAGCTAATTTACCAAATGCGAACCCTTTTTATATAAGACATGCAACATCTGCAACATCTACTGTTTTAGGAGATGCAATGTCAAAAAATCCAACATTTTTTACCAACTGGATTGGAGCAAATGATGTTTTATCATACGCTACTAATGGAGGTGCGCAAGCAGACGGAGTAACTCCAGCTGTAGATCATAACGTTACTGGGAATTTAGATCCAAGTACTTATGGTAGTAATGATATTACTAATTCAACTGCTTTTGGCGGGGTTTATACGCAAATAGTAAATACTTTAACTTCTAACGGAGCAAAGGGTGTTGTTGCGACTATTCCAAGTGTAACTTCTATTCCTTACTTTACAACAGTACCTTACAATGCATTGCCTGCTGAGGCTACTTCTTCAAACGCTACTGCTGTAGCATTATATCAGTTTTTAGCTTTGGCTACTGGTGGAAGAATAGCGCCCTTAAATACTGCTGCTGGGACTAAAAATCCAGTATTAATTAGAGATGAGGACTTGACAGATATTGGAGGTACAATTCAAGCATTTGCAGCAGGTTCTGGAAACCCATTATTAGTGTCAAATGCTGCTGCTTTAGGTGCTTTATACGGAAAAGCTAGACATACTACTGCTAATGACTTAATGATTTTGCCTTCTAGTTCAGTAATTGGTCAGCCAAGTGCAACAGGTACAGCTCCTTTTAATGTGAACGGTGTAACTTTGCCTTTAGCGAATAGATGGGTATTAACTTCAAATGAGAAAACAAAAGTGCAAAATGCCATAACAGCATATAATGCAGCTATAGTTTCAATAGCTAATTCAAAAGGATTAGCTATTGCAGATATGAATGCAATATTAGGACAGTTAGTAACAGGGCTTAGAGTAGATTCTGGACAATTTTATACTGCAAATTATTTTAGCGGTTCCGCTACTGAAAATAAAGTATTATTCTCTTTAGATGGAGTTCATCCTAATGCTCGTGGTTATGCAGTAATAACAAATGAGATTATAAAAGTAATAAATCAACATTATGGTTCTAAAATGCCATTATATTACCCTTCTTTTTTTCAAGGGATACATATAGTAGCAACGAATTAGAACTGACAAAATAGCATACTGATTAAAAAAGGCACCATTTTTGGTGCCTTTTTCTGTATATTTAAAATGGAAAAGATGAATTTAATAATACGCCTTTTAATAACAACTGTACTTATCTTTTTTCTTGGTAATTTTTTACCAGGAATTCATGTCCTCGATTATAAAGCAGCCGTTTTTGTTGCAATTGTCTTAGGTTTTCTTAATGTTTTTTTAAAACCGATCCTTGTGTTTTTAACGATACCTGCAACGATTGTTACTTTAGGTTTGTTTTTGTTGGTGATTAATGCTGCTATAATTTTGATAGCAGATTATTTTATAGAAGGATTTAGAGTAGACGGTTTTTGGTATGCGTTTTTGTTCAGTATTATCCTATCAATTGGGCAATCCTTCCTGAATGGGATATTTATAGATGAAAATAAAAATTAGGTAATTGAAATTCAATTAATTAAAAACTTGTTTGAGTTGTAAAAAATATATAATTTTGCAACCCAAATTTCATGACATTTAAAAAATAAGATAATGAATATTACAAAAGAGCAAATAGATGCTTTAAATGCAGTTGTTAAAGTTGCAGTTACTAAAGAAGATTACGCAGATAAAGTGAAGAATGTATTAGCAGATTATAGAAAAAATGCTAATATTCCAGGTTTTAGAAAAGGAGCTGTACCAATGAGTTTAATAGAAAAACAATATGGTAAAGCAGTTCTTTTAGATGAAGTTAATAAAATTTTACAATCTTCTTTAAATGATTATTTAGTAGAAGAAAAGTTAGATATATTAGGGAATCCACTTCCTAAAGTTACAGAAGATTTCGATTGGAATAAAGATGATTTTACTTTTGAATTCGAATTAGGATTAGCTCCAGAATTTACAGTTGATTTATCGGCTAAATCTAAAGTTGCTAAATTTGATATTGAAGCAGATGATAAAATGTTAGAAGAGCAAGTTGATCGTATTCAAAAACAATACGGAAAAATGATCTCTGAAGATAAAGTAACTGAAGATACTACATTAAGAGGAACTTTCTCTAATGAAGAAAAAGGAATTAATAACGCTACTAATATCACATTAGATATCTTCAAAGATAAAAAAGTAGTAAAACAATTTGTAGGTAAAAAAGTTGGAGACGTAGTTGAATTGTCTACTAAAGGACTTTTTGAAGATGATCATAAATTAATGGACTATTTAAAAGTTAATCATGATGATGTTCATGGTTTAGATATAATTGTTAAATTTACAATTGAAGAAATTAATTCAGTTGAAAAGGCAGAATTAAATCAAGAATTGTTCGATAAATTATTTGGTGAAGGTACTGTTAGTTCATTAGAAGAATTAAAAGGAAAGATCAAAGAAGATGCAGAAGTGCAATTTGCACAACAAGCAGATCAAAAATTCTTAAACGATGTAATAGAATCATTAATTGAGAATACATCTTTTGATTTACCATCAGAATTCTTAAAAAAATGGATACAAACTGTTGGGGAAACACCTTTAACAAAAGAACAAGCAGAAGAAGAATATGCTAAATCTGAAAAAGGTTTACGTTATCAGTTAATTGAAAATAAAATTATTGCGGATAATGATTTGCAAATTCAATTTGAAGATTTGAAAGCACATACTTCAGAATTAATTAAGAAGCAAATGGCACAATTTGGACAATCTAATCCTACAGATGAAGAAGTTGAAGGGATTGTTGCACGTGTTCTTTCTAATCAAGAAGAAACGAAACGTTTGTCTGAGCAAATCATGAGTGAGAAAATGCTTGCATTATTTAAAGAAAAAATAAATGTTAAAGCGAAGAAAGTAAACTATCAAGAGTTTGTGAAAGAAATGTATGGGGAATAATTTCTCATAAAAAATAATTATCTTTGAGCGTCAAACTTGTTTTGGCGCTTTTTTGTTCTAAATTAGATTTAGAAAGTTTAAAGTTTTATTAAAATGTTTATGTATATAAAAATAAATGTAGAACTTTAGAATTAAAAGAGAAAATAAATATTTAAACCATTCAAAGAAATGAACTACGGAAAAGAATTTAAAAAATATGCTACTAAGCATCATGGAGTAAATAGCTTGTATTATGATAAAATTGTAGCAAGTATGACTCCCTATATTATTGAAGAACGTCAATTAAATGTGGCATCAATGGATGTTTTTTCACGTTTAATGATGGATAGAATTATATTTTTAGGAACAGGAGTAGATGATTATGTAGCAAACATTATTCAAGCACAATTATTGTTCTTAGAAAGCGATAATCCTTCTAAAGATATCAGTATTTATATTAATTCACCAGGAGGAAGTGTTTATGCAGGTTTAGGTATCTACGATACTATGCAACTTGTAAAACCAGATGTAGCTACAATTTGCACAGGAATGGCTGCTTCTATGGGTGCTGTGCTTTTGTGTGCAGGAGCAGAAGGTAAGCGTTCTGCTTTACCTCATTCAAGAGTAATGATTCACCAGCCATCTGGAGGAGCTCAAGGAGTAGCGTCTGATATGGAAATTAATTTGAAAGAAATGTTGAAATTAAAAGAAGAGTTATATCAAATAATTTCTCAACATTCAAATCAACCTTACGATAAAGTATATAAAGACAGTGAAAGAGATTACTGGATGATTGCTGCAGAAGCAAAAGAGTACGGTATGATTGATGAGGTTTTAACTAGAAAATAATAAAAGGTTATAGGTAATGGAGTGTTTATCTATTATCTATTGCCAATTACTAAATAAAAATGGCAAAAGAAGTATTAGAATGTTCGTTTTGTGGAAGGAAAAAGCCAGAAACTAATTTGTTAATAGCAGGTATAGATGCACATATTTGTGATAAATGTATTGAACAAGCTCATGGAATTGTTTTAGAAGAATTAAAGCAGAATGGGAATAGTGATCTTTTATCAGAATTAGTGTTGCTAAAACCTAAAGAAATTAAATCGTTCTTGGATGAGTATATAATTGGTCAAGACAGAACGAAAAAAGTCATGAGTGTAGCGGTTTATAATCACTACAAAAGATTGATGCAAAAGCAACTGGAAGACGAAGTTGAGATTGAAAAGAGTAACATAATAATGGTTGGTCAAACAGGTACAGGAAAAACATTAGTTGCGAAAACAATTGCAAAGATGTTAAATGTGCCATTGGCAATTGTTGATGCTACTGTTTTAACAGAAGCAGGTTATGTTGGTGAAGATGTTGAGAGTATTTTAACACGTTTATTGCAAGCTGCAGATTATGATGTAGCAAAAGCAGAAAGAGGAATTGTTTTTATTGATGAAATTGATAAAATTGCTCGTAAGAGTGATAATCCATCAATAACAAGAGATGTTTCTGGGGAAGGTGTGCAACAAGCTTTGTTGAAATTACTTGAAGGAACGGTTGTTAATGTGCCACCAAAAGGAGGTAGAAAACATCCAGACCAGAAGTTTGTTGAGGTAAACACTCAGAATATATTGTTTATTGCAGGAGGTGCTTTTGATGGAATTGAGAGAATAATCTCTAAGCGTTTAAATAGACAAACGGTAGGTTATAGTTCGTCTAAAAATGTTAATACTATTGATAAAGAAAACGTATTACAATATGTTATTCCAAAGGATTTAAAAGATTTTGGTCTAATTCCTGAAATAATAGGAAGGTTGCCTGTTTTAACTCACATGGATCCATTGGATGCAGCAACATTACGATCGATACTTACAGAGCCTAAAAATGCATTAATTAAACAGTATAAAAAATTGTTTGAAATGGATGATGTGGATTTCTCTATTGAAGAAGGAGCGCTTCAGTTCATTGTTGAAAAAGCATTAGAATATAAATTAGGAGCTCGTGGTTTGCGTTCGCTTTGTGAAGCAATCTTAACAGATGTAATGTTTGAACTTCCTAGTTCTTCTGAAAAGATATTGAATGTTACTAAAGAGTTTGCAGAACAAAGTTTGAATAAAAATTTATTACAGCGTTTAAAAACGGCTTCTTAAGTTTAGACTTTAAATTCATATATAAAAAAATCTCGATTGTCAAATCGAGATTTTTTTATTCTGTAAACTAAAAAAAACAGCCTAATGGAATTAAGCTGTTTAGTTGAATTATTCGTTTATTTTAAACTCTATTCGTCTGTTTTCTAAGTCTTGTTGTTTAGTACACGTTTTACAATCATGTAATGGTTGGGATTCTCCTTTTCCAGAATGTGATAGTCTAGTTTTTTCTATACCTTCCTTGATTAAGAAATCATAAGCAGATTTAGCTCTTTTTTCAGATAAAACTTGATTGTATTTTTCAGATCCTTTATTGTCAGTATGAGCAATAATTGAGATTTTAGTATTTGGATGGTCATTTAATTGCTTAACAATCGTCATTAGAGAAGATTTAGACTCTTCTTTAATAGAAGCTTTGTTGAAGTCAAAATAGATGTTGTCAAATGTAAATACAATTTCTGTGTTTTCTACAATTGGTTTTTTAGCAACTAAATTAACGATTTTACTTATTGTTGGGCTGTTAGGAGAAGCAACAATATCTGTTGAGTTTGAATCGTAGCCTTCTTTGTTTGTTGTAATAGTGTATTTTGTTAATGGAATAGACTTTAAAACAATTTTACCTTCATTGTCTGTTACTGTTTTTTTAATTATATCACCAAATTCATCTTTAATTATAACATTAGCATTTGTTAGTTTAGTATTAGAATCAATATCAATAATTGTAATGTTTAATTCTTGCTCTTTTTCATTAATATCAAAACGATAAATATCAAAATCTTCTCTGTTACTTCTTTTGTTAATAGAAATATAACCTTGAGTATCACTTGTTAGCATGAAGGCAGTTTCATCTTTATCAGTGTTTAATCCAGATCCAATATTTACAGTATTTTCAAAGCTATTATTGTTTACGATTGAACTTCTGAAAATATCATATCCACCATTTCCTTTATGCCCGTTTGAAGAGAAATAAATGTATTTGTTACTTGGTGTAACGAAAATATATTTTTCATCCTTTTTAGAATTTACTTTATTACCAAGATTTTTTATGTTTGTAACTGTACCATTTTCTGCTACATCTGCTTCGTAAATATCATAGCCTCCAAATCCTCCAGGCATATTTGAAGAGAAATAAAGTTTATTGTTTGTTTTGTTTAAGAATGGTGTTTCAATTGAATATTCTTCACTTGTAATCTTAATTTCCGTAATGTTTTTCCAATATCCTTTTGCTTCTAGATCGAAACTAGCTTTGAATAACTTGAAAGGCTTATTGTCTCCACTATTTTTTGTAAAATAGATTGTTTTTTCATCTTCAGAAAAAGTCATTGCACCTTCATTAAATTCATTGTCTAATATTTTAGAAAAATGTAAAGGGAATGATAAATTTCCATGATCATCTACATCTGTGCAATAGGTATTGTTGTTGTATTTTTTAGACGATTCATTAAGTGTTGTTTGAGCATGCCTTCTTTTTTTATTTGAAACAATAATAAATTTGTTCTTAAAAAAAGTAGCTCCAACTTCAGATAATTCACTATTTATTCCAGTATCGGAAAAAGTATAATGTACTAAAGAATTAGTATTTAATTCACTAATTTCTTGCGTTGAGTTTGTAGTCACGTTATTTTGCGAGAACCCAATAAATGGGATGCTTAAAGCGCAAAAAAATAATTTTTTCATATTCATAGGTTAATTTAATCCTTAGCAGTTGCAAATATTAAGGTTTAAATTCAGAAAACAGATGAATTATCGGTTAATTGCTATAAATACTCGTTATATAGTTGAAAAAAGGGAATATAATATCAATTTTTGGTAATAAATAGATATTGTGTTGTTAATCAGTTTATTATGTATGTTTTTGTTTTTAGCAGAAAATATTGTTTTCTAAATCTATGTTTTGTTGCTTAAATTCAACATTACATCTTCTGTAAGGTCCACATTTATATCTTCTTGGCCCACAAGAAGCAAAGAATGAAAGTGTAAGAAGTATGAAAAGTAGTTTTTTTATCTTTTTCATTTTAATTATTTTAAGGTTTGTATTTTTAATAGCTCATCGAGGTATTTTCTTTCATTAGAAAGTCTAGGTATTTTGTGTTGTCCACCAAGTTTATCATTGTCTTTTAACCAATCATAAAAAAGATTATTTCTAGCAACATTAACCTTTATAGGGTTTAATGTCATGTTGTTGAATCTTTTTGCTTCGTAATCAGAATTTAAAAACTGTAAATTTTTGTCTAATTTATAAGAAAAAGTCTCAATGCTATCGGGCTTAGATTTGAATTCGATTATCCATTCATGAGCTCCTTTTTCTTTGTTTTCCATAAATATTGGAGCAACTGTATAATCGATAACTTCACAGTTTAATTCACAGCATGTTTTTGCAATCGCCTTGTCAGTATTTTCAACCATTAATTCTTCTCCAAATACATTAATATGGTGCTTTGTTCTTCCACTAACAATTATTCGATAGGGATTTATTGAAGTAAAACGAATAGTGTCTCCAATTAAATAACGCCATAATCCTGAATTAGTTGTAATAACTAAAGCATAATTTTTGTTTAACTCTACATCATTTAAAGGAATTACTCTTTGATTTAGTGTTCCAAAGGTATCCATGGGGATAAATTCATAGAAAATGCCATAATCAAGCATTAACAATAATTCATTAGAATCATTTTGGTCTTGTATAGCGAAAAAACCTTCGGAAGCATTATAGATTTCATAATATCTAAAATTATCCTTTGGAAAGAGTTTCTTATACTGTTCTCTGTAAGGATCAAAACTAACACCTCCATGGAAGTATACTTCCGCATTTGGCCAAATTTCTAAAATATTATTTTTCCCAGTTTCTTCAAGTGTCTTGTTTAATAAAACCATTAGCCAACTCGGAACACCTGCTAAACTAGTAACGTTTTCTATTTTTGTTTCATTAATAATTGCGGGTAATTTTGTTTCCCAATCTCCCATTAATGATGTTTTGTTACTTGGTGTAGAGCTAAATTCGGCCCATATCGGCATGTTATCTATTAAAATAGCCGATAAATCTCCGAAAAATGTATTGTTGTTTTCATATAGTTGCTTACTACCGCCAAGTCGTAAACTTTTTCCTGTAAACATTTGGGATTCTTCATTATTATTCAAATATAAGCAAAGTAAATCTTTACTTGCTTTATAATGACAAAGGTCTAGTGCTTCTTGACTAACAGGGATAAACTTACTTTTAGCATTTGTAGTTCCACTAGATTTTGCAAACCATTTTATAGGTGTGTTCCAAAAAACGTTTTGAGCTCCTTTTCTTGTTTGTTCTATTAGAGGTTCTAATTCTTCATAGGTTGAAACTGGAATTCTTTCTGAAAAGGTATTATAATTTTTAATTGTGGAGAATTCATATTTTTTCCCAATAACGGTGTTCTCGGCAGATTTTATTAAGCTGAAAAGTAATTCTTCTTGTACTTCATTAGGGTATTTTATAAACAATTCTATTTGATGGATTCGTTTTTTTAATAGCCATGAAGCAATTGAATTTATTATTGGAAGCGCCATTTTTTAGAATTACAAATTATGAATTATAAATTATGAATTATAACTTTACCAAAAATAACATTTTTTTTAATTTATCAATCATTAAATAACAAAAACCAACATGACATATCAAGGTGTGCTACAAAAAATGCAAACAGAATTAATGAATCCAATTCAATACTATTTAGTGTTTGAAGATAGTTTCTTGAATGTTAATCAATTGTTGAATAAAGAGATACAAATTAAATTTGAAGGGTTTCAATGCTTAAATTGTGGTCTTCAAAAGAAAATATTCAGACAAGGTTTTTGTTATGATTGTTTTATGAGTAGTCCAGCAGTTGGGGATTGGATTATGAGACCAGAGTTAAGTACAGCTCACTTAGATATTGAAGATAGAGATTTGTCTTATGAAAAAAGAGTGCAATTGCAACCTCATGTTGTGTATTTAGCTTTGTCTAGTGATGTGAAAGTAGGAGTTACTCGAAAAACACAAGTGCCAACACGTTGGATCGATCAAGGTGCGGTTCAAGCTGTGCCTATTGTTGAGGTTCCAAACAGATATTTAGCAGGAATAGCAGAGGTCGCTTTGAAAAATCATTATGCAGACAAAACAAGTTGGCAAAAAATGTTGAAGAACGATTTTCCAGAGGCTGATTTATTACTTGAAAGGAAAAAAGCTTTTGAATGGTTACCAGAAGAAGTAAAGCAGCATTTCTCTAATGATATTTCTGTTCTAGATTTAAATTTTCCTGTTTTAGAATATCCGAAAAAGGTTAAAAGTTTAAATTTAGACAAAACACCATTCTTCACAGGTAAGGTTTCTGGGATCAAAGGACAGTATTTATTGTTTGAAGATGGAACTGTATTTAATGTGAGAAGTAATGAAGGTTATGTAGTGAAAATTAATGTGTTAAATTAAAGCTTTTTTATTTAGATTAAATACAAATAGTTTTGTGGTTTAGATATTTGTTATTAAATTTGTGCCGCTATTAATAACACATTATGGTAGAGTATAATAATTTAGTAAAAGATAATTTGTTCGAAACAAAACATGGATTTAGTTATCAATGTGATCTTACAAATAGTATAATTATAAATTTTGGAGGGACTATTGCCACATATAAAGTACGTGACTTTTTAATTTTTCAAAGAAAAGTCAATAGTGTTGCAATTTTAGAGATGTTATATGATCTGTCTGATAAATGCGATACTAAACTTATTGAAGCGACTAAAAGAAACTTTTCTAGAAACCTTACCATTTGTGAAATTGTTCAACTTCGAGAATTGCTTAATGGAACTAAGTTTTCATTAACACTCTATTCGATGTTAAATGAAGTTTTAAGCGATGTTTTAGTCTAACTTTTTTATTTAGATTAAATTCAAATTTATAGTTAATTTTTCATTATCTCTTTCTGTTCCTTTATTTATGAGTAACTTTATGCTTGTAAATAAAAATTGGGAAAAATGAAAGATCTATTAAGAACAAATACTTCACTACACGAAGGTGTTGAAAAACTATTAAACTTACAATCAAAAATAGAAAGCGATGCTTCAACCAAATATTTAGCTATGGCTGCATGGTTAGATAGGAACGGTTATGAATGTACTGCTGAATATATGTATAAGCAATCTGAAGAAGAGCGCGAACATTTTCTAAAAGTTTTTAAATACATTACAGAAATGGGAGGAATTGCAATTACTCCTTCGGTTTCAGAAGTGCAACAAGAATTTGCTTCTTTTAGAGAAGTTTTTGAAATTGCTTTGCAAAATGAAATTACTGTTACTCATGCAGTAAACAAGGTAATTGCAAAATGCAGATTAGAAAACGATTATGCTACAGAAGAATTTATGATGTGGTATGTTAAAGAGCAAAGAGAAGAAGAAAGAAATGCAAGAAGAGCTTTAGAGCTTTTTGAATTGATTGATGAAGATTCTGCGACAGGGAAATTTCAATTGGATAAAGAAATTGCTAAAATTGGAGCAAACGAATAAGTTTGAGTATATAAAAATATCAAAAACTCTTAATAGAAATATTAGGAGTTTTTTTGTGGAATTATTGTACTGATCATTTTTTTAGCTTTATCTAAACTTACTTTCTCAAACCATTCATTTTCTGGTTGAAAAAATACAATTGGAGCACTTTTGCATCGATTGGAACATTCCATCTTGAAGATTTCAATATCTTGTTTTAGGTTGTTTTCTTTAATAGTATTTTTGAAATATTTGCGAACTTCTTTGTGTTTACCACACTTGCTACCATTACAGATAAATAATGCCTTTGCAGGGAATTCTATTTTACTCATAAAATGTGAATTTTGAATATTATATCTAGAAATAGACATATGAAATTAACTAAATTTTTGACATGAAAAAGCCTCAATTTATAATTTAAAATGAGGCTTTTTTAATTTTTATTATTCTTTTATAATTTTTCCTTCTTGTTTATAATTAGATCCATTAGTTATAATGTATGAATATATACCAGGGATATTTTTTTCTATGTTTAGAGGTTTGTCAATTGTCTGATTCTTTATAATTTGAACTCCGTTGTTATCGTAAATATTAATTATAAAATTACTTAGCTCTTCACCTTCGAAGTTAATTAATGATTTTGTTGGATTTGGAAAAATTTTTATTTTATCCTCATTGAAGGTATTTTTTTTATTAAGTTGTTTAGGACTTCCTTGGTCAAAAAAGTTTTCAAATATTTCTACTGGAGGACAATCATTTTTGTATGATATTTTGGCGTAAATTCCAACGCTACTTCCTCCAGTGCAATTAGGACCAGTAAAAGACAAGTGGAAAGGGTTATTAAATGGACCATTTAATGTTCCAAAATATTGCCCTGAAAGTGGGGCGGTGTTAAACGTTGCCCCGTTTAGCTCAATGTATATATTTGAAACGTTACTCCAGTCGATTTCGCAGGTAGATGATGTTTCGAACCTAACAGTACCTCCTCCATTTCCTGCCGGTCTACATTCATAAAAACCAGTCAAGATTGGAGCGCAACATGTTGTGTTAGGATTACATGTTCCTTTTAATACACAAGTATGACATCCATTCTCGTCAAAATAAGTTAATTGCAAGTCAAAACTTCCACTACCTAAAGCTAGAATTGAAACTGAACTATTCTGGTCAGATCCAACTATTTCTATGTTAGAAGTTATTGTATCCCAGTCATAGCAATTAGAGCATTGCGCATTTGCAGGAATAGAGTAGGTTTGGGTTTGACCAACAATTATTTCTGAGGGTCCATTAATTAAACATTGTGAATTAGCGTAATTAATGGTTAGACTAATTAAAACTAGATAAAAAAGATTTTTCATTTTAAAATATTGTTTATTTGTTAATCACAAATTTATCGTTTTTTTAATTAAATTTGAAAAAAATCTGTTTTTTATAAAATTTATTCTTTCTTTTTCTTTCCACCAAGAAGGCCACCAAGAACATTTTTAACCTCGTTTTTCACACTTTCTTTAGGTGTTGTAGTTGTCTTTGTAGAATCAGTAGTTGTTGCATTTGCGTTATTACTACTTCCTCCAAGTAAATTAGTTAAAGCACTAGTTCCTTGTCCTAGTAACTTGTCTTTTTGCATTTGAACAATTTGCGATGCAATATTTGTAGTTGCTTGCTTTAAATCTGTTTTAACAGTTGGTTTACTAAAGTTTCCACCTAAGTTTGCAGTAATAGGAACGTTTTGTAACTTTTGTTGATCAGCTGGTGATAATTTAGCTAATAATGAAGTTACTTCTGTACCTAAATATTTTGCAGGAACATCAAACTTAACATCATAATTCATCGATTGATCAAAACCATGTGTTCCTCCAACTACCATATTGATGTCTTGGTATTTTACATTCATTGGTTTTAAAGCAACTTTTCCATCTTTAAAAGAAAGAGACGCTTTAATATCGTTTAGGTTTAATTTGCTAGGGTCTAAAAATTTGACATTAGAACTCAAGGCTGTTAAAAGTGTTGAGCCATTCTCATTTACTGTTGCAGATAATAACTGACCTAATAAATCACCAGAAAGTGTTTTTAAATCAGGAGTCATATCATTTGTAAGGTTACCCGATAATTTGATAGTAGAATTTAATTTTCCACTAATTGCACCAGCTATAGGAGCAATGCTTTTTAACATGTCTAATTGTGTAAATGATTCAGCGATGTTTACCGCATTTAAACCTAAATCCATATTAAACTTTGGAGTATTTCCTTTTGTAGAAACAGTTCCTGTTAAGCCAATGTTTCCACCGAAAATATCCATTTTTAAGTTACTTAATGTAACTGCTTCATCTTTAATTCCTAAATTCCCAGAAACATTTTTTAAATTTAAATTATCATAAACAACAGTTCCAGCCTTAGCCGTTAAATTACAATCTAAGAAAGAAGGAATTTTTACTGCTTCTGTAGATTTTGTACCTTCCTCTGTAGTTGTTGTACTTGGAGCCATAAAATCTGAAACTACTAATTTTGTAGAGTTCATGTTGAAGTTTCCTTTTAAAACTTGATTCTTAAACAAGAAACCATAGAAATTATCTAAAGCACCAGACACTTGAATGTCAGATTCACCAGTTTTAGCATCAAACTCATTTAATTTAATTTGATTTGGATTAAATGTAATCGATGTGTTTTTAATTTCGAATGGTTTTGCCATTTCTGGTCCTTCATATTTAAATCCACTTAGCGAAACATTTCCAGCATTTTGTATGTTTTGATATTGACTAGTTTCTACCGATTTCATATCGAATTTAGTAGTTACATCTGCTTTAAGAATACCTGTTAAAGGTTTGTCTAACTGCACAGGGTAGGCCTTAGTAACATTCGCTAAATTAATTGTTCCTTTTAAAGCAGCATCTACTAGAATGTTTTCTGTTAAATTTCTAACATTTGCTTTAGCATTAAATACGTCTTGGTCAATAGTAAACGAAAGTTGGTCTAAATTCACATAGGTATCGTTCATAATACCTGTTTCGTTTACAATGTGAGTATCAATAATTATATTTTTAACCGATTTAGGTAAATCAGGATATTGGAATGACGCATTGTTAGATGCCAATTCTATGTTGAATTTAGGAATCGTAGTTTCGGTTAATTTTCCATCAACTTTTCCGCTAACTGTAAATTCTCCTGTAGTTTTTACTTGATTCACACTTCCTGCATAAGCTTCAGGTATTAAACCTAAGAAGTTTTTAAAGTCTGAAGTTGGAGTTTTAAAAGATAAATCATACAATTGTCCATCTTCTAGCATCTGAATGAAACCATTAAATTCTAAAGGTAATTGGTTAATTAATGCTTTGTTATTTTTGAATTCATATTTGCTTTTATCTAAATCGATACCTAAAACGGCGTCTAAAGACAAAGCAACATTTTTCATGAAATTCGTGTTGTCCATTTCGAAAGACACTTTTGTAGTGGTCTTGGTGTCTAAATCTAATTTTTGTGCAGCAAAGTTTCCTTTTCCTTGATGATTGATGCTGTCTAGTACCATTTTCATGTTAGAAGCTTGATCAACAAAAGAGAAACGCATATTGTTTACAGCATATTCTTGAATGTTTAACGCAAAAGGTTTGCTTTCTTCTTTCGATTTGTCTTCTTCTTGGTTTTTTAAAGCAATATCAAAGTTACCTAATCCATCTTTGTTAAAAATTACATTAACAACTGCATTAGTACTACTAAAGCCTTGAAGATTCATTGGTTCGTTTTCTCCTTTGAATAGTTCTTTAATACTCATCCTTAAATTAAGTTCGCCCGAATAAAATAAGGTGTCACCTTCAAAAGGAGCTTTGTTTATTATACTTAATTTGTCGATAGTAACATTTGCATTTGGAAAACTTTTAAACAAGCTTAAATCTACATCTTCAAAAGCAACTTTCGCATCTACGTTTTCATTTATAGATTTTAAAACTAAAGCTTTAATTTTATCTTTAAAAATAAATGGAGCAGCAGCGAGTGCAATAATAGCAACTAAAAGAAATATTCCCAATCCTTTTAGTAGTTTTTTGAAATTGAATTTTTTAGACATAATGTTTGTTTTTTTGCCGAATTAGACTTTAATGAGTACAAATGTAATACACAATTGAAAAAGAATATATTAAGATTCCGATAATTTTTTTATCGAAACTCAATTTAATCAATTTTGAGCTCTTCGTTAACTTTTAGATTGAATTTTTTTCTAAAAAAGTAAACGGCTAGATACATAAAAGGTGTATCTATAAAAGCAATTATAATTTTAAAAAGAAATCCACTGATGAATAAAGGTACAAATAATTCCCATTTTAAAATATCAAAAGCACATAATAAAAACAAAACTGAGAGTGTGTCAATAGCTTGTGAAGTCATTGTTGAAAAATTATTTCTAAGCCATAATTTTTTACCTTTTGTTTTGGTTTTCCAGAAATGATACACATGAATGTCTATATATTGTGCGAAAAGATAAGCTAACATTGAAGCAATTACTGCTTTAGATGATTGACCGAAAACTTTGGTGAAAAGTTCATTGTTAACAGGAGAATAGTCTAATGCAGGAACATAATTAGCTATAAAAACAATGACAAGTGAAAAAACAGAAGCAAAAATACCTGTTGTAACGACTTGATTTGCTTTTTTCTTTCCATAAATTTCTGAGATAATATCAGTTACTAAAAACGTAATTGGGTAAGGAATTATTCCAACAGAAATTTCAAATAATTTGGCTCCAAAAATTTCTAGGTCTCCAAAAGGATACCAATAGAAAAATTTTTGAAAAATGAGATTAGAAACAACAAGCGAACAAATAAAAAGCCCTGCTAGGATTAAGTAGATACGTTGTGCTAAAAGTTTGTCATTAATACTCATCTTATCAAAATTAATAAATGCAAGTATACTAAAAAAGCTATTTCAAATTATTAAAATGAAATAGCTTTTTGTAATGACTTTATAACGAAATGTTATTTTATTTTCAACTCGAAAGGCATCATAGCTTGTACACCTTTTAATTGATTTGCTCTTTTAATTTGTTGTAGTAACTCATAGCTTTCTACTCCAATTTGTTCTTTTAGCAAATCTTCTTTAGATTGAAACATTGAAATCCCTGTAAGACTTCCTAACAAATCTTCGAAATTCTTTTCATATTCAGGGAAATTTTCCGTTTTGTAGTCTTTAATTTTAGCCAATTTTGCAGCATGTTTCAAAGCATCGTCAAGTCCTCCTAATTCATCCACTAATCCATTTTTCAATGCATCAGTACCTGTCCAAACTCTTCCTTGCGCAATAGAATCAACTTGTGCAGTTGTCATTTTTCTTCCAGTAGCCACTCTGCTTAAGAAAGTAGCATAGATTGTTTCGATACTTTCTAATGTGAAAGCTTTGAATTTTTCATCAGCTGGTTCAAAAACACTATATCCAGAAGCATTATCATGCGTTCTAACTTGTTCTGCATTAACACCAATATTTTTAGCTAATTGATTCATGTTTGGTAACATTCCAAACACACCAATTGATCCTGTAATTGTACTTGGTTCTGCAAAAATTCTATCTGCATTACAAGCAATATAATAACCACCAGAAGCAGCTACATTACCCATAGAAACTACAACAGGTTTTACTTTTTTAGTAATTTCAATTTCTCTCCAAATCAATTCAGAAGTTAAAGCACTTCCACCTGGACTATCCACACGAAGCACAATCGCTTTTACATTTTCATCGTTTCTAGCATCTTCTAAAGAACGTTTAATTGATCCTTCACCAATAATATTAATATCACCTTCACCACCTCTAATTTCTCCTTGTGCGTAGACAACAGCGATAATATCTTTGGTTTTGTAGTCTTTAGATGAAGTTGCTACTTTTTTAGCATAATCTAAAATGCTCACTTTATTATAGTCTTCGTTTAATTCTACTTTTAATCTGTTTTTAATTGCATTATGATACTCATCTTCATAGCTTACTTTGTCTACTAAGTTTTTTGCTAATGCTAATTCGGGTGTTCTTGCTCCTAAAGTATTTGCAATCATATTTAAACTGTCGACAGAAATTTTTCTACTTACAGAAATATCTGTAACAATAGTGTTCCAAACTGAATTTAAAAGAACGGTAATTTGCTCTCTGTTTTCTGGACTCATTTCTTGTAATAAATAAGGCTCTACAGCACTTTTATATTTTCCATGACGAATAACTTCCATTTTAACACCTGTTTTTTCTTGTAATTCTTTCATGAATAACATTTCAGTTGCCAAACCTTTAAAGTCTAATTCACCAATTGGATTCAAGTAGATAGAATCGGCAACAGAGTTTAAATAGTAATCATTTTGAGAAATAACATCAGAGTAGGCCACAACGAATTTCCCCGATTTTTTAAAGTCTTCTAATTTATCACGTAGTGCTTTGCTTTGTGCTAACCCTAATTGCGACTGGTTTTTTAAAATAGAGATTCCTTTAATATTGTTGTCTTTTTTTGCTTCTTCAATGGCTTTTAAAATATCAATTAAACCATTATGATTGGTTTCAAAATAATTAAACTCTTTAAAGTTTACTTTTCCTGCATAATCAAGATTTACTTTAGATAAGTCTAATTCAATAACCGAATTCGTTTTTACTTTAACCTTGTCATTATCGCCACCCATTATTGCTCCAATAAATATGATTCCAAAGAAGAAAACCATACAGAATACAAATATTCCAATAACAGTAGATAATACGTTTCCTAAAAATTTCATTTTCTATTCATTTAATTTTATACACCATAAGTCTTATAAACTTATAAAATGTTACATGTTCATAAAAAAATAGAAAACCTAAATAAGAAACCTAAAATTGTTCGTTATTTTGCCACAGATGAAAAAACAACATCAAATTATCGTTTCAATAGGTAGTAATCAGGGTAATCGTTTAGAGCACCTAATTACGGCTATTTCTTTAATTCATAAGGAAGTAGCAACTGTTATTAAGGTCTCTAAAGTATACGAAACACCCTCTTGGGGGTTCGAAAGTGATGCTTTCTATAATGGTGCTTTAATGGTGCATTCTAATAAATCGGCTCAGAAAATTTTATCTCTTTTATTAAAAATAGAAAAAAAGATGGGTCGTAGTCGTACAAAAGAGAGCGGATATGAAGCTAGGATTATAGATTTAGATATTATTTCTTTTGATGAAGAAGTGATTGAAACCGAAAATTTACACATTCCGCACCGTCAAATGCAAAACCGAAAATTTGTTTTGTTACCAATGCTTGATTTAAGGGTAGATTGGATACATCCTGTACTTAAAAAGAGTATAGCCGAATTAATTTTAGAAACTACCGATGAAAGTAATTGCGAAATTGTTGAAAATATAAGTTCCCCAATTGAAGCAATGGGCCTGAATGCTTATAACTATATTGCAATTGAAGGAAATATTGGAGCTGGAAAAACAACATTGACAAACAAAATTGCAGAAGATTGTAATGCAAAAGTAGTTTTAGAGCGTTTTGCAGACAATCCTTTTTTACCAAAATTTTATAAAGATCAAAGTAGGTATGCTTTTCCTTTAGAAATGTCTTTTTTAGCAGATCGATACCAACAATTATCAGACGATTTAGCACAATTTGATTTGTTTAAGGATTTTATTGTAGCCGATTATCATATCTTTAAATCTTTGATTTTTGCTAAAGTAACCTTGCAAGAAGATGAATATCGATTGTATAAAACAATGTTCGATATTATTAATAAAGAAACGCCCAAGCCCGATTTATATATTTATTTGTATCAAAACACCGAACGATTATTAGATAATATTAAGAAAAGAGGGAGAAGTTATGAACAAGATATTCCAGCAGATTATTTAGAACGAATCAATAAGGGATATTTGGATTATATAAAAACACAATCTGACTTAAATATATTAATTATTGATGTTTCCGAATTGGACTTTGTAAAGAAGCAAGAAGACTATCTTTATATTTTAGAGATGATAAATGAAAAGATCAAACAAAGACAATAAAAAATAGGGTGAGTACTACTTTTTCTTTTTTGTCAATCTATTTTAATATGAGATTACTAATTGAAAAAAATAAAAATGCAAAAATTATTCGATCATATAAAAAAGTATATCAATATTAATGAAAATGAGTTTCAAGAGATCGCATCATTTTTTGAAACAAAACCAGTTCATAAAAAAGAAGTGTTTTATACACCAGGAAGCACATCGTTAAAACACTATTTTGTTTTAGAAGGTTGCGTTCATATGTATTTTGTAAATGATAGAGGTACAGAACAAACTCTTCAATTTGCAATTGAGAACTGGTGGATTACAGATTGTTTAGCATTTCAAAATAATAGAAGTTCAGAATTTTTTATTCAAGCAGTTGAGTCATCGGTTATATTGCAAATAGGGTATAAAGAACAAGAAGAATTACTATTGAAATTTCCTAAAATGGAAATCTATTTTAGGAATATTTATCAAACAGCCTATGGTGCAGCCATAATGAGAATGAAATACATGTTTAGTTATTCGAAAGAAGAAATTTATTGTAGATTCAAAGAGGCTTTTCCCGAATTTATAAATAATGTTCCTCAATATTTAGTAGCTACCTACTTAGGACTTTCTCCTGAATATGTTAGTAAAATAAGGCGAAAAAGCATTTCTTGAACCAGTTCAATTTTATTGTGATGGAATATAGGTAGTTTTGTTTCTAGATAATTCTTGTAAAAATACAAGATGAAGAAAATAGAATTAAAAACAAACCTTATGAAAAAGAACTTAGTTATAATATTAATTTTGACAGCTATTTGTATTAGTTGTAATTCGGACAAATCAAAGACAACAGTAGAAAAGATTGAAGCCAATAACACAGAAACTAATGCAGCTACTTTAACAAAGCACCTCAAGCCTTTTAAATCAGAACTCCCAACAATTGGACTTTTAATGTATAATGGAGTGCTTCAAAGTGAAGTTATAGCTACTTCCGATGTTTTTGCAAAGCCAACAGAAGACGGAAAGCAACTTTTCAATGTTATAACAATAGCACAAACTAAAAATCCAATTACTACAGAAGAAGGAATGCGATTTGTTCCTGATTACACTTTTGAAAACTGTCCAAGATTAACAGCCTTATTTGTTCCAAGTGCTTATGATATGTTTGCTCAAGTGCATAACGAACAAATTATTGATTTTATAAAGCTGAAAAGCAAAGAGACTAAATATATCGTGAGTAATTGTGCAGGAGCTCAATTAATAGGAGCATCAGGAATTGCAGACGGAAGAAAAATAGTTACATGGATTGGTGGTGGTGATCAATTACAAAAAGACTATCCAAATTTAAAAGTTCAGGATGATAGTGTAATAACTTTTGTAGAGGACGGAAAATTTAGTTCTTCTAATGGAAATTTAGCAAGCTATATTTCAGCATTAAATTTATTAGAAAAAATAACAGATGCCGAGCATAGAAAATTTGTAGAAAGTTACCTCTATCTTGATAGACTTCAAAATTGGAAAAAATAAATTAAACATAAAAAAAGAGGTCATTACAGTAGTTTTTTTAACTTTAAGACATAAAATAATCAGTATAGAGACAAAAATAAAATATTAAGCACTATCCGATTTCTTTAATCTTTTTTTTAAAAGTTTCTCCTCATATTGTAAGGTTTTAAGTTTAACTTCATAATCAAGTTGTACGTGTAAACCATGTCTCTCCATCGTGTTTTTAGCCTTGTTGCTCATATCTTGTAAAAGTGTTTGATGTTTTGTGCTTATTTCATTATCGTTTTGCAGAAGACATATAAAATGATGAGTACGCAAGGCTTCATGATATTTCCGTTGTATTGTTTCAAGCTTTCTTAAAGTGCTGAGCTGTTTGATGTAATTGTCGTTAATGTATTTGTTTAGCAATTCGTTTATTTTTCCTTCTTGTAAAATTTCCTGATCTGTTTTTTGTTGTCCTTCTTGTAAAGCAGTTGCAACAGCAAGTAGTTTTGCTAATTTTAGTTTCGCATCATTTGGTAAATCGCGTTCCCCGATTTCAAACATAGCCCATTGACTTTTGTTTACGTGTAGTAATAGCGCCATATCTTCTTGTGAAACAAGAAGTGTTTCTTTAAAAATATTTTTCTTTCTCATGGGTTTGTAATTTAATAGCATTCATTTTAAATGCCGTGATAATCTTTTTTAAATTTTATTTTCTATCACATTTCTGTGATTGTTTTCATAAAAATAAAAAAAGTATCACGTTTTTGTGATAAAAAAATCACAAAATAAAAAATAATCACTGCGTTATTTTAACTATAGTTTTAACCTTGTTTAGTAGATGCCATTGTAAAGATATTGTTAATACTTATTTATAGGTTTTTTTTTATTAAAGATAATACTTTAATTTTGTCAGAATATATAAACAATTTTATAATAAGCTAAAAAAAAGATTACGATGAACAAAAGGTCAATTCTGCAACTATTAGTGATAATCCTAACATTTAATGCATGCTCAACGGATGATGATAATACGGCAACAGATAACGGTACTACAGATGGAGATTCTCTAACACAGATTGTTGGAACAGAGGTAACAACAAATACAGATAAAACATTAAAATCTGTTTGTTTTGCTAATGAAACTGTTGGTTATATAGCAGGTGGTAAAGCGGAGTTAGTTACTGCAGATAATTCAGCAATTATATTAAAAACAACTGATGGTGGTACAACATGGAACTCGGTGTTTACAGACACTGGGTATTATGCTATTAGTATATATGCTACTTCGCCTACAGTTGCTTATGCTACTACGTCAAGTAATTTTATTTTAAAAACAACAGATGGTGGTGCAACTTGGGAACAAAAACAGATTGGTACCAATAATTTCTATATGTCACATGTCAATTTTGTAAGTAATGATGTAGGATACGTTGTGGGGTCTAATAGCGCAAATGGAGAATTGTATAAAACTACTGACGCTGGTGAAACTTGGATTGATTTAAAGGAGGATAATACAATTCTAACAAATCTTTTAATTGATAATCAGCTTACAAATATTGAATTTTCAGCTACAGAAACGATTTCAATTTCAGGTGGATTGTGGAACAATGGAACATTGCTTAGAAGTACAAATGCAGGAGTAGATTGGAATAAGATAAGTGTTTCTGGGAATATTAAAACTACCGATGTGAGTATAGCGGGTAATACAGGATTTTTAGTAGGAAATAACGGAATAACTAATGCAAGTTCAGAGCTGGGGGAGTTATTTAAAACAACAGATAGTGGTGTCACTTGGAGTTTAGTAAATACGGGATTTAATAATCGAATAGAAAAACTTAGTTATAAAAATGATGTTATTTGTGTTGTAGGAAAAAATAAATCGAATAATTTGAGTGATCCAGAATTTTTGATGCTTTCTAAAGATAACGGAAACACATGGAGTCGTGTAGGGCATAATTTTGCGGTTGTAGGATGGGAAGATGTAACTTTTATTTCTGCAACAAAAATTATCGCAGTAGGTTATAGTGGGCGTTCTATTTTAATTCAATTATAATTTCTTCTAAAGAAATTCTAGAATAATAAAAAAACCTTCTTTTAAAATTATTTTTAAGAAGGTTTTTTGTGATGTAAAAGATATGAATATACATTTGTAGTTATAAACAGGTTTCAAACATTTAAAAAGCGTGGATAGAAAATTAAAAATAGTTAGTAAAACCTTTTCTTTTGTAATAATAATTGGAGTGTTGTTGATTTTGTTTCTAGTTTTTCCAGTATTTGGGGGTAAATATTCTTTAATTGGATTTTCAATTGGAACAATGCTTGGGGAGGTATTAAATAAATTTTGGGCAGAACCATTATATATAGATACAATTACAGTTGAGAATGATACTGTAATTATCGGTCATACAAATCCATTTTTAAAAAAAGGAATAAAAATTTATGAGGTTGCTGAAATTTCAAATTTTAAAAATGTTAAGAAAAATATATTTAGGAAAAATAGTCGTCTTGAATTTGATTATAAAAAAGCAAAAATGGATTTTGCTTATTTAAAATCTGAAAAAGAGTTAATTAATAAATTTCTGAATAATTTTATATAGAAAAAGATTTTTAAATTGATAGTAAAATAAAACACATGAAAATTACAAAAAAAAGAGAAAATATTCTTTTCATTTTAGTAGGACTTATTTTTTTAGTTATAAGTGCCAATAAAAATTGGGACGATATAAAAAAAGGAGCTAAAGATGGTTATGAAGATGCAAAAAGAACCGAATCAATAAAGTAGAATTTAATAGTAAAATAACCTTTTTTCTTAAGAGGTCAAAGTAGTTTTGTACATGTAGATTTTCGTCTTAAATTTACATGTTATCACATAAGGCTAACATTACAAAAAATTTAAAAAATAACATATGAAAAAATATTTTATAATCCTGATTTTGATTGCATCAAGTATTCAAATCAATGCACAGAATGATACATCAGATTTAATTATTGTTGCAGATAAATTGTCTTCTGAACAACTATATAGTATTAAAAGTGAGGGATGGGTATTGCTACAAAATAAAGACAGTAAATATTTGTGTAATTTTTCAAATCCAGATTACGTACTTTTTTTACCTGTTACCTGCTTAAATAAATCTCAAAAACCAAATTACTTAATTGAATTCTCTAATAATTATAGAGATGGTGATTTTGGTGGAATTGATTTTGATAGTTCTCGTTCAGCTAAATACAAGAAGAAAATATTTTTAATTGATGATGTTGAATTTGGAAATCCTTATAAAGATTTTGATGTAAAAAAATTCGAAAATTTTAAAGATGCCCTTAAAAAAGGAAAAACCTTATCAATCAAATTTTTTGATAGTGCTTATAATCCTGAAACTGGAGATGAAGGATTGGATTTAAATCGCGAAATAAGTTTTGCATTAGCAAATAGTGAATTATTAGAAACGCCAATTGATTGTGAATAGTAATTAAATTACGAGATAATAAAACATAGATATAATTGGCATTGAACGTCATGATAATAATAAAAAGATAGAAACAGAAAGACTTATTTTAAAACCATTAACTTATGATCAGTTAGTGAAATATACAAAATGCGACAACTCTTTGGAAGAAGAACTCAATTTGAATAGAACTTCAAGAACAATTTCTCCTGAATTAAAAGAAGCATTTGAGCAAACAATTCTACCAAATGTAGCAGACAAAAGTAAAAACTATTTGTATTCAACACTTTGGACAGCAATTTCAAAAAATGAAAACAAAATGGTTGGTGATTTGTGTATTGTTGGCGAACCAAACTCTGACGGAGAAATTGAAATTGGTTATGGAACTTATGACGGATTTCAGAATAAAGGATTTATGACGGAAGTTGTAAGTGGAATTGTTGTTTGGACAAAAACGCAACCAACAGTAAAAGGAATAATTGCTTCAACAGACAAAACAAACGAAGCGTCTTTTAAAGTACTTGAAAAAAATAATTTCATTAAAATTGGAGAAACTGAAACATTGTTTAATTGGAAATTAGAAGTAAAATAAAAAAATCACTTTCTTTAACTCGTCGGGTGTAATTATTCGAACTGAAGAAAAAAGCTCATCAAAAACTAATTACACCCAACGAGTTTTCTTTGTATCTGCACAACATCTAAAAGTATGAACCAATAAAAAATCAACCTCTTTTAAATTGCTTTAGAAGGGGTTGATTTGTGTAATATGAAAAACAATTTTATTTTAATCGTGTTGTAATTTCTGAAACAAATCCCAAATTACAATACCAGCGCTAACAGAAATATTTAAGGAATGTTTGCTTCCTAATTGTGGAATTTCAATTACACCATCGCTTAAATTAATGGCTTTTTGCGAAACACCTTTCACTTCATTACCAAAAATCAAAGCATATTTTTCGTTAGTTGTAACAGCGAAATCATTTAACATTATTGCTTTTTCTGTTTGTTCTATAGCATAAACCTTTGTTTTTTCTTCTTTTAGTTTAGCAATAACGTCTAAAACATCCTCTGCATATTCCCAAGTTACTGTTTCAGTAGCTCCAAGGGCAGTTTTGTGAATCTCTTTGTTTGGAGGAATAGCGGTAATACCACACAAGTAGATTTTTTCAATTAAAAAAGCATCAGAAGTTCTAAAAACCGAACCGATATTGTGTAAACTTCTAATATCGTCTAAAACGATAATAATAGGTGTTTTTTCGGCTTCTTTAAATTCGGCAACATTCTTTCTTTCTAATTCTGCGTTAGCTAGTTTTCTCATAGTGCAAATATATTAAAGCAAAAGCGACTATGAAATTTTTTTTCAAAGCCATTAACAAATCAATAACAGAAATAGAAAAAAGAGTTTTCTATATTGCCACAAAATAAAAACATGAGAGTAGTTCTATCATTATTTTTTTTTCAATCTATATTGTTAACTTGTTTTTCGCAAACTAATACAATTCAAACGAAAAAAGAACAACAGCAAGTAATTATTGATGAGTACCATACTAATTGTGCTACTAAATTCAATTATTATTATCAAATGGCACAATGGCAAGAATGTTTAGATGCTGGCTTAAAGAAAGATGCTACGATAGCCTATTTATGGCAGCAAAAAGCAATGCCGCTGTTTAAAACAAGAAAATATGAAGCAGGTATGGTGTTTTTGGATAAGGCTGTTGCTTTAGATGAAGAAAAATGGTTAGATTACAGAGCATTCATTAAATGTATTTTTGCAAAAACATATAAAGAAGCAATAGTAGACTTCGAAAAATGTAAGTTAATGAGAGGGAATACCTATGTGATGGATCACACCTATGATTTTCATATTGCATTAAGTTATTTGCAATTAAATGAGTTCAAAAAAGCAGAGGCAATTTTTAAAGCCGATATTGAAGACCAGATTTCAAAATATAAAGAAGCGCATTATTTAGATTTGTTTTATTATGGCATAACACTCTATGAACAAAAAAGATGGGATAAAGCCATTTCAATTTTCGATAAAGCATTAGGGCAATATTCCGAATTCTCAGATGTTAAGTTTTATAAAGGAATTTGCTTAGTTCAATTGGGGAAAAAAGAGGAAGCTAAAATTATTTTTGAAGAGTCTCAAAATGATTTTAAAAACGGATATACAATAAATGAAGATCAAATTTTTTATGAAACCTATCCCTATCAAGTTAAAAGAAAAGAATAATTAAAAACACTAATACTATTAATCAATAAAATTAAAACATGAAAAACTTTTTAAGGCTTTCGTTATTGTTACTTTGTCAAATTGCTTTTTCTCAAAAAAATGAAGCAGATTATGTAATTAAAAACGTTTCCATTATTCCAATGAATAAAGAAACAGTACTAAAAGATAAAGATGTTTTTATTACCAAAGGAAAAATTATAAGTATTGAAAAGTCAGGAAAGTCAAAGATAAAAGCAAGGCAAGAGGTTAATGGAATGGGGAAATATATTATGCCTTCATTGTCTGATGCACATGTTCATTTACCAGAAGAAGAAAAAGATTTGAAACGTTTTTTCGATTTGAATTTAATGAACGGTGTAACCAAATTGCGTTCTATGCGAGGGACTTGGGGACACAAAGACTGGAGAGATAAATACAACTCTAAAGATGTAATGGCTCCAAGACTATATATATCATCACCACCTATAAGTAGAAATTACGATTTAACCAAAGAAGATATTGTTGCCTATGTTAAAGCCGCTAAGGATAATGATTATGATATTGTGAAAATGATGAGTATTAAAAGTCAAGATGTTTTTGTGCTTTTTGATGACGTTTGTAAGCAGTACGACATGAAAATAGCAGGGCATTTTATTAGTAATCCAAAAGGGATAGTAATAGAAGATGATATTATCTTTAAATCAAGTTTCAATTCGATTGAACATTTAGGGGGTTTAATTGGAGAACCTGAAAAATTGGAAAGTAGAATTAATGCATTAAAAAATAACGACATTTATGTTTGTCCAACATTGTTATGGTATAAAATAGCATATGGATTATTTGATTTGGATGAAATTATCAAAATTCCTGGAATGGAGTTCTATGATGAAAAAACAAAAAAAGAATGGGTAGAGAAAACTAAAATATACAGAGAAAAAACGGGAAAAGAAGCAATTGAAGAAGAATTGAGGCTTTATGGGAAAGAAATGGAAGAAAGATTAATAGTGCTGAAACAGTTAGAGGCGGCAGGAATTAAGCTTTTGTTAAGTCCAGATAGTAGCTCAAAATATACTGTTCCAGGCTTTAGTGCTTTAACAGAAATGCAATTGTATAAAAAAGCGGGACTTTCTAATTATGCAATTTTGCAAGCATCAACCGTGAATTTTGCAAATTATTTTAATGACACTACCTATGGAACAATTGAAGAAGGAAAATCAGCCGATTTCATATTGTTAAACGAAAACCCT
Source organism: Flavobacterium jumunjinense (assembly GCF_021650975.2). Taxonomy (NCBI): domain Bacteria; kingdom Pseudomonadati; phylum Bacteroidota; class Flavobacteriia; order Flavobacteriales; family Flavobacteriaceae; genus Flavobacterium; species Flavobacterium jumunjinense. The sequence continues at coordinate 2,079,880 of NZ_CP091285.1, forward strand.
TTAGAAGATTTAAATACGTTACAAAATATAGAAGGTGTTTTTTATAATTTTCAGTTTCTAAATAAAACAGATTTAGAAAAACTAAGAAAAGAGCATTCTTTATATTAAAAGAAAGCTTGTTTTTTTAGCTATTGAGATTGCGAATGAATTTCTTACCTTCGCAATCTTGACTAAAATAAAATAATTGTGGCTAAAAAGACCTCTGTAACTAAAGAAAAAAAAGAAACTCCATTAATGAAACAATACAACGGGATAAAAGTAAAATATCCTGATGCTTGTTTGTTGTTTCGAGTGGGAGACTTCTATGAAACTTTTGGAGAAGATGCCGTTAGGGCAGCAAGAATTCTTGGAATAACACTAACAAAAAGAGGAGCAGGTTCAGATAGTGAAACGGCTTTAGCTGGCTTTCCGCACCATTCATTAAATACCTATTTGCCTAAATTGGTAAAAGCCGGTCTTCGTGTGGCAATTTGCGATCAATTAGAAGATCCAAAAATGACAAAAACGATTGTGAAACGTGGAGTAACCGAGTTGGTAACGCCAGGAGTTTCAATGAATGATGAGGTTTTGCATTCTAAATCGAATAACTTTTTAGCCTCTGTTCACTTTGGCAAGAAAATGCTAGGTGTTTCATTTTTAGATGTTTCAACAGGAGAATTCTTAACAGCACAGGGTAATGAGGAATATATAGACAAATTATTGCAAAATTTTAGTCCAAGCGAAATTTTAGTTCCAAAACAAAATAAAGCACAATTTAAACAAGTCTTTGGAGAAGATTTTCATACTTTCTTTTTAGAAGATTGGATCTACAAGGAAGATTATGCAATAGAAACGCTAACAAAACATTTTCAAACGAATTCACTAAAAGGTTTTGGAATAGAAGAGTTGTTAGAAGGTGTTATTGCTTCAGGTGCAATTTTGTACTATTTGTCAGAAACACAACACAATAAAATACAGCATATAACCAATATTCAACGTATTGCAGAAGATGCATATGTTTGGATGGATCGTTTTACGATTCGTAATCTCGAATTGTATCATTCAAACAATGTAAACGCAGTTACACTTTTAGATGTAATTGATAAAACATTGTCACCAATGGGAGCGCGTTTATTGAAAAGATGGTTGGCGTTGCCATTGAAAGATGCAACTAAAATAAAAAGCCGTCATGAAGTGGTGGCATATCTAAAAGAGAATTCAGAGATATTACAAAAAATACAATATCAAATTAAACAAATATCAGATTTAGAACGTTTAATTTCTAAAGTAGCAACAGGAAAAGTTTCTCCAAGAGAGGTAAATTATTTAAACGATTCTTTAAACGCAATCATTCCAATTAAAGAATTAGCATTAAAAAGTGATAATGAAGCCTTAAAAGTAATTGGAGATAGTTTGCATGCTTGCGAGCTTTTGAGAGAAAAAATTAAAAACACCATTAATAATGAAGCACCCGTTCATGTCAATAAAGGAAATGCAATTGCAACAGGTGTAAATGAAGAGCTAGATGAATTGAGAGTTATTTCGTCTAAAGGAAAAGGGTATTTAGATGATTTAGAGAAACGAGAAAGTGAGAAAACAGGAATTCCATCTTTGAAAGTTTCGTTTAATAATGTTTTCGGATATTATATTGAAGTAAGAAACACGCATAAAGACAAAGTGCCTTCCGAATGGATACGAAAGCAAACTTTGGTTAATGCAGAAAGATATATTACAGAAGAATTAAAAGAATATGAAGCGAAAATATTAGGAGCTGAAGAAAAGATTCAACAATTAGAATCGCAATTGTTTGAGCAATTGGTCAATTGGATGGCAACTTATATTAGACCTGTGCAACACAATGCTAATTTAATTGCTCAAATAGATTGTTTGAATTCGTTTACGCAATTGGCAATAGAGAATAATTATTCGCAACCTTTTTTAGATGATAGTTTTGATTTAGAAATTAAAGAAGGTCGCCACCCAGTTATTGAAAAGCAATTGCCAGTAGGCGTTCCTTATATTTCGAATGATGTTTTTTTAGATAGAGTAACACAGCAAATTATCATGATTACTGGGCCTAATATGTCGGGTAAATCGGCAATATTAAGGCAAACAGCATTGATTGTATTGTTGGCTCAAATGGGAAGTTTTGTGCCTGCTGAAAGTGTAAAAATGGGTGTGGTAGATAAAATTTTTACTAGGGTAGGAGCTAGTGATAATATCTCAATGGGAGAGTCTACATTCATGGTAGAAATGAATGAAACCGCTTCTATTTTGAATAATATTTCAGATAGGAGTTTAGTGCTTTTAGATGAAATCGGAAGAGGAACATCTACCTATGATGGTATTTCGATTGCTTGGGCAATTTCAGAATATTTACACGAACACCCAAACAAGCCAAAAACACTATTTGCTACCCATTATCATGAGTTAAATGAAATGGAAGTGCTGTTTGATCGTATTCAAAATTATAATGTTTCTGTAAAAGAGCTAAAAGATACGGTTCTGTTTATTCGTAAACTAGTAAAAGGAGGAAGTGCGCACAGTTTCGGTATTCATGTTGCTAAAATGGCTGGAATGCCACAAACAGTAATTCAAAAGGCACAGAAAATATTAAAAAAACTAGAGAAAGATCATTCAGGAGAAGCCTTAAACGGAAGTAAAATGGCAACTGATGATGAATTACAATTGAGTTTCTTTAATTTAGACGATCCGCTTTTAGAAGAAATAAAAGAAGAAATCATTAATATTGATATTAATACATTAACTCCAGTAGAGGCATTAATGAAGTTGAATGAGATAAAAAGGATGTTGACTAAAAAATAATTTTTTAATAAAACATTCGTAATCAAAAGGTTGTGAAAAGGTTAATTTTTTTGTTTAAAAAGTTCTTGTAAGTTTAAAAATATGTTTTATATTTGCACTCGCAATACGGAACAAGTATAGCGAAGTTCTTTTAAAAATGAAAAATGCGAAAATAGCTCAGTTGGTAGAGCGCGACCTTGCCAAGGTCGAGGTCGCGGGTTCGAATCCCGTTTTTCGCTCAACTACCTAAAAATATTTGCTTGAGTGGTGGAATTGGTAGACACGCTGGACTTAAAATCCAGTGGGTAGTAATGCCCGTGCGGGTTCAAGTCCCGCCTTGAGTACAAAAGCTCCAAACATTGTTTGGAGCTTTTTTTGTTTAAAACATTTTCATTTTATCCCTTTTTTAAAATAAAATGTATCTTTGTCGCTAAATCCTTCCATTTAGGATATTAATTTCTCACTTAAAAGTTTATAGCATGCAACTGTATAACACCTTAAGCGCAGAGGAAAGAGCAGAGCTTATCGATCAAGCTGGCAAACAACGTTTAACGTTGTCTTTCTATGCGTATGCAAAAATTGAAGACCCACAAAAATTTCGTAACGATTTATTTATTGCTTGGAACGCATTAGACGCTCTTGGTAGAATCTATGTAGCACAAGAAGGAATAAATGCTCAAATGAGTGTTCCTGCGGATAATTTCGAAGCATTTCGCGATACATTAGAAGTGTATGAATTTATGAAAGGCATTCGTTTGAATGTTGCTGTGGAGCAAGATGATCACTCTTTTTTAAAATTGACAATAAAAGTGCGTCATAAAATTGTTGCAGATGGATTAAATGATGAAACCTTTGATGTAACAAATAAAGGAATTCATCTAAAAGCAGCCGAATTTAACCAAATTTTAGATGACCCAAATACTATTGTAGTAGATTTTAGGAATCATTACGAAAGTGAAATTGGGCACTTTAAAGGAGCAATTACTCCAGATGTAGAAACATTCAGAGAAAGTCTGCCAATAATAAACGATCAGTTAAAAGATCATAAAGAAGATAAAAATCTTGTAATGTATTGTACCGGAGGAATTCGCTGCGAAAAAGCAAGTGCTTATTTTAAACATCAAGGTTTTAAGAATGTGTTTCAGTTAGAAGGAGGAATCATTCAATATGCAAAACAAATAAAAGAAGAAGGTTTAGATAGTAAATTTATCGGTAAGAACTTTGTTTTTGATAATCGTTTAGGAGAACGTATTACAGATGATATTGTATCAAAATGCCATCAATGTGGAAATCCATGCGATAATCATACGAATTGCGCGAATGATGGTTGTCATTTATTATTTATTCAATGTGATAGTTGTCAGTCTATAATGGAGAATTGTTGTTCTACAGAATGTTTAGAAACAACGCATTTGCCATTGGCGGAACAAGTAAAAATAAGAAAAGGAAAGCAAGTTGGAAACAAGGTCTTTCGTAAAGGAAAGTCAGAATCTTTAAAGTTTAAACAATCAGGAGATTTAACAGATTTAGCCTTGGCGACTGCTCCAAAAGCGAAAGATATTCGTCAGAAAATAAAAATCAAAAAGGTTTTAGTTGGTAAAGCAGAACATTATTATGTGAAAGCGCAAATTGGACTTTTTATTGTAGAAAATCAAGAAATAAAAATAGGAGACAAGATTTTAATTTCAGGTCCAACAACAGGGAATCAAGAATTGATTTTAGATAAAATGTTGGTAAACGGAAAAGAGATTGATGTGGCTAAAAAAGGAGATAAAATAACTTTTGAAGTTCCTTTTAGAATTAGACTTTCAGATAAATTATTTAAAATTATTAAGTAATGACTACTTCTGGAAAAATTGAATTGATGGCTCCTGCTGGAAATTTCGAATCGATGCAGGCAGCTCTAGATAATGGTTGTGATTCAATCTATTTTGGTGTGGAGCAATTGAATATGCGGGCTCGAGCAACAGTGAATTTTGTTTTAGAAGATTTACCAGAAATTGCTCGAAGATGTAATGAAAAAAACGTTAGAACCTATTTAACGTTAAATACAATTATTTACGACCATGATTTGTCGGTTGTAAAAACGCTTTTGTCTAAGGCTAAAGAGGCGGGCATTACAGCAGTTATCGCTTCAGATCAGGCGGTAATAATGACGGCAAAAACAATGGGAATTGAAGTGCATATTTCCACGCAGTTGAATGTAACAAATATTGAAACAGTTAAGTTTTATGCTATGTTTGCTGATACAATTGTACTGTCGAGAGAATTAAGTTTACGTCAAGTAAAAAATATCACGGCCAATATAGAAAAGGAAGAAATAAAAGGACCAAGTGGAAATTTGGTAGAAATTGAAATTTTCGGACATGGTGCTTTGTGTATGGCAGTTTCTGGGAAATGTTACCTGAGCTTGCATTCGCATAATTCTTCTGCAAATAGAGGAGCGTGTAAGCAAAATTGTAGAAAAAAATACACAGTTATAGATCAGGAATCTGGTTTTGAAATTGAAGTAGATAATGAGTATTTAATGTCGCCAAAAGACCTATGTACTTTGGATTTCTTAGATCAAGTAATAGATTCGGGAATAAAAGTGTTAAAAATTGAAGGTAGAGGTAGAGCTGCTGATTATGTGGCGACAGTTATAAAAACCTATAGAGAAGCTATTGATGCGTATTATGAAGGTGTCTTTACAAAAGAAAAAGTTGATGTATGGATGCAAACTTTAGCAACTGTTTATAATCGTGGTTTTTGGAGTGGTTATTACTTAGGTCAAAAGCTAGGAGAATGGTCAGATAATCCTGGATCTAGTGCTACACAAAAGAAAGTGTATGTGGGGAAAGGAATGCATTATTTTCCGAAATCTAATATTGCTGAATTTAAAATTGAAGCTTACGATATTAAAAAAGGAGATAAAATTTTAATTACAGGACCAAGTACAGGTGCGCAAGAGCTGGTTCTAGAAGAAATGTACGTGAATGATGTAGATGCTGAAAAAGCAATAAAAGGAGATAGTTGTACTTTAAAAGTACCTTTTAGAATTCGTTTGTCGGATAAAATGTATAAAATTGTAGCAAGTTAATGGTTGTTGTAACATTGCAAAGAGATAAATGTATTGGGTGTAATTACTGTGTAGAAATGGCTCCCAATTTATTTCAGATGTCAAAAAAAGACGGTAAAACTGTTTTGTTGAACTCAAATGATGCAAAAGGATTTTTCACATTAAAATCGCCAGATCATACAATTTTTGAAGATGGAGAGTTGGCTGTTAAGGCATGTCCGGTTAAAATTATTTCAATTAAAGAAGTCTGAAAAATAATTAAAAATGTACTATATAAAACCTATTTACGTTACCATGTAAATAGGTTTTCTTTTTTGTGTAATTTTTAGCTTGAAACCATTAACAAAATTATATTATCTTTACACTCAAAATACATTTTCGACAAGTAGTCACCGTAAAACGTGGCAATCAATATATAAACAAATTATGGCATGTAATAACTGTTCCACAGGAACTAAAGACGGAGTTCCTAAAGGATGTAATAATAAAGGGTCATGTGGTACTGGAAGTTGTAATAAATTAACAGTTTTCGATTGGTTATCAAACATGACGCTTCCCCAAGGCCAAGAGCCTTTCGATTGCGTAGAAATTAGATTTAAAAACGGAAGAAAAGAGTTTTTTAGAAATACAGAAAAGTTGACACTTTCAATGGGTGATATTGTGGCTACGGAAGCATCACCAGGTCACGATGTTGGAATCGTATCTTTATCAGGAGAATTAGTAAAAATTCAAATGAAAAAGAAAAATGTGCCAATAGGAAGTGAATTGGCAAAAATATATAGAAAAGCATCACAAAAAGATATTGACATTTGGAGCGAAGCTAGAAAAAAAGAAGAGGTAATAAGAATGCGTGCTAGAGAATTAGCAATCGCTCTAAATTTGGAAATGAAAATTTCAGATGTTGAATTTCAGGGCGATAGCTCAAAGGCAACGTTTTATTACACTGCAAATGATAGGGTAGATTTCCGTCAGTTGATTAAGGATTTCGCAAGAGAGTTTAGTATTCGTATCGAGATGAAACAAGTAGGTTTTCGTCAAGAAGCATCTAGACTAGGGGGAATAGGTTCTTGTGGTAGAGAACTGTGTTGTTCTACGTGGTTAACCGATTTTAGAAGTGTGAACACTTCAGCAGCTCGTTACCAACAATTGTCTTTAAATCCTCAAAAATTAGCAGGACAATGTGGGAAGTTAAAATGTTGTTTAAATTATGAGTTAGATACTTATTTAGATGCATTGAAAGATTTTCCAGATTTAGATACAAAACTATACACGGAAAAAGGAAATGCAAATTGTCAAAAAGTTGATATTTTCAAGGAGTTGATGTGGTTTTCGTATGAAAATCAACCAGCACATTGGCATGTCTTATCTGTTTCTAGTGTAAGAGAGATTTTAGATTTAAATAAACAGAAAATTAGAGTTGAAGCAATTGAAGAATTCGTGGTTGAAACAACGAAAGAGATTGAGAATAATTTCCAAAACGTTGTAGGGCAAGATAGTTTAACACGTTTTGATAATAAGACAAAAAAGCGCAGTAATAAAAGCAGTAATAAAAACAAAAAGCGTAGTAAGGTTGTGGTTCAAGGAGATGCAACAAAAACAATAAGCCGACCAAAGAAAGTAGATCAAAAACAGACAGCACAGCCAAAACAAGCAGCACAGCCGAAAAAACAGTCTACTTCTCCAAAGCAATCAGCTGCTCCTAAAAAAGCAAACCAATCGAAACCAATAATTAAAAAAAATGATTCTAAGAAAAAATAAAATAATATTATTTTTTATAATGTCGGTATTTTTTATTTCTTGTGATGAAAAAAGGGTATTTGACGAGTATAAAGAAATGGGAGGAGTATGGAAAAAAGAAGATGTAAAGCGTTTTGTTTTTAAACAAGAAGATACAATCAATCCTTATAATCTATTTTTGAATATTAGAAATACAAATGAGTATCCATTTAGAAACTTGTTTGTAATTGTTAATTTGAAACAACCAGATAACCTAGTTAAGGTAGATACCTTAGAATATTTAATGACCAATCCGGACGGTTCTTTGTTGGGAGAAGGTTTTTCAGATGTTAAGGAAAGTAAGCTGTGGTATCAAGAAAAATTTGTTTTTAAGCAAAAAGGAGAATATGTTTTAGAAGTTCAACAGGCTTTAAGAGAAACAGGTAGTGTTTCAGGTGTTGAAGAATTAAAAGGAGTAACAGATATAGGTTTTAGAATAGAAAAAGTAAAGTAATATGGCTACTAAAAAAAAGGTAAAGAATAATTTTTCTAAATACATTAGAATTTTTTGGATAACCTTCATATCGGGTTTTTCATTGATAATTTTATTGTTTTTGTTTGCTTCATGGGGATTTTTTGGAGCAATGCCAACTTTTGAAAATTTGGAAAATCCAGATTCTAACGTGGCAACAGAAATAATTTCTTCAGACGGAGTTGTTTTGGGTAAGTTTTATGCGCAAAATAGAGTGCCAATAAAATATGAAGATCTTCCAAAGCATTTGGTTCAAGCATTAGTTGCTACAGAAGACGAGCGTTTTTACGACCACTCAGGTATAGATCCTCGCGGTACTATTAGAGCAGTTGTTATGCTTGGAAGAGATGGAGGAGCAAGTACAATCACACAACAATTAGCTAAATTGTTATTTCATGGAGAGAGATCTAAAAATATTTTTGAAGCGATTGCGCAGAAAATCAAGGAATGGATTATCGCAGTTCGTTTAGAGCGTCAATATACGAAACAAGAAATTGTAGCAATGTATTTAAATCAGGTTGACTTTGTTAATGGAGCCATTGGAATTCGTTCTGCATCTAAAATTTATTTTAATAAAGAGCCTAAAGATTTAAAAGTAGAAGAAGCAGCTCTTTTTGTTGGAATGTTGGTAAATCCTTCGCTTCATAATCCTCGTCGTGAGTCTAGAATTGTAATGATTAAAGATAGAAGAAATACTGTTCTTGGGCAAATGGAAAGAAGTGGTTTTTTAACTAAGGCAAAGAAAGAAGAATTGCAAAAAACACCAATAACATTAGATTATAAACCTGAAAGTCATAAAGAAGGAATTGCAACCTATTTTAGAGAGTACCTTAAGGTGTATATGAAAGATTGGACGAAAGAGCATTTAAAAGAAGATGGCTCAGAATATGATATTTATAGAGATGGATTAAGAATATATACTACAATCGATTCTCGTATGCAAAAACATGCTGAAGAAGCTGTAGCAGAACATTTAACTATTCTGCAAGCAAAGTTTTTTGCAGAAGCTAAAGGGAAGAAAAATGCACCTTTTTTAAAAATATCAACAGATGAAACAGAAGCAATTGTAAAAAGAGCAATGAAGAATTCTGAAAGATGGAGAATACTAAAAGAAGAAGGAAAATCAGAAGGTGAGATATTAAAATCATTCGATGTAAAAACAAAGATGAAAGTGTTTTCTTGGAAAGGAGAGAGAGATACTATTATGACGCCAAGAGATTCTATTATCTATTACAAGCATATACTTCAAGTAGGAATGATGGCTATGGAGCCACAAACGGGTCATATCAAAGCTTGGGTTGGAGGAAATAATTACAAACATTTTCAATATGATCATGTTGGTCAAGGAGCAAGACAAGTTGGTTCAACATTTAAACCATTTGTTTATTCTACAGCAATGGAACAATTAGGAATGTCTCCTTGTGATTCTATTATCGATGGACCTTTTACGATTCCGAAAGGAAAATGGGGAATTTCTAAAGATTGGTCGCCTACAAATTCAAGTGGGAAATACATGGGAATGGTAACATTGAAACAAGCTTTGGCAAATTCATTAAATCCTGTTTCTGCGAAGTTAATGGACAGAGTAGGTCCTCAGGCGGTTGTTGATATGGCACATGATTTGGGTGTTACTTCTGAAATTCCAGTTACGCCGGCTATTGCATTAGGAAGTGTCGAGATTACGGTGAAAGAAATGGTTGGAGCTTTTAGTACATTCGTTAATCAAGGAGTTTATATTAAGCCTTCTTTTATTACTAGAATAGAAGATAAGAACGGTGTTATATTGGATCAATTAATTCCAGAGTCTAAAGATGTAATGAATAAAGATGTGGCTTATGCTATCATAAAGTTAATGGAAGGTGTAACACAATCGGGTACAGGTGCTCGTTTGAGAGGAGGATATGTAAACGGATTAACGTCATATAAGTATAGGTTTAGTAATCCAATTGCTGGAAAAACAGGAACAACACAGAATAATTCCGACGGATGGTTTATTGGTATGGTACCAAATCTTGCTGCGGGTGTTTGGGTTGGAAATGAAGATCGATCGGCGCATTTTAGAAGAACGCTCTACGGACAAGGGGCTTGTATGTCTCTGCCGATTTGGGGATTGTTTATGGATAAGTGTTATAAAGATAAAGACTTGAGTGTGTCTAAAGGTGCTTTTGAAAAACCAGATAAGATTACAATAAGTGTAGACTGTAGTAAAGTTGTTCCTACTGTTGATTCGACAGATGTTGAAGATGTAGATATGAATCAATTTGATACTTAGAGGGTAATTTTTCTATGTTGAAGCAGTTATAAATTGAAAAAAACCAAGTTTTGTTGATTAGTAAAATAGTTGTATAAAACGAAATAAAAAAAAATATGATTAATCGTAAAGTAAATAATGTAACAGAGGCATTGCAAGGCATTGAAGACGGAATGACAATTATGTTAGGAGGGTTTGGATTATGTGGAATTCCTGAAAATAGTATTGCAGAATTAGTAAATAAAAAAACAACAAATCTAACTTGTATCTCTAATAATGCAGGTGTTGATGATTTTGGATTGGGATTATTATTGCATAATCGTCAAATAAAAAAAATGATTTCTTCTTATGTGGGAGAAAATGCTGAATTTGAAAGACAAATGCTTTCAGGAGAATTAGATGTAGAATTAACACCACAAGGAACATTGGCAGAAAAATGCCGTGCAGCTCAAGCTGGTATTCCTGCGTTTTTCACTCCTGCTGGTTTTGGTACTGAAGTTGCAGAAGGAAAAGAAACAAGAGCGTTTAATGGAAAAATGCATGTAATGGAACATGCTTTTAATGCCGATTTTGCGATTGTTAAAGCTTGGAAAGGTGATGAAGCAGGTAATTTGATTTTTAAAGGTACGGCAAGAAACTTCAATGCGGTTATGGCGGGTGCTGGTAAAATTACTATTGCTGAGGTAGAAGAATTGGTTCCTGCTGGAACATTAGACCCAAATCAAATTCATATTCCTGGAATTATGGTGAATCGTATTTTTCAAGGTGAAAAATTTGAAAAGAGAATTGAGCAAAGAACGGTAAGACAAAAAAGTTAATCATGGCATTAGATAAAAATCAAATAGCACAAAGAATAGCGAAAGAAGTAAAAGACGGATATTATGTTAATTTAGGTATCGGAATTCCGACTTTAGTAGCTAATTATGTACGTGAAGATATTTCAGTTGAATTTCAAAGTGAAAATGGAGTTTTAGGTATGGGACCATTTCCGTTTGAAGGGGAAGAGGATGCGGATATTATCAATGCTGGAAAGCAAACGATAACAACTTTAGCAGGAGCTAGTTTTTTTGATTCTGCTTTTAGTTTTGGAATGATTCGTAGTCAAAAAGTAGATTTAACTATTTTAGGAGCAATGGAAGTTGCGGAAAACGGAGATATTGCCAATTGGAAAATACCAGGTAAAATGGTGAAAGGTATGGGCGGTGCAATGGATTTAGTTGCTTCTGCTGAAAATATCATAGTCGCTATGATGCATGTTAATAAGGCGGGTGAGTCTAAATTATTAAAAAAATGCTCATTACCTTTAACAGGAGTTGGTTGTGTGAAAAAAATTGTAACAGAATTAGCTGTAATTGAAGTTACTCCAAAAGGATTTAAATTGTTAGAAAGAGCTCCAGGTGTTACTGTTGAAGATATAAAAAATGCGACAGAAGGAACGTTAATTATTGAAGGTGAAATACCAGAAATGGAGTTCTAAAAGAAATATAATATAAAAACAAAAAAAAGGCAATTTCTCTTTTGAAATTGCCTTTTTTTTGTTTTTATAGGATTGTGTAAATGTTAATTAAATTATGTTTTTTCTATATATTTAGTTATTTTAATGAGTTTAATGTAAAATTATTGTTATTTTATTATTGTTTTTTGTTAGTTTTGCGATGTATTTGCAAATGCGTATAAAACATAAACAAACAAAAAACAATTTAACTATGGTGACAAAAAACAATTTTAGAGGACTGCTCTTTGCGAGCTTATTGTGTTCCTTGCCTAATGTTTTTGGGCAAACTGAGACGGAAAGAATGCAAATTATAAATGAGTATGATACACAAGAAATCACAAAACTATCAAGTTCGTTTCTTGAAAAAGAAAAAGCAAATAAAAAAGCAGCTGTTGCATTTGCTAAAACAAATAATATACCAGTGTATGTTAATCTGGAAGATGGAGGAGTTGCTGAATTGCAAAAAATAGAAACAGACGGTAGTTTGATTTATTATAGAACTTTTAATGTAGCGGCGGCTAAATCTACAAGAGCAAATCATCTTAATTCAGGAGGGAGTTTAGGTTTAAATCTAGATGGTCAAAATATGATTGCTTATGTTTGGGATGGTGGTCATGCAAGAGTAACGCATCAAGAATATGACGGAGTAGGAGGTTCAAACAGAGTTAGTGTAGAGGATGCGTCAACTGAAGGTGGAACTCGGTTGAATTTTCATGCTGCACATGTAACAGGAACAATAACGGCTTCTGGAGCTGTTGCTAGTGCTAAAGGAATGGCTTCTCAGTCGCGTGTTAGAGGGTATATGTGGAATAATGATTTGTCTGAAGCGACTACGGCAGCTGGAAACGGAATGTTGATTTCGAATCATTCTTACGGTTATCGTTCCGACCTGGTTTCCGATTATTATTTTGGGGCTTATATAACTGATTCAAAAGATTGGGATAATTTAATGTATAATGCGCCAAATTATCTAATGGTCGTAGCAGCAGGAAATGATGGGAATACGAACTATAATTCACAACCATTAAATAGTAGTTATCCTCAGTATGATAAATTAACAGGGCATTCAACTTCTAAAAACAATTTAGTTGTAGCTAATGCTCAGGATGCAAACATCGATTCAAATGGAAATCTGGTTTCTGTATCTATCAATAGTTCAAGTAGTCAGGGACCAACAGATGATTTAAGAATTAAGCCAGATATTACGGGTAATGGTACTAGTGTTTATTCTTCATCACATAGTAGTGATACTGCTTATCAATCTTTAACAGGTACTTCAATGGCATCTCCAAATGTAGCGGGTACTTTATTGTTGTTGCAACAGCATTATAATAATTTAAATGGAAGCTTTATGCGTTCTGCAACATTGAAAGGAGTTGCATTGCATACGGCAGACGATGCAGGTTCAAACGGACCAGATGCAATTTTTGGATGGGGGCTTTTAAATGGAAAAAAAGCGGCACAGGCAATTTCTCAAAGAGGAAATCAGTCAATTGTAGATCAAAGAACATTGCAGCCAGGTCAGTCGTATACTGTTACAGTGAATAGTGATGGGGTTAATAGCTTGTTGGCATCTGTTTGTTGGACAGATCCTGCAGGAACTGCAACTACAACAGCTAATTCATCTATAGCTAGATTAGTGAATGATTTAGATATTAGAATTACAAAAGCAAGTACAACTTATCTTCCTTGGAGATTAACAGGTGTAAATACCAATGGATTAGGGGATAATTCTAAAGACAATTTTGAAAGGGTTGATCTAGCTAATGCTTCTGGTCAATATACAATAACTATAACTCATAAAGGATCAACTTTAGTAGGCGGAAGTCAGAATTATACTCTTGTTGTTACTGGTGTAACAAATACAACTACAGTATGTGATGCTACGGTTCCTGTGAGTTTAAATAGCTCTGGAACAACTTCGTCAAGTACTTCTTTAAGTTGGTCTTCAGTGGCAGGAGCAAGTTATGAAGTTAGGTATAAAACAATAACAGCTTCAACATGGACAACTGTAACTTCAGGTTCTAACAGTATAGTTATTTCTGGACTTTTATCGGAAACAAATTATGAAGCACAAGTGAGAAGTATTTGTTCAAATGGTGATGCATCAGCTTTTTCAAGTTCGAAACAGTTTACAACATTAGCAGATTCTGCTGTCACATATTGTGATTCTAAAGGTAATAGTGTAGCCGATGAATATATTGATTTTGTTGGATTGAATAATATGTCAAATGCTACTGGAGCAAATGGAGGTTACGCAGATTTTACAAATTTAACAGCAAATCTTCCTTATGGTACAAATACCGTATATGTTAGTGCAGGCTTTACAGGTTCTTCTTATAATGAATACTGGTCGGTTTGGATTGATTACGATAAGAATGGTACTTTTGAAAATTCAGAAAGAGTAGTAAACGGATCGTCATCAAGTAGTGCTACTTTGTCTGGATCGTTTACTGTGCCAACAACTGCTTTGTCAGGAAATACAAGAATGAGAGTTCAAATGAAGTATAATGCAAACTCGACACCATGTGAAGCTTTTACTTATGGAGAAGTAGAGGATTATACCGTTAATATTGGAGCAACTGCAGGTGTGAATTCGATAAGTTCTAATGAAGGATTTGGAAACGAAGAAGGTAATTATGACTTTATTGTATATCCAAATCCAGTTAAAGGGATGTTGAATATAAATGTATTAGATAATAGAGTTGTGACTTTTACGATCTATAATTTAATTGGTCAAAAAATAATTTCTGGTGATAATAATGAAGCAGGAATTGATGTGTCTAAAATGCCTTCAGGAATATACGTTGTTGAAGTGAATGACGGACAGAAAACAATTTCGAAGAAATTTGTTAAAGAATAAAAATTATATATTTCTTATTAAAACGCCTTGAACATCAAGGCGTTTTTTTATTTCAAAAAGTTAGATTAGTTTTGCTAAAAAAAAGAATGAGTTTTTCAAAAGTAATATTAAAGCAGGGAAAAGATAAATCAATAAAAAGACGTCACCCGTGGATTTTTAGTGGTGCAGTCTTTGGTGTAAGTCAAGAATTGGAAGATGGAGAAATGGTGGATGTTGTAGATGATAGAAATAATCACCTTGGAACTGGTTTTTTTAGTAATAGAGGAAGTATAGTAGTTCGTCTTTTGACTTTTGGAGAAGAAGTTTTTGATGAAAATTTCTGGAAAAATAGACTAGAATCTGCTTGGTTGTTGAGAAGGAAACTGTTAGATTTTGATGTTACTAATTCATTTCGATTAATTCATGGAGAAGGTGATGGAATTCCAGGTTTGATAATTGATTATTATGATAAAAACTGGGTGATACAAGCTCATTCTGCAGGTATATATTTACAAATTGAAGAAATTGCTAAGGCGATAAAAACGTATTATTCAGATTTTTGTGAAACTATCTATTGTAAAAGTAGTGGAACATTACCGCAAACAGGAAGAGATTTCTTTCTTTTTGGAGAGAAATCAGAAACAATTGCTTTGGAAAACAATGTGAAATTTGCAGTGAATTGGGTTGAAGGGCAGAAAACTGGTTTTTTTCTAGATCAAAGAGAAAATAGAAAGCTACTTATGGAATATGCAAAAGGGAAGAAAGTTTTGAATACTTTTTGTTATACTGGTGGTTTTTCAATATATGCAATGAGCGCAGGAGCAGAATTGGTTACATCGGTTGATATTTCTCAAAAAGCGGTTGATTTAGCCGATAGAAACATGGAGTTGAATTTTAAAGATGCAAATCATAAACCTGTCGCATCTGATGTTTTTGAGTATATGAAAGAGAATCATCAAGAATATGATGTGATAATTTTAGATCCGCCAGCATTTGCAAAAAATATAAAAAGTAAACATACAGCTACTCAGGCTTATAAAAGATTAAATATCGCAGGTTTAAAAGCATTAGGTCCTAAGGGAATTCTATTTACTTTTTCTTGTTCGCAAGTAATAGATGACGTGTTGTTTTATAATACAGTGGCTGCGGCTGCAATTGAAACAGGACGAAATATTCGTGTTTTACACAAGCTATCTCAAGGTCCAGATCATCCAACGAATATTTATCATCCAGAAGGTCATTATTTAAAAGGATTAGTGCTTTTTGTTGAATAAAATTCAATCATGACTATTTTTTAACTTAAAATATTTAATTAATTATGATAATTTAACAAATTATACATAAATACTGTATTTGGATAATTCTAATACTTCATATCTTTGTTTTTCTAACCTATACAATTAAAAACTAATTAATTATGAAAAACAAATTACAGAAAAATGTAGTAATGCTATTGCTTGCTACTTCTTCTTTTTTGTCAACAGCTCAGGTTGCTGATAAAAATGTTAAGGAGATGGTGTTGGATGACAAAGGACAACCTTCATTAATTATCTTTAATGAAAGTGCTAATGTTTCAAGTGCTAACTTCCAGAATGTATTAAAAGAAAATCTTAAATTGAGAAGCGATTTTAATTTCGTGAAGATTAAAGATGAAATGGACAATTTAGGTATTGTTCATGAAAAGTATCAGTTGTACTATAAAACTGTAAAAGTAGAATTCGCTACCTATACAATCCACTCTAAAAACGGTAGAATAGTTTCAATGAGTGGTGATATTTATAATGCAAATACAATTAATATTACGCCATCTATTAATGGTGAAAAAGCATTAGAGTTTGCCAAAAAAGCAGCAGGAAATAGTTCTTTTTTATGGGAAGACAAAAGAGAGGCTTCTTTAATAAACTATACAAAACCTCAAGGGGAATTAGTATTGTTGCCAGATATGGCAAGTATTGGTGTTGAAAGAGAAACAACAGATTTAATTTTAGCGTATAAATTTGATATTTATGCTACAAATCCGATTAGTAGAGGAGATGTTTATGTAGATGCAAAATCGGGAAAAGTTTTATTTTATAATGCAACAATTAAGCATGCAACAAATTTCGGACATGGATCTGCTCATTTGTTTGCTAAAAAACATAGCTGCGAATCAAATAATGTTGAAAACAATTATAATTTAACTAAAACTTTAGAAGCTTTAGTTACAGGTAATGCAGCAACAAGATATAGTGGTAGTCAGAGTATTGAAACTACTTTAAGTGGTGGTAGCTATATCTTAAAAGACAACACTAGAGGTAGTGGAGTTAATACCTATGATCTGAACACAGGGACTAATTATGGATCTGCTGTAAATTTTACTGATAATGATAATAATTGGACAACTGCTGAGCATAGTGCAAACAAAGATAACGGCGCTTTAGATGCGCATTGGGGAGCAGAGAAAACATATGATTACTGGACTACAAAGCACAGTAGAAATAGTTTTAATGGTTCTGGAGCTGCAATAAATAGTTATGTGCATTATAGTTCTAATTATGATAATGCATTTTGGGATGGTTCTAGAATGACTTACGGTGATGGTAGTGGTACTTATTTTGATATTTTAACTGCATTAGATGTAGCAGCTCATGAAATTGGTCATGCAGTATGTACTTATACAGCTAATTTGGCGTATCAAAGAGAGTCTGGGGCATTAAATGAAGGTTTTTCAGATATTTGGGGAGCAGCTGTTGAGTTTTATGCAGCACCAACTAAGAGCCCATGGTTAATTGGAGAAGATATTGAAAGACGTTCAGGGCATGCAGCACTTCGTTCAATGAGTAATCCAAAAAGTGAAGGACAACCAGATACTTATGGTGGTACAAATTGGAAAAACCCAAACTGTGGAACTCCAACTCAGTCAAATGATTATTGTGGTGTTCATACAAATAGCGGAGTATTAAACCATTGGTTCTATATTTTAGTTCAAGGAAAAACAGGAACTAATGATATTGGTAGCGCATATAATGTTACAGGAATAGGAATGGATAAAGCGGCAAATATTGCATATCGTTTAGAAAGTGTTTATTTATCTGCAAATTCAACTTTCGCTAATGCAAGGTCATTTGGTATTCAAGCAGCAACAGATTTGTATGGAGCTGCTTCTCCAGAAGTAATCGCAACAACAAATGCTTTTTATGCTGTTGGAGTTGGCGCTGCTTATTCTGATGGTGGTGGAGATCCAACAACATGTACAACAACAGTAACTTCTTACCCATATGCTGAAGGTTTTGAAAATACTTTAGGAGCTTGGGCTCAAGGTTCAGGTGATGATTTTGATTGGGCAGTAAACTCAAACGGAACACCTTCAAGTAATACAGGACCGTCTAGTGCTTCTCAAGGATCATATTATGTATATGTAGAAGCTTCTAGCCCTAATTATCCAAGTAAATCTACAATTTTAAATTCACCTTGTTTCAATTTAACTGGAGCATCTGCGGCTACTTTTACATTCAAATACCACATGTATGGAGCTGCTGGAATGGGAGGTTTAAAATTACAAGCAAGTACGAATGGTACTACTTGGGCAGATGTTTGGTCTAAAACAGGTGATCAAGGTAATTCATGGTTAAGTGCTTCTGTTGATTTAGCTTCTTATGCAGGAAATACAGTAAGATTAAGATTTGTAGGAACTACAGGTTCAACTTGGCAAGGTGATATAGCTGTTGATGATGTTGCATTATCTACAGGAACAGTAACTGATCCAACATGTACTAACGTGAATATTAATTTAACATTCGATAATTATCCAGAAGAAACTAGCTGGCAAATATTGAATGCTAGTAATCAAGTAGTAGAATCAGGTGGAACATATGGAAGTCAAGCAGACGGTTCTTCTTTAACAATTACAAAATGTTTAACTGCAGGTTGTTATACTTTTAAAATTAATGATAGCTATGGAGATGGTATTTGTTGTTCATATGGTAACGGAAGTTATTCTGTTAAAGCAGGTGCAACTACTCTAGCAAGTGGAGCTAGTTTTGGAGCAAGTGAGTCTACAAACTTCTGCGTTGGAACAACAGGAATAGTTTCTAACCTAAGTACAATAACAGAAGTACAAGAAACAATTTCATTCTCAATGTATCCAAATCCAGTAAAAGGAGATTATCTAAACGTTATCTCTAATGATGGAATGAAAGATTATAAAGTATATAATTTAGTAGGACAATTAGTTTTACAAGGTCAAATTAAAAATGACCAAGTTAATGTGAGCTCTCTAAATAGTGGAGTTTATGTTATCGAGTTAAATACTTATAAAGAGAAAATAACTAAGAAATTCATAAAAGAATAAAACGATATTTTTTGTTAAGTTAATAAGTGAAAAGGCTGCTCTAATTTTTTAGGCAGCCTTTTCTAATTATAGTAATAGAGTTAATCTATTTATAGATTTGCAAAGAAATCATTTCCTTTATCATCTGTAATAATAAATGCAGGGAAATCTTTAACTGTAATTTTTCTTACCGCTTCCATTCCTAATTCAGGAAAATCGACAACTTCAACTTTTAAAATGTTGTCTTTTGCTAGAATTGCAGCAGGACCACCAATAGAACCAAGGTAAAAACCGCCATATTTACCACAAGCCTCAGTAACTTGTTGCGAACGATTTCCTTTAGCTAACATAATCATACTTCCACCAGCAGCTTGGAACTCTCCAACATAAGGATCCATTCTTCCAGCTGTAGTTGGTCCAAAACTTCCAGAAGGCATTCCCTCTGGTGTCTTTGCAGGACCAGCATAATAAATAGGATGATTTTTAAAATACTCAGGCATTGGTTTCCCAGTATCTAAGAGTTCTTTAATTTTTGCATGTGCAATATCTCTAGCAACGATAACTGTTCCGTTTAATTTTAAACGTGTCTTAATTGGATATTTAGTTAATTCTGCTAAAATATCAGCCATCGGACGATTTAAATCGATTTCAACGGCTGGTTGTAAATGAGGTGCAACTTCAGGAAGAAATTGACCAGGATTTGTTTCTAATTGCTCAACAAAAATTCCTTCTTTAGTAATTTTTCCTTTAATGTTTCTATCTGCTGAACACGATACTCCTAATCCAACTGGACAAGAAGCAGCATGACGTGGTAAGCGGATAACACGAACATCATGTGTGAAATATTTTCCACCAAATTGTGCTCCAATAGCACTTTCTTGGCAAATTTGTTGTACTTTTTTCTCCCATTCTAAATCTCTAAAAGCCTGACCAGCCATATTTCCAGAAGTAGGGAGGTTGTCGAAATAGCCTGCAGATGCTTTTTTTACAGCAGCTAGGTTGGCTTCTGCAGATGTACCACCAATTACTAATGCTAAATGATAAGGTGGGCAAGCAGAAGTTCCTAAATCTTTAATTTTTTCTTTAATAAACTCCTCCATTGACTTTTCATTTAATAATGATTTCGTCTTTTGGTATAAGAAAGTTTTGTTTGCAGAACCACCACCTTTGGCAAGAAATAAAAACTCATAAGAAGCTCCTTTTTTTGCATAAATATCAATTTGTGCGGGCAAATTAGAGCCTGAATTTTTTTCTTCAAACATACTGATAGGTACAATTTGAGAATAACGAAGGTTCTTTTTTTCGTAAGTATTAAAAATACCTCTTGATAACCATTCAGCATCATCTACTCCTGTGTAAACATTTTCCCCTTTTTTTCCCATTACAATGGCTGTTCCAGTATCTTGACAAGAAGGAAGCTCTCCTTCTATAGCAACAGAAGCATTTTGTAATAAATTGTAAGCAACAAAACGATCGTTATCAGTTGCTTCTGGGTCTTCTAGTATGTTAGCCAAACTTTTTAAGTGTTTTGTTCTAAGCATAAAAGAAACATCATTCATTGCTACTTCAGAAAGCAGTTCTAAACCTTTTGGGGCAATTGTTAAAATTTCTCTGTCGCCTAGTTTTTCAACTTTTACGTAATCAGAACTTATTTTTTTGTATTGCGTATCGTCTTTTTCAATTGGATACGGATCTTGATATATAAAATCCATTGTGTTAGTTTTTAGAAGTGTAAAGTTACGTAATGTTTAAAAATTAGATAAATATTCCTAGAAGCTTTTCCTGTTTTAGTTGGTATTTTGAATAATTCTAAAGTAATAGTAATTAATTTGTATTAGAATGATGGTTTGTAATAACTATAACTCCAATCATAATTAGTAGTACAAAAACACCAAGTAGTGTGTTTCCGCTTTCTTTTTTAATTTTATCCATAGGTTTCTTTCCACCATAACAAAGCCACTTTATCCATTTACCGACTATTCTAGGAGTATAAAAAAATAAAATTTCTGCAAGTAGTTCAATTAAGAATTCAAACATATGCTTTCTATATTAAAAATGATAGTACTTTAAATTGCTAAAATAGATAGTATTTAAAGTCGTTAATATAAATAAGTGTTAAAAAAGTAATAATTATAATTAGAAAATCTGTTTCAAATGTATTATTTTTATCGAGTCTAAATAAATAAAACATGAAACCGATTACAATTGTTATTGCAGATAGTCAAAATCTATATAGAATTGGACTTAGATCAGTAATAAAAAAACACTTTAAGAATGTACAAATTAGGGAAACATGCATAAAAAATGAGGTGTTAAAATGGTTAAAAAAAGAGGAGATAAATTACTTGTTTTTAGATCCTTATAATATAAAAAGCTTTGAAATAGATGAAATTAAAACACTTAATATAGCTTACCCAAATTGTAAAATCATTATAACTACTTGCTCACATAATGAACTTTCTGAGGAACTTTTAATTAGAAAAATAATAAAAGGCTATATCTGTAAAACAAATAAAGAGTTAATTTTTCATGAAGCAATAAGTAAGATCGAAGAAAACGAAGAATATGTTTGCAATGAAATATTAAGTAAGTTTTTCAAAAATAAAGTTGAAAATAAATTTAAGGCACAATATCAATTAACAGAAAGGGAAACTGAAATTTTAAAATTAATTGGTCAAGGAAAGAGTGGCGAACAAATAGCAAACGACTTGTTTATAAGCATACATACATTTAGAACGCATAGAAAAAATATAATGAAAAAGACAAATATAAATTCTACTTCAAAATTAGTTGTTCACGCAATAAGTAATCATTTAAGCTAAAGATTGCTACTCTAATTGCGGTATAATATCTACTGCTTTTAATTAATTAATTTACTATTAAGGTTGTATTGACACTTTTTTATTTTGGGCATACTTTTGTTTTTTTATTCTTTAGAATTAATCTAAATAAAAATAACAAATGAATATACTTGAACAAACAAAGCAAGATTCAAAAAATAAATTAGTAGTTGTAAATCATCCTAGAGAGCATATTTTTTCAAATGAAAAGATTGGGATTTCAAATTACAAAAAGAGTATGAAAAAAGCAATTCACGCTATTAGTAATACGCTAAAAGATAGGAAAACTCCTTTTACAGGGAAGTCAATTGCTGTATTAAGAGAAAAATTTAACAAGATTCAGTTGGAACATTTTAAAGAAACACATTCTTTAGAATATGTTATTGAAGAGTTGAAGGAATTGTATTTAGATGATTGTGTGCATTTTCATCATCCAAAATATATTGCGCATTTAAATTGTCCGATTCTTACTCCAACTTTGGTAGCAGAAACTTTTATTTCTTCTCTAAATTCATCTATGGATACTTGGGATCAAAGTACAGGAGGAACTTTTATAGAGTTAAAATTGATCGAATGGACCTTAGATATCTTAGGTTTTCCTACAGAAGGTGATGGGATTTTTACCAGTGGAGGAACACAGTCTAACATGATGGGATTATTGTTAGCAAGGGATTTTTACATTAAAAACAATTATGATATTGATCCAAAAATGGAGGGTTTACCAGCAGATGCTTCTAAATTTAGGGTATTTTGTTCAGATGTAAGTCATTTTAGTTTAAAGAAAAACCTGAGCTTGTTAGGACTAGGACAAAACGCTGTTATTCCGATTACAGTTGATGCTGATTTTAAAATGGACGTTAAAAAATTAGAATTAGCCATTGAAGAGCAGAAGCAATTAGGAAATATTCCTATAGCTATTGTAGGAACAGCAGGGACAACCGATTTTGGCTCAATTGATCCATTACCAATAATTTCAGCCATAGCAAAACAAAATAAATTATGGTTTCATGTTGATGCGGCTTATGGCGGTGGTTTGCTAATAAGTGAGAAACATAAAAGCAAACTAAGAGGTATAGAATTAGCCGATTCGGCAACGATAGATTATCATAAAACATTTTATCAACCAGTAAGTTCTAGTGGGTTTTTCATGAGAGATAAATCTTTTATAGACTATATAAAATACCATGCAGATTACCTTAATTCGAAAGAACAAGAAGAAGAAGGTATTCCCAATATGGTTAAAAAATCAATACAAACCACAAGACGATTTGATGCTTTGAAACTTTGGTTTACATTAAGAATGATTGGTGTTGAAGGATTGAGTTCCTATTTAGAAAAAGCAATAGAGAGCGCTCAATTTACAGCTCAGTATTTAAGCGAGAGGAAAGATTTTGAAATCATTCATCAACCGGAAATTAGTGCAGTTGTTTTTAGATATACTCCTTATTCTGGTTTAGATGCTACCTATTGTAACTTGAATAGTCACATTCGAAAGGCAATGTTTAATGAAGGAAAAGCGATCATTACAAGTACAAAAGTGAAGGAAGAAGTGTTTTTAAAATTCACCTTATTAAATCCGTTAACAACAACAAAAGATATTGAAGAAGTGATTGACCTAATTGTTTTTCATGGGCAACAATATTCATTAAAAAATTAGAAAAATGCAAAATACAACATACGATTTTATAGCAGTAGGAGTAGGTCCATTCAATTTAGGTTTGGCTTGTTTAACACAACCAATAAAAGATATAAACGGTTTGTTTTTTGATAAAAATGAATCATTCAATTGGCATCCAGGCATGCTTTTAGAAGATACAACCTTACAAATTCCATTTCTTGCTGATTTGGTCACTCTTGCTGATCCAACGAGCCCTTTTAGTTTTCTAAATTACATCAAGGAACAAGGAAAAATGTATTCGTTCTATATTAGAGAAAACTTTTTGTTGTTAAGAAACGAATACAATCAATATTGTCAATGGGCAATAGAGAAAATGTCGAATATTTATTTTAATACTGAAGTAATTCAAATTGATTATAGCGAATCGGAAGCTTATTATATGGTGACAACCAAATGTACAAAAACGGAAACGATAACGATTTATACGACTAAGAAAATTGTTTTAGGAACAGGAACGTCTCCACATATTCCAAAATCGTGCCAAAACCTGAAAGAAAATGCAATTCATTCTGCAAATTATCTTCAAAACAAAAGCGAACTTCAAAAAAAGAAATCCATCACTGTTTTAGGAAGCGGGCAAAGTGCTGCTGAAGTGTTTAATGATTTACTACAAGAAATAGATACGTATAATTATCAACTGAACTGGATAACACGTTCGCCTCGCTTTTTCCCAATGGATTATAGTAAGCTAACCTTAGAAATGACTTCTCCTGAATATGTTGACTATTTCTATAATTTACCAGAAGAGAAAAGAGATGAACTATTAAGTAGTCAGAAATTGCTATATAAAGGAATCAATAAAGATTTGATTGGAAGTATATTCGATACTATTTATCATAAAAAAGTAATAGGAGCTATCGATGTGAATTTGAGAACCAATTCAGCATGCATTCAATCCAATTATGATGAGGAATCTGAGAAATTCAATTTAGAATTACATCAGGTAGAACAAGATCAAAAATACCGTCATACCACAGAAGCTTTAGTTTTAGCAACAGGTTATAGTTATAAGTTACCGGGATTTTTAGAAGGCATTTCAGAACGCATCCTTTGGGATAAAAAAGGAAGATTTGCAACCAATAGAAATTATAGTATTGATGCAAATGCTGCTGAAATTTTTGTGCAAAATGCAGAATCGCATACGCATGGTTTTGTAACACCCGATTTAGGTATGGCTTGTTATAGAAATTCCTATATTATTAAAGAAATTACTGGGATAGAATACTATCCAATTGAAAAAAGAATTGCTTTCCAACAATTTGAAGTAACAAAAGAAGAAGCGATTCACTCGGAAGCTTTTGAATTAATCTCATAAACAAGAATACATGAAAACCCTTGAGAAAAGAATTACTGCTATTGATGTGGCTCGTGGAATAAGCGTTTTGTTTATGATTATTATTCATACGATGTTAATTTATGGTGATTTGGAGACGCAAAACCATACTATTCTTGGAGAAATTGTGCTTTGGTTAGGTAGAGGAACAGCGATGTTTCTTATTACCATGGGAATTTCTTTCGTACTCTCTAGAAGACAATCATTTACAGCCGTTTCTAAACGAGCCTTGTATATTTTAGGAATAGGATATGGAATGAATTTATTAAAGTTTATTGTTCCAGAATTTGTGTTTGGAGGTTTGCCCACAGCTTTTGTAGAAGCTTACGGATTAACTTCTCAAACACTTGAAGCAACACTGTTTTTCTTATTGTTAGGTGATATTTTACAATTAGCAGGAATCACATTATTCCTTATGGCAATAATCAATCATTTTAGTAGTAGTAAATACGTGCCCTTACTTATTGCAACCATCATTCTTTTTGTTTCAAAAGAGGTAAGTGGTTTCCGTATAGATGTTTTAGGAATAAATTATATATGCGATTTGTTTTTTAGCGATCAATTCAACGTTTATTTCCCTGTTTTCCCTTGGAGCGCTTTTATATTAATAGGAATGTTTTTAGGGAGATGGTATAAAGAGACTAATGAAAATAAAGCACAATTCTTTAAAAACACACTTAAAGTAGGTTTGTTTTCTGTGGTAGTTGGTGGTCTATTAAATTTTACAAATCCATCCTATCATTTTGCAGATTATTATCATTTGGGACCAGGTGGAACAATTCTTCTATTAGGGATAAACCTTCTTCTTCTTTGGAGCATAAATAAACTAGTAGTTTTCTTTGGAGAACGAAAAACAATCTTTAAAAGAATAAGTTTCTATAGTAAAAATGTAACAAGTCTCTATGTAATTCAATGGGTAATCATCAACTGGGGAATGTATGTTTTTGGGTTTTGGAAACACCAACAAGGAATGGTTTTACTACTTATTCCATTAATGATTGTACTCACAACGCTGGTGCAAATCGCCTATTCCTATGTTAGAAAACAAATACAATTATCAATAAAAGAAATAAAAATAGCTCCTAAAAGAATTTTTAAATCAACATAAGATGAAAATAGGAAATGCATTCAAAAAAAGAAACGGAATTGTTTTTACCAATTTCATTTCAGACTTAGGGTCAATTTCATTTAGACCATTAAATACAGAAAAAGATATACCAATCATTCACAATTGGGTCAATCAAGAATATGCTCAATATTGGGGAATGTTAGGCAAAAGCTTAGAAGAAGTAACACAAGAGTATGAAAAAATAACCCAACATTCCGATGTCTTTATCGGATTAGTTAACGGAATGGTTTCGTTTCTTTTAGAGCGCTACAATCCAAGAAAAGACGCAATCGGAGATTATTATAAAGTACAAGAGTATGATTGTGGAATGCATGTTATTGTGGCTCCAGTAGCAAAACCCATACATCAATTTACATGGCATGTGTTTACGAGTATCATGAAATTTATTTTTAACGATTTAACCATACAAAGAGTAGTGGTGGAACCCGATGTTAGAAATGAAAAGATGTTTGCTATTTGTCAGAAAGTCGGTTTTGTAAACGATGAAATAGTAAAATTGCCTCATAAAACAGCTCAATTAGCCTTTTGTACCAGAGAACAATTTGTTAAGAAAATAGATTCACAATATTTAAAAGAAACAGCCATGCATTATAAAAATCAAATTGAATATCCAGAACAAGCGATTCAACATATCAAGCCAGAAACATGGAAAAAAGCCAATAGATTATTAGTAAGAAAGGCAATTTGCGAATTCTCTCATGAACAATTATTACAACCTATTTTAGTAAAAAAAGAAAAAGATTGGAGTGAATATAATTTGTTTTCCAACAACAATCAAATTGAATATTCCTTTAGAGGAAAAGCATTAGCCTTGAATCATCTTGGCATCGATAGTCAGTCCATAACAAAAAAAGAAGATGGAAAACCAAAAGAAATAGATGCTATTCATTTTCTATCCGAATTTAAAGAAAATATAGGCATAAGTGAAGAGCAATTCCCATCTTATATTGAAGAAATTATCAGTACATTATATGGAAGTGCGTACAAATTAGAAAAGAAAGCGCCCTCTGCAAAAGATTTAGCTACTTCTGATTTTCAAACCATTGAACAGTCAATGAATGAAGGGCATCCAGGTTTTGTTGCGAATAATGGTAGAATTGGCTTTAACAGTATGGATTACAAAGCCTATACACCAGAAACAGGAAATCCATTTCAAATTCTGTGGTTAGCAGGTCATAAAGACAGAACGGTTTATGCAGGAACAGAAGAGTTAGCCTATCAAAAACTCATTCATCAAGAGTTAGAAGAACAAACTATTGCAACTTTCAATCAAGTGATAAAAAGCAAAGGAGAAAATCCAGAAGACTATTTCTTTATTCCAGTGCATCCTTGGCAATGGTATAATAAATTAGCGAATATTTTTTCACCAGAAATAGCCAAAAATAAGTTGATTTGTGTGGGTTATGGACCAGATTTGTATCAAGCACAACAATCTATTCGTACATTATTTAATGTAAGTAACCCAAAAAAATGCTATACCAAAACGTCGCTTTCTATATTGAATATGGGTTTCATGCGCGGTTTGCCTGTTTACTATTTAGGATCAGCTCCAGAAATGGCAAAATGGCTTGAAAATTTGTTAGGTAGTGATGCTTATTTGCAAAGCGTAAACTTCGGAATGTTAGGTGAGATTGCTTCCATTAGCTACATTAACCCTTATTTTGATCATTACGGAAAACACAATCCTTATAATAAAATGATAGCTTCTTTATGGAGAGAAAGTCCTGTGGCTTATCTTAAGGAAGGCGAACAATTAATGACAATGGCTGCTTTGTTACATATTGATAAAGAAGGAAATGCCTTATTGCCAGAAATTATAAAAGCGTCCAATTTAACGGTAGATAATTGGTTAAAAGAATATTTTAAAGTCTATTTAAGTCCGTTGTTGCATTGTTTCTACGAATACGATTTGGTTTTTATGCCGCATGGCGAAAATCTAATTTTAGGATTTAAAAACAACATTCCTGTGCGTTCTTTTATGAAAGATATTACAGAAGAAGCGGTGATACTAAATCCAGAAGTTGAAATTCCAGAAAACATCAGTAGAATCTATGCTGAGGTTCCAGAAAACGTAAAACTATTATCCATTTTTATTGATGTTTTTGATGGTTTCTTCCGCTTCATGTCGAGTATATTAGTCGAACAAATTAATTATAATGAAAATCGTTTTTGGGAGCTCGTTGCAGAATGTGTTACAGCATATCAAGAAACACAACCACAGCTTGCAGAGAAGTTTGAACGTTATGATATGTTCGAAACGCAATTCGAATTGTCCTGTTTAAATCGTTTGCAAATTAATAATAATAAAACAATGATCGATTTGGATGATCCTGTTGCTTTGCTTCAATTTCAAGGAAAATTAGAAAATCCAATTGCTCAATTTAAAAAAATAACGGCTTAAATACTATCGTATGACCAATACAAATAATATTGAAACCGGCATTAAACCGACATCTTTTAGAAAAGAAAGTGTTGTTTTTAGCAAGAAGATTCCAACAGTTGGCTTGTTTGAATTGCGACCTATAAATATAGAGGAAGACAGTATAATGATTCATCAATGGGTACAAAAAGAATACGCAATCTATTGGGAAATGACAAATTTCACCTTAAATGAAGTGAAATTGGCCTATCAAAATATCATTGAAAAAGCGCAAGTATATATAGGATTATATAATGGAGAAATGACTTTTTTGTTAGAATGTTACCATCCTAAAGAAGATATAATTAGCAAGTATTATAACGTGGAAGAAGGTGATAAAGGAATGCATATTTTGGTAGCACCTACAGAAAAACCAATCAAAGGTTTCACTTGGGCAGTTTTTACTACTATTTTAGACTTCATTTTTAAAGATAAAAACACCAAAAGAATTGTGGTAGAACCAGATGCTCGCAATCATAAAATACATCAGTTGAATAAGAAAGCAGGTTTTGTTTTTCAAAATGTACTCGAATTGCCACATAAAAAAGCACATTTAGAATTTTGTACACGAGAAGACTATTATAATGCTTTAAAAACACACGAAAAGAATTAATTATGAGTCAAAAAACACAAATTGCGCCAACTGAAAGCATTCAACATATAACAAAAGAGAATTGGAACAAAGCCAATGTCATTTTAGTAAAAAAAGCATTGAGTGAATTTGCCCATGAATTGCTAGTTAATCCAATATTGATTAATGAAAATACTTATGTGGTTTCAACTTCAGATGAAAAAGTAAAATATACTTTTAAAGCCAATATACTTTCTCTAAATCATTGGTCAATAGAAAATAATTCAATCCGAAAATTCATTCTAGAAGAAGAAGTCGCCCTTTCATTGACGAAATTTATTATCGAGTTTAAAGAAGTTTTAGCTATTTCAGAAGTACTTTTACCTACTTATTTAGAAGAAATAACAAGCACTATTTATAGCGTTGCTTTTAAGATTAGCAATCAGAAATTCACTTCGAAAGAATTAGTAGCTCATGAGTATCAAGAAATAGAGCACGCAATGACAGAAGGGCATCCATGTTTTATTGCGAATAGCGGAAAAAACGGATTCAATTGTCTCGATTTTATGAACTATTCACCAGAAGCGAATGCACCTGTTAAATTAATTTGGTTAGCGGGACATAAAAGTAGGGCTACTTTTTCATGTATTGAATCTTTAAGCTATGGTGCGTTAATTCGTCAAGAGTTAGCAATAGATGATTATGTTGCTTTTCAAAATAAGATACAAGAAAAAGGTCTCAATATAGAGGACTATTATTTTTTTCCTGTGCATCCTTGGCAATGGTATAATAAATTAACGCTAATTTTTTCCCATGATATTGCTTTAGATTATCTAGTGTGTTTAGGTTACGGAAAAGATGATTATTCGGCACAACAATCCATTCGTACGTTTTTCAACACAAGCAATCCTGAAAAGTTTTATGCAAAAACCGCTTTATCAGTGGTGAATATGGGTTTCATGCGTGGACTTTCTCCTTACTATATGGAAAGTACACCAGCGATTACACAATGGGTTGATGATTTGGTGAAAAATGATACTTATCTGCAAGAAAAAGGATTTACTTTATTAGGGGAAGTGGCAACATTAGGTTACAGAAATTTTTTATATGAACCATTAGGCAGAGCTATTCCACATAATAAAATGTTAGCTACACTTTGGAGAGAAAGTCCAATTCCGAAACTAAAAGAAGGGCAAAAATGCATGACGATGGCTGCTTTGTTACATGTGGATAATGATGGAGAAGCTTTTATTAAAGCATTAATCGATTCTTCTGGAATTTCAGCAGAAGAATGGATAAGTCGTTATTTAGAGTGCTATTTGTCGCCATTATTACATTGTTTTTATAAACATGAAATGGTTTTTATGCCTCATGGCGAAAATTTAATCTTAATTTTTGAAAACAATATTCCTGTAAAAGCAATTATGAAAGACATTACAGAAGAAGTAATGATTTTTAATCCAAATACTCCTTTGCCAGAAAAAGCAAAACGTATTAATATCGACATGGATGAACCGCTTAAAATATTATGTCTGCAAAATGATATTTTTGAGTTTTTCTTTAGGTTTTTAGTTGCAATTCTTCATGAAAATAAGGTGTTGCATCAAGATGACTTTTGGAATTTGGTTTCCCATTGCATTTCAGACTATCAAAAAGTTCATCCAGAATTGGAAGAGCAATTTATGAAGTATGATTTATTTGTTTCAGAATTTGATGCTTGTTGCTTGAATCGTTTACAATTAAAAAACAACAAACAAATGTTAGATTTAACAACACCAACCGATAGTTTACAGTTTGTGGGAAAATTGAAAAACCCAATACATAGAATATAAAAAGAAGAGGAATTCTTCTGTATAGCAACAATGAAAAAGAAAATTAGCTTTTTAAAAGAAGTAATAAGCGGTAAAGAGGAGTACGACTTCACAACCATCGATTTAAACAAGGCCATTCTATTGTTAGCCATTCCAATGATTTTGGAATTAGTCTTGGAATCGGTTTTTGCTTTAGTCGATTTGTATTTTGTAGGGCATTTAGAAAATAGTAACCTAGCGATACAAATTATTGGTCTAACAGAATCGGTCAATACTATAATTTATTCCATCTCTATAGGATTGAGTGTTGCTGCAACTGCAATAGTTTCTCGAAGAGTAGGAGAAAAGAAGCCTAAAAAAGCCGGAAAAGTGGCGATGCAATCTATTTTTATTGCTTTAGTCATTTCTATATTCGTGAGTGTTCTTGGAGTTTTGTTTGCAGAAGAATTATTTACCTTTCTAGGAGCATCAGCAGAAAGTAGAGCGTATGGAATTTTGTATCCTAAAATTATTTTTGCAAGCAGTTGTTTTATTATTCTACTTTTCCTTATCAACGGAATTTTTAGAGGCATTGGTAATCCAGCTTTGGCAATGAAAAGCCTTTGGTTTGCTAATATTTGTAATATCATTTTATGTCCCATTTTAATTAATGGTTGGGGAATAATTCCAGCCATGGGA
Organism: Flavobacterium jumunjinense; assembly: GCF_021650975.2. NCBI lineage: Bacteria > Pseudomonadati > Bacteroidota > Flavobacteriia > Flavobacteriales > Flavobacteriaceae > Flavobacterium > Flavobacterium jumunjinense. Next base: position 2,111,326 of record NZ_CP091285.1, read on the forward strand.
ATCGTAGGTGCTGCTTTAGCAACAGCAATCGGAAGAGTATTAGGTGTGTTTTATCAATTGTATTTTTTGTTTTTCAGAGTGCATTTAGTAACTATAAAAATAAGATATATATTACCCAAATTCGAACTCATAGCAGCATTGATAAAAGTGGCTACACCAGGAATAATGCAATATGTGATTGCTTCTTGTAGTTGGATTTTTTTATCGCAGATTGTTGCCAAAACAGGAGGGGAAAACGGATCATCAGGTTTTCAAACGGCTATTCGAATTATGATGTTTTTTATGTTACCCGCTTGGGGATTGAGTAACGCAACAGCTACATTGGTCGGATTAAATTTAGGAGCAAAAAACAAAGAAAGAGTGAGAGAAGCAGTGGTTTTAACTGCAAAATACACTATGATTTTCTTAGGTTGCGCAATGACGCTGTGTTTGGTTTTTGGAGAAGCTATGATTCGTTTCTTTACCAATGATGAATATATTATTGAAATCGCCTATTCTGCATTAAAAATTGTGAGTTATGGTTATTTATTTTATGGTGTTGGTATGGTACTTAATAATGTGTTTAATGGAGCAGGAGATACTATGACACCAACATGGATAAACCTTATCGGATTTTGGGTAATACAAATTCCTTTGGCATACCTACTTTCCTACACCTTCAAACTAGATGCATTAGGAGTTTTTATTGCCATTCCAATAGCAGAAGCATTAATCACCATTATGAGTGTAATAATGTATCGAAGAGGGAAATGGATCAACGTGAAGGTTTAGTCTTATTCTTTGTTAATAAAATTGGATTGGCCCCAATGAAGTTGTAGCCCATGTCTATTGTTTTTGTAGTATTGTCATTATAGTAAAATTTATAATAACGACAATCGGTTTCTATTTTGCTAAAAAGAAAACCTTGATTCCCATAAGAAAAGTTTAAAGTGTATGTTGGATTGAAAGATGTCTCACTTTCTTTACCTTTTCTTAATTCTAAATCAAGCAAAAAGAGTTCAGAATTATATAATGTATGTTTAATTAGTTTATTTTCAAAGGAAGGAAAATGAAGACGGTTGTCAAAGATGAAATTGTAATTATTCTTTTGTTTTATTTTTTGATATAAATAACTCAACTCATTATAAGCTACATAAAAATCGATAGGAGCTTTTCTACTGCAATCTTGTATTGTTTTAATGATTTTTCCGTTTTTTAAAAACGTAATTGAATTGTTTTGAGAATCGGGTGTTTCACAGGGATAATAATTGTTCATCTTTAAGATATCAATTTGATCAAATTTTTTAAATATTTGAGTAGTAATGTTTAAATCTAACTGAGCTACAAAATCTTCTTCATTAGTATTGTAACCTAACCCTTTAAAATACATTTCTCCTTTTCTATTGATATAAGTTGTATTTATTCCACAACATCCAAATCCTTTTTCTCTATCTACAATAATAGCGTCGTATAGTTTAGAATTATGGTGAATGTTTCTCTTTTTTACTAGGTTATATTTTTCTTTGTTTTCCTTTTCAAGAATCAGATTATCATGATTTAGAGTTTTTATTTTATGTTTTATCCAAATTGAATCTGCTAAATCCCAAAAAAATAATGTAGAGTCTTTTACCTTTATTTTGTCTTTGTACCAAGAAAGTGTAAGGTGTTAAACTTCATGGCTGTTGTGTCTCGGTTAAAAGATAGTACGCTCATTTTTGTTGGGACATATTCATAAAATCCAAATTTGTATTCTAGAATACTATCGTTTATTATATTTAAACTAAAGTTTTCTTTTTCAGAAGTATCATCAGTAATTAAATGTTCATCAAAATACCAATTACCAATTAATGGATTCTCCATTTTCTTTTCACAAGAAAACAATAGGGAGATTGAAAGTATGAAGAAATATTTTTTCATTTTATTTTAAAAAAACCAACTAGCCACTAAAATACCTGTAATTACACAAATTAAATCCACTAGAAGCATCATTCCTAAAGTGTAACGTGTGTTTTTAATACTTACAGAACCAAAATAAACAGCAATAACATAGAAAGTGGTTTCGGCACTACATTGAAAAATACAGCTTAGTCTTCCAGCAAAAGAATCTGGTCCAAAAGTACGCATAGCATCAATCATAAAACCACGTGAACCACCAGAACTAAAAGGTCTTAAAATAGCAACAGGTAAAGAATCGGTAACTTGTTTCGAAACACCCATATGTGCAAACACAAATGAAATTCCATGGCTTATAATTTCAAATAAACCACTGTTTCTTAATAATGAAATAGCGACTAACATTCCCATAACGTAAGGAAAAATCATGACACCTGTTTTTAAACCATTGTTAGCACCTACAACGAAAGTATCAAACATTGTCGTTTTTTGAGCTGTGAATTTTTTCTCATTGATAAATGAAAAGACTAAAGTGAAACCAATAATTGTTAATAATAAAACACCAGATAAGTTAGCAGTAAAATAATTTTTACCAATTAAGTCTAACGTATTTACATAGAATAATAGACCAACAATAGCACCAATAAGTCCCATTAAAGCAGCTAAAAGTGAGGCGCTCTTAAAATTGATTTTTTGTTTCATTCCAACAAGTAAGAATGCAGCAATTGTACCAACAAATGAAGTAATAATACAAGGTAACATCACATCAGCTGGATTGGCAGCATTTTCAGCAGCACGATAACCAATAATAGATGTTGGAATTAATGTTAAACCAGCAGCATGCAAGCACATGAACATGATTTGGGCATCACTTGCTTTGTCTTTGTCTTCGTTTAATTCTTGTAAACTTTGCATGGCTTTTAATCCGAAAGGTGTTGCCGCAGAATCTAAACCTAAGAAGTTTGCTGCAAAATTAAGCGTCATATATGAAATGGATTCATGATCTTTAGGAAGCGAAGGAAAAACTTTAGCAAACATTGGACTCAATTTTTTAGCCAATTTTTCAGATGCTCCAGAAATAATAAGCAATTCCATAATTCCGCAGAAAAAAGCTAAATAAGCAATCAAAGGAAGTATTAAGTCCAACAAACTGCTTTTACACATTGGTAACAATCCATCCGATTGTTGCACACCGCTATAAATTTTTACTGATTGTTTGTTATAAATATAAGTAGTGTCTGAATCTTTAGTGTTTCTGTTTAAAATAAAAGCTTTATCAGAAGATTTTTGAATACTATCTTGAATAAATTGAGGTATATCTTTTAAATATTTTTCAGAAATTAGAATAGGTTCTCCTTGTTTTCCATTCAAAACATAATCAATAGAATAATATTTTGAAGTAAACAAACCAATAATAATAAAGGCAATTGAAGAAACAAAAATTGCTAACCAAAATCTACTTAATACCATTTCATTTTTTTTGTAAAGATACAATTTAAGCTTAAAAAACATAAAACATAATTTAGTTAAGGATATTATTGTTTTTTGTGTAAAAAAAAGTGTTTTTACTTATTAAAGTGTTAATTTTGCAAAACTTACTATTAAAAAATGTTTTTTATGAAAAAAAATATACTTAAAGTTTCATTGTTGAGTTTCTTTTGCTTTTCATCTTTAGCACAAACGAAAGACGATGTAGCAAAAATTATTAAAAATTACGATGTTGAAACGATAAAGGAAAAGACTATATATTTCGAAAGCTTAGAAAAAAGAGAAAAAGAATTAGCTGTTGCTGAAGCATTGAAAAAGGGTTGGCCAATTATAGTTCAAAAAGAAGATGGAACTTATGAAGAATTAATGCGACTAACACCAGATGGTGTACCCGTTTATTTTGCTTCACAAAATGCTAATGCTGCAAAATCAACAAGAGCAGTGCATTTAAACTCAGGAGGTACTTTGGGGTTGAATTTAAATGGAGAAAACATGGTTGCTCGTGTTTGGGACGGTGGTACAGTAAGAAGAACACATAATTTATTTGAAAATAGAGTAACAACTGTTGATGATGTATCTGGAACAACTTATAGTTCACATGCAACGCACGTTACAGGAACAATTTTAGCATCAGATGCTTCTGCTTCAACAAAGGGTATGGCTTATAATGCTACAGGTAGGACTTTCAACTGGACAAATGATGAAAGCGAAGCGACTAATGAAGTTTTAGGAGGAATGTTAATTTCTAATCACTCCTATGGTGTGCCTATAACAAGTAGTTCAGGTGCAATTCAACCTGCTTGGTATATTGGTGCATATACAAGTGCAGCAAGAAACTGGGATGAGATATCGTATTTAGCACCCTATTATTTACCAGTAATGTCTGCTGGAAATGATGGTAATAATAACGATAATTCGAACCCTATTGCTAATGGTTTTGATAAATTAACAAGTGATAAAACTGCAAAGAATAGTTTAATCGTTGCAAATGCTCAAGATGCAAATGTATCACCAGACGGTACGTTAAATAGTGTTTCTATTAGTTCGTCTAGTAGTCAAGGGCCAACAGATGATAGAAGAATAAAACCAGATATTACAGGAAACGGAGTATCACTAACATCTACTGATAGTGGAAGTGATACAGCTACAGGTACTAAAAGTGGAACGTCTATGGCTAGCCCAAATGTTGCAGGTACTTTGTTGTTGGTGCAACAACATTATAAAAATGTTACCAATAACTTTATGAAAGCGGCTACTCTAAAAGGTCTTGCTTGTCATACAGCTGATGATGCTGGAGCGATTGGTCCAGATGCGAAATTTGGTTGGGGATTATTAAATGCTAAAGCAGCGGTAGAAGCAATTACAAATAATGGATTAACATCATGGGTTTCTGAAGAAGAATTGATGCAAAGTCAGACTTTTACAATGACAGTGAAATCGAATGGAGGAACAAACAATCCTTTGATAGCATCAATTACTTGGACAGATGTTCCTGGTGTTGCAAAAACCAATACTGTAGAAAACGATCCGTTACCTATTTTAGTTAATAATTTGGATATTAAAGTGACTAGAAATGGGACAATATACTATCCTTGGAGATTAGAAAGTAATCCAAATGTGCCTGCAACTAGACTTACTGATAATAATGTGGATAATGTTGAGGTTGTTAGAATTGATGCGCCTGATGCAGGAGATTATGTGATAACAGTAACTCATAAGGGTAATCTAGTTAATAATAAGCAAGATTATTCATTAGTGGTTACAGGGATATCTTCTGGTTTTTCGCTAACCTCTAAATCTGACAACTTAATAGTTTGTGATACGCAAGATGCAATTTATACTTTTGATTATAAACAAACAGGAGTAGGTACAACTAATTTTTCGGCAACAGGATTACCAGCTGGAGCAAACGTGGTATTTAGTCCTACAAGTTTAAATACAAACGGTACTGTGACCATGACATTGTTTAATCTTACAAATGTTGCTCCAGGAGAATATAATGTAGGGATTCAAGGAGATAATGGAATTGAAACTGAGATTAGAACAAAAAACTTAAAAATATATTCAGCTAATTTTCAGCCAGTTGTTTTAGATTCTCCAGTAAATTCTCAAAATACAGTTGCAACAACAGTAACTTTAAAATGGGTAGAGCATGTTAATGTTGAATCCTATAATTTACAAGTATCAACTTCTTCAAGTTTAGCAGCACCATTAGTAAATGAAATTGTTACGGGTGATAGTTTTCTTGTTACAGGATTAAATGAAGAAACGAATTATTATTGGAGAGTTGTACCTTCTAATAGATGCGGTACCGATTTAGTAACAAATGTAACAATTTATAATTTTGAAACGGGTAAATTAACATGTGGTTCTTCTTTTTCTGCTACAGATTTTTCAAATAATATTATTGAGATAACCGCAAATAGTATTGCTACTGTGCCTATTGAAGTTTCTGGAGGTATTGTGATAGGAGATCTAAATGTTACTCTAGATTTGACACATACTTATATTCAAGATATGACTTACTATTTAGAAGGACCAGCTTCTATTGGAAGTCCAGTCGTAACTTTATTTAAGCAACCATGTGGAAGTGAGGATGATATTAATTGTACTATTGATGATTCAGGAGTTAATTTCACTTGTAGTGGTACTGCACCTGCTATTTCTGGAACAGTAAAGCCTTTTGAAACGTTGAGTGCATTTAATGGTTTGGTAGCAGATGGAACTTGGGTTTTAAGAGTTGAAGATCCTTTTAATGGAGATGGAGGAACAATAAACGCTGTTGCACTTTCATTCTGTAATATTGAGCAAGCATTGAGCATTGAGAGTAATGTGTTTTCAGATGTTAGAATATATCCAAATCCTGCAAAGAGTAGTATTAGTATCGATTTAAATAATTCTATTACTGGTGAAGTTGGTTATGCTTTATATGATATTCAAGGAAGGTTAATTCTGAATAAAAAATCGTCAACAGCGATAACAAATTTAAATGTAGAAAACCTTACAGAAGGCGTTTATTTATTGGTTATTGAAACTGAGAACGTAAAAACAACAAAGAAGATTGTTGTGAAGAGATAAAATTTTTTACAATATTATAGGATAACAAAAAAGAGCTAGGAATAGCTCTTTTTTTTGTGTTTGTTAAAAATAAGCCTCTTAAAAAAAGAGCTAGTAAATGAATGTTTATACATGAATAATCTCATCGTCAATTAATAAATCTTCTCTTCTAAATCTAAGAAAGATTTGTGCCACAGCAATAACATCTTTTTCACAATAGGTAATAATTCTATCAATATCGTTTTCTATATAAAAAACATGTGCAACTTCACTACCGTCGATGTCATCTTTTGGAGAAGGAACTCCTAAAACTTTTGTAAGTAGTTTTAAAGAAGTAAAATGTTTAAAATCTCCAAATTTCCATAACTCAAGAGTGTCAAGGTGAGGTACTTCCCAAGGCTTTTTACCAAATAAATTTAATTTATCAGGCAAGGGAACAGAATTGATAATCATGCGACGAGCCATAAAAGGAATATCAAACTCTTTTGCATTATGGCCGCATAAAACATGTTGTGGTTGGTTGAAATGATTGTTCAGTAAGTTGGAAAAATCTTGAAGTATTTTCTTTTCTTCTCCCCAAAAACTAGTCACTCTAAAGTTTCGGATGTCTGCTTTATTAGTAAAATATCCAACAGAAATTGTAATAATCTTACCAAATTCAGCCCAAATTCCCGCTCTCTCATAAAAATCTTCAGCAGTTACTTCGTCTTTTCTTTGGTATTGTGTTTTGTGTTCCCATAGTTTTTTTGTTTCTTCATCCATACCTAAATAACTATTATATTCTGGTACAGTTTCAATATCTAAAAATAGTATATTGTTGAGGTTTATTTTTTCAATCATTTAGTATTGTTTTGAAAATAGAATTTAAAAAATATTATATTTTATCATCATTGCTAAAGTTACTACAATAACAAAAAGAGAAGTATACAGTCGAGTAACTTTCCTATTGTTTTTTTGCATTCGTTCTTTTATTTCGTTCTTGACTTTGTTTAGTTTTTCTTCAGAAACAGGAGGAATAGGATTTTCTTCATTAAGAGACGCTTCACTCAAACTGTTTTTTCTTGTGTCTAATTTTTCTCGACGATTATTTTTCTTGTAATCATTGATTTTTTGTCGGTTATTTAAACCAGAAAAATGACTATTCATAACTGGACGTTATTTTCTTTGAGCTAACATTTTATAAGCTTCGTTAACATAGATATAAAGATCGTTACTATGAGGGTCAGTTTCAGTTTGAAGTCCTTTAATATGTCCTAAACGAACTATAATTAAATTGTCTTCTGGGATTACAATAACAAATTGTCCTAAATGACCTCTCATGTAGAAAAGTTTTTTATTGTTTATTGTTTGCATCCAAAAACCATATCCATATTCTGGACTTTCTAGGAAACGTGGAGTAATACATTTTTGAACAAAACTAGAATCTAATAGTTGTTTCCCGTTCCAGCTACCGTTATTTAAGTAAAGCTTTCCGAAACGAGCAAAATCTCTTGCATTACTAGCAATGCAGCAATAGGCTTTTTCAATTCCATCTGGTGCATGATCTAATTGCCATAGCGCTTCATTTTCAGCTCCCATAGGTTGCCAAAAATGTTTAGAAACATAATCAGAAACATATTCTCCTGTTGCTTTTTCAATACACATGGCAAGTAATTGTGTAGCCCCACTTAAATATTTGAAAGATTGTCCGGGCTTCTTATTAATTTCTAATCCAAGAATAACCTTTTTTAAATCATTATCAAAATAAGCTCTTGTAACAATAGAAAATGGACTATAATATTTTTCATCCCAACTTAACCCTGAAGCCATAGAAGATAAATCACCAACAGTAACATCTTTAGCAAATTCTCCTTTAAGTTCTGGAAAAAAATCGGTTACTTTCTGGTTTAAGTCTTTTATTTTACCTTCCATTATTGCTTTTCCAAGTGCCATTGTAATGATACTTTTTGCCATAGAAAAAGAATTCGATTTAGAATCTTTGGTGTAACCATCGAAATAGCTTTCATGAAAAAGACTATCATTTTGAATGATTAAATAGGAAGCGGTTTTTAGTTCTTTGTGTGTTTTTTCTAATGCTTCGGTTGCGGGGATTGTATTATAGTCTTTTGAAAGATTCCAAGGTTGTGCTGTTCCTTTTTTAATTTCTCTATTTGGAAAATGAGTATAATCTTCTAAAAAAGCCGTTGTGTATCTTCTAAAATAGATGGTTCTAACTGCTCTAAGGAGATAATCTACATCAAAAATATACATTAGTATAATTACGGAAACCAAAAATAAGGCAAGCCATTTAAAAAACTTTTTTATTAATTTCATGTTATGTTTGTGAATTTATAAGCATAAAAGTAATGAAAAAGTATACGTTTTTAAAATTTTCAGAAAAGACTTTGTTGCTTAACTGGGTTTTCATGATCAATTAACCATTTCTTTCTCCATAAACCACCAGCATATCCAGTAAGAGAGCCGTCTGTACCAATAACACGATGGCAAGGAACAACAATCCAGAGAGGATTTTTTCCATTAGCAGAAGCTACTGCTCTAATGGCTTTAACATCTCCAAGTTGTTTTGAGAGATCTAAATAGGAAATTGTTTTTCCATATGGAATTTCTAATAAGGCTTTCCAGACTTTCTTTTGAAAATCGGTGCCCTTTGGATTTATTTCAAAAGTAAATTGAGTTCTATTGCCTTCAAAATAATCATTTAATTGACTAACTGCTTCTTTAAGTTCTAGCGGTATTTCTTTCGAGATTTCTCCTTCTTGTAAAATAGAAATCACTGAGACTCCATTTTCGTCTCCTTTAATCTTAGCAGTCCCTAAAGGTGTGTTTATAAAAGCAGTTTCCATTTTATAAAGATAAAAAAAACCATCTTAATAAAAAGATGGTTTTTCGTAAGTAAGATATAAAAAAATTGTTGTTTTATTATTTAAACATTACTGATTTTTCATTTTCAGTAATTACTTTTCCTTTGATAACCAAAACTTTTGGAGCAGCACCTTCTTCACTAGTTGTTACTGTTACAGTTTTGTGGAAATTTCCTGGAGCAGCAGCATTATAAGTAGCTGTTACCATTCCTTTTTCTCCTGGTTTAATAGGAGTCTTTGTGTAATTAGTAGCAGTACAACCACAAGATGGTTTTACGTTAGTTACTAGAATTGTTTCGCTTGTGGTATTTGTGAAAGAGAATTCATATGAAACTGGCTTCCCCTTTTCAATATCACCAAATTCATGAGTTTCGTTAGCCCATTTAATTGCAGAAGTTTTAGTTTGTGCAACTGTAGAAGGAGCTTTTGTAACTGCACTTTGTGCAAATGATATAGTCGAAATGAATAATGCTACTATAGATAATTTTATCGCTTTCATATTTTTCAATTTTATATTTAATAATTTTGTTCTACAAATGTAAAAACTAATAATAACTTTGTTGTTAATCAACTTATAATGATTGTTAATGACTTGTTAACAGAGATGGAGTTGAATTAAAATCATGTAATATTATAGAATAATTATGAATTATAACACTCAATATATTATTGTAGATGAAATTAACCAAGTTTAATGTAGTAATACTTATAGGTTTTCTTGCGATTTTAGGAGTCGTAATAATGCAAGTCTTTTTGCTTAATCAAGCGTATTCATTCGAAAAGAAAGAGGTAGAGAGTAAGATTCATTATGCTTTACTTGATGTTGTTGAAAGGATATATGTAGATAATAACACGGAATTGATTGTTAATAATCAAATTAAAAAAGTAGCTCATAATTATTATGTGGTTAATGTTAATGATGTTTTTGAGAATAATATTCTAGAATTCTATTTGAAGAAAGAATTTAATAAAGTAAACCTAGGTCTGGATTTTGAGTATGCGATATATGATTGTGGCTCTAATAATATGGTCTATGGAAATTATATTGCAGCAAATGGACAGGCGAATAAAAAATGTGAAGATTGTTTTACTGGAAATCAAGATTTGACTTATTACTTTGCGGTACGTTTTCCTACCTTAAACCAAAATTATTTTAATAGTTTAAAACAATATTGGTTGTATACTCTTGTTTTGTTTTTTGTGTTAATAATATATGTATACTCGGTATTGTTAATGTTGAAACAAAAAAGATACACTGTTTTACAGAATGATTTCATTAATAATATGACACATGAGTTTAAAACACCATTGGCTTCAATATTAATTGCATCTAATTATGCTAACTCGCAACAGGAAATTAAAGATAGTCCTAAGTTATCTAAATATATCGCGATAATTATAGCGCAAAGTCAAAAGTTAAATGAACATATAGAACAGATACTTTCGTTAGCTAAAACGGATAGTCATAATATAGAGTTGAATAAAACTAAAGTAGATTTAAATAATATATTTAGATTAATAAAAGAAAATATAAGTTTAAAATATCCGAAAGAGATTTCATGTTTATTGCTTTTTCCTAAAAATTATTATGTTATGGCTGATGAGTTTCATTTTTATAATATACTTTATAATATTGTAGATAATGCAATTAAGTATACGCCTGAGAACCCAGAAGTGACAATTATGGTGAATGAAAATCAAAAATATATAGATTTATCAATTACAGATAATGGTGCAGGAGTTCCAGAAAAAGATTTGCCCTTTATTTTTGATAAATTTTATAGAGTAGAAAGAAAAGATAGTAAAGAGATTGAAGGGTTCGGAATTGGACTTGCTTATGTGAAAAAGATTTGTGAATTACATAATTGGAAAATAAAAGCAGATTCAACATTGTCGGGTTTAACGATTTTAATTCAAATTCCAAAAACAGATATTTATGAGTAAAAAGCGAATTTTATATGTAGAAGATGATGAAACATTGGCTTTTTTAACGGCTGATAATTTAGAACAGCATTTTGAAGTAATTCATTGTGGTAATGGGGCAGATGCGTTTCAGAAATTTTGTAATGAAGAGTTTGATCTGTGTGTGTTAGATATAATGCTGCCAGATATGGATGGTTTTGAAATTGCAACAGAAATTAGAAAAAGAAATGAAGAAATTCCAATCATTTTTCTTTCTGCAAAGACAATGAAAGAAGACCGAATAAAAGGGTTAAGGCTTGGAGCAGATGATTATCTAGTAAAACCCTACTCAATAGAAGAATTGATACTTAAAATTGAAATTTTTCTTAATAGAAGTCAAAAAGTAATAGAGAAATCAAATAAAGTGTATGTAATTGGTTCTTTTGAGTTTGTGTATGAAAATTATTTTCTAAAAAGCGATAAAAAAGAAATCACACTTACAGAAAGAGAAGCGGGATTATTAAAGCTGTTTTTAGATAATACAAATACAGTTCTTAAAAGAGAAAAAATACTTACGTCTTTATGGGAAAATGATGATTATTTCTCAGGAAGAAGTTTAGATGTTTTTATTTCTAGATTACGAAAAATTCTTAAAGAAGAACCAAATGTTAAAATTGAAAATATTCCAAGAGTAGGATTTAAAATGGTTATTGATTAGTCTGCATAGCTTAGTATATAGCTCTCTAAAGCTTGAAGTTCTTTGTCTGACATTTTTTTAGTAATTGAAAAATTCGTTTTCATAATTTCATACTGAGAAGGATCTACAATCGGATCGCTCTCTTCTTTAAGAAAAGCTACAATGTTTGAATTTGTTGTTTTGTATAAATTAGCAATTTCTTTGATACTTGGTCCTATTATTTTTTTGTCTGGATTGTGGCAAGCGACACAAGTACCTTTTCCTTCAAAGAGTTCTTTTCCTTCGTTAATTAGTGGATTGGGTGTCGCTTCTGTTATTGAAACAGTTTGCTCTTCAGTTGATTTTCCGAAGTTTTCTTGTTCTTTGTTTTGACCACAACTAATAAGTAATAAAGTTGCTGTTACGGTAAGGCTCATAACTGTTTTTTTCATGTTCTTTAGAATTTGTTACTTTGAATATAGTCAAAGGTAAAACCAATTTGTAATATAGAAGATGATTTTTATCAGTTTCCTGAAAAAATAAAATTGTTAATAACATTTGTTGATAACATTTTGAGAATAGTATTGTTTACTTAACTTTGTAATTATGAAGTTAGATAAATACATATCCGATTTATTATATCGTTATCAATGTGTTACTGTTCCAGGTTTTGGTGCATTTGTAACAGAAAATCAGTCTGCACAGATAAGTGGTAGTGCTTGTACGTTCATTCCTCCAAGAAAAGTGATCTTTTTTAATATGAATATTAAGAATAATGATGGCTTGTTGGCGAATCATATTTCTTTACAAGAAAAAGTAACCTATGATGAAGCACTTGAAAAAATAAACGCTCAAGTAAGTGTTTGGATGGATTCAATTTATAAAAAAGATAGAATTGTCTTAAACAATATAGGAGATATATTTATAAACAGTGATCAAAAATGGATATTTGAGCCATCAACTTCTGTAAACTATTTAGTTTCATCTTTTGGATTAAATAGTTTTGTTATTCCAGAAATGAAGCGAGAAGCTTTAAAAGAGCAAGTTGAAGTTTTAGAAGCAAAAGTTCCTATAATTTTTACTGCTGAAAGAAAAAAGAGTTATTCTTTCTTGAAATACGCAGCAGCAATAACCTTGTTTTTTGGAGCAGGAACAGCAGCATATAAAATTCAACATGATCAACAAGTAGAAATTGATACATTTCTTGTAAAAAAAGAAGTGCAAAGAAAAGTGCAAAGTACAATCCAAGAAGCAACTTTCTTTATAGACTCTCCAATTAATCCTGTTGAACTTATTGTTAAAGAAGAAAAAGCATCTCCTTTTCATTTAATTGCAGGGGCATTTAGAAGTGAAGCAAATGCTAAAAAAGCATTGAAAATTTTAAAAGAAGAAGGGTATCCTGCTCATATTTTGAAACAGAATAGTAATGGATTAATTCCGGTTGCTTATTCGAGTTTTAAAACGGAAGAAGAGGCAGAAGTAGAAAAAAACAGATTATTAAAAGTAGATAAAGCAGATTGCTGGATTCTAATAGAGTAAAAAAAATCCCTTTTTGGGATTTTTTTATGTCTTGAATTCTAATTTGCTTGTTATCTTTGTAAAAAAAACAACAATGCATACAAAATATCCTTCGGAATCAGTTACTACATTAACAGACTTAGTGTTGCCAGGAGAAACAAACCCATTAAATAACCTTTTTGGTGGAGAGCTTTTGGCGAGAATGGATAGAGCAGCAAGTATTACTGCAAGAAGACATTCTAGAAGAATTTGCGTAACAGCTTCGGTAAATCACGTAGCGTTTAACAGAGCAATTCCATTAGGAAGTGTGGTAACGGTTGAATCTAAAGTGTCTAGAACGTTTAATACTTCAATGGAGATTTTTATTGATGTTTGGATTGAAGATAGAGAATCGGGTGTGAAGCATAAAGCGAATGAAGCGATTTATACATTTGTAGCTGTAGATGAGACAGGAAGACCAATTCAGGTTCCTCCTGTAGAGCCAGAAACGGAACTTGAAAAAGAAAGATATGAAGCGGCTTTAAGAAGAAAGCAATTAAGTTTGGTTTTGGCTGGAAAAATGAAGCCAAGCGAGGCAACAGAATTGAAAGCATTATTTAGCTAGATAAAAGCAACTGTCAGGATTAAAAAACCCTGACAGTTTTTATTTTATGCCGAAAAGAATGCTTCTAGTTCTTTTAATGTTTCTGTAGATGGAATAAGATCTTTAACGATGTTGCCTTTTTCCAAAACAACGATTCTATCAGAAACTTCAACAGTGTGTTGTAGATCATGACTGGATACTAAAACAGTTGTGTTTTTGTCTTCTGCTAAAGATTTAATAATTTTCTTTAATCTTATTTGTGTTGTTGGGTCAAGATTAGCAAATGGCTCATCTAAAATAACAACTTCAGGATTACCAATTAAAGCACCAACTATGCCTGCTTTTTTAGCATTACCTTTAGATAGATCTCTAAGGTGTTTTTTGTTGTTTAAAATTTCACCGTTGAAAAAATCCACATAATCTTTCAGGAAATTATCTACATCTGCTTTGTTCCATCCTCTTAGTTCTCCTATAAAGTAAAAATACTCTTCGGGTGTTAAATAGCCAATTAGAAACGTTTCGTCTATAAAAGAACTTGTAAAAACCTTCCAAGCTTCACTTGTGTTTATTTGTATTGAGTTTGATGTTATTTTACCGCTTGAAGGTTGAATTAGATCTAAAAGTAAGCTGAAAAATGTAGTTTTTCCAGCTCCATTATTTCCAACAAGACCAAAGCTTTGACCTTTAGGGATTTCTAAATTTTCTATATTTAATACGGTTACTCCGTTATAAGATTTCTGAATGTTTGAAACGTGTATCATTTTTATGTAATTCTAAAGTTAGAGAAAGTGTGATTAATAAGTGTATACTATTTTTTTTGTTTGTAAGCTTCAAGAGTGGCATATTTTTCTTTTTTGTAAATAGCTTCAATAGCTTTGAAAACTCTATTTTTAAAGGCAAAACCTAATATTCCAGTAAGTGCAACAAAAAGATAGCCATATTGCCAGCCTAATGTATAATGACCTATAGCATATACAATCATTGGTAATACAAGTTTCGGTAATGAAATTAAAAGTGTTTTTAAATTGAATGCTTTTTTATCTCCGAATGCATTTTTGTTTGATGTTAGGTCTATAGGTGTTTTGATGTATGCACCACCAAGAAGAACTAAATGGGAACTTACACCTATGTTAAAAATGGCTCCAACAATTATTGCAAAATAGACTTCCCAGCCAAAATATAAATAGAATGAAGCAAGTAGTGTAGAAATGATTGTTCCAATGACCATTAACCACCATTTTGAAGATAAATAATCTCTATAGGTAATGTTTTGTGTCATCATTAATGGGTAATAGGAACTGTCCCAGCTAGGAACAAATTGTCCAAAGTTTAAAAGAAAACCACCTGAAACAAATATACCCGCAAATATTTTCCAAACGGGAGCGTTGTAAGCTTCAATCGAATTGGTAAAAAACAATAATCCATAGAATAAAAACATCGAACTCATTATGAGAGTAGACTTTGCTCTTTTGTTTCTTTTTAAAAGACGAATGTCGTTTTTTAAGAATGTGCCTAAGCTTCCTAACTGATCTAGCCATGTAAGGTTTTCTGTAGTGGCATTGTCTTGTTTGATAGATAATCCTGCATCTAAGTATAAATTAGATTTAAAAAATGTGAAATTAAAATAATACAATACAGAAAGTAGTATTAAAGGAATGATTGTTAAAAAAGGTTGATTGTATATGTTTTCAAATGCAATATAAGTGTATTGTGTGATGTCGAAAATGTTGTAATACTGAAGTATTCCTAAAATAGCAAAAAGACCAACAACTGAGTAAAAAAGACTATCTTTTTTATCGATTAGAATAGCTATGAAATTATTGCAATAAATGATTAATAACATGCTTAAGCCCCAAATAAGACTACTAAATGGAGTGAAATCTTTTGTTATTAAAATAATAGTGAAAGGAATGAAGAAAAACCAATGGATAAAATTAAAGAATGAAAGGATGGTTTTATTCAGTGTATAATGAACAATACTATTTTTCTTTATATTCTGATTTAAAAATGGGCGAATAGTTAAAGAAGGCATTTTTTGAAAAAAGAAGCGAATTAGTAAATCCATAACTAAATAATAGATGATGAATTTGTTTATGGTTGGAAAAGGATCAAGTCCTGCTTTTTCTAGTAGGAAGTATGATCCAATACCTAAGCCGATAAAGGTTGCAATGAAATATATTGCGACAAAAGCCATTAGGATTTTTATAGCTATGTTAGAAGAGAAAGACGATGACCTAAAGAAGGCTTTCCATTCTAAAGTTATGAATTGTTTAATCATGTTTTAGGTTTTTGGTTTATTATAAGTAGTTATTAGTTGTAAATTGTTACGAATAATTTACAAAACATAATTTACAGAACATTGTAACTTGCTTAGTTATGCTCTTGTTTAAGAAAAAACAATGTTTTTTTGAAAAAACATTGTGAAAACAAAAAGAAGTGTTATATTTGCACTCGCAATAAGGAAGTAATCTTATTGAATATTTATTGAGAATAAAAGAATTGTAAATTAATTTATAATTCGCTACCAAAATTAATTTGCTTGAGTGGTGGAATTGGTAGACACGCTGGACTTAAAATCCAGTGGGTAGTAATGCCCGTGCGGGTTCAAGTCCCGCCTTGAGTACAAAAGCTTCAAACTTAGTTTGAAGCTTTTTTTTTTGTTTCAAAAAGTTTTTTTCGTCTCTTTTTTTGTGATTTCCATGTAGTAATGATAAATTTAATTGATTCATGTAAGATTCAATTGTTAATTGGATTTTATTTTACTTAGACAGTATCTTAATTCATTCTGACATTTTCATTCTTGTTACGTTTTTAAATTTAATGAATTTATTCTTCTTAAAATATATTGATGATTTTTTTCGGTTGATTTTTGTATAATAGAAGAATAAGCTTTTCTAGATATAAAAAAAGGAAAGTTATATTTTGCTTATTGATAATAATGATTAAGTAAATAAAATAAATTTATCTTAGATTAAAGATGTTATTCTAAATTTTAAGGCTATTTTAAAAATTACTCCTTATAAGTTTTTTGTTTTTGTTGCTAAATGAAAATACTTAGTGTGTTTTGCTAATCAGAATTGATTTTAGTGACTTAACTTGTATTTGGAGAGAATGATTTTTGTGAATCGATAAAAGAAACTGAAATTAAGTAATTTTAATTATAATTTCTTTTTATCGTGTTGTTGATTTATTTTCTAGTGAGTTTTCTTGTTGAATTTTGAGAGGTCTATTTTTAAAATTATCTGTGAAAACAATTTTGTATTTTATTATAAAAGAGAGCTGGTTTTTTGTTCCTAATTTAGAGATGATTAGGAGTGTAAAATCGAATATTTTTTCAGGTTATTTAACTTTTTTTTAACATGGTTTTCGTTTAATTATGCTTTTTTGTTTCTTAAATTAGCAATTACAAACAAACAAATAAACTAAAACATTAATCTCATGCATTCACATTTCCCCCCTTAAAAACTTTTTTTATACAATATTTTTTAATTTAATAAGATTGGCTAAAGTCAGTTTTATTACGTGTTATTGTCTTATTTTTTAAGACTATAATGTATTGTTTTTAAGTATGTTTCATAATTTTTTGAAACATGCTCTAAATTCCTATTGCTTAAAAATAAAGTAAAATTTCCACTGGATAGCACATTGTTTTTATTAAATGGTCTGAAAAGAAAACAAGACTAGAATAATTGTATATGTCTTTATATTAAAGAATTGTTATAAAGTAAAAATTGAGTAACACCGAACAACTATGAGTAATAATAAGAACATGACATGTACTAGAGATTATCTATTAAACATACCTCAAATGCTTTCTGGAGGAATGTCTGAAAATTGGTTATTAAAGGAGTTAGGTGATGTTCATTGGAATATGATTGCAGATGCGCTAGATTCTAAATCTGATGAGATTATAGATAGTAATGGAGAACGCTTATATGCTAGTTTCGTTAGATTACAATGGTGTATGAAGTCAAGTTGTTTATATGATTTTAATGAAAACGAAAAAGTTCGATTAAAAGGCGATTTAGCATTATATGGTAATAAGATGTTTTTTAGTGAAGATGTATTATTGGGAGACGATAAGGAAATTAAAGCTAGCTTAATGTCTGTTTTTTCAAGTAGAAAATCAGGAAACAATCAGCAATTATCAAAGGGGAAACCGCTTAATGTAAAAAAAATAAAAACGATTGTTTATCAAAATCTACCTGATTTTGCTAGTGCTTTTTTTAATCTAAAAGGAACTCTTTTTTCGAGTATAAACAATAATGATGGGAATAATAAAAAACAGTTTGAAACAGTAGGACATTGTTTTGATTTAGAAGAAAAGTGTGGTTTTACTAAGAGCTATGATATAGATCCATATGATGATATTAATGGAGTAGGTTTATTATATTTTGCATCCTATCCAAAAATAAGTGATAAATGTGAGCGATATTATTTTCAAGAAAATTATGAAAGAATAGATAAAGAAGATTTCAACTGGGCTGAAATAGGATATTCCTTAGCTAGAGATATTCATTATTATGGAAACGCAAATGTTAACGATGAACTTTTGTATGTTTTAGAAAATTACATTATTGAAGAATCTAATACAATAAAATTAGTATCGTCTTTATATAGAAAGAAAGATAATAAACTAATTGCAAAAATTTTTACGTTAAAAAAAATAGTATTCCCAATAACTAAAAAAGAGGTTTACCTTGAAAAGGAGCCTAAAGACATCTCTAAAATTATTGATAATAGTACAATGGAGATTGATAATGTTACGATCGATAAAAAAACATTAGATAGTTTATTGATATCTTTTTTTTCAAAAATGTTTCCCAGTCAATTTTTTACTACAAAATCTGATCTTAGGTCTTTAGGAATAGAATCCATTGTATTTCTTGAGCTATCAGAGTTTTTAAATGTCAACCATAATTTATCTGTAAACCCTAGTGACTTCTATGGTTTGTACACTATTGATCAAATTTCAAACAAATTTGTTAAAGGAGTAAATTTATTAGATTCTCAGTCTACTATTTTAAAAGAAGATGAATTTAAAAAGAACCAAAGTGAAGAGGATATAGCAATTATTGGTGTAGCCTTTAAACTTCCAGGTGGTATCGAAACTAAAGAGGCATTTTGGAATATTCTTAAAGAAGGGAAAAATGTTATTCAAGAGTTGCCATTTAATAGGTGGAAATGGAGTGAAGACATTGATGTAAATAGTGAACATAAAGGAATCAATTTAGGAGGTTTCATGAAAGATGTTACATTATTTGATGCAGACTTTTTTAATATAAGTCCTCTAGAAGCAGAAACAATGGATCCTCAACAGAGAAAGTTATTAGAAATTTGCTGGCATTGTTTAGAAGATGCTGGTATTACTAATGATCAATTTAAAGGTAGCAATACAGGTGTATTTGTTGGAGCAAGTGGTTCAGATTATTCTAAATATATTGATAATGAAAATAGTGTTGCTCATTCTGGAGTAGGAATTTCTACTTCAGTTTTAGCCAATAGAATTTCTCATTTTTATGATTTAAAAGGGCCTAGTATACAGTTGGATACCGCTTGTTCTAGTTCTTTAGTAGCTCTACATCAGGCTGTTAATTCGATAAGAAATAATGAATGTGAACAGGCTATCGTTTCAGGAGTAAATATAATGTTACACCCTTTTAATTCACAGGTGTATTATAAAGCAGGAATGTTAAACAAAGAAGGGCTTTGTAGAACATTTGATAAAGATGCTGCTGGATATGTTCGAGGAGAAGGAATTATATCTTTACTTATAAAGCCACTATCAAAAGCCGTGCAAGATCAAGACATTCCTTATGCTTTAATTAAAGGTTCTGCTATTAATCATGGAGGATATGCAGGAGGAATTACAGTGCCAAATCCAAATCAACAATCTGCTTTAATTGAAAAAGCATTGGCAAATGCAAAAATAAAAGCCAAAGATGTAACTTTCGTTGAGGCACATGGAACAGGAACCAAATTAGGAGATCCTATAGAAATAAACGCTTTAAATAAGGTGTTTAAAAATACAAATAATCTACATAGTTGTTTAATTGGTTCAGTGAAAACGAATATAGGACACCTTGAAGCAGCGGCAGGGCTTGCAGGATTAGTAAAAGTACTGTTGTCGTTTGAAAAAGAATCTATTCCTCCAATAGCTAATTTTAAAGAATTGAACCCACATATTAATTTATCAAATTCACCACTGATAATTAATCAAGAGATTAGAAAATGGGAAGTGCCAAATGATGGTAAACGAATCGCTGGAATTAGTAGTTTTGGATCTGGAGGAACTAATGCTCATGTAATTCTCGAACAAACACCTATTATAGTACAGTCTGAAATAAGTTCAAGTAACAACTATCTTATATGTGTATCTGGTAATACTAACAAGGCTTTGAATACCAATATAGATAAACTATTGGAATGGTTAAATAATAATGAAACGGTTGATTTACTATCTATAAGTCATAATTTATTAGTGAGAAGAACTCATCTCTCACATAGAGCTGCTTTTATAGTAAGCAATCTAGATGAATTGAAAAATTTTTTAGTTAAAAAGCCTAGAACTTCTGCATCTGAAAAAGAATATTATTCAACTGATTATAATCAAACCAATTCACAACCATTATTTATTGAATGGTTTGAAAACTATTTAGAAGGAATAAATAAATATACAGATCTAGAAAAAAATCAGTTGGAAGGTTTAGCAGAACTCTTTGTAAGGGGATCAAATTTAAGCTGGAAAAAATTGTTTAAAAATTTAAAACCTAAAAGAGAATCTCTTCCTTTTTATGAATTCGAAAAGAATCTTTTTTGGATTACACCAAACAATAATCAAACCAAAAGAGAGAGAAATAAAAACACTTTCATACATGATAATCAATCTCAATATAATTTACAAGCATTTGTAAGTAACTTTTCTGGAGAGGAGTTTTTTTTTAAAGAGCATAAGATAGAGGAGAAGTCAATTCTTCCAGGAGTTGCCTATTTAGAAATGATTAGGTATTGTATTGATCAATCTTTTCCAGAGGTGACAAAATCTATCAGAATAGATGAGTTAATTTGGAAAAACCCGATTACAAACAATGAGCCATATGAAATTTATACAGAAATAAAAGTTGAGGAAGAAGATAAGGTAGTTTGTAATATAATAAATAGGTTAAATAATCAAGAGTATTGTTCGGCAGAGATTCGTTTCAACCAAAAGTCAAAAAATGATAAACGAGATATAGAAATCTTACAATCCCAATATGAAGAACACGTAACATCAGATGTAATTTATAGTAGAATGGATGAAAAGGGCTATCATTATGGAAACAGCTTTAGAACTATAAAAAAACTTTCACTTAGGGAAAATGAGGCTATAGGTATTCTTAAATCGAGTAAATCTGGACAAACTAAATCAGAAGAGCTTGATATTCAAATTCTTGATGGAGCTTTGCAAATAGCCATGTATGCCTTTTTTATTTCAAAAGAAAACTCTAAAACAGTTTATCCATTTTATATCGAATCATTTAGAATTAATGAGTCATTATTAGACTCGGAGGAAGATTTATATGTATATACATACAAGCAAGACGATAAGATACAAATTGAAATAATAAACCAACAAGGAGATATTTGTTATGAGTTTCATAATATGATTTTTAAATCTCAAGAGCACACAGGTAGTAAAGAAGTAAAATTATATGCTCCAGAAAAAAGGGTTCTTCTTGAATTAAATACAAAGGGAACTATAAAGAATAGAGTTATCATAGGATATGGAGAACACGAATTTTTGAAAGAGTTAAATTCTTTAGTAATTAATGATGAGATTGAAACATCAATTTTTACTCTTAAACCAGAAACTGATATAAAAAACGTCTATAAAGTAGTTAAATCTTTAGTTGCATTACTTAGAGAAATAATAAGAAGTAAAGCAGAAAAAACAATCTTTTTCCTTTATAAAAACGAAGTAGGAATTAATTATTCCAATGTGTTTAGTGGTGTATTTAGTTGCTTGTGTCAAGAATATGAAAACATATCCTTTCAAATTGTAGTCATTGAAAATTGTAGAGAAACGTATTCAGAGATAATAGAAAACCTTACTAAAAGCTTCCATAGATCTAATAAGAAAATTGTATTGGATAATGGGAAAATGTATGGTTTTAAATGGAAGGAAATTACTAATCAATTACTGATGCCTTGGAAAGATAGAGGGGTTTATTTGATTACTGGGGGAGCAGGTAAGATTGGCAAACATTTTGGAGAAATAATAGCATCTAAAGTCATCTCTCCAACAATTATATTTATAGGTAGATCAAGATATGATGAAATAAGGGAAGAACAAATAAAAGGTTTAATAGAATTAGGAGCGCAAGCAGAGTATAAATCATTAGATATAGGTGATGCAAAACAATTGCTTGAAACGAAAAACTACATTCTTTCAAAATTTGGTCAGATTAACGGCATTATACATGCAGCAGGAGTAAATCAAGATGAATTATTTTACAATATAAAAGAAGAATCCATCGAAAGAGTTCTACATCCAAAAGTAGCGGGTACTATTAATCTAGATACTGTTTTTAAAGAAGAAAAAATAGATTTTATGATGTTGTTTTCTTCAATTATTTCAGTAATTGGGAATACAGGTCAAACATCTTATGCTGCTGCTAATGGATTTATTGATGATTTTGCAATATACCGAAATCAATTAGTTGAAAAAAAACAGCGATTTGGAAAAACAGTAGTCATTAACTGGCCTTATTGGATGGATGGAGGAATGAAAATGCCACTAGAAATTCAAAATGAAATTCAGAATAGATATGGTTTAATCCCTCTTAAAACTGATAAAGCTACAGGAATTATAGATGAAGTTTTATCAGGAAATGAAAGTCAAGTAATGGTTGCAGTAGGAAATCATGATAAATTTTTAGCTATAATTAATGAAGCTGAAAAAGGGGTATTAATGCAACCTAAAGAAGGAATAGAAGCGATTAATGTTTCAGCGATTATCAAAAAAGTAATTGGTAAAATAATTAAAAAAGAATCAGAAGAACTTAATGAGTTAACCCCATTTGATCAGATGGGAATTGATTCTATAATACAAATGAATATTTTAAAAGAGCTTAGTAAAACTTTTGGAGAACTATCAAAAACTTTGCTTTTTGAACATGTAAATATAAAAGAGTTGTCGGAATACATGATGAATTCCAATAAACCGATAAATCTAGAGACTTTAAAAAAAGAACCAATAAGTAAAGGAGAGATTCTCTCATCAGTTGAATATCCGACAGAAAAAGTAGTTTCTTTTAAAGCAAAACAAGAATATTTTTTTTCAAAAGTTGAATCTGAGGATATTGCTATTATTGGTTTTAGTGGTAGATTTCCAAAATCAGATTCAGTAGAAGCTTTTTGGGATAATTTACAAAAAGGGAGAGATTGTATATCATTAATGCCAGATTTTAGAAAAGTTGCAAAAACTAAACAATACTATGGTGGTTTTATAGATGACATTGATAAATTCGATGCATCTTTATTTAGAATTGAAAATAAAGATGTTGTTCAATTAACTCCAGAAGAGCGATTGTTTTTAGAGATTGCTTGGGAAACCCTTCAAGATGCAGGTTATAATGAAGAAAGATTAAAAGATATTCAAGACAAAACAAATCAAGGAATTGGAGTTTTTGTTGGATCTATGTATGATCAATACGGAAGCTATTCTCAATCTGAGACAGGTAGATTAGCTACTAACTGGAGTAATTGGCAAATAGCAAACAGAACATCTCATTTTTTTAATTTCATAGGGCCAAGTCTATTAATTAACACAGCCTGTTCTAGTGCTTTTTCGGCAATACATACAGCTTGTGAAAGTATTTTGTCGGGCAACAGTAGTATGGCATTAGTTGGAGCGGTTAATTTAACATTAGATCACACTAAGTTTTCTGCTTTAGAAAATGCCTCTTACTTAGAAAAAGGAACTAAAAGCAAAAGTTTTGGTGAGGGAACGGGGTATTTACCCGGAGAAGGAGTAGGGGCAGTACTTCTCAAACCTTTATTAAAAGCGATAGAGGATCATGATCGTATTGATGGAATCATCAAAAGTACAACAATAAATCACTCAGGAGGTAGACTTAAATATACAACACCCGACCCGAGCTTGCAAGCAAAGTTGATTGAAAAAAGTTTACAAAAAGCGCAAGTTAAAAAATCAGATATAGGGTATATAGAATGTGCTGCAAATGGATCAGAATTAGGCGACCCAATAGAGATTGCCGCTTTGAAATCAGTTTTTAATAAAGAGCAGTCAATAAGTAAAATTGTTTTAGGAGCAGTTAAAGCTAATATTGGTCATTTAGAAGCAGTTTCTGGAATTTCCCAAATAATAAAAGTATTGCTACAATTTAGACATAATACTTTGGTTCCCTCAATTAATTCTTATCCTTTAAATAAAGCAATATCTCTAAAACAAACACCATTTAAAATCCAAAATAGTACAGAGGTTTGGCCAAAAAGTCTTCCGAAAATGAGTATGATAAATTCTTTTGGTGCGGGAGGATCTTATGCCAATATAATTCTAGATAGAGCAGAACCGTATAGTGAGCATGGGAATCAAAACATAAATTTAAATTATTTTATTTTCTCTGCACATAGTAAAAACAGTTTGCAGAATTATCTAAAAAAGATAAAAACCTACCTGTTGAATGAAGATGTTGATTTACCGTCTTTATCAGCAACACTCATTAAAATTAGTAGAGATTTATCTTTTAAAGTGGGTATTCAAGCAGAAAGTAAATCGATTTTAATAAAAAAAATAACGTGGTTCTTAGAAAATTTTAGCGATTCTAATCAAGATGAAATTTATTATTCTAAATCCATGAAAATAAAAGAAAACAATTGTCAAGATTCTTTATTAGTTAGATGGATTGAGGATGGTGTTGTGTCAGAAGAACTGAAGAAAGCAGCTGTTTTAATTCCTCCTGTTTCTTTACCTACATATGCATTTGAACATGAAGATTCTTATCCTATTCAGGTTAAAGATGAGAAAGAACAAAAAGAGGATTGGGATAGTATTTATCAAACGATCCTATCTAGTGAATTGAAAGAAGAAAAATTCAAACTTTTATTGAACCATTAAATGAAAATCATGATCCCAGAAACCCAATTATATTACCAAATTCAGAATAAGGAAATATCTAAACAAGAAGCTATTGCTAATATGAAATTCTGGAAAGATCGTGGAAATGATTTTTCTTATGATTATAGCGAGTCGTATCTTAAAGATCATAAGGTTTTTGAAAAACATGTCTTACTAGGAGTAACTCATCCTAGCATTATGATTGATTATTTGTTTTCCATTTATCCAATGAATGATGTTTGTAGTCTTACAAATATTTCATTTATAGAACCAGTGGTTATAGAACCAAATGAATCAGTAAAAGTAAAGATTTTATCAACTCCTTTAGATAATAAATTAGAGGCAATATATACATCAGAATCAGACCAAGATTGGAAATTGACAGCTAGAGGAACATGGAAAGAGATTAATGATTTTACTGAGGAAAAAATCACAATTCCTAAAACTGAAGTATATGAAGATATGCATAAATATTATTTCAATAACCCTTCCTCTTTTGTACAATTAGGGAAAGCATACCATACTTTTGATAAAATATTTCTTCATGAAGGAGACATTTATGCTAAAATTAGAATTGATGCAGAGATAGAAAATCGAGAATATATACATCATCCTTTAATTTCTAATAGCATTTTCCTAACCATCCTACCACAATTAAAATTAAATGAAGACCATGAAGGTTTTTTACCTTTTGGGATTGGCAGTTTAACTGTGAAAAAGGGAATTGTAGATAAAGAATGTTGGATAAAAGTTCGATTACTAAAAAATAATGAAGAATTAATACTCTTTGATGCTGAGGTTTTTTCAGAATCTGGAGAGGTTGCTGCGATCTATAAAAAGTGTGCATTGAAGCGGTTACGTAATAAAGATTTATTCGAAAATAAAACATACCTTCCTAGTATAGTAGATAGCATCCAAGTTTATGTAAGTAGTAAAATAGGAAGACGTGATTTGGAAGTGAAAGATCAGGAATCATTAAAGAAAATTAATGTATTCGATTTTCTTTCACAATTAGAGCTAGATAGTTTAATAAAAAGTATTTCTGACGAGATTAATATCGAGCTGTCTTCACAATTATTTCTTGAATATAATACACTTGGCAAATTTAGTAACTATCTATATGAAGTACACGGGAATGAATTCAGTAAATTTTTAAAAGAAGAAAAAGAAGAAATTCCAAAAATAGTAAAATTTGAGACAATAGAGTCTCAATCTCTTTCTACCGATTATATAGAAGAATACCTACAAATAAAGTTACAACAGGTAACCAAAAAAGACAAAAAATTTAATAAGAAGAATAACCTTATGGACATTGGGTTGTCTTCTGCTCAGCTTATTAATTTAACAAATATTATTGAAAATGAAGTAGGGATAAAATTAGAAGCCACTTTATTATTTGAATATCCCAATATCTTAGAATTGTCAAAATATTTTTTTCAGGAAAACTTCAATGCATTTTCAAAGTTAATAGGTGTAAAACATGAAAGATTAGAACAGAAAGCGATACCAAAAAAACAATTTTCACATCAATTCAAAGAGTCTTATAAGGAAAATACCATTGATGATGTTAATGAAGATGATATAGCAATTATTGGGATGCATGGACGTTTTGCCAATTCTGAAAACCTAGAGGAATTTTGGAATCATTTGGTAAATCAGACAGATCTGATGAGTGAAATACCAATTGATCATTGGGATTATAGACCTTGGTTTACAGCGTCACAAGAGAAAGATAAAATTTATAGTAAATGGGGTAGTTTTATTAATAATGTAGCAGAATTTGATGCAGAATTTTTTAATATATCTCCGAGAGAAGCAGAATGGATAGATCCACAATTAAGACTTCTTTTGCAAAGTATATATCATACTGCAGAAAATGCGGGTTACGCTAATAAATTTAAAGGTACAAATACAGGTGTTTTTGTAGGTGCTTGTTTTCATGATTATTTAGACAAAATTGCAGAATTGAATTTGCCAGTAGATCCCTATGTTGGAACTGGAAATGTACAAACGGTTCTAGCGAATAGAGTTTCCTTTACATATAACCTTAATGGCCCAAGTATATCAGTGGATACAGCTTGCTCTTCTTCATTAGTAGCCTTACATCAAGCTTGTCAAGCAATAAAAAATAATGAATGCAAAATGGCTTTTGTAGGAGGGGTCAATCTCTTACTTTCTTCATGGCACTATCGTTATTTTTGTAGTATTGGAGCATTATCTCCCTCAGGTAGATGTCATACTTTTGATGCTAAAGCAGATGGTTATACACCAGGAGAATGTGTTGCTAGTATATTAATTAAACCTCTTAAAGAAGCTCTTAAAGATGGAGATACCATTCATGCAATTGTAAAGGGGACTGCGTCTTTACATGGGGGATATACACCTTCACTTACGGCTCCAAGTGTTTCAGGAGAAGAAAATGTAATTGTAAAAGCATGGGAGGCATCAGGAATTTCTCCTCAAACAATATCTTATATAGAAGCACATGGAACAGGAACAAAATTAGGAGACCCTATCGAAGTAAAAGCATTAAAAAAAGCATTTTATAAATACACAGATGAGGAAGAATTTTGCACGATTGGGTCTGCTAAAGGGAATATAGGACACGCAGAAGGAGCAGCAGGAATTGCAGGGCTTATCAAAGTTGTTCTACAGATGAAAAATAAAACAATACCAGCCTTGCCAGCATTAGAGAATATTAATCCAATGCTTGAGTTAAAAAATTCCGCATTGCGTATTAATAAAAAAAATGAATTTTGGAAAGTTCCAAATGGCACACCTCGTAGAGCTGGTATTAGCTCATTTGGTTTTTCAGGTGCTTATGCACATACTATCATAGAAGAGTATAATTTAGGAGAAAATGAATTACTAGAGAGTTATAATCCGGTGTGTATTATTCTTTCGGCAAGAGGAAAAGATCAGTTGGTAAAAAAGATTGAAAACCTATACCAATATTTAAAGACTCATAAAGAAATTTCTCTTTATGATATAGCTTATACATTGCAAGAAGGACGTGAACAAATGGAGTTTCGTACTGGGTTTGTCTCTAGTTCAATTCCAGAAACAATACAATATTTAGACGAATTGTTAAAAGAGTTTAATGAGGATAGCTATGCCTTAATTACCGATGAAATTTTCAATATTGAAACACCAATAAATTACCCATTAGATCAATTACTCAAAAAATGGTCGGATGGAGCTACAATAGAGTGGAAAAGTTTATACAAGTCAAATCCAAGAATTATTGACCTTCCAGGATATCCTTTTCAGAGAAAAAAATACTGGATAAAAGAGGCAATAACTATAAATGATGAAAGTGTTTCAATGAGAGACACAAATCTTTTGAAACCTATTGGGGATAATGAGTTTAAACTGATATTTCAAAAAGAAGATTTTTTTATATCAGATCATAAGGTAAATGGTAAAGCATGTGTGCCTGCAGTTATGTTTGTTGATTTGATATTGAGGTTATTAGATGGTTTGGGAGATGTGGAATTAGAAGAAATTATATGGATTAAACCTATTACAGAGGATTTAATAGGAACCGATTTAAGGATAAAAATAGAAGATACTACTGTAAGAGGAAGCCAAAAATTTGTTTTTAAAGACATAGAAAATACGATTTTTTGTAAAGGGAGTATTTTTATAGGTTCTTCTAAGCTGGAACTTCCTCTTGATATGAGTACTAGTACCGAAGAAGCCTTCAAAGGTGTACCAAAATGGGACAAGAATAGTATTTATAATTTTTTTAATACATCGGGACTTAATTACGGGAGTAATCATCAAGGTCTTCATGAAGTTTTTATTGATGATGAAAAAATAAAGGCAATTATTAAACTACCTAAAGAACTAAAAAACACAAAAAATAATTTTAAACTACATCCAGGCATAGCTGACCCGATTTTGCAAGCTACTGTAATTTTATTAAATCAGCATCGAATTTTTGACCCGAAAAAGCATAAAACTCCTATGCCTTATTCTGTTTTGAAAATCAGTGGGAATACTGATTTACCTGAGGTTGTAGAAGTAGAGCTATCTATTCATTCTAAAATACAAAATGCTTCAGGGCTTTCTCCAGAAATAAATATTTATGTATTTGATGAGAATAAAAAGTTATTGATGATATGGCTAGGATTAAGAGTTTATATATTAGAAAAATCAGAAGAAAAAATAAATTGGAAAACAATATCTTTTGAAGAGAAAAAAGAGGATGTAAAAGAACCTGTTTTAGACTTTCAATCTAGGGTTATAGTAGGAATTGACTGTCCGTCAATATTGAACAATGTAAAGAAAAAAAATCCCGAGATAGATATCTTTAAGATTACTACTAACGAATGTCTTTCTGCCAATTTTTCTCAAGTAGCTTTAGAGCTTTTTCAAATTTTAAAGGAAAAATATGAAGTTAATGTTGAAGGAGAGACCATTTTTCAAATTGTAACTTTAACTTCTGAGGAAGCACATTTAATTTTAAGTCTAAGCGGATTACTGAAAACAGTACATCAGGAAAATCCAGATTACTATTTTCAAATTTTAATTTTAGAAGAATCTTCTCAATTAGAACAAATAAATTACTCTGATGTTCGTTCGCATGGAGTCGAAATAATTGAATATAGAAATGGAAAACAATTCCAAGAAAAGATAATCAATTTACCAGAATTAGCTTTGGATAACCAAAAAGTATGGAAAAAAAATGGTGGCTATCTAATTACAGGAGGCTCTGGAGAAATAGCCAAACTACTAGTGGAAAATATTTTGATTCAAGAACCTCAAGCGTCAATTTTTTTAGTAGGAAGGCGTCCTAAGGATAGGGTTAGTTGGTTAAATAATTGGATTCAAAAAGGCTATAATGTAGTTTATTTTAGTGATGATTTAGCAAATCTTGATTCACTTTCAGGAATTCTAAATAACATCCTAAATACCTGTGGAAAAATAAATGGAGTAATACATGCTGCAGGAATTACCAAAGATAATTTTTTAATAAACAAAACTGAAAAAGAATTTATAGATGTTCTAAAACCAAAAGTTTCAGGAATCAATATGTTAGATAAAGCTTTAGAACATGTACAAATTGATTTTTTATGTTTGTTTTCTTCAATTTCTGGGGCATTTGGTAATATAGGACAAGCTGATTATGCTGTAGCTAACTCATACCTGAATAGATTTGCTCAACACCGAAATCAAAAAGTTTTGGAAGGACTAAAATTCGGTAATACAATTTCGATTAATTGGCCTCTTTGGAAAGAAGGAGGAATTAATGTTTCAGAAAAAATAGAGGCTTTAATAGAAAGTAGGTTTGGTATACCAGCGTTACAAACAAATATAGCTATGACCATATTGGAGAAGGCTATACAAAGTAAAGAATCTATATTAATACCTGTATTTAATGGAGATGAGAAGAAAATTAAAAGAATAGAAGCAGACATCAATAATGAACAAATAGTTAGCAAACAACCGTTTATGCAGAATGAAAATAATGATATCAAACAAGAGACTATTTTATATTTTAAAGAGTTAATGGCAGATATTTTGAAATTAGAAGCACTAGAAATAGATGAAAAGTCTTCAATGGAAAAATATGGTATAGATTCTATTATGATTATGGAGCTAAATAGAAAACTAGAAAGTGTATATGGAAAGCTTCCAAAAACTCTGTTTTTTGAATATAAAAGAATTTGGGAACTAGTTGATTACTTTATTGAAAAGCATCCAGACAAGACAAGGTCTCTGATTGGAATTGAAAATAAAAAAATCGAAAACAAGAGCATCGATTTAGGAAGCGATATTGGAATTCAATCAGAAAAAAATAGTGCTTTTGAATCTTTAGAAAGAGAAAAGAGTTTATCATCAGATATTGCAATTATCGGAATATCTGGAAAGTACCCTAAGGCTGAAAATTTAGAACAATTTTGGGAAAATTTATTGCAGGGACGTGATTGTATTTCTGAGATACCTGAGGATAGATGGAATCATTCTAAATATTATGATTCTCAAAAAGGTATAAAAGGAAAAACGTATAGTAAATGGGGTGGATTTATGGATGATGTAGATTGTTTTGATCCCTTGTTTTTTGGAATCACTCCGTTAGAAGCAGAGTATATGGATCCGCAAGAACGTCTTTTTTTAGAATGTGCTTATTCCACTTTAGAAGACGCAGGGTATACAAGAGAGCGATTAAAATCGGATTTAGATTTTGAAGCGGGTCCTAATATTGGAGTTTTTGCAGGTGTAATGTATGAAGAATATCAGTTGTATGGAGCGCAATTGTCCCAAGAGGGAGAAGTAAGAGCGCTAGGAGGAAGTCCTGCATCAATTGCTAATCGTGTGTCTCATTATTTTGATTTCCATGGTCCTAGTATGGCAGTTGACACCATGTGTTCCTCTGCTTTGACGGCTATTGATTTGGCTTGTAAAAGTTTGTTGAATGAAGATTGTGAGGCAGCATTAGCAGGAGCGGTAAATACATCTCTGCATCCTAATAAGTATATAATGTTAGCTCAAGGTAATTTTGTTTCATCAAAAGGGAAGTGCGAGAGTTTTGGAATTGGTGGAGAAGGATATGTTCCTGGAGAAGGAGTAGGTATAGTGATGCTTAAAAAATTAGATAAAGCAATAGATGCTGGAGATCAGATTTATGGTGTTATTAAATCTTCTGTTATAAATCATGGTGGCAGAACTAATGGCTATACAGTTCCTAATCCACAAGCTCAAGCATCCGTAATAAAAAGAGCCATTAAAAAAGCAGGAGTTACACCAAACGACATTAGCTATGTTGAAGCTCATGGAACAGGTACAGCATTAGGAGACCCTATAGAAATAGCAGGACTTAATCGTGCATTTCAAGATAGAACAATGCCTTGCCCTATTGGTTCAGTAAAATCAAATATAGGTCATTGCGAAAGCGCAGCAGGAATTAGTGGTTTGACTAAAATAATTTTACAGCTTAAACATAAAAAGTTAGTACCATCACTACACTCAGCAATATTGAATCCAAATATTGATTTTTCGGATACATTTTTTTATGTACAGCAAGATGAACAGGACTGGCTGAATCCAACAAAAGAAATCAATGGAGAAATAATTGAGATTCCAAGAATTGCTGCTATATCATCTTTTGGAGCAGGAGGGGCTAATGCTCATATGATTATACAAGAATACATAAAACCTTCATCGGTACTAACTAAATTAGATGATTATCCAATTTTAATTTCTGCCAAAACTAAAGAACAACTAACAAAAAAAGCATCTGAACTTTTAGCATTTGTTCAAAAAGAAAAAGAAAAAATCAGATTGACTGATATTGCATTTACTCTTCAAATAGGTAAAGAAGCAATGAAGTATAAAGTTGGATTTATCGCTAATTCATTAACCGTTTTAATCACTAAACTAATTGATATTGTAGAAGGAAATGTTGTGGAGGATTTATGGTATAATAAAACGAATGTAAAAAGAGAAGTAATGCATAGT
Organism: Flavobacterium jumunjinense; assembly: GCF_021650975.2. NCBI lineage: Bacteria > Pseudomonadati > Bacteroidota > Flavobacteriia > Flavobacteriales > Flavobacteriaceae > Flavobacterium > Flavobacterium jumunjinense. Next base: position 2,143,866 of record NZ_CP091285.1, read on the forward strand.
CAAGAAGAGATAAATGATACTTTTCAAAAAGCACATACACCCAAGCAAATAATGTCTTATTGGTTAGAGGGTAGGACGGTAAATTGGGCTTCCTTGCGCTTTAATCAATCGGCTGCAATAATAAGTTTACCTACCTATCCTTTTGCAAAGGAAAAATACTGGCCTAATTTAGATATCTTAAATAAAGAAGGGGCAGGTTCTTTTAATGATAATATAATGGAAACGGTATGGGTACAAAAAAAATGGGAAGAAGAGACCATAACAATTCCGTATAATTCAGAAAATGCGCTCTCTAATGTTTTAATTATAACCACTCAGGAAACGTATAAAATTGCTGCAACGATAAATAAAAAGGTTGAAAATGGTGAGATTATACAAATAGAAAAACTTAAAGATATTAGCGAAGGTAAGCTTCATAATATTAAAGTAATTATTGATTTAACGCCACTTTCAAATAAGGAAAATATTGAAATTGAGATTATTCCATTTTTACAACGAATCATTTCATTGAATAATTCACTATTAAGTGTTTTAGGAGTGTTTAGTGAATCGATTACCAATGGAGGTAATTTGATGGCTCTTTATAAATCATTAGGATTAGAATATAGTAAAGTAGAATCTAGATATTTATTATTTGTAGATAAGGATATGCAAATAGAGACACAAGTAAAATGGATTTTAAAAGAACTAAATTCTACTTTTAAAACAACAGAAATCAAGATAGATAGCGAAAAAAAACACCTTCCAGTTATTAAAGAAGTGACTCCTTTTTTTAGTTCGGCTACTCCTTTTTTTGATCCTAATAAGGTAGTGTGGATTACTGGGGGAACAAGAGGAATTGGTTTTACTTGTGCTAAGTATTTGGTTGAAAAATATAATGTAAAAAAAGTTGTGTTAACAGGGAAAACACAATTTCCACCTAGAAAAGAATGGGATGAAATAGAAGATCCAAATTGGATTGAGAAAATTAGTAAAATAAAAAAACTAGAGCAAAAAGGAATTACCGTTCACGTTAATGCGACAAATCTTTCTGATCCTGAAGCGATGAGAAAAGAGGTGAAATATATTAATTCTTCACTGGGAGCTATTGGTATAGTAATACACGCAGCTGGTATTGCAGATTTAGAAACTCCTGCTTTTATTAAAAAGGAAAGTAATACAGTTAAAAAAGTTTTACAACCTAAGGTAGAAGGAGCAAGAATACTTTTAGAAGCCATATCAGATCAACCGATTGAGAAAGTAATCATGTTCTCATCAGTTTCTGCTTTAATTCCTTCTTTAGCTGTTGGTCAGATTGATTATGCTATGGCAAATAGTAATTTGGATCTAATAGCAGAGCAGTATGATTATCCCTTTGATATCATAAGTGTTCAATGGCCAAACTGGAAAGATTCAGGAATGGGGGAAGTAAAATCAGTTGCATATCAGAGTACAGGATTGAAGAGTCTTTCAGATCAGGAAGGGTTATTTTTATTAGACAATATATTGAGGTTGTCAGGAAGTCAGGTAATAATGCCAGCTATCATTGAAAAAGAGAATTGGAAGCCTGAATTGCTCTTAAATATTCCAAAAGAAAGGCAAGCAACAATTATTTCTGTCTCAGAAAAAAAACAAAATTTATTGTTTTCAGAAGATAAAAACACCAAGAATAGTAGTATTGAAGAATGGTTGGTGAATTTGTTTAGTTCAGAATTAAGGATTCCTAAAGATCGGTTAGAGAAAGATATGGATTTTAGTGACTTTGGAGTAGACTCTATTATTCTTACCCAACTTATGCGATCCGTAAATAAATATTTAGAAATTGAGATAGATCCATCTATATTCTATGAATATACTAATATAAATAAATTAGTACTATGGGTTTATGAAAATCACAAAGACAAATTTGATAAAAACAAAGAAAAAGAAAATCAAAAACCTACCAATACAGATAATGTAAATATAGTTGAGGAAAAAGAGGAGTTTATTTCTTCTAAGAGTAATGCTAATTCTGAATATGCAATTATTGGGATGTCTTGTAGATTTCCTGATTCTAAGAATATTCAAGAATTTTGGAACTTACTATCTGAAGGTAAATCGGCGATAAAAAAAATTCCTTATGATAGATGGGGAATAAAAAATGCGGGTTATGCGGCATTGTTGGGCTCTATAGAAGAGTTTGATATATTACATTTTTTAATTACTCAAGAAGATGCTGTATCAATGGATCCTCAGGCGTTGCTAATTTTGGAAGAAACACTTCATTTAATTTATCAATCTGGTTATAGTGAAGAAGAAATAAAAAAAACAAATACTGGAGTTTATATTGGTGCCCGAAGCCGACATATTCCAAAAGAAGATGAATTATTAAAGTCAAAAAATCCTATTCTATCACTTGGACAAAATTATCTAGCAGCTAATGTGTCTCAATACTTTGATTTCCAAGGCCCATCATTGGTTGTCGATACTGCATGTTCATCTGCTCTTACTGCGATAGACATTGCTTGTAAAGATCTTAATAGCGGAGATGTTAATAAAGCTATTGTGGGAGGAGTTACTATTTTACAAACTCCAGAAGCACATAAAGTTTTTAAACAGCGTGGACTTTTAAACGAAACTGGAGAGTTTCATGTTTTTGATAAAAGAGCTAATGGAGTAATATTAGGAGAAGGAATAGGAATGATTATGATAAAAAGACTCGAAGATGCTCTTAAGGATGGTGATAAAATTGAAGCAGTTATTTCTGGAATAGCCATCAATAACGACGGGCGTACTTCAGGACATGCTTCTCCCAACTTTGAAGCGCAAAGAGCTGTAATGCAAAAAGCGCTGAGTAAAGGAGGAATAAAAAAAGAAGAAATTTCTCATATAGAAACAAATGGCTCAGGAACAGAATTAACAGATTTATTAGAACTTAAAGCTATTAAGTCTATTTACCCCACAAGTACATCTGTTACCCGTTCATTAGGATCTATTAAACCTAATATTGGACATCCTTTATGTGCAGAGGGAATTGCTGGTTTAATTAAGTTAACATTAATGCTAAAGAATAAATCAAAAGTTCCTTTTATATCTGGATATGAGAGTATGAAACATTTTGATATTAAAAAGGAAGGGTATCAATTAGACAGAAAACTACAGCCTTGGGAAGGAGAAAATCTAAAAGGAGCATTAAATTGTTTTGCAGATGGAGGAACAAATGCACATTTAATACTTAGGTCAGTAGAAAGAGATGAACTTAAATTCCAAAGGAGAAAAGAAGAAATACCTCCAAAACTTATCTCTAATAATATCAAAAAAAATAAAACGATTTCTGAAAAATCAATAATTGAAAGCTTAAACAAAAGTGAATTAAAAGTTCGAAACTTTTGGAAAGAAAAAGCTTATTTGTAAATCAATTAAAATTAAAACTCTCATGGAAACAGTAACTATAAATTCTGCTAATCGATTATTAACAAATCACTCTGTTAATGGTATTCCCACTTTACCAGGCTTAGCATATATTGATTTGATTTACCAAGTGATTTATGAAAAAGTGGATACTATTTTTTTGTATTCAATTAGAGATCTAATAATTTATCAACCATTGCAAATTAAAGATAAAGAAGAATGGACTTTAACAATAGAAGTTAGTTCAATTAGTAATGGGTATGAAATTCAGATTAAAGGGAATAATACAAATGAGGATTCAAATGTGGTAATAACTTTAGTGAAGGCAAAAGTTCTTAAAAACATAAAGAACTCTTTTGAATCTAAAATGGTTGGTGAACAAAGTATATTAAAGGAAATAGATGTTTCGGAGATATACAATCACTACAAAGAAAAAGCTCTTGAGCATAGTGGTATTATGAAAGCCCAGGGGAAATTAATAAAAACAATTTCAATATATAAAGCAGATTTATCCTTACATCCTAAGGAAAAAACTTCTGCTGAAAATTTTCTGTTTCATCCAACATTATTGGATAGTGCAGCAGTAAGTTTAGGACATGGAATCAAAGAGTATGTAAATGCTTCTGGAATTTTATATCTTCCTTTGTATATTGAACAAGTAGATATATGGGGATTGGTTCAGGATACTTGTTTTGCCATAACAGATATAAAAGATGTTCATTTTACTGGAGATTTATTAAAATTTTCAATTCAATTTCTAAATAATGAAGGTAAACCTCTTGTTGAATTTAAAAATTTTAGCGCTAAGCAATTTAGAATTGATAATTCAGAGGCTTCTTATTCTAATAATCTAGCAGAAAATAGTTATGATAATGCTAATGAAAAAAGAGAAGGTGCTAAAAAATATTTGTTGAACCTTTTTAAAGCAAAAAGTCAGGTTTTCAATCTACAAATTCAAGCAGATTCTGGATTTTATGAATTGGGACTAGAATCAGTAGAGTTATTAAATATTGTAAATGAATTGCAAGAAAAAGTTGGAGAAGAGTTATCCCCAACTTTACTTTTCGAATACACCACAATACAGACATTAGCCGATTATTTAGAAAACACATATCCTTCTATTTTTAATAGTTCTTTTGGTACTACTAAACCAATAACTAAATTATTTAAAGAAGAGATATCGAATACCTCTCAGGTGAATACTTCTAATGAGAATTTACAGGACAACGACATTGCAATTATAGGTTTGTCAGGAAGATATCCTATGGCAGATAATCTAGAAGCTTTTTGGGAGAATCTAGTAAAAGGGAATGATGCAATAACCACAGTACCTGAATCAAGATGGGATTGGAAAAAGTTTAATGAAAAAGTAACACCTTCAGGAAAGCCAATTTCTAAATGGGGTGGTTTTATAAACAATGTAGCAGCATTTGATGCTCCTTTTTTCAAGGTTTCTCCTAAAGAAGCAGAAGAATTAGATCCTCAAGAAAGATGGTTTTTGCAAACTTGTTGGGAAGCTATAGAAGACGCAGGGTATACCCCAGAAAACATTGTTAAATCAGAGGGTAAAAACAAAATCAGGAAAGTAGGAGTCTTTGCAGGAGTAATGCATAAAGATTATAGCCTAATTGGACTAGAAGGACTAAAAAATGACGTTACAACTCTTTCGCTTAATAATGCACCAATACCTAATAGAGTATCTTACTTTTGTAATTTCCATGGACCTAGTATGGCTGTTGATACAGTTTGTTCATCTTCTTTAACAGCAATTCATCTTGCAGTCCAAAGTATTCAAAATAAAGAATGTAAAGTTGCTATCGCTGGAGGTGTCAATTTATCACTGCATCCTGCAAAATACCTTTCATATGGTATGAGTAATTTTCATTCAACTGACGGTCGATGCAAAGCTTTCGGAGAGAATGGAGATGGTTATGTTTCCTCAGAAGGAGTAGGTGCAGCTATACTAAAACCTTTAAAACAAGCTATAAAAGATAATGATAATATTTATGCAATCATTAAAGGATCAGCAATAAATCATGTTGGTAAAGTAAGTGGAATTACCGTTCCTGGACAAATTGCTCAACAAGAACTCATAAAAGAGTGTTATGAAAAAGCAAATATTAATCCAGAACATATAACATATATAGAAGCACATGGTACAGGAACATCACTTGGAGATCCTATTGAAATAGAAGGACTAACAAAAGCCTTTCGTGAATATACTAATAAAACTCAATATTGTTCTATAGGTTCTTTAAAATCTAGTATAGGGCATACGGAAGCTGCAGCTGGAATTGGTGCTTTAACTAAGGTTGCTTTACAATTAAAGAAGAAAAAATTAGTTCCTAGTTTACACGCTGAAGAAGAAAATAAATTTTTAAAATTTTCAAAAACACCTTTTTATGTGCAAAAAACACTTGAAAATTGGGAAAAAGGGATTACTCCTAGAACTGCAGGAATAAGTTCCTTTGGTGCCACAGGTACCAATGTTCATCTAGTTATTCAAGAATATGATGTGGAAAATAGAATAATGGATGAAAGCAAATTCAATGACGATTTTAGCGCTTTCATAATTCCAATTTCAGCGAAAAACAAAGATCGTGTTAAAGAATATATTTCTAGATTATTAGTACAACTAGAAAAAAATAAATTTACAGAAACAAAACAATATAGTAATGAAGATTCATTTCTTGAATTTGAAAAACAAAAAGAAATTGTTTGCATAGAAATACAAAAGAAAATAAGCTCTATTCTTAAAATACAAGAAGAAGATATAGAAAGTAATATTGAGTGGGAAGAATTTGGTTTAGATGTTTTTCAATATTCGCAAATTTCAGAGTGGTTAGAGAAGGAATTTAAATGGACAAATGAAAAAAATGATATTGAGAATTTAACCATAAACAAACTAGCTGAGGAGATAATACAAAATAAATCAAAAGGCTCTAAAATAGTTCCAGAATTTTATGTGCAAGAAAAAAAACACCTAAGGGATTTAGCTTATTCCTTTCAAATCGGTAGGATAGAGTTAGAAGAGAGAGTGGTTTTTATAGTTAAATCTATTTCTGAATTACAAGAAAAGTTAAGTAACCATCTAGAAAATGAAAATGGGGCAGATTTTTATGGAAACAAAAGCGACTACGAGAATGAATTTGCTTCTTTTACAAATGACGAAGATTTTGATCATTTAGTTTATAGTTGGTTAGTAAAGAATAAATTTTTTCAGATAGGCGAATTATGGGTTAAAGGCTATCCGATAAATTGGAAAATTATCTATCAGAATTCAAGTACTCCTCAAAGAATAAAAATACCAACTTACCCATTTTCTAATAAAGAATATTGGTTGCCTAAAATGAATACCTCTTTTGTTCAATCTTCAGTTGATCAGAAAAAAGAAGCTATTTTATCTCCATTTGTACATAAAAACAATTCAAGGTTTAATAATGTAAATTTCACATCTGTTTTTACAGGAGAAGAATTCTTTTTGTCCGATCATAAAGTTCATAATTATAGTGTTTTACCAGGAGCTGGACATGTTGAAGCGGCTTATCAAGCTTTTGTATTTGCAAATGAAGCACAACAAAAGGCAGTTGAATTGGTAAATATCAATTTCATTAGACCAATTGTAAAAAATAGCGATACTGTAGATATAGCAATAAAATTGAAGCAGGAAAACAATGCAATTCAATTTAAATTAACAAATTTAGATAAAGAAGAGTTAATATATAGCCAAGGTGAAGTGCGTATTTTGCAAAAAAGCAATAAAGAACATATCGATGTTTCTTCATTTTATGATATAAAAGAATACGGTGTATTGACGGGTATAGAATTGTATGAACAGTTTGATAAGATTGGAATCAATTATAAAGGAGCTCACAAGTCCATTACTAGATTATTTTATAAAAATGACGAGGTAGCTGTACAATTAAAACTAGAAGATAATTGGATTGACACTTTACCTTTTTATAAAATGCATCCAGGAATGCTTGATTCTGCTTTTCAAGCTACTTTACTATTAGAAAAAAACAAGAACGGAGAAGCAGGTTGGAAATCATTATCTCAACCCAAAATGCCTTTCGGAATAGAATCTATTAAAGTATATGATTCTTGTACTTCTCAAATGTGGGCTGTTGCCAAACTAAGCAACTATACTGCTTCTGGAGATACAATTAGTGATATTAAATTATATAATGAAAAATTAGAACTAATCATTGATATAAAAGGTTTTATAACTAAAGGAATAAAAGAAAACGATAAAAACTTATCAACTGAATTCTTGCCAAGTCAAAAATCAGAAAGCAAAATGACGTATCTCGTTCCAAAATGGGAACATGTAAATATTGATACTATAAAAGTAACCAAACCTGAAACCTATAAAACTTCTGTATTACTTTGTATTAATTGTCCAGAAATAGAGAAAAGAGAGTTAGCAGCAATATTTGAAGAGGTTACTTTTATAAGTGATCAAGAATTGATTGACAGTGTTTTTGGAATATTAGCAGATGGAAAAGTAAGATTTGATCATGTCTTTTGGTGGGTTAAAGAGCAAGATGGTACATTAGAACAGGCTCAAGAGTTAGGAGTTTATTTTGGTTTTAGGCTAATTAGGTCTTGCATTGCTCACCATTATAAAGATGTACCATTAGCTTGGACAATAATTACGACCAATACTTTTAAAATAAATGGCTTCTCAGACTCTAATTCTTGCCATTCAGGTATAGACGGATTGTTTGGATCAGTTATTAAAGAGATGCATAAATGGCAAATGAGAATTATTGACCGATCTGATGCAATTTCTAAAAATAACAAACAAATATTAACCATTCCATTTGATAAAGAAGGTAGAAGTTGGGTTTTACGTGAGAATGAATGGTATCGTCAAAAAATAGTACAACTCAAAATCACACCAAATCAGCAAACGAAAACAGCTGCATACCGTGAGAATGGAGTATATATGATAATTGGAGGTTCTGGGAATATAGGTAAAGCAATGAGTAAATATCTTATTCAAAATTTTAATGCTCAAATTATATGGATAGGAAGAAGGCCAATTGATAATCGCATAGAAGAACAATTACTAGCAGTAGGCAATAAAAAGAACATTCCTACTTACTATACTGCAGATGTAACACAAAAATCAGAAATGCAAGCTGTATTGGAAAAAGTAAAGCAGCGTTATGGAGCTCTTCATGGAGTAATAAACTCTGCAATGATATTACAAGAACATACTATTGATGCAGTTACCGAAGAAGATTTTAGAGCTGGATATGAAACTAAACAGAAGAGTATTTTGACGTTGTTAGAAACACTAAAAAGTACTCCGTTAGATTTCTTACTCTTATTTTCTTCAATGGTAAGTTTTATTAAAACACCAAGATTATCTTATTACGCTGCGGGAAGTGTCTTTATGGATTCTTATGCTATTGCTAAACAGAAAGAATTACCATTTCCTATCAAAACTGTTAATTGGGGGTATTGGAATAGCCAAAAGTTAGAAGAGGCAAAAGATTTTGAGAAGTTGCAAGCAATAGGTGTGCATCCTATTAATGAAATAGAAGGAATGAACGCATTAAATGTTTTAATGCAATCAAATCTTAATCAGATTGGGATTATGAAATTAAGTAAGCCCCTAGCATTTTCTGGATATGAAAAAGAGTTTATCAACACATTCACTAATGAAGTAATCCCTTTTGATATTTCTCTAAGTTCAATAACGAAACATTATATAAAAGAAGCAGAGCTGAAGGACTTGTATAATAGTTCAGTTTTTGAAGATGAAATATTTACAAATCTTATAGCAAAGATAGCTTGTTATCAATTACAATCAGTAGGTCTTTTTAATAATCAAATTCCGCAAGAGAAAATTCTTGATTGGGGAGCACCAAATTATTTTAAGGATTGGTTAGAACAGTGTTTGTGTTTTTTTAAAGAGCAAAAATTATGTTTAGAACTAACTGAAAATAGATGGAAGCTTAATGAAGATTTATTGACAGATGGATTTAATGCAGAAAATTTATGGAATCAATGGAACACATTTAAAAATAGTAATCAAGAAAATACAGAAAAAATATTTCATATAGAATTAGTAGAAGCAACTTTGAAAGGACTTCCTTCCATTATAAAAAATGAGATTCGTCCCACTAATATTATGTTTCCAAATTCATCAATGGATAAAGTTATAAATATTTATAAAAACAATAAAGTAGCAGACTATTACAATGAAACTTTAGGAGCTTGTGTGATTTTGTATATTAAAAAAATAGTTTCTGATAATCCAGATGTAAAGATAAGAATACTAGAAGTAGGTGCAGGAACAGGAGGAACTAGCGAGTTGTTATTCCAAAAAATAGCTCCGTTTCAAAACTATATTGAAGAATATTGTTATACAGATATATCTCAAGCTTTTTTAAATTTTGCCAAAGATACTTATGCTTCGGGTAAATCATATATTACGTTTAAGAGATTTAACGCTGAAGAGACTCTTGAAAATCAAGATTTTAATTATGGGGTTTATGATATTGTAATAGCAACCAATGTATTGCATGCAACATCTAATATTAGAACATCATTAAAGAATTGCCAAGCATTATTGAAACCAGAAGGAGTGTTACTTCTAAATGAAATGAGCAAAAATGTAATATTTACACATCTTACATTTGGTTTATTAGAAGGATGGTGGCGTGCTAAAGATAAAGAAACAAGAATATCAGGATGTCCGGGGCTTTCATCACAACAATGGAAAAAAGTACTTCATCAATCAGGCTATAAAAACGTAGAATTTCCAGTAAATGAAGTACATCATTTAGGGCAACAAATAATTTGGGCTCAGGCAACTTCTTTAAGAGTAGAAAATAGCACGTTTACAAAAGAAGAATCTAATCCACAAGGGGAAATAATTCCTAAAATTCAAGAAATAAATACAAAAGAACTTTCATCAAAAGGACTTGAATTTGAGTTTACCGAATATCTCAGAAAACTAGTCAGTAAGGTTTTAAAACTTCCTTTGGAAGAAGTAAGAACTAAAGAAACTTTTGAGAATTATGGAATAGATTCTATTCTGATTGTTCAACTCACAAATGAGCTTCGTAAAGATTTTGATAAAATTTCGGGAACATTGTTTTTCGAACATCAAAACTTGGATTCTATGGTGCTTTATTTTATGAAAGAGAGAAAATTAGATATAGCTAACTTTTTTGCCAAAAAAGAAGAAGATAAAATCATTTCATCTCCAGATAGATTACTAAACTCTAGTTTACTGAATTTTTCTGATACTTGGGAAGTAGAGAAATTAGAAGATGACAAGGGAATAGATGCTTCACAACCTTTTAAAGAAGAAATAGCAATAATAGGATTGGCAGGACAGTATCCTAAAGCTGAAAATATTCGTGAATTTTGGGATAATTTAAAGAATGGGGTCAATTGTACCTCAGAAATCCCTAAAGATAGATGGGATTGGCAGGTATATTTTGAAGAAAAGAATAATTTGAATAAAGGGAGTTATTCTAAATGGGGAGGTTTCTTAAAAGATATCGATACATTTGACCCTTTATTTTTTAGAATATCTCCATTAGAAGCGGAGAAAATGGATCCTCAAGAACGTCTTTTTTTACAATGTGCATATGCGTCTATAGAAGATGCAGGATATCTTCCAGAGAATTTATCTAAAGATAAAAAAGTGGGTGTGTTTGCAGGCGTAATGAATAGTACTTATAATAGACAATCTAATTATTGGTCTATTAGTAATAGGGTTTCATATGTCTTGGATTTTCAAGGCCCTAGCTTAACAGTCGATACGGCTTGTTCTTCGTCTTTAATGGCCATTCATTTGGCTTTTGAAAGTCTTCAAAATGGAAACTGTGATTGTGCGATTGCAGGAGGAGTTAATTTAATTGTAACACCAGGGCATTATAACCGATTAGCAAGTGCTAATATGCTTTCAGAAGGAATACATAATAAAACTTTTGCAGCAGGAGCAGATGGTTTTGTAGATGCGGAAGGAGTAGGAGCGATAATATTGAAGCCAAAATCAAAAGCTATTGCGGATGGGGATCATATTTATGGATTGATTAAAGGAGGTAGCGCGAACTCAGGTGGCAAAACATCTGGTTACACAGTACCTAATCCTATTGCACAAGCAGATTTGATTAAAACAACTATAGAAAGATCAGGAGTGTCTCCAGAAACCATTAGCTATATAGAAGCACATGGTACAGGAACTTCATTAGGTGATCCTATAGAAGTATCAGGACTAACTAAAGCATTCAACCAATTCACTAAAGAAAAGCAATTTTGTGCTATAGGCTCTTCAAAATCAAATATAGGACATTGTGAAAGTGCTGCAGGGATTGGAGGATTAACGAAAATACTTCTTCAATTTAAACATAAACAAATCGTACCCACATTACATAGTGAAATTTTGAATCCAGAAATTGACTTTAAATCCACTCCGTTTTATGTACAAAATAATCTTAAAGAATGGGATAAACCTGTTCTACAAGAGAATGGAATAGCCGTAACCTATCCTAGAAGAGCTGGTATTTCATCTTTTGGAGCAGGTGGTACAAATGTGCATCTTATACTTGAAGAATTTGAGCAACAAATCCCTTCAAGTATTGAAGAAGAATTGATTCTCTTGTCTGCGGCTACCAAGGAACAACTAACGTTTTTAGCAATAGAATTGTTGGATTATTTAAGATATAATAAAGAGAATACTCAACTTAAAAATATAGCATATACACTTCAAACGGGAAGAAGAAATCTTGAGTACAGATTAGCAATTGAAGCAAAAAGCATTGATGATTTAGAGAAAAAACTATTTGACTATACAAATAATCAAATTAATTCTTCAATCTATCAAGGGATAGTCTCTAAAATAGTAGATTCAATATCAGAGGAATTCTATGAAATAGTTGAAAAAATGAGTGTCGGTAAATGGAAATCATTGGCTCAACAATGGGTAGAGGGAAAACAAGTAAACTGGAACAAATTATACCTCGATAAACCTATAAAAGTAAGTTTACCTACTTATCCTTTTGCAAAAGAGTCTTATTGGAATCCAGAACCAGATGTAACTCTAGATACTATTAGTTTTAAAAAAGAAAAAAATATTTCTAACGAACAATATCATAAAAGCCAACTAGTTAAATTATCAAGTCCTGTAGAATATTATAAAGAAATATACCAAGCATTTGAACAACAAACGGTGCCTCTTGTAGTAAATGAAAATGATATCATTATAAAAAGTAAGTATGATACCAACTATTCCCATTTACAAGGAACAGTATATTATTTTGAGAATATTCGAAACATCGAGAGTTGGGATCAAATTTTTAGAAAATTTAGAGGTAAGAAAATACTTTGTATTTACCCAGAAACAACTATGAATCCTCTTACAGAAGGATATAAGTCTTTCGTATATGAAAATATCCTTTCTATTTACAGAATGGCAAAATCCTGTTTTCAGTTTGACTTTGATAAACTAGAAAAGGAATTCATTCTAATTACTAGAAATGCATTTATACTACCTAATCAAACTGAGCATGTAGATTTAATTCACGCAGCAATTACTGGATTTGTCGGTGTCATGGCAAAAGAAATGAAGAACTGGAATACAATAATTCTAGATACTGATGAACCAGTTCATCAAATCCCTGTTTCACTAAATCGGGTTGAAGATTGGTTAGTAAGAAAACAAAAAATATATCAAAAAAGGTTAATTCGCACTAAAACCAATTCAGAATTTAATAGCTCTTATGTAGTTGGTGGTACTTATATAATAATTGGAGGAGCTGGAGGAGTTGGTACAGAATGGAGCCGTTATCTTATAGGAAATTATCAGGCTAAAATTATTTGGATAGGTAGAAGAAAAAAAGACGATGCAATAACTGCCAAAATAGAAAGTCTAGATGTAAATGGAACATACATAAAATATTATGAAACAGACGTGTCCGATTATGAAACTTTTTCTTTATTGTATAGAAAGATTAAAAAAGAACAAGGAGCAATCAATGGTGTCATTCATTCAGCAATGGCATCAACAGATCAAGAAATTACCTTGCTCACAGAGTCTCGTTTTGTAGAAGGGTTAAAAGCCAAAATAGATATAAGTATCACTTTGGGCAGGGTTTTTCAAAATGAAAATTTGGATTTTATGTTGTTTTTCTCTTCTGTTGGAGCTTTAGCTAGTATGGAAGGACAAAGCTGTTATGTGACTAGTAGTGTTTTTAAAGATAGCTTTTCTAAGTTTTTTAATGAAAAAGTGTCCTATCCTGTTAAAGTTGTTAATTGGGGATATTGGGGAGAAGTCGGCTTTGGTGAATTCATTCCAAATAGACTGAAATCAGTATTGAAAGAACAAGTAGGTGTATTGGGAACAAGTGAAGCGAATTACATTTTAGAGAGTTTCCTTAATACTAAAGACCAGCAAGCAGTAATTACAGCAAAAGCTAACTTTGATATAATACCATTAGATAATACTATAGAAATACAATGTGCTGAACAAGAGTATGAAGGTAGTATTGAAAGACTTCATTCTCATATTCCAGATAGACAATTTACCGTCCAAAAACTTAGAGAAAATGCACGTTTTGGAGTTGAGGATATGGAGACTTTATTAGCACAATGGATGTTTGTTCAACTTCAATCTATAGGATTATTGGTAAATGAAGTAAATGACTTAGAAAAACAAAAAACAGATAATGATTTTAATAGATTTTATGACAAATGGCTTTTAGAGAGTTTAAGAATTCTTCAAAAAAATAACCTGATAGAAATACAAAGCAAGGATTTAGTTCACTGTATTAAGAAAAACACGAAGGAACTTACATTAGATCGGATACAGAATAATTGGTATTCTCAAAAATCAAATTGGGGAGACGATACCTATAAAAAAGCTCAGGTTAAATTATTAGAATCCTCTATGAAAAATTTGCCTTATGTGTTGACGGGTAAAATGAAAGGAGCAGAAGTAGTCTTTCCAGATTCTTCTATGGAATTAGTAGAAGGAATTTATAAAAACGAATTAGGCGACTATTTTAATGATGTTTTAACAGATAATATTATAGCATTTATCGAAGAGCGAATACAACAAAACCCTAATGCCAAAATTAGATTACTCGAAGTAGGAGCTGGAATTGGTGGTACTAGTAGTGTTATTTTCCAAAGAATTAAACCGTATCACCAGTACATTGAGGAATACTGTTATACAGATATTTCCAAAGCATTTTTATTATATGCCGAAAAAGAATATAAAGAAGAGAATCCTTTTCTAACCTATGAGATTTTTGATGTGGGAGTAAAAGCACCACAAGATCAAATATCAAAAAGTTATGATGTAGTGTTAGCTACAAACGTATTACATGCTACAAACGATATTACAAATACTATAATAAATGTGAAATCGGTATTAAAAAAGAATGGAATCATCTTAATTAATGAGATTAGTACTAAGTCTTTATTCTTTCATATGGGGTTTGCTCTTTTAGATGGTTGGTGGTTATACAATGATCCAGAATTGCGAATAGAAGGTTGTCCTGGCTTAGCTCCAGAAACATGGAAAAAAATCCTTATAAATGAAGGTTTTGAGACCATTACTTTTCCCGCTAATAAGGCACACGATCTTGGTCAGCAAATAATTTTGGCACAAAGTGATGGAGTAATTCTTAGAAAAACACAGAAATCTGATGTGATAAATACAGAAGTAGTTAAAGTTTCAGAAAGTAGAAAAAGTATAATCGAAACTACTATAGATCCTGATAGAATAATCGAAGAAATAAAATATAAGATAAAAACAGTGTTTAGCGAATTACTAAAGATTCCTTTTGAAAAGATAAAAAATTCTATCTCATTATTGGATTACGGTTTAGATTCAATACTTGCAGTTAAAATGGTTAAATCGTTAAACCAATCTTTAGGAATAAAATTAGAAAGTAGTAAAATATTTGAAAATGAAACAATCGATAAACTATCGGTTTGTATTTTCAAAGAATACGCTTCACTTATTAATATTGATCATGATAGTTTAAAAAAACAAAATAAGATAGCTAACAATCTTAGTAAAGAAACGGTATCAGGAACTATTAATAATGTTATACATGAAACGCTTAAGATTCCTAAAGTTAAAATTAAAAGTGATCTTACTTTTTATGATTTTGGTTTAGATTCAATATTAGCTGTTGAGGTTTCAAAAAAAATCAATTCGGCACTAAATATAAAATTAGAAACTACAGATTTGGTGAAATACAACACGATTGATTTACTTACTACTTATATAATTAACAAAGAGAATTCAGGTAATGGTGTTGAATTAGAAGGTGTTAAGGAAGAAAGAAGTTTGGACTTAAAACATAAAGATCTAATAAAAGGAGAAAGTTATAAGGAAGAAACGGTTCTTAAGTTATTAGAAAAAGAGGGAACCGATAATTTCAGTATAGAAGAAATATTGCAACATATTGATTAATTTAGAAGAGAACTATATCATGATTACATTAAAACAAATAATTTCAGAATATAAAGAGGGAAAAATATCTACTTCTACTTTAAAGGAAAAATTAATCAAGTATAAAAAAATAGAAGAAGGAAAAGAATATCCTCTTTCTACTAGTCAAAAGGGATTGTGGTTATTACACAAACAGTCATTGTTAGTTGCTAAGTATAATGTGCCTCTAGTACTTCGTTTTGATAAGGCAGTTACTGAAACGGCTTTAAAAAATGCATGCAAGCTACTAGTAAAAGTTCACCCATTATTGGGAGCTTCTTTTAGTTTAGACTTACCACAGTATAAAATACCAGCAAACCCATACATAGACTTCCAATATCTAGATCAACAAGGTAAGACAGAAAAGGAAATTATAAAATTGATGCAGGAGATTACAGATTATCCATTAGATATTACTAAGGCTCCTGTTCGATTTAGATATATACATAACGAAAATTCAAAGACATATTTTCTTATGACAATACATCATTTGGTTTGCGATGGGACATCGTTAGTGGTGTTATTCCAAACTTTGATGAACATTTTGTCTTCTAATGATGATTTTGAAAAACCATTACTAGTACCTTATAATGAATTTGTAGGTTGGGAAAAAAACTACTTAAATTCAGTAGAAGCAAAACAACATCAAAAGTACTGGAAAGAAAAGTTACAGAATCTTCCAGATGTAATTTCTCTTCATAAAGATTTCTATAAAAACCCAGATCAGATTAAGTACAAAGGAGGAATATTACAGAGAGAATTACCCGATCAGATATCTCAAAAAATAAAAATATTTTGTACTAAAAATCAATTAAGTATAGCTAGTTTTTTGCTGGGAGGGTATCAATTGCTATTACGTAAATATACGGCTCAAAATGATATTATTATTGGAGTTCCTTCACTAGGAAGATCAGAAGAAGAATACAATAATATTGTAGGATATTTTATTAATATGATTCCTGTTCGATTATTGATACAGTCAAATTCTGACATAAAAGAACATCTAAAAGAATTACAATATACTGTGATGGAAGGAATTGATAATGCAATGTATCCATTTCCTTTAATGGTAAAAGATCAAGAGGGAACTATAGGTCAAAGTGAGTTGCCTATTTTCCAGTTTACATTTGCCTATCAAAATTTTATAAGAGGAGGTTCTGCAAATAGTTTGACAAAACAATACAAAGATGATTTTGATGTGAGTATCCTAAAAGAAGTTCATCAGTATAGTAATTATGAATTAGCTTTTGAATTAGGAGAAACGGATAATAGTTTTGATATTACTGCAAAATATAACAGTATTAATTTCTCTCCTGAGACAATAGACCAAATTGTTAACCATTATATTAAAATATTAGCCGAGATAGTTAACGATGAAGTAAAAATGATAGCTGATATATCATTAGTTTCAGAAAAGGAGAGGGAAATAATCGAAGGTGCAAATAACACAAAAGTATCATATAATTCCCAAAAATGTATTCAACAATATATTGGCTCAAAAGCAATTAATAGTCCAAATGAAATTACATTATTAGAACAACAAGGGAAACAAAAAACTAACTATCAAATACAACAAGAAGTAAATAAAATAGCTTCTTGTCTAATCCAAAATGGAGTTTTGTCAGGCGATTCTGTGGGTATATATATGAATCGCTCTGCAAATTTAATTACTACTGTTTTAGGAGTTTTGGCCGCAGGAGGAGTTTTCGTGCCTTTATCTCCAGATTTTCCAGAAGAGAGAATCAACTTTATAATAAAAGATGCTAATATTAAAGTACTTATTTTTGATTCTGACACTAAGTCAAAAACAGAAGTTTTTTCTTCAAATGTACAATTGGTAATAAACAGTTCAAAGATTCAACAAGATCAGGAACTTTACACGCTTCCATTTTGTTCTGAAAAAGATAGAGCATATATTATATATACCTCGGGAAGTACAGGAAATCCAAAAGGAGTTCCTGTAACACATCAAAGTATTTTAAATACCTTACATTATTTAGAAGAGAATTTTCCTCTAAGAAAAAATGATAATTATATCCTAAAAACTAATTATGTTTTTGATGTCTCGTTAAGCGAAATTTTTGGTTGGTTAATAGGCGAAGGGACATTAATTATTCCAAATAAAGGAGTTGAGAAATCACCTGCTCAACTTTTGGATTTCATTCATAAATTTAAAATTACCCACATAAATTTTGTCCCTTCTTTATTAAAAGTTTTTGTAAATCATGTAAAAAAGAAAGACGGAATATTATTATGTAATTCTTTAAAGTATATTTTGGTAGCAGGCGAAGCATTTCCTGTTGACCTAGTAAAGGAATCTATTGGTTTGTTTAAGGATCATTGTCAGGTAATAAATGTTTATGGCCCAACAGAAGCATCTATTTACGCTTCCTCATTTAATTGCTCTATAGAGTCAGTAAAAACTTTAAATACGCCTATCGGGTTACCAATAAGCAATACAGAATTATACGTTTTAGATATCGACAATAAGGAAGCTGGATTAGGAATACCAGGAGAATTGTGTCTTGCAGGAACAGGTGTTGTGTCTTCATATTTGAATAGAGAAGAACTAAGTGCAAGTAAATTTTGTAAAAATACCTTTTCTAAAAAATATAATGACTTTTATAAAACGGGTGATTGGGTAAAAAGATTATCTAATGGACAGATAGAATACTTAGGTAGAATAGATGAACAAGTAAAAATAAGGGGATACAGAATCGAACTTGGAGAAATAGAAGTAATTATTAGGGAGGTTTCAACAGTTGAAGATGTGGTTTGTTTGGTAAAAGAAGTACATGGAGTTAAGCAGATATGGGCCTATGTTCAGTCCTTAAATACAAACCTTCCGACTGTATTATACAAATTTCTATCAGATAAATTACCATTATATATGATTCCTTCTCAATTTGTGATAGTATCAGCGATACCAATAACAGTTAATGGAAAAATTGACAGAAAAAAGTTGATTGATATTCGACCAAATATTAATCAAACAATAAATAGTAAAGAGGACAAGCAGGATCATTTGATTCAAAATGAGTTAATTCAAATTTGGGAAGAAATATTAGAAGTTTCTGGAATAGGAATAGAAGATCGTTTTTTAGAAATAGGAGGAGACTCTATTTTGGCAACAGTACTAATAGATAAAGTAAACCTAAAGTTTGAAACGGAATTTGATGCATCTGATTTATTCCAATACTCAACCATTTCTCTTTTATCTGAAAAAATACATAAGACGGGACTATTGAATAATCTTCCTAGCAAAAAAGAACATAAAAAAACATCAGAGGCTAATGAAGATAGTAGTCTGTACGAAGATTCGTTAGCTATTATAGGGATGTCTTGTACATTTCCAGAAGTACAAAATATAAGAGATTTTTGGAATTTATTAATTGATGAAAAAGAGACATTTCGTTTTTTAGAGACCGAAGAACTTAAAAAAATGGAAGTTTCGGAATCTGTAATTAAAAACCTAAATTTTGTTCCTTTTCAATCATCTATTGCTAGCAAAGAATATTTTGATGCTCCATTCTTTAAAATTTCTAAGCGTGATGCGGGATTTATGGATCCACAGTTAAGAATGCTTTTAGAACATGCTTGGCATACTATTGAAGATTCAGGATATAAGACCGAAGATATTAAGGATACAGCGGTTTATATTTCATCAGGAAATAATTTCTATCGCTCTACTTTACCTGAATTTTCT
The DNA here is from genome assembly GCF_021650975.2 of Flavobacterium jumunjinense. NCBI lineage: Bacteria > Pseudomonadati > Bacteroidota > Flavobacteriia > Flavobacteriales > Flavobacteriaceae > Flavobacterium > Flavobacterium jumunjinense. The sequence goes on from NZ_CP091285.1 coordinate 2,163,413, forward strand.
GATGAGCAAACAGGCGTTTTAGAGCATTCAGATCAGTATGTATCTTGGATATACGGACAAGGAGGTACTATTCCTACTATGATATCTTATAAATTAGGGTTAGAAGGACCAAGTCTCTATTTGCATTCTAATTGTTCTTCTTCTTTGTCAGGATTATATACAGCTTATCAAAGTATTATGAGAGGTGAGTGTAAACAAGCACTAGTTGGAGCAGCAAATGTTGGGGTAGTTAACAGTCCAGGATATATTCATCAAAATGGTTTAAATTTTTCAAGTGATGGTCATTTAAAAGCTTTTGATGCTGACGCTGACGGAATGGTTGGTGGAGAAGGAGTGACAATGATTTTGGTAAAGAAAGCATCTGAAGCAATAAAGGATAAGGATCCTATTTATTGTTTGTTAAAAGGAATAGCACTTAATAATGATGGTAACGACAAAGCAGGATTTTATGCTCCTAGTTTTAATGGACAGAAGAAGGTAATACAAAAAGTATTGGATGAAACTGGAATTAACCCAGAATCTATATCCTATGTCGAAGCTCATGGAACAGGAACTAAACTAGGAGATCCGATAGAATTCAATGCGTTAAGTGAAGTGTATAAGAATTATACAAATAAGACTAATTATTGTGCAATAGGATCTGTAAAAACCAATTTAGGACATGTAGATACAGCAGCTGGACTAGCAGGAGTTATTAAAATTGCACTCAGTATGTCTAATCAGCAATTGCCTGCAACTCTAAACTTTAAAAACCCAAATCCTCAATTAAAAATAGAGAATTCTCCATTTTATATTTCTAATGAAACGAAATCTTGGATGAGAAATGGAACACCATTAAGAGCTGCAATTAGTTCTTTCGGAATAGGAGGTACTAATGGACATGCTATTTTTGAACAGGCTAATATTGAGACGATAAGTTCGGAAAATGAGCAGAAAGCTTACCCAAATCAACTCATTTTACCAGTTTCCGCGCTTAATAAGGAAAGTTTAAGGGTTTATGTGCAACACTTAAAGACTTTTATTTGTCAAAATCAATTAGTTGAAAATCAGAATGCAGATAAAAAAAATGATAAAATAGCGAAACAAATAAAACAGTATTTAGCTCCATTATTAAATGTAGAGGAACAAGAAATTGATTTGTTACAATTATTTGAAGATTATATAAGTGACCTTTATTATTTGGAAAGTTTAAGTGTTTGGATATTTGATGTTTATGGCTTAAAGATTGGAAGCAAAGAGCTATATAGTCTAAATACATTAGAAAAAGTAATAGAAAAAATCGGTGATAAAATTAAACCAACAGCTGTTATTTCAATTACAAAAGAAAAATTAGCTTCTTTAGCATATACATTTCAAAAAGGAAGAAATGAGATGTCTTGTAGAGTTGCATTTGTTTTTAAAGAAGTAGAAGAATTATTAAAACAGTTTAATGACTTTCTAAAAGAAGAGAATCTATTAGGAGTTTATTCTGATAAAGTTGTAGGATTAATAGGTAAGGAAAATCACGAAATTTTTTCTTTAGAAGAAAAAACCGCATTAGAATGGGTTAATGGCGAGTCTGTAAATTGGGAAAATTGCTGGAAATCTACTGATAGAGTTATTAGGATATCAGCTCCTGGATATCCTTTTGCAAAAGTAAAATTTGAACTCCCATCTTTTAAAGAGAAGAAGAAAATTGTAAGAGATCAAATGGTAACGCATCCGTTACTCCATGAGAACAACTCTGGTTTTGACAACATCTCTTTTAGTTCCAATTTTTCAGGAGAGGAACATTTTCTTAGTGATCATGTGATAAATGGTCAAAAGATTTTACCAGGAGTTGCTCATTTGGAGATGGCTTTACAGGCCTATTTTAAAGCGACAACCTTACCAGTACAACCTTGTTTGTTAACGAATATTTTTTGGGTTAAACCTATTGTTCAAAAATCAGAAAAACAGAAAATAACCATTTCATTGTCAAAAGAAAATGAGGGGAATTGCGAGTTTTTTATAAACACTATTTCTGAAGATAATAACATTCAAAATAGTAAAGGATATATAAAAAAAATAGAGGATTCTTTGCAAAGTATTCCACCTGTCAATATTGAAGGTTTTAAAGAAAAAGGTACAGATGTAATAGAAGGAACAAAGATTTATGATGCTTTTTTAAAAAATGGGGTAACTTATGGTACTTCTCATCAAGTAATTCAAAAGTTATGGATTAAAGGCACTGAAGCCTTAGTACTTTTGAATGTTAAAAAAGAATATTCAAATTCGTTATATCAGTTACATCCTTCTATTATGGACGGAGCTTTTCAGGCAGTTATTGGTTTTAAGTTGCAATCTAATGATCAATCGATAGCATTACCTTTTGGAATTCGTAATTTGAAAGTGTTTAAAAAAACTAAAGATGTTACATGGGCTTATATCAAAGAGTTTAGTGCAAATAACGGTAACATATATGATATTTGTTTGTTAAATCAACAGGGAGAAGTGTGTGTTGATATTAAAGGATATCAAACTAGAATAATCGGAAAAGGTATAAAGAACAAGAATGAACAAGAAATTTTAGTCGATAAAATAAAACAGAATAATGACTATTGTTTGATACCTACTTGGGAATTGGCTTCATCTATTTCAGGACAGGAATTTCTACCAGACATCTGTCTTATATTTGGAGAGAATACGATTTTAGAAAACTCTTTAAAAAATCGTGGTTTTAGAGTGTTTTTGGTTAAGAAAACATTAAATCTAAATGATTTTAGAGAAATTATAGGTACTGAAAGGATACAAAATATTTCCTGCATTATTCCTTATACGAATAATATAGAATCTGAAACAGATAATAGTCACTTTTTAGTAGATAATACATATTACCTTATTAAGGCATTCCTAAAAGAAGGATATGCTGGAAAAAAACTTAGATGGAGTGTCTTTACAGAGCGAGCTTTTATGACTACCAAAGAAGATAAAATAAATGCTATACCATCTGCTTTACATGGTCTTTTTGGAGTTATACAAAAAGAATATCAAAACTGGGATATTAATTTATGTGATATGGAGTTTTTAGATGAGAATCTAAAAAACATTAAGGAGCTTCCTTTAAATAAGCAAGGAATTACTTGGGCATATAGAAATAATAGTTGGTACAAGCAAAAATTATCAAAAGCATCACAAGATTTTATTAAAAATAACGACACAACTATACTAAACGATAATAAGGTGCTTGTTATTATTGGAGGAGCAGGTAATATTGGACGTAAATATTCGAAATATTTATACGATACTTATCAGGCTAAAATTGTATGGATTGGTCGACAAATAACAGAAAAGGTGTCTTTTGAAGGTTTGGACTTTACTCCTTTTTATGTGCAAGCAGATATTACAAAGTATCAAGAATTAGAATGTGCAATAACTACTATTCAGTCAGAAATAGGATCTGTATATGCGATAATACATTCCACTATGGCATTGGCTGATTCTAGTTTTGAAAAAATGACCGAAAGTCAATTTCATACGGCTTTAGATAATAAAGTTATTGGACTTATTAATATAGGTAAAATTATTAAGGAAATATTGCCAGAATGGTTGCTCTGTTTTTCGTCGATAGCTTCTTATGTTAGGGTACCAGGTCAGGCTAATTATACAGCTGGATGTGTTTTTACAGATCAGTATGCCTTACAAATAGAACAACAATATGGTGTGAAAACTAAAATAATTAATTGGGGATATTGGGGACATTCAGAAGAGTATGATAGTAATAAGGTTCGTGAAAAGATAGAAAAAAATGGTGTAGCGATTTTGGCCCCAGCTATGGCATTGCAGTTTCTAGATGGATTTATGAAGGTAGATCATAAGCAAGTTGCTTATATAAAAATGTCTGAGGATCTTATAAACTCTAAGTTAGGGAAAGAATTAATGGAATCTCCTTCTCATATTGAAGTATTCGAAAGAAAATCTAAAAGTAGTAATGAACAAAAAATGAAGTTACAAAAAAACGTTTTAGAACCTGAACTATTAATGATTCAAACGAAAAATTATTTGCTAGAATCTATTGCCACAGTCCTGCGAATGGAAAAAGAAGAAATTGATACTTCAGAAGCCTTGGAGGCATATGGGTTAGATTCGATTTTGGTTGTTCAGATAGCAAATGAGTTAGGCACAATATTTCCAAATATTAACACAACAATATTTTTTGAATACCAAACAATTGAAGAAATAACTACTTACTTAATTACCAATTATGAAGAAGAAGTTAGTGAATTATTTAGTCAGAATAACAATGATATAACTATAGAAAAAGAAACTGAAGGTATAGAGATAAAAGCTGAGTCAATACCAGTGATTAATGATGATAGAATTATAGAGGAAGAAAATAAAACAGTTCTATTAAATAAAGTAGTTGATTGGTTAAAAGAACAAATTTCGGATATAGGAGGAATAGCCTTTTTAGAAATAGATATAAACGATCCATTAGATTCATTTTCTTTAGATTCAGTTCAAGTAGTTTCATTAATTGAAAACTTAAATAAAATTGTAGACGAGGTTTCTACCACAATATTTTTTGAAAGCGAAAACTTAAAAGAATTAGCAGAATCACTACTAGTAAATAGAAAAGACCAACTAAAATCTTTTTTTGGGAATTCAACTAGTCAGGAAGTACTGAGAATAGAGAAGAAAGAGATACAGAAAATTATACCTACGAATCAGAAATCAGAGATTAATGCTCTTAAAATTGAAAAAAGCAATGTGTTAGAAACAGATGTTGCTATAATAGGAGTAACGGGTAAATACCCTTTAGCAAATGATTTGGAAACATTTTGGTCAAATTTAAAAGAAGGAAGAGATTGTATAACTGAGGTTCCTTTAGACCGTTGGGATGCTGATTTGTATTATGATAAAGACAAGAACAATCATAAAAAAAGTTATGGTAAATGGGGAGGATTCTTATCAGATATAGACCAATTTGATCCTTTATTTTTCAATATTTCTCCTTCCGAAGCAGAAATTATGGATCCTAAAGAGCGTATCTTTCTTGAAACTATTTGGGAGTTATTTGAAAAAAATGGAATTACTCAACAAAAGTTAAAACAACAATATAACTCTATGGTAGGAGTATATGTTGGATCAATGTATCAACATTATCATTGTTTCTCTTCCGATGTGTTAAGAGAAGCGGTTGTTTCAATGTCTTGCCATAGCTCAATTGCTAATAGAGTTTCTTATTTTTTTAATCTTCAAGGGCCTAGTATAGCTATAAACACAATGTGTTCTTCTTCACTTATCGCTATAGATATGGCATATAAAGCTTTGTTACTAGGAGATTGTGAATTAGCTATTGCAGGAGGAGTAAATTTATCCTTACACCCAAAAAAATACATTGGATTAAGTGCTACTAGAACTATGGGTAGCCATGTTGATAGTAGAAGTTTTAGTGAAGGAGATGGGTATCTACCAGCCGAAGGAGTAGGTGCGGTATTGTTAAAACCTCTTTCAAAAGCAATTGCAGATGGAGACACAATCCTAGGGGTAATTAAATCTTCTTCATCTAATCATGGCGGTAGATCCAATGGGTTTGCTGTGCCAAATCCTAAGGCACAAGTAAAATTAATTGAGACTAATTTTAAGAAATCAGGAATAGATCCTAGAACTATCAGCTATGTTGAATCTGCTGTGAATGGATCAAATCTAGGTGACCCTATAGAAATAGCAGCTCTAAATAAAGCTTTTGAGATTTTCACACCGGATAAACAGTTCTGCGCTATAGGTACTGTAAAATCTAACATTGGTCATGCTGAAGCGGCTTCTGGAATATCGCAGTTAACGAAGGTATTATTGCAATTAAAACATAAAACTTTAGTCCCTACAATTAAAACAGAACCGCTAAACAAGCAAATTCGTTTAGAAGAAACTCCATTTGTACTACAAAAAGAATTAAAAAAATGGAATAGACCTATTGTAAGTTCTGTTAATGATAAAGGAGAAATAATAGAAAAAGAATACCCTAGAAGAGCAACAATAAGTTCTTTTGGAGCAGGTGGATCAAATGCTCACTTAATTATTGAAGAGTTTAACACTAATATAGATGCGGAAAATGATTTTGAAAAAAACGAATCTCTTCACGAAGAAAAACTTCCTAACATCTTTGTGCTTTCTTCTCGTTCAAATATAGAGTTAAGAAGATGGCTGGAAATGCATTATGAATTCATGTCAGAATATCCAGAAATTCTTGTTACTGATATCGCATTTACCTTGAAAACAGGAAGAGAACTAATGGATTATAGAATAGCGATTACTTTTGATTCCAAAGAACATTTAAAAGAAACTATCTCTAAGGTTCTTAAAGAATCAAATTGGAATGATATGAAAGAATTTTCAAATGTGTTTTTAACAAATAAAAAAGCGACTAACAATATTGTAAACCGGTTATTTAAAGATGATACTGGAAATGAAATTCTTAACCTCTTATTAGAAAAAGGAGATTTGAATAAAATAGCTGTTTTTTGGGCAAGTGGTAGTTTCATTCCTTGGTTATCAATTTACGATAAAGATAAATTACCAAATATTGTTTCATTACCGTCCTATCCTTTTCAAAAAAAGCGCTGTTGGATAAAAAGTGAAGAAGATTTAGCTGTTAATAATGTAAAAGAAGAGCATTCTAAATTACTTAGTCAAAATGCAGAAAAGAATATAGTTATCCCAAATTCAGATGTTAGTCTTTCAAGTTCTGAAAAAAAAATAGTTGTTACTGGTCATGTAAAAGATCTTTTGAAAGAAGTATGGCAAGAGGTTTTAGGAGTAGAAAATATTGAATGGGATGATAATTTTCAAGCATTAGGAGGAGATTCAATAATGTTAACTCATATCATTTCTAGAATAAAAAAGGAAGTTCCATTTGATGTCAATGTTACAGAGTTATATCAAAGATCAACACTAGAAGAGATGGCTGTCTTTTTAGAAGAAATATTTGAAAAGCACGAATTAGAAACAGAACTTTTAAGTTTTTCCACAGTAAGAAACCAAGGGCAAATTATTCCCGTTTTAGATAATAAAATAAAACCTTCTTTATCATTTGCACAACAACGTTTGTGGTTTTTAGATCAGATGGTAAAAAATTCTCCAGCATATAATGTTGTAATGGCATTGCATACCGAAGGGAATATTGATAAAGAACTATTACAAAAAAGTTTTGAAAATATTATTTATAGACATGAAACATTGCGCACTTCTTTTAAAAGCGAAAAAGGAGAGCCTTATCAGCATGTTGCCACTAGTGTACCTAATGAGATTATTTGGAAAGACCTTACATCAATCCCAAAAAGCGAGCGTGAACAGGCTTTTGAGGAATATACAAAAGAGGAAGCACGCCATATCTTTAATTTAGAACAAGGAGATTTATTAAGACTAACTATTTTTAAAATAGAGAAAGACGAACATGTTTTAGTGTTAAATGCGCATCACATAATAATTGATGGATGGTCTGTGAATATCTTTTTTAGTGAGTTGTTTAAAAATTATTCTCAATACATCAAAGGAGAAATACCATCATTAGAAAAACTACCTATACAATATACAGATTTCTCTATTTGGCAACGAATGTGGTTACAAGGAGAAGAATTGGAAACACAATTGAGCTATTGGAGAGGAAAATTAGGGAGTATCAATACAATGATTGAATTACCATTAGATAACCCTCGCCCTCCTGTTCAAACTTTTCAAGGAGGAAGTACACAACTAGAATTGCCAGTAGAGTTATTAAATAAATTAAGAGCAACTGCTAAAGCATATCAAGTTACTTTGTTTGAATTACTTCTAGGCGCTTTCAAAATTATTTTGCATCGATTTAGTGGCCAAAAAGAAATCATTATAGGAACTCCTGTAAATAATCGAAATAGACTAGAAATAGAAGGTCTTATAGGTTTTTTCGTAAATACCTTGGTTATTAAAACTAATCTTGAAGGAAACCCTTCATTTAAAGAGTTCTTAAAGAGACTCCAAAATGAATTAAATGGGGCTAAAATGCATCAGGATTTACCGTTTGAGCAACTTGTTCAAGAGTTACAACCAGACCGTAATATGAGTCAAAATCCATTGTTTCAAGTTTGCTTTAACATGTTGATAACTCCTGAGATTAATAATACAAATATTCATTTTAAGAAAATACACGGAGTTAGAAATGATACGTCTAAGTTTGATTTATGGGTAAATGTTATTGATCAAAAGGAAAAAATGACTCTTGAAGTAGAGTATAATTCTGTTATCTTATTTAAAGATACTGTTATTCGTTTTATGAATAGTTACCAAAATCTATTGGAAGAAATTGTTAAAGATGGAGACAAAAACATTGGGGAGCTATTAATATTAGATAATAAAGAACAAAAAAAAATAATCAAAAAAAGTAGTGGAGACAAAGTTGATTATCAAAAAGATATTTGTTTGCATCAGATAATAGAAGCACAAGGCTTAAAAACACCAAATGCCATAGCAGTATCTTTTGAAAACAAACAATTAGATTATCAGGAATTATCCCAGTTAACGAATCAGTTATCACATTATTTGATAGCGGAAGGAGTTCAGTTAGAATCATTTGTTGGAGTATGCTTAGAACGATCTCTAGAAATGATTGTAAGTTTGCTAAGTGTTTTAAAAGCAGGAGGAGCTTATGTTCCAATAGATCCTAACTATCCTAAAGATCGACTAAATTATATATTAGACGATAGTAATCCTCAAGTGGTTATATCACATAGTAAGTTTAAAGAATTATTTGTGGGAACTACAAAAAAAATAATATATCTAGATGAAATAAATGATATTTTAAATAAACAAGATAGGCTCAATTCCCCATCAATTAATATTTCTGAGCAAAATCTCGCTTATATGATTTATACTTCAGGGTCAACAGGAAAACCTAAAGGAGCTATGATTGAACATAGAAGTATTGTAAATCGATTATTTTGGATGCAAGATGAATATAGGATAGATAGTACTGATAAAATTTTACAAAAAACACCTTATAGTTTTGATGTATCAGTTTGGGAGTTCTTTTTACCACTAATGCAAGGAGCTCAATTAGTTTTTGCAAAACCAGAAGGGCATAAAGATCCAGGTTATCTTATAGATTTAATCGAATCGGAAAAGATTACAATATTGCATTTTGTTCCTTCTATGTTGCAAGTATTTCTGGAAGTAAAAACAAAATTACAATGTAAATCTATCAAAAAAGTATTCTGTAGTGGTGAAGCGTTACCATTTGAACTGGTTCAACGATTTTTCAAAAGTTTTGATAGTGCAGAATTACATAATTTATATGGACCTACCGAGGCTGCTGTAGATGTAACATATTGGCATTGTAAAAGAGAGGATAGTTCTGGAATTATTCCTATAGGATTTCCAGTAGCAAATACGCAGATTTATGTGTTAGATAACTATGGAAATATTGTTCCAGATGGAGTAATAGGAGAAATTCATATAGGAGGAATTCAGGTAGCAAGAGGATATCATAACAAAGAATCATTAACAAACGAAAAGTTTGTAAAAGATCCATTTTCTGAACATGGAAAATTATATAAAACAGGCGATTTAGGAAGACGATTAAAAGATGGAAGTGTAGAATATAAAGGACGAATCGATTTCCAGGTGAAAATTAGAGGAATGCGAATTGAACTAGGAGAAATAGAAGCTGCTTTAGGAAAAATATCATTTGTTAAAGAATCGGTAATTCTAGCCCAAAATATTTCAGATAATGAACAAGATAAACAATTAATTGGGTATGTTGTACCAGATGTTTCTATGGTTAAAAAAATATTGCCAGATAATAACAAGTCAGAATCCATAGTGCAGACAAAGGAATGGGAACAAGTATTTAATAACACATATGAGGTAGGTAATACAGTTCAAGGAAAAGAAGATTTCAATATAATAGGTTGGAATAGCAGTTATTCTGGAGAAGAAATAGCAGAATCAGAAATGAAAGTTTGGGTAGATACTACTGTTCATAGAATTTTAGAACTTAAACCGCAAAAAGTACTAGAGATAGGTTGTGGAACAGGTTTGTTAGTCTCAAAAATAGCTTCACATGTAAAAGATTATACTGGAACTGATATTTCTAAGACAGGATTAGATTATATCGAGAAATATATTCAACCTAATTTACCAAAATCTAATAAACTCAAATTGTTCAAACAAGAAGCTAATGATTTTCATAATCTGGATCAGCAATCTTACGATATGATTATTATTAATTCTGTAGCGCAATATTTTGGTAACTATATGTATTTTATAGAGGTTATAAAAAAAGCAGTTTCACTATTAGATGATGAAGGTAAATTATTTATTGGAGATATTAGAAACAAAAAATTGCACAGAACTTTTCTTTTGGATGTTGAACTATATAAATCATCACAGGATCAAAACGCTGAAGCAATTCTAAAGACTGTAAAAAGGAAAGAATTTAAAGAACCTGAATTAGTAATCGATCCTAATTTCTTTAGAGTAATTCAAAAGGAAATTCCTGAAATATCACATGTTACAATGGATTTTAAAAGAGGGGATTTTCTTAACGAACTTACCAAATATAGATATGATGTTTTATTACATGTTAATAAAAAAAGTAAAAAACCAGAAAAAACCATAACAATAGATTTTCTAACAGACTTAAATGCGCTAGAATATTTTGAAAAATTGGTTAATAAAAATGAGACGGATCAAATTAAATTACAAAATGTACCTAATAAAAGATTGTATGACATAGGTCAATTAGAACAATGTATTAAAGATAATTCATTAGAAACCAAAAAGTCAGAACTGAAACAGCTAGTGGCTAAGATGGCTGAATATCAAGCAGTAGATCCAGAATATTTTTATAGCAAAGAACAAGATACAGGCTATAAAATAAATGTTTCTCCAAGTGCTGATAACTCATTTTATATGGATGTAGTGTTTTTGAAAAAAGAGTTATGGAATCAAGGTTATTTATATGATGGGAATACCAATGTAACGGAATTATTGCCAATCGAAAGGTATCTTAATAATCCTTCATTACAAACCATTCAGAAAGAAGTATCCGATGAAATAAAAAAAGTATTACTGGACCAATTACCTGATTATATGATTCCAAAACATATAGTTTTACTAGATGCAATGCCAGTAAATTTTAATGGAAAATTGGATAGAAAAGAATTTCCTGATATTCAAGATTTAATAACTACAGAAGCTACATATATAGCTCCAGTAAATAAAATTCAAGAAAAATTAGTAGAACTCTGGAAAAGAATTCTAAAAATAGATTCTATAGGAATTGAAGATAGTTTTTTTAATCTAGGAGGGCATTCTCTCAATGTTATATCTATGTTGGTAAAAGCTAATGAAGAAATAGGAGGGCAAAAAATATCTCTAGTAGATTTCTATAAATCTCCAACTATAAAAGGTTTAGAAGAACTGTTAAAAGTAGAAAATTCTAAACCAACAGGAATCATTAGAGAATTAGTAACAACAAAAAAAACACAACTTTCTATATTATTTGTTCCTTATGCAGGAGGAACCGCTACGGCTTTTCATCCTGTGGCACAGGAAATTAATAGAAGAGATTCTTCTGTTTCATCGTGGGCTGTTTCTTTACCAGGAAATGAATATGGGGAAGAAAAAAAGGAATTATCAATTAAGGAATTATCAAAAAAAGTTGTAGAAGAAATTACACAAAAGATTAAAGGGCCGATAGGAATATATGGACATTGTGTTGGGTCATATTTAGCAATAGAAATTGCCCGTAGATTAGAAAATAGAGGTTTGAAAATAGAGTTTGTAATGTTAGGTGGTTTATTACCCATACCTAAATGGTATAGAATGCTTCCATCTAAGGATCCTTGGAAACATAAAACAGATGAACAATTAGTAAAAATGCTACATGATTGGGGAATGCGTAATGAAGAAATAGAACCATATCTACTTCAGTTTATGGTTAGAAACTTTAGAGTAGATGCTATGCAATCCTATTTGTACACTAAGGAAAACAAAAACTGGAAACTAGAAACACCAATTATTAATGTGGTTGGAACTAAAGATCCAATAACCAAACAATACAATAGAAAATTTAAGAGATGGAAAGAATATGGCAATAGTGTTCATTTGGCAAAAATAGAAACCGATAATCATTATTTTATTAGTGATATGGTAGAAGATGTAGCGGAAATTATTCATAAAGTAAGATGCAATTCAGAAAAATGGAAAGATAAAGATCTTACTGTTTTTAAATAAAGATTTATAAACATTTAAAAAGAAAGAGAAATGAAATTGCAAGAAACAGAAAGTGTTCAAGAAAAAATAAGAACATTAGAAGATTTGCCGAGTCCAAAGGCTATTCCTCTATTCGGAAATGCTCACAAAACACCGCCTAAAGACTTTAATAATGTGTTAGAAGATTGGAGTCGGAAATTTGGAGAACCCTATTTTTGGAAATTTTTTTCTAGACCAGTAGTAGTTTTTAATGAGGCCGAATCTGTAAAGGAGATTATGCGTAATAGACCAGGTGCTTTTAGGAGGTTCAGTAAAGTAAGAGAGATATTTAATGAAATGGGAATTCATGGAATTGTAACAGCAGAAGGAGCTGAATGGAGACTCTTAAGGACTGCATTGGCTCCAGCATTTAATAATCGTTCTTTAGAATTGTTTTTTCCTGAATTTAGCGACATAACTGAACGGTTGATGCATTATTGGAAAGATAAATGCCAAAAGGAAAAAACTTTTGACATAACTGCTGATCTAAAGAGATATTCTGTAGATATTACCAGTATTCATCTCTTCAATGAGGATTTGAATACTATAGAAAAAAAAGACGATACCTTTCATGCCAGTATCGATATCGTTTTTTCTGCTATTTATAGACGTCTTAATACTCCAGTACCATATTGGAAGCTCATAAAATTTCCTCAAGACCATAAATTAGATATGGCTATGAAAAAGATTGAGGGTGAGATTAATGATCTAATAGCAAAAGCAAGAAAAAAGCTCGAAAATATAACTGATTTTTCTCAAGTTAAAGGGTTAATGGAAACTATGATTATTGCTAGAGACGAGGAAGGATCAAAACGTAAATTATCAGATAAAGAGATAACCAATAATTTATTATTGTTAATGTTAGGAGGGGAAGATACCTCTGCAAATGCTCTTACATGGATGTTTTATTATTTGTCGCGTCATCAAGAGATTCAGGAGAAAGTACATCAGGAAGCAGTTTCAGTTTTAAAGAATGAAAATTTACCTAGAGATAAAAATCATATTTTGAATGCATTTCCATATCTAAGAGCAGTAATACAAGAAACTTTGGTGCTTAAATCTCCTACTCCCTTTGTAATACTTGAGGCAAATGAAGATACAATTGTAAGTGATATTATGATTCCAGAAAAAACTATTGTGGTCGTAATGAATAGGATATCTGACATGAAACGTTATGAAATAGAACATCATAATGATTTTGATCCAGAAAGATGGTTGGATGTTGTAAATGGAGAATACACTCTTAAACCTAATTCTAATTTAAATCTTGCTTTTGGTTATGGTCCAAGACTTTGTATAGGGAAATCTTTAGCATTAATTGAGATGGTTTTGATTGCCTCCATGATGGTAAAGAATTTTAAAATACTTCCACCTAAAGACGAAGATTATGAAATAAAAGAATATTTTGATTTTTTGCTTAGACCAAAAGGTTTGGAAATTGAAATAGTGCCTCGAGAATAAATTAGAATTACTACTAGTATTTTGAATATTTAGACTTAGTATGTATTGTAATGAATGTGTTAATTAACCGATGTTATAATTAATAAAACTTAAATAAATGAAAAAAGCATTTTTATTTCCTGGTCAAGGATCACAATATAAAGGAATGGGAAAGGATCTTTTTGATCTTTTTCCCGAAAAAGTAGCTCTAGCCGATGATATTTTAGGATATTCAATTCAAGACCTATGTATAAATGATCCATTAGAACTGTTACAGGAAACTCAATATACACAACCTGCTATATATGTGGTTAGTGCGTTAGAATATTTAAATGAAAAAAAAATAGGAAATATTCCAAATTTTGTCGCAGGTCATAGTTTAGGAGAATATACTGCCTTGTTTGCAGCTGAGGTATTTGATTTTGAAACGGGGCTAAAATTAGTTCAAGAGAGAGGTAGACTTATGAGTCAGGCTAAAAATGGAGGTATGGCAGCCATTTTAGGGCTTCAAAAAAAAGAAATAGAACAAATTCTTATAGATAATGGTTTAGAAAAGCAGATTACTATAGCTAATTATAATACTCCTTCTCAAATAGTTGTTTCAGGAGTAAAAAAAGAAATTATCCGAGCACAATCCATTTTTGAAGAAATCTCAAGTTGCAGAGCATACATTATTTTAAACGTAAGTGGTGCTTTTCATTCATTTTTAATGCAAGATGCAGCGAATAGTTTTGAGAAGTATTTGAAACAATTTTCTTTTGAAAACTCAAAAATACCAGTTGTAGCAAATACAACAGCAAGAATATATGAAGAAAACGTACAGGATTTTTTAAGAGATCAAATAACGAAACCTGTATTATGGAACGATACAATTCAATACATGATGGGAATGGGAGTCACAGATTTTTATGAGTCAGGACCAGGGAATGTATTGACAGGTTTAGTTGCTAAAATTAAATTAGAAGCACCTCCTTTAGTTATTGTAGAAGATAAAGAAGAAACGTATTATGAGACCAATCAACTTAGTGAAAACTCAACAAAAGCACAACAGTTAGGGAATGAGTCTTTTAAGAAAGATTATAATGTAAAATATGCATATATAACTGGTGGTATGGCATATGGAATAGCATCGAAAGAGCTGGTTGTTGCTATGGGGAAATCTGGGTTCTTATCATTTTTTGGAACAGGAGGATTACCACTTTCAACAGTAGAAAAAACGATTTTATTCTTGAAAAGTGAATTAGGAGAAAAATATCCTTATGGTATGAATTTAGTACACAATCCATTAGAGTACCAAACAATTCAAATGTATCTCGATTATGGAATTCGTGTAATTGAGGTGTCAGCCTATATTCAGGCATCAAAAGCGTTAGTATTATTTCGTTTAAAAGGACTAAAAGAAAAGGAGAACGGAGATGTTATTTGTGAAAATAAGATTATTGCAAAAATAAGCAGACCAGAAATAGCAAAACAGTTTTTACTTCCACCTCCAAAAAATTTAGTAAATCAATTATTAGATGAAGAATTAATAACTAGTCAGCAGGCATATCTTAGTCAGTTTGTCTCTCTGGCAGATGATATTTGTGTTGAAGCAGATTCTGGTGGTCATACAGATCAAAGATCTGTCTTTACTGTTTTTCCTGCTATTAAAGAATTAAGAAATGAACTAGAAAGTGAAGTTAAGTATCCAGAGTATATAAGGATAGGTTTAGGTGGAGGAATAGGAACTCCCGAATCAGCTGCTGCTGCTTTTATGCTCGGGGCAGATTTCATATTAACGGGATCCATAAATCAATGCACAGTTGAAGCAGGAACTAGTGAGGCAGTAAAAGAATTATTAGCAACAATGAATGTTCAGGATACAGGATATTCTCCAGCAGGTGATATGTTTGAATTAGGTTCAAAGGTGCAAGTGTTAAAAAAAGGAGTCTTTTTTCCTGCAAGAGCAAATAAGCTATATGAACTATATAGAAGGTATAATTCTATAGATGAATTAGATGAAAAAACTAAAAATCTGTTGGAAGAAAAATATTTTAAAAAAAGTTTACAAGATGTATATGAGGAAGTCAAGATCTATCATACTAAGTATAAACTTGATTTTGAAGTAAAGAGCGAAAAACAAAAGATGGCTTCTATTTTTAAATGGTATTTTTCTAGATCTAGCAAATTAGCATTAGAAGGAGATAAAGAGAGTATTGTTGATTTCCAAGTTTGGTGTGGTCCTGCATTAGGGGCTTTTAATCAGTGGGTAAAAGGAACTCGTTTCGAGGACTGGAAACAGCGTTATGTTGCTGAAATAGCTATTTTTCTAATGGATGAAACTACTCAGTTGTTAGAGGAACGGATAAAACAAATCACAGAAAAATTAAAAACCGTAATTTGAAAGAAATAATATTAGTTCCTCTTCCAAATTCCTATGAATGGGATTTGGAAAAGGAAAAACTTATTTTAGAAAGTATTTCAGAAGATAAAAAGAATCGTTTGTTACGTTTCCGAGATGTGAAAGACAGAATGAGAGGTTTATTGGCAGAAATTATTATTAGAGAAACTATTTTGAATGAATACTTAGCAAGAAATGAAGAATTGGTATTTGATATAAATGAATTTGGGAAACCATTTTTAAAAAGTCATGATCTAAATCTTCAATACAGCGTATCTCATTCATCTGAATGGATTGTAGTGGCATTCTCAAATCATTCAATAGGAGTAGATGTTGAAAGAATTCGAAATTTTGATTTGGAAATTGCAGAAAGCTTTTTTGCAACTGAGGAAGTACATTTATTATACAGTGAAGCTGATAAGGATTTTAGTTTTTGTAAACTATGGACATTGAAAGAAAGTTATATGAAGTTTTTAGGGAAGGGATTCTACGAGAAATTAGATTCTTTTGCAATTGATTATACAAATGAGCCTCCTTCTTTAATTCGTTCCGAAAATAATGATTCTCCTCGGTTTGATTTTCTAGAAGGAATTTCTGGCTATTGCTTGTCTATTTGTTCAGAATCATTGGAAAAGCCCAGATACTGTGTGTTAAATCATAAAAAACTCATTCATAATTTTTTAAATCGAATAAATTAAATATGTACATTCAGGAGGTTTATATAGCTGAACAAGTAAAAATTATTACAATTAGGGTAACTAATAATTCAGGTATGATTAATTATTGCTATTTGATTGTAGATATAGTTACTAAATATTGTTGTTTGGTAGATCCAGCTTGGGATTTAAAGAAAATAAAAGACCTAATATTACTGAACAATTTAATTCCAAAAGGAGTTTTGCTGACTCATGCACACCATGACCATGTTGATTTGGCATTTGACTTCGGCACTCTGTATAATATTCCTATATGGATTAGTAAGGATGAGGCATACTACTATAATTTTTATCGTGATAATTTGCAAACTTTTAAAGACAATCAAAAAATTTATTTAGGAAACTTATTAGTGGAAACTTGGGTTACACCAGGACATACGAAAGGAAGTAGTTGTTTTTATATCAATGGGCATTTAATAACAGGTGATACATTATTTGTTGAAGGATGTGGAGAGTGCAAGTCAGATGGGGCAAATGTAAATGAATTATATGAAAGTCTAAAGAGAATCAGAGAATCTTGTTCAGATGAAACTTTGATTTATCCGGGTCATTCTTTTGGTGAAAAGCCAGGTGTTACTTTTAAATATGTAAAAGAGAATAACATCTATCTTCAGTTCAAAGATGTTATAAGTTTTTCCAAATTTAGAATGAGAAAGCAACAGGTTGGTTTGCTTAATTTCAAATAAATGTAAAACTGTTCTTTTGTTTAATAAAAAATATTTTTCAAGAATTATATGATTAGCTTTCAAAAGCATATGCGAAATTCTAGCAATTATTAATAACTTCTAGCATTTTTTTATTGAAATGTGTAGACAATACTCTTATTTTGCAAAACTGCAATTAATGAATATTGAATATGGCAACATTTGTAATAACTAAAAGACTAAATGGTCTTTATAAGTATGAATTAACATCTAGGAAAGGGAAGACTATTTTTACTAGTAATAGTTTTGAACTACGATTTGAGTGTGAAGAAGAAATCGTGAGATTGAAAGCAAATCTTGAAAACTTAGTTTACATGAGATTTCGTTCTGGAAATGGTAAATTTTTCTTTAGAATTATTTTTGAAGATAGACAAGTTGCTATTAGTCGTAAATATTCTACACAACTAATGCTGCAAAAAGGAATCAATGAGATTGAGAAATATGGATCTATGGCTGAAATTTTAGACTTTTCTACTAGTGATGATATTTTTGCAGATGTTTTTGGTGAAGAAGAAAAGGCTAATTAGTTTTTTTATTCTATTTTTTTAATTATAAAGTATAAAAAAAGCTCCAACTTAGTTGGAGCTCAATTTTCTTTGAGTTTGCGTTAGCTAGAAATTATTTCTTAACTTCTTCAACAACTTCTTCTACTTTTGCAGCAGTAGTGTCAACAACTTCAGCAGTAACTTCTTCAACTACTTCTGGAGTAGCTTCAACAGTTTCAACAGTTTCTTCAACAACTTCTGGAGTAGCTTCAGTTTCTTTACAAGAAACGAACATCATTGCAACTAATGCAAAACTTAAAACAACTTTTTTCATCTTACTAAATTATAAAAAGGTTAATTATTAATTCGAAGCAAAGATATAAAAAAAACGATTCGACAAAACTTTTTTGTACTTTTTTTTTATTTTTTTTTTACCTTGCTTCTTTCTTAGTAATCAGCAAATTGCGTGCCAATTTATTAGCTAATTATCTATTTTCTTTTTTTAGATTTCTTGTTCCCTTTCTTAGGGTGAACTAATTTCATTTCTTCAATAAGATTTTGCGCATTTGCATACTTGTCTACAATGAATAAAACATAGCGAATGTCTACCATTATGTTTCTACAAATTTCTGGATCATAATGAATATCACTCATAGTTCCTTCCCAAACTCTATCAAAATTTAAACCGATTAAATTTCCATTTGCATCAATTGCTGGACTTCCAGAATTTCCACCTGTAGTATGATTTGTTCCTATAAAACATACAGGCATTTTTCCATTGTCCGCATATTGTCCATAATCTTTAGCTTTGTATAGTTCAATTAATTTTGAAGGAACATCAAATTCATAATCATTTGGAATATATTTTTCCATGATTCCTTCTAAATGCGTTACAGGTTCATAATAAACAGCATCATTCGGATTGTATCCTTTAACTTTTCCATAGGTAATTCTTAATGTGCTATTTGCATCTGGAAAATAACGAGATTCAGGAAATAACTCTAATTGTGCTTTCATATAATCTCTTTGCAACGCAGCAATTTGAAGATTTAATTCTTCATAGCGAGGAGAAATATTTGTAAAATAATTATCAGATAATATTTTAACTAATGCGTAACCACTGTCTTTGTTTAAGTTTTTGATAACTGTTTTTACATCACCTTTTAAAAGATCTTTCAGACTATTATAAGAAGTAAGTTTAGATTTTTTGTAAACCTCACTAGTTAATTTACTGTAGCTTTCTTTCTTTAAAGCTTCAGGAGCAAAAGGCGATTTGTCTCCATAAAGAGCAATTAATTGTTCAAAAACCTTTTCATCTACTTCTGCATTAAAGTTCTTGTATGACTCTTCAAGATCTTTAATTAAATTCTCTTTTCTATCATTGAATGCTTGCTCACCTTTGCTTAGTGATTGTTCTAATTGGTATAATTTAAAACCAAAACTTAAAAGCTCAGTGTTTCTAAGTACAACTTCTTGAAAATAATCTCTAGCTAAGGCATATTCTGCAATTTCATCATAGTTGTTTTTGAAGCCTTTTAATAAATTGTCATATGGTGCAGTTCTTCCTTGGCTAATAACTTTGTTTTGAAATTCTTTCTCAAAGTTTTGTTTAATCTGAATGGCATTAGACTTTTCTAAACCTTGCTTTTCACCAATCCATTTTTTCCAATAATTTGCAATTCGTGCATATTTAGAGGCATATTGAATCTTTATAGCTTTATCTTTTCTCATAAAACCATCTTGCACTTTCAAAGCAGCATCTCTAATCTCAATTTTTGCAGGGTTTAAGGTGTTAACTATTTGTTCAACTGCAAATGATGGTAAATATTCTTGTGTTCTTCCTGGAAATCCAAAAACAAGGGTAAAATCGTCTTCACTTACTCCGTCTAAGGAAATAGGAAGGAAATGTTTTGGAGTATAGGGAACGTTGTCTTTAGAATATTCTGCCGGCTTATTGTCTTTACTTGCATAAATTCTAAAAAGCGAAAAATCACCAGTATGTCTTGGCCAAATCCAGTTGTCTGTATCAGATCCGAATTTTCCAATAGAACTTGGAGGTGTTCCAACAAGCCTAATATCTTTGAATGTTTCGGTAACAAAAAGAATAAATTGATTCCCTTCGTAGAAAGTTTTTATTTTGTTTTCTTGCCATTCTTCTTTTGGGAAACTTTTTTGAATAGCATTTATGTTCTCTTGAATTTTCTTTTGTTTTTCAACTTCAGAAGTAAGTTCGACTGTGCCTTCTAGTACTTTATCAGTAACATCGTTAATACTAACAATTAAAGAAGCAACCATTCCTGGGTTAGCTAACTCTTGACTTAAATCTTTAGCCCAAAAACCATCCTGTAGATAGTCGCTTTCAACAGTTGAGTGACTTTGAATTGCATCATAACCACAATGATGATTCGTTAATAACAAGCCTTTTTCTGATATTATCTCAGAAGTACAGCCTCCGTCGAAATGAACAATAGCATCTTTTAAGCTCGATTTGTTTACGTTGTAAATATCTTCTGCTTTCATTTTCATGCCTAAATTTTTCATTTCGCTTTCATTCATTCCTTTAAGCAAAGAAGGAATCCACATTCCTCCTTGTTGTGCGAAAATAGGAGTAACGATGAATAGTAATAATAATCTTAAAAATTTCATAGTAGTAAAGTTTATAAAGTTTGCAATTTACGTTTTTTTTTAATTTCAAATAACTAAAGAAATGCTAATTAATTACGGATTGTATTAGTCTTTATTTTTTTTAAAACGATACGTTTCGTTGCTTTCACGCATTAAGAACAGGAATAAAATTATGTTACTGTCGTAAGAAAAAACAATTTATCTTTGTGACCTTAAAAAAAATATACAATGCTTAAATTAATTTTCCCTTTTTTATTTATTTCTTTTTTAGGGCTTTCCCAGAAAAAAATCGACCCAACTCCAGAACATATAAATCAAGCAAAAGAATTAAAAGCACAATTTGAAAAAGAAGATGTAGTTGTGTTAAACGGAAAAGAATTGATAGAATTTAAAATGGATTCTAAAAAGGAAGAAATTACTGTTCTACATACTATTGAAGAATCTTTAATGAATATAAGTTCTCGTGCAGATATACAAAAATATGAAATGTATGACGGGCAATCATCGGTGTTAAAGTTTAATTTAAATTATAGAGATAATAAGAGTGTTTATCTGCCTGTAAAAGATCAAGCATATAAAGATCAAGACTTGTTTCATCATGATGCAAGGGTAAAGTTTTTTAATATTTCATTCCCAGTACAAGGTTATATTTATAATTTTGAATCACAAAAGATAACGAATGATATTAAATATTTTACGAGTATTTATTTTGCAGATGAATATCAGGTTTTAAATAAAGAGATTAAAATTGTTGTTCCTAATTGGTTAAACTTAGAGTTTAAGGAAATGAATTTCGAAGGTTATGATATTTCAAAAGAAGAAATAGATAATCCGAAATCAGAAGAAAAAACAATTGTCTATAAAATTAAAAATATAAATGCAAGATTTAAAGAACAGCAATCTCCTGGACCAAGTTACTTATATCCACACCTTTTAATTTTAGCAAAATCATATAAAGTTAAAAACGTAAGTCACGCTCTTTTTAATGAAACTAAAGATCTGTATAAATGGTATAAATCATTAGTTGACCAGATGAAGGATGAGCCAACTAAACTACAAAGTAAAGTTAGCGAGTTGACTAAGGATGTTACGTCCGATGAGGAAAAAATTAAGAACATCTATTATTGGGTTCAGGATAATATTAGATACATAGCTTTCGAGGATGGAATTGCTGGATTTAAACCTGAAGAATCTCAAAAAGTATTTGATAATCGTTACGGTGATTGTAAGGGGATGGCGAATTTAATTAAACAGATGCTAAAATTAGCAGGATATGACGCTAGATTGACTTGGATTGGAACGAAACGAATCGCATATAATTATTCAACACCTTCTCTTTCTGTAGACAATCATATGATTTGTACTTTAATTAAAGACGGAAAATTTATTTATTTAGATGGAACTGAAAAATATAACCCTTTTGGAGATTATGCTGATAGAATTCAAGGTAAGGAAGTTTTAATTGAAGATGGTGATAAATTTATTTTGAATAAAGTACCTGTTGGAAGTTATTCAGAGAATAAAGAAACATATGTTTTTAATGCAAAAATAGCCAATAACGCACTAGTTGGAGAAGCAAAACGCGGTTATGTTGGAGAAAGTAAAGTCTCTTTTTTAAATCGATATAATAATGTTAAAACAGACAAGAAAGAGAACGTGTTAAATTACTTCTTAAATAATGAAGACAAGAATGTATTGGTAAATGAAATTAAGACATCCAATATAGAATCACGTGAAGGAGAATTAATCATCGATTATAAATTAGCACAAGACAATAGAGTTTCTTCTTTTAATGATGAGATTTATATTGATTTAGATTATGATAGAGAATTTGATTACCTAGATTTTAAAGATAGAAAAACCGATTTTTTGTTTTCTTGTAAAAAATATTTGTCAACTGAAATTGTTTTAGAAATTCCAACGGGATACAAAGTAAATAATATTCCAAAGGATTTACATGTTGAAACATCAAATTATAAAATAGATGTGAGTTTTAGTTTAAAAGAAAATAAGTTGCATTATAAAAAATCATTCATTTTTCAAAATGCTGTTATTGAAGCAAAAGACTTCGAAGAATGGAATACACTTTTAAAAGATATAAGAGCTGTTTATGATGAACAATTGATATTATCTAAAAAAACAACTTAAGTAGAACACCTTTATAAAATAATAAATACAGAATAATGAAAAGAAAGAATTTTTTACTTATCCTATGTATCGGACTAAGTACAATTATTTATAGCCAATCGAAAAAGGATAATGAAATTTTAAATGATTTGATTTGGGGAGCATCAAATAATACAGTAGAGATTCCTGAAAAATGGAAAAACGAATCGGCCGTCTTTTTATTAAAATCGATAGATTATACTTATAATAGACCACACAATAGTATTGAATATACAAGAATTATTCATGAAAAAATAAAACTATTGGATCAGGCAGCTGTTAGTGATTATTCTGAGTTTAAATATAAAAAAAATAATAGCTATAGAAGCTATGGTACAAGTATTGTAAAAAGTAAGTTTACATTAGGTGTAAAAATTATAAAACCAGATGGTACTGAGATAATTGTAGATTCTGAAAAAGTTATAGAAGAAGACGATCAAAATAAATTAGCAATACCAAATTTAGAAAAAGGAGATATTATAGATTATTACTTTCACACGAATGTAATAATGGGTGAAAATGATTTGTATCATTATGAACCGGTAGAAGATATAGTAAATGAGATATATCCAATAATGGATTATCAATTTGTATTGAATACTGAAAAAGATTTTTTCATTCTTTTTAATACATTTAATGGAGCACCGAAACTAAAAGAGGAAGATTTAAATTTAAAGAAAAATAGAGATAGAGTAAGAAAGTATAGTTTTAATATGAAAGATGTTGATAAAAAAGAAAGTCAACGTTGGTTTTATCCCTTTGTAGAATTGCCTTCCTATAAGTTTCAAGTAAACTTTGCGAGGACAGGTAAATATGAGAAAAGAGCATATGCTTTTATTCCTAAAGAAGCCGATTCAATAAAATCGATTATTAAGAAAGAAGATATTTTTGAGTTCTATACAGATAAGTTTAGACCTTATGGAGATCTAGGTTTTGTAAGTCAATTCTTGAAAGGAAAAACGTTTGCAAGCGATGAAGAGAAAGTAAAAGCGGTGTATTATTTCATTCGACATAAATTTTTCACCAATTATATTGAAGCTTATGTTTTTTCAGAGGCTAAAATTATGAATGCTTTTAATTATTATGGATATAATCCTATACTTTTTAATAAAGAAGAAGAGTTTGTAAGATACTTTGCAGCCTTTTTAAAAAATGAAAAAATAGATTACGAAATACTAATTGGCTCCAATAGATATAATGGAGACATAAGTAAATTGCTACTAGAAAGTAATGCGGAATTCGTACTGAAAGTAAAAACTGAAAACCCAATTTATATTGAATCATTCAATCATTATTCAACTGTAAACATAATAAGTTCTCAGTTAGAAGGTATAAACGCATATGCCTTAAAAGTAACCGATCAAAAACATATAGATGATATAGAAACAACACAATTGCCAAAGTCAAACTATAAAGAGAATAACACTTCCGATGTTATAGATTTAACAATTTCTGATGATTTTTCAACTATTAATGTTTTAAAGAAGTCAAAAAACTTAGGTCAAAACAAATTAGATGAACAAGGAGAAAGATTAATGTTTTATGATTATGTATATCAAGATTATGAAAAGTACGGGTCACTTTCTGTTTTAGATTATGTAAAAAAGAAAAAGGACAAGGATAGATATGAAAAAGAATTAGATGCTTTAATTCTAAACTTAAAAGAAAAACAAAAGGAAAGTTTTAAAAAACTAAGTGCTAATGAATTCTCATTAGAATTAGAAGATTATGACTTTAAAATAGTTAATAATGGAAGGTTTGGTAAAGGAGATGCCTTCGAAATGGACGAGTCTTTCAAAATTAATAAAGATTTAATAAAAAAAGCGGGACCAAATTATATTCTTCAAATTGGAAAAATGATTGGTGGTCAAATAGCACTTGAAGAAAAAGAGAAAATAAGAGAAAATAGTGTTTTTATGAGCTATCCAAGATCTTTTTCAGATGCTATTACATTAAAAATACCAGAAGGATATAGTGTAGAAGGTATTGAATCTCTTAATTTTGATGTTGTTAATGAAACAGGAGGTTTTACATCTAAGGCAACTTTAGAAGGCAACTTATTAAAGATTAAGACAATGAAATTCTATGCAAATAATTTCGAACCGAAAGAAAATTGGTCAAAAATGATTTCTTTTTTAGATGTAGCTTATCAGTTTAGTCAAGGAAAAATCCTACTTAAGAAGAATTAATCATATATAATAGAGTACGGTTTTAAAAAAGCCTCCAATTAAGTTAAATGCTTGTTGGAGGCTTTTTTTATACTTAAAATTTAAAAGAAGAAAGTAGCGAAGAACAACAAACCACTTATCATTAATAATTACCACTTATCATTTTTTAGAAAAATTAGCTTTAATTCTGAATTACTTTTGAAATATCAAAACAGAATAAAACAAAATAAATATGAAAAACATAAAACAATTCGATATTAAAAAAAAGCTGATAATTGCAGCAGTAATAGGTTTCACAGTTGGCTTTTCAACTTTTAAAATAGTAAAATTCTATTTCTTCTAAAAAAATAGAACGAACAATAAAAAAATATAAAATATGGTACTCTTTATCGTTAAAGCTTTAAGATTTACAGTTGAATTAATACTAGGTTTAATTAATTAAAAAATAAGATGAAAAAATACATAACAACAATACTATTAATCACTCTAGGAGCAATAAATAGTTATGCGCAAATTGAAGGTTCTTGGAAAGGGACTTTAGATGTTCAAGGAACAAAATTGGATTTAATATTCAATGTTGAGAATAAAGACGGAAAGATTACTTCAACAATGGATAGTCCTTCTCAAGGAGCAATGGGGATTGCAATGGACAAGACTTCTTTTGAAAATAATGTTTTAGAAATAGCTTTCACTCAAGCCGGAATAAAATACAAAGGAAAATTAGAAAATAAAGTTGTTAATGGTACTTTTTATCAAGGAGGCATGGAGTTTCCGTTACATCTTAAAAAGACAATCGTAGAAAAACCAGGAAATGTAAGTCTACCTTCATCTGATAGTGCTTTAGCCAAGCTTGCTGGTTTTGATAAAGCAAATTATAAATATAAAGTAGAAGATTATTTTCAAAAACCAAAAGCATCTGGATTTCAAATGTCTCCAGAAGGAAAATACTTGTCCTATCAGGAAAAAGATAAGGATGGAAAGAATCATTTGTATGTTAAAAACACAACGAATGGTGAAATTAACCGTGCTATAGAAGAAAAAGAGGAATTAATAAAAGGATATGGGTGGATTAATG
Source organism: Flavobacterium jumunjinense (assembly GCF_021650975.2). NCBI lineage: Bacteria > Pseudomonadati > Bacteroidota > Flavobacteriia > Flavobacteriales > Flavobacteriaceae > Flavobacterium > Flavobacterium jumunjinense. The sequence continues at coordinate 2,189,421 of NZ_CP091285.1, forward strand.
ACTCAAGGTTGATATATGTTATGGATAAAGGAGGAGATGAGAATTATCATATATATGCGGTAAATATAGACGGAACAAATAGTGTCGATTTAACACCTTTTGAAGGCGTAAAAGCTAATTTCTTAAATAGATTAAGAGAACAAAAAGATTTCATAATTATTTCAATGAATAAAGAAAATTCAAAAGTTTTCGAACCCTATAAAGTAAATGTAAACACAGGAGCTTTAGAAAAGTTATTTACAAATACAGATGTTAAAAACCCTGTTGAAGGTTATGAATTCGATAAAGATGGAGTTTTGCGTGGATATACAAAAATTGTAAACGGATTAGAAAATCATATTTTTCATAAGCCAGAAGGAGCAAAAGATTTCGAACTATTGTTTCAGTTAGATTGGAAAAGTACTTTCAGAATTTTAAGTTTCAATTATGCGTCTAAAAATAAAGATGAAGCTTATGTGTTGACCAACTTAGACTCAGATAAGTCTAGAATTGTATTATATGACTTAAAAAAGAAAAAAGTAATTAAAGAAATATATTCAAACAAAACCTACGATGTTTCTTCAATTGCTTTGTCAAGAAAAAGAAATTATGAAATTGATTACCTAGGTTATTATGGAGAAAAACAAGTTATAGAGCCTGTTAGTAAAACCTATAAAGATTTAAATACTATTTGGACAAAAGAGTTTAAAGGAAATCAGTTTAGTATTGCCGATGTTACAGAGAATGAAGATAAGTATTTGTTAGTTGTATCTAGTGATAAAATTTATAGCAGGTATTATGAATATAATGCAAAAACAAAAAAGACAAGTCTGTTATTCGATTTAATGCCACAATTGAATGAAAAAGATATGGCAGAAGTGAGACCTATTACTTTTAAAAGTAGAGACGGATTAACATTACACGGTTATATTACTTTACCCAAAGAAGCTCTGAATGGAAAAAAAGTACCATTAATAGTAAATCCTCATGGCGGACCACAAGGCGTAAGAGATTATTGGGGATTCAATCCAGAAACGCAATTGTTTGCAAGTAGAGGATATGCAACATTACAAGTTAATTTTAGAATCTCAGGAGGATATGGAAAAGAATTTCTTGAAGCAGGTTTTAAACAAATTGGAAGAAAAGCAATGGATGATGTTGAAGACGGTGTTCGATATGTTATAGAACAAGGACTAGTCGATGAAAATAATGTTGCAATATATGGTGCAAGTCACGGTGGTTACGCAACTCTAATGGGATTAATAAAAACACCAGAGTTGTATAAGTGTGGAGTAGACTATGTAGGAGTGTCCAATCTAGAAACATTTTTTAGTACATTCCCAGCATATTGGGAAAAATATAGAGCAATGATGTATGAGATTTGGTACAATATGGAAGACGCAAAAGAATTAGAAATAGCAAAAGAAGTTTCACCAATTAATAACTTAGATAAAATAAATAAACCGTTATTTGTAGTGCAAGGTGCAAATGATCCTAGAGTAAATATAAACGAAGCCGATCAAATTGTTACCGCAATGAGAGCAAAAGGATTTGAAGTTCCATATATGGTAAAATATAATGAAGGGCACGGATTTTATCATGAAGAAAACTCAATTGCATTATATAAAACAATGTTAGGTTTCTTTGCACAAAATTTAAAATAATATTTTAAGAATAATATTCCTTTGATGATTAATTTTGTCAAAGGGATATTTTCAAAAGAAAAGAGTCAATAACATGAAACATAATGAAGAATTCAAAGCTGTTAAAAAAATTATAGTCATTCTAGTAGTTGTTGCTTTTTTAATGCTGTTAATCGCTTTCTTGACAGGATTTGTTTCGGGTTATAGAGAAGCATTAGGAGGATAAAAAGAATGAAAATGAGTAATAATAAAAAGTTTGTTTTGTATCAAATAATAATTTGGAGTATCATAATTGGTATACAAATTATACCGCAAATTGTTAGTCCAAAAGCAAATGACTTAGGCTATGAAAAGTGGCAATTAGTTTTAGACTATACCGTTAATATATTTTTCCTAGTAAGTATTTCATTTGGATTAAAATATGTTTTTAATAAAAAGATAAATCTAAATGATTTTAGATTATGGGAAATACTTAAAATATTTTTTCTATTTATAGTTGCAGCTTTAACATACTATTTTACGTTAGGATTGTATAATTATTTAATGTTAAATTATGTTTATTTAAGACCAGAAGTATTAGATCATCCATCACAAAAAACACCCAATCAAATTGCTTTTGTAATTGTAGTTTGTTTTCTTTTCTTTCTTTGGACAGTTTTTTATACCATAATAAAATCTACAAAACAATTGAGAGAAAATTTAGTAGAAAAAGCAAGATTAGAAGCCTCATTAAAAGAATCGCAACTAAACGCTTTAAAAGGACAAATTAATCCTCACTTTATGTTTAATAGCTTAAATAATATAAGAGGACTAATTCTAGAGAATCCTGAAAAGTCAAGAGAAATGATAACACGATTATCTGAAATGTTACGGTATTCTTTAACAAAAAATAATATCAACGCTATTTCATTAGAAGAAGAATTAGAAGTAGTAGACAATTTTATAGCAATTTCTAAAATTCAATTTGAAGAGCGATTACAATTTGAAAAACAAATCGAGGCAGCAACCTTAAAATTGCAAATTCCACCAATGGTTATTCAATTGTTAGTAGAAAATGCAGTAAAACATGGTATTGCTAATTTAAAACAAGGCGGAATTGTAAAATTAAAAACCAATATAGTCCATAATAATTTAATGATTGAAGTAAGTAATTCTGGAAAGTTGACTATAGATGAAAATTCAACCCAATTAGGATTGCAAAATATTAAAGAACGAATTAGTCTTTTGTATGGAAATTTAGCCTCATTCTCTTTAGAAGAAAATGAAAATGAAGTACGAGCAATAATTAAACTCCCGATGAATTAGACCAATGAAAAAAATAAAAGCAGTAATAGTTGAAGATTCTCGTTTGGCAAGAAATGAGCTAAAAGAATTAATAAAATCACACACAGAAATTGAAATTATTGGTGAAGCAGAAAACGTAGACGAAGGTTTCGAATTGATAAACAAAATACAACCCGATTTACTTTTTCTAGACATTAATATGCCAGAAAAGGACGGTTTCGAATTATTGGAAATGTTAGACAATGTGCCCATAACAATTTTCACCACAGCCTTTGATGAATATGCTATAAAGTCATTTGAATATAATGCTTTAGATTATCTATTAAAGCCAATTAATGCCAAAAGGTTTTCACAAGCCATTGAAAAAGTAAAAAATAACCTCCAAGAAAAAGAGATAAAGAATCAACAAAAATTGGCATTGAGCAATCAGATTTTTATTAAAGACGGAGAAAAATGTTGGTTAGTAAAAATAGAAGATATTTATCTTTTTGAAGTAGACGGGAATTACACAAAAGTTTTTTTTAAAGAAGAAAAAGCGATTATTTCAAAATCATTAAATCAAATAGAAGCCAAACTTCCAGAAGAATTTTTCTTTAGAGCCAATAGAAATCAAATTATAAATATTCAATATGCCAATCAAATAGATCCTTGGTTTAGTGGCAATTTATTAGTGCATTTGCCTAAAGAAATAAAAGTAGAAATTTCAAGAAGACAATCTAGCGCTTTTAAAGAAAAGTTGAGTTTATAGCTATATTAGAGCTCTGAAAATAAGCTCTAGTATGCCTAAAATCCAGAAGTAAGCTATTGATATAAATGTAAGTAGAGGGAAAGAACCATCAATTAAATTTTCAAACTTTCCAGTATATTTTTTATATATAATTTCTGTTTTTTCTTTTTTAAAATAGGTGAAATAATCATAAATACCTAAGTAAATCAATATAGATATAATAGGTAAAAAATTAATGTCTCCAGAATCGGAGAAGAAAATGTTTAAAGAATTAAGTATGTTGAATTCTTTAAGTTTATAAAATAGGTATATAAATGGAATTACATATACTTGAAATTGAAATGAGATAAAAACAAAATATAATCTTGGAAAATTCCTTCTTAAAGATCTCCAATTTGTACAATAGTTTATATAATAAATAATTTCAAACATTATTCCAAATATCTTAAAATAATATCAGTTGCTCCTTTATTCATTTGAACGAATGTGCTACAAATGTGACCTTTTTCATAGCGTTCATCTTCGTTTTGGAGTAATAAATCGAAAGTATTTTTCAATTCAGTATAGTTTGAAATCGAAACACATCCGTCCATGTTTACTAAAGCAGTTGCTTCTGCAAAATGAGAATAATTAGGGCCAATAACAATTGGTAAACCAAAAGTAGCAGGTTCTAGAATATTATGCACACCTGGATTCCCAAAACCACCACCAACATACGCAATATCAGCATACGAATAGATTTTAGTTAAAATACCAATAGTGTCAATAATAAAGACTTGATAGTCCAATATTTTCTTATGATCAACTTGTTTCAGAATAGCATCTTTCTCCGAGAAAAGAATTGTTTTCTTTACAATTGATTTTTTTAATTCTTGAATTTGCTCGTCTTTAATATTATGTGGAGCAATAATAAATTTCACATTATCAGAAGATTGATTAATAAAGTCAATTAATAAATTTTCGTCTTTTGGCCAAGAACTACCTATAACGATTGTTTTAGCTTTTTCATTTCGAGCGGAGTCGAGAAACAAAAAATCTTCAATAAAGCCCAATGAATTATCTCTTTTTAAAATGGCAACAACTCTATCAAAACGAGTATCACCAGAAATCTTCACATTAGAAAAACCAATAGATTGAATTAATTTTTTCGATTTCTCATTCTGTACAAAGAAGTAGTCGAAAGTTTTTAAAGCATTTCTATAAAAACCACCATACCATTTAAAGAAAGCTTGTTTTTCTCTAAAAATCCCAGAAATCAAATAGGTTTTAATGCCTTGTTTTTTTAACGCATTCAAATAATTAGGCCAAAATTCATATTTAATAAAAAACACCATTTCCGGACGTGCAAGTTTAATAAATTTTCTAACATTCGCGAAGGTGTCTAAAGGTAAATAGACAGTTACATCTGCAACAGTATTGTTTTTTCGAACCTCATAACCAGAAGGAGAAAAAAAGGTAACAATTATTTTATGTGTAGGGTAGTGTAATTTTATTTTTTCCATAACAGGCAACCCCTGTTCATACTCACCTAAGGAAGCGGCATGAAACCAAATAGTTTTATCAGTTGGTTTTATTCTTTCTTTTAAAGTTGGAAATACATTTTTTCGTCCTTCTACAAAAAGTTTTATTTTAGGGCTAAATAGGACTATTAGCTTTAAGAGTTGGGAAGCAATAAGTATTGTTATGTTGTATAAAAAAAGCATTTATCTTGTTGTTATTGTGTAGATTTGATAACTTTTAAAAAGTTGTCAAATCTGTTTGTTAAATCTGTTTTGTTCAAAATATTTTTAATCTTCAATAAAAAAATCTCGTTCTTTTTCTTCAATTTTTTTAGCAAAAAGAAGGTGCGTATATTCGAAATTTTCTATGTCATTAAAATAGTCTATTACTTCGTTTTTTAATAATTTAGTTTCTTTATCAGATAGTATTTTGTGATAGGATGTCCATTTCCATTCTCTAAAGTCTTTTACAATTTGATGCTTTTGAGCATTTGTATGTATGTAACAAATTAATTCTCGTAAATATTCCTCATCACTCACTTCTACACGTTTAAAAGGTGTTTGAAAAAGTGTACCAATTCGACTGTGTTGTTTGTTGAAAGCCATAGCGTAGCTTTGAAAAAACTTTTTAAACTGATGGCTTACAATGTCGTGTGTAGTTTTTGGTTTTTCTAGATTTGACAACTTTTCAAAAGTTGTCAAATCTGTTTTGACTATTTTATTTGTCAAATCACTTAAATCTTTGATTTGAATCATGAAATGAAAATGATTTCCTATTAAATTATAGGCATAAATGTTGATATAATCTGATAGATATTTATCAAATTGACGAATGAAGAAAGCATAATTTTCAGCAGATTTAAACATTGGTTTTTTATCTATCGTTCTATTATAAACATGATAGATACGTTCCTCTTCAAACCGAGTAAAATAATGTTCTTTTTTTGCCATTTATTTTTTATATTTCTAGAGTTGATAACTTTTAAAAAGTTGTCAACTCTTCACTTCATAAACCTTAAACTTAATCAAGATTCAAAATTAAGGAATTTATTTAACAAAAACAGTTACTATTTAGCCCAGATTAACTCATAAGTTATATGTTTTAATTGTATTCGTTGAATTATTATTTGTAGTGAAAACAGCCTTAGCTAAAGTTTAAAACTTTACCAAAAGTATTGCAACGAAAAGCAGGAATAAGGAAACCAAAAAAGCATAAACCATTCGCTACGAATCATAAAATAATTGTTACTTTTGTTTTACCAAATTTATTCAGATGAAAAAATTACAAATGGTTGACCTTAAAAGTCAATACGAAAAAATAAAAGAAGAAGTAAATGCTTCAATCCAAGAAGTATTAGATACAAATACGTATATAAACGGACCGTTGGTTCATCAATTTCAAGCAGATTTAGAAAAATATTTAGGTGTAAAACATGTAATTCCGTGTGCAAATGGTACCGATGCGTTGCAAATTGCAATGATGGGATTAGATTTAAAACCGGGTGATGAAGTAATTACTGCCGATTTTACATTTGCAGCTACTGTTGAAGTGATTGCCTTATTGCAGTTAACTCCAGTTTTAGTAGATGTAGATATGAACAATATGAATATCTCTTTAGAGGCAATAAAGAAAGCTATAACACCAAAAACAAAAGCAATCGTTCCTGTACATTTATTTGGTCGTGCTGCAAATATGGATGCAATTATGGAAATTGCTAACGAGCATAACCTATATGTAATTGAAGATAACGCACAAGCAATTGGGGCTACTTATTCATCAAAAAAAGGGGCTAAAACCAAAGTAGGAGCAATAGGACATGTAGGTTCAACTTCATTTTTTCCATCTAAAAACTTAGGTTGTTATGGAGATGGTGGTGCAATTTTTACCAATGATGATGCTTTAGCACATACATTAAGAGGAATAGTAAATCACGGAATGTACGAAAGATATCATCATGATGTCGTTGGTGTAAATTCTCGTTTAGATAGTATACAAGCTGGAGTTTTGAAAGCAAAACTACCTCATTTAGATGCTTACAATAAAGCACGTCAAGATGCTGCAAGAAAATATTCAATGGCATTGGGTGTAAATCCAAACATAGTGGTGCCAACAATTTGTGAAAGCTGTGATTGTCATGTTTTTCACCAATATGTTATTCGAATTACAAATGGAAAAAGAGATGCATTGTTAGCACATTTACAAAGCAAAGATATTCCTTGTGCAATATATTATCCAATTCCGTTACATAGCCAAAAAGCGTATGCAGATGCAAGATATAAGGAAGAAGACTTTCCTGTAACCAATCAATTATGTAAAGAAGTAATTGCATTACCAATGCATACCGAATTAGATGACGAACAAATTAAGTTTATAACAGATTCTGTTTTAGAATTTGTTTAATTAAGAGAAAAGAACAAAGAAAATAGAACAAAGAATATAGACGATGTACTAAAGATCTATTTTCTTTGTTCTGTTTTCTTTATTTCATTTTCCATTTTCTTAGAAAAAATGAAAATACTAGTAACAGGAGGTCTAGGTTTTATAGGTTCACATACCGTTGTAGAATTACAAAACGAAGGTTTAGAAGTTATTGTTATAGATAATTTATCCAATTCATCTGAAGATGTTTTAAAAGGTATTTTTAATATAACAGGAAAGAAACCGCTATTCGAGAAGTTAGATTTACGGAATAAAACATCTGTTCAAAATTTTTTTAAAAAACACAATGATATTCAAGGTGTAATTCATTTTGCAGCATCAAAAGCAGTAGGAGAAAGCGTAGAAGACCCATTGTTGTATTATGAAAATAATATTAATACATTAGTATATCTTTTACAAGAATTGAAAGAACTGTCTGATGCGAATTTTATTTTTAGTTCTTCATGTACTGTTTATGGTCAAGCCGAAAAAATGCCAATAACTGAAAACGCGGCTGTTCAAGAAGCAATGTCTCCTTATGGAAATACCAAACAAATAGGTGAGGAAATAATTACTGATGTTGCTAAAGTTACGAGCTTAAATGCTATTTTATTACGTTATTTTAATCCAATTGGAGCACATCCTTCAGCAGAAATAGGAGAATTACCCCTTGGTGTTCCCCAAAATCTTGTGCCATATATAACACAAACAGCTTTAGGCTTACGTAAAGAATTGTCAGTATTCGGAAACGATTACCCTACTCCAGATGGAACTGCTATTCGTGATTATATTCATGTTATAGATTTAGCAAAAGCTCATGTAATTGCCTTAAAACGTTTGTTAAACAAGCAGAATTTAGAAAAAGTAGAAACCTTTAATTTAGGAACTGGAACTGGAAGTTCTGTTTTAGAAGTGATTACTACTTTTGAAAAAGTATCAGGTCATAAGTTAAATTACAAAATTGTAGATAGAAGAGAAGGTGATATTACAGAAGCGTATGCTAACATAGATAAAGCAAATAATATTCTTGGTTGGAAAGCTAATCTTTCTCTTGAAGATGCTTTAGCAAGTGCATGGAAATGGGAACAGAAGAGTAGGAGTTAATTTCATAACTTATATTTAACGCTTGATTAATGAGAAAATAGAAAAAAATAGAGTGTTTTGTGCTACAAACAAATATACTTTAAAATGATTCTAAGAAATTCAATTTTTTCAATGATTGCTTTGTTAGCAATAGCTTGTAATGGAGATGATGCTATCGACGACCAAGGAGTTCCTGTGTCAAAATACCCTACACTTTCAGGAAAATCTCCATTAATTGTAGCGCATAGAGGTGCTTCTGGTTATTTACCAGAACACACTATAGCTTCCTATACGAAGGCAATAGAACTAGGCGCAGATTTTATTGAACCCGATTTGGTAATGACTTCAGATGGCGTTTTGGTGGTAAGACACGAACCAATGCTTTCTGGAACTACAAATGTTGCAGATGTCCTTGCTTTTGCTTCAAAAAAAACAACTAAAGATATTGATGGAGCAATGGTTGAAGATTGGTTTGTTTCAGATTTCACTTTGGCAGAAATTAAGCAATTAAAGGCAAAACAGGCATTCTCAGAACGATCGCAACAATTCAATAACCTATATGAAATACCAACATTTGCAGAAGTAATTGCTTTAGCGAAAGAAAAATCGGCACAATTAGGAAGAACAATTGGTATTTATCCAGAAACGAAACACCCTGCTTATCATGAAGCGTTGAACTTAAAAATTTCAGATAAATTATTAGAAGAATTAACAGCAGCAGGTTGGAATAATGAATCATCACCAGTTTATGTGCAGTCTTTTGAAGTGTCTAATTTGCAATATATTCGATCAAAATCTACAGTTAAAATTATCCAATTATTAAGTTGTTATGATGTGGCATTAAATGGAGACTTGATTTTTGATGTGCCAACAGGTGAAACAGTCTCTTACGGTAAGCCATACGATTGGCATTTACAAGGTGATACAAGAGACTATAGTTTCTTTACTACCGATGCAGGTTTAGATTTTGTAAAAACCTATGCAAATGGAGTTGGACCATGGAAACCTTTTATCATTTCTTATAAAGGAACAGATGCAAATAATGACGGAATTGCAGACGACTTAAATGCAGACGGAAAAATAAACGATGCAGATAAGGAAGCAATTGCACCAAGTAACCTAATAACCAAAGCACATACTAGAGGACTACAAGTCCATGCCTATACTTTTAGAAATGAAGGCAGAAGACTATTGAGTAATTATCATAATAATCCAATTTTAGAATATCAAGCTTTTTATAATTTAGGTCTAGATGGTTTGTTTACAGATTTTACAGATACTGCTGTAATGGCAAAATAAGTTATTGAAATAGATTAGCAGAACAGGAATTGAATATTTTTTATTCAATTCCTGTTCTGCTTTAAATCAAAAATCATTTTTTAGGAGAATAAAATCATTTGGAAAAAAGCACCTTAGGTCTATTAAATTTGTCATTGTTTCGCGCTTCACATTCATAGAATATTGTTTCTGTCAGGGCTATAAAGGTCGTTTTAATCTCTAAACATTATTGTGGTTATTGGAAAACGAAAAATTAGAGATAACATTAAAAAACGCTACGATTTTATTGTTTATTATTTTTAATATGTTTTATTTCGTTACTTTGTTTTTTTTAAAATAAGTTAGTTACATGTTTTTAATATTTGGAATTTTTGTTGCTGTTTTTCTTTCGCTACTTCTATTAATAAAAAAGAAAAAATCACCTGCTGATAAAATTCTTGTTGTTTGGCTCATTTTTATTTCTGTACTTCAAATATTACGCTATTTTTTAGAGACGGGTTATTTTTTTGAGCATCCACATTGGCTTGGCATTGGTTTATCCTTACCAGTATTACATGGAGTTCTGCTGTATTTCTATGTTATTGAAATTACTGGAAATACAATTAAAAGAAAAAGCACAATATTTCTACACTTCATACCATCTATAGCCTTAACTTTATTAGCAATTCCTTTTTACAAATTAACTGGTGCACAAAAAATAGCTGTTTATCAAAACAACGGAGAAGGTTTCGAATGGTATGTATTGCTAGAGGGTTTGTTAGTAATAATATCAGGTTTAACCTATTCTATTTGGTCTTTAATAATTATAAACAAACATCAAAAAAATATAAAAGATAGATTTTCAAATACAGATAAAAAGGAACTACATTGGTTAAAGTGCTTATCAATTGGTAATGGTATTATATACATTTTATCTCTTTTCTTTGAAAATAATGTCACCTATACTGCAATAGTTATCTTAGTCCTCTTTATTGGTTTTTTTGGAATTAATCAGTTGAAAATTTTTTATTCTAATACTGATACAGTCGATACATCAGAAAAAGACTTTACTACAGAAAATCAAAGAGTAAATACCACTGAAATTCCTAAAAAAAATAGTTCTAAGGAAAAATATGCAAAATCTGGATTAAATGAAGATATGGCTTCGGAGATCTATACTGCTCTAAAAGATTTCATGGAGGAAAGTTCATGTTATAAAAATCAAGAACTCACATTAATAGAGTTATCAAAAAGTTTGAAAGTACACCCTAACCATTTATCTCAAGTTATTAACGAAATGGAAGGAAAGAATTTTTATAATTATATTAATTCCCTTCGAATAAATGAGTTTATCAAAATAGCTTCTAAAGCAGAAAATAAAAAATTCACTATGATTTCTCTAGCCTATGATTGTGGGTTTAATACAAAATCTACATTCAATAAGCATTTTAAATTACAAACAGGAAAAACACCAACCGAATTTTTTAAATCATAAATTTCACTAGTTGTTGCATATTATAGCAAATTCAAACAAGCCATAGTGTTGCTTTTCTTCCATAAAATTCATTTTGCCTGTAAATGTGTACCTTTTTTACTAACAATTATAATGCTCTCTAAACCATTGTATTTACTCGTTTTTTTAGTAAAAATAGATAAGCAAATACCACTATTTTTGCCTTACTTGTAGGCGCATCCCATTAATATTAAAATCTAACACATCTTTGTTGAAAAAATAAGCGACATGAAATAGTTCATTCGCTAAAATTAAAATTTTATACAAATGAAAACAAAGAATTTTTATTTTACTGTTGCAATCTTAATTTTAATATTGAGTTCATGTCATAGACCTGACGACAATTTTATTGAAAGAAATGATGATGATGGGGATGGCGTAATAAACGTTATTGACGAATGTGAAAGAACACCATTGGGAGTTCCTGTTGATAGCGTAGGGTGTCCTTTAGAAGATTAATGTTTTTTTAAATAATTATTGTTTATTAATGGTATAGCTAACAACAAATTAAAGATAAAGATGATTTTCTAAAAAAGAAAATGAGTGCTATTTAATTAGTTGTGATTCCTTTTTTTAAAATACTTGTTGTTTTTTGGGTAATGGTTTCTAGTTTTTTACACTTACTAGTAGATCGATCATATTGGAAGAACCCGAAAATCCAACGTAATAGAGTAGGGAATTGAAAAAATAGTATATCATGAAAACAAAGAAAGTAACATTTGGGAAAAGTTTAGAAAACTTAACAAAGTATCAATTCGAATTTTTACAAAATATTAAAGGAGGAGTGCCTAATGTACCAATTGTAATACATATTCCAACAAGAGCTAATCCTTCTTGTGTAGAAGGTTATGAATGGAATGAAGTTTTAAAGAGATGCGTTAGAACTGGAGTAGCAGAAAGTTTAGATCAAATTAGAACAAATTAATACTCAAGTACAAGAGGTTGCACGTTTTGCAACCTCTTGTTTTTAACCTTCAAAAATTGAATCATGTATATATTTAATTCATTGGTTTTAAAGATAGCAAGTCGTTGTAATTTAAACTGTTCATACTGCTTTATGTACAACCTTGGCGACGATTCCTATAAAAATCAGCCAAAGTTCATGAGTGAAGACACAATTGATGCTGTCATTGAAAAAGCAAAGCTATATATTATAAAAAACAAACTCACAACGTTTAATTTTCTATTTCATGGAGGAGAACCTTTATTAATGGAGAAAAAACGATTTAAAGAGATGCTTCAAAAGCTAAAGGCAATCGAAGGAATAGTTAAGGGACTTAAAGTTTCTTTCAGTATTCAAACAAATGGAATATTATTAGATGAAGAATGGTGCATGCTTCTTTTAGAAAATGAAGTAGAAATAGGCATAAGTATAGACAGTACAGAAGAATCTCATGATAAATATAGAGTAGATCATAAAGGAAATGGAAGTTATACAGCTGTAAAAAAAGCAATTGATTTAGTAAAGGAAATTACAAAAAGAGCCGATGTTATTACCGTTATGGATGTAGATGAAAATCCTGATAAAGTATATAAAAGTCTAAAAAGCTTAAACGTAGATTCTGTTAATTTCTTAATTAAAGACTTCACGCATGCTAATTTTCCATACAAAGATGCTTTAGATTATAATCAACCCTATGCCGATTTTTTAATTCGATTATTTGATCTTTGGTTTGATGATAAAGAGAAAATTGATATACCTCTTTTCGTAGGTTATATTAACGTGATTTTAGGTTTCGCAAATTTTGATGATATTAACTCTAATGAACTTAAATCTTTGGTAATTGAAACCAATGGTGAAATAGAACCAATAGACTCTTTAAAAGCATGTGGACAAGAGTTTACTAAGACAAATATTACTATAAAAAACAACGTACTAGAAGAAGTCTTTAATTCATCTGTAGCAAACTTATACTTTAATGAAAGCATGAAAGTGTGTGATCAATGCAATCAATGTCCAATTTTTGAAATTTGCTTAGGTGGAAGATTAGTTCATAGATATAATAAGAATAATGGGTTCGATAATCCCTCAGTATATTGTGAAGATCTAGTTAAGTTTATTAGTCATATTCAGAATAAAATGTTAGATGTATTTCCAGATATTGAAGAAAACGAAATTGAACGATTAAATTATAAAGAGATTCTAGCCTTTAACAAAGCAAATACATTTAGTAAATTAGAGAATGAAAATCTAAAATTGTATAAAAAAGCGATATAAAACTACAACGAATGTAGTCCTATTTGCTTTTTGAAAACAAAAACTTTTAAGGCACAATATTTTTTTATAAATCCAATAAGAACCAATTCGTATATTTTTTTACGAATAAGTAAATAACAATCATTCTGTTTAATAAAAATTTATTAAATCTTCAATAACAAATTAGCATCTGGACAATTTACTTTAAAGAACTCCAAATCATTCAAGCTACAAACACCAGGGTAATCTCCTTTTTTGCCTTGCATATCCTGTATAATTTGAAAATGTAAATGAGGAGCATAATCACCATTAATTGGTGGTGCACCCAATTGTGCAATAACTTCTCCTTTTGTAACTATTTGACCTTCTTTCTTGTCTTTTAAACTATCAATACTCAAATGACCGTATAAAGTATAGAAAGTGATGTCTTCTATCGTGTGCTCTAAAATAATCACAGGACCATAATCGCCTAAAGCAGTGTTGTTTTGAAAGCTATGTATTCTCCCGTCTAAAGCAGCCAATACATTTGTTCCTGCTTTTATCCAAAGATCCAATCCAATATGAATATTTCTTTCGTCGGTAACTTCATTTTTAAAAACACTACTTCTTCTGTATAGATTTCGAGTTTCTAAATAACCTCCAAAAGCTACTTTAGCATCATTTTTTGAAAGATGATCTTCTATGAAATCTTCAAAAATTACTGCATCTGTAACATCTAACGCTATTAGATCAGTGTTTTTTGCAGATAAATCCAAAGCAACATAATCTTTATAAGCAATGGAAGCATCAATTACTTTTACATTTTTTTGCGCTAGAAGTATTTTTTCGATAGTTGTATTCATCTTTTAATTTTTATTCGACTAATTCGGTATATAATTTCTCAAAGGTTGTATCTAAATCGTCACTAAATCCAGAGTGTGGTCTAGAAGTCTGTATACTTGAACTTTTAACAGCTGTAATCCATCTAAAACGTTCGTCTTTTTCAAATTGAGCAATTGGTCCACCTTCTTTTTTGCCTTCACAAATAGTTACAAGAGCTTCTACATTAATTGTAAGTTGCTCAATGTCAAATTTAGGACAGAATAAACTAATTTTCTCTTTCGGAATTTGATAGTGTATGCGTAAATATTTCTGACGTTTACAATAAAGCATTAAACCAATATTTATAAACTCTTCGCGCTCAACTCTAGGAACAACACGAATTACAGCATAATCATATAAGTGTTTTTCGTGCATCTTGCGCTTGTTTTAAAAATAATTCGGCATTTTTTAATCGTAACGATAAAAATTGAAAATAAACTTCTTTAATTTCTTCAGCAGTTATTGGCAGTTCTTCCCATTGCAACCAATCTTCAGGAATTTGATCAACAATTTCTTTCAGAATTAGATCATTTAATTTGGTTGTAAATTCTTTATGAGCTTCCTCTAACTTTGAAGCTTTTGGCAACAAAACATGGTCTTTAATGAATGCAAATGGCGTTTTTGCAGTAGTTTCCCAATTGGTCCATGAATGATGAAAATAAAAAGAAGCACCATGATCAATTAGCCAAAGCTCCTTGTTCCAAATTAGTAAGTTGGTATTCTTGAAAGTTCGATCTACATTAGTAATAAATGCATCTAACCAAACAATTTTAGAAGCTAACAAAGCTTCGCAGTCATTAGCTGCTGCATCATAGGTTATCGATCCAGATAAATAATGAAGGCCTAAATTTAATCCTTGACTAGATTTTAATAAATCTTGAATCTCTTCATCTGCTTCTGTTCTTCCAAAGGCTTCATCTAAAGTGGCAAAAACTAATTCAGGAATAGGTAGTCCTAAATATTTTGCAATTTGTCCACCCAGAAATTCTGCAATTAATGCTTTCACACCATGACCCGCTCCACGAAATTTTAAAACATATTTAAATGCGTCATCTGCTTCCGCTAAAGCAGGCAATGAACCTCCTTCTCGTAGCGGAGTAATATAGCGTGTTACATTTACGGTTCGTAAATTCAAATTCATATAGATTGTACGTCGATTTTAACCCAAATTACGCATTAGACTTTGTTATGAGAGTAATAGAATTCAAATGCTTAATTTGGGTTTAACAAATATAACTAAAAAAAACTCCTAAATAATTATAGGAGTTTTCATATTTTGGTTTAATGTGTATTACTTTAAAGGGACTAAAGTAGCATTTTCTGGTTTTTCAAAAAGCGCTTCATTCTTTTTAGAGAACACAATATTAGTAACTTTTGCTTTACCTATTTCGTCTCCAAAACCAGTTTCAAGAGTCCACATATGATACGTCCATTCTGTAGCAAAAGGAATTCCATTTGTTTCTAAGAAAGTAGTATATTTTACAGCATGTGGTTCTTTTTCAGCAGCTTCTTTTCCTTTTCCAAAACTAACAATATAAGCAGCACCTACTAAATGATTCTGAGCATCTTTGTAGATGTAGTACCAATCATCTGGAGCATCACCAATATTAGCTTCAAAAGTTAGCTTTCCAGTAGCGACATTTTCTCCGTAAAAAGGTAAGTCTTGAAAGTCAGACCAAATAGTACCGTTGTCATTTAATTTATAAGGCAATGTAATAAAATAAGGCCAAGTAAATATATCAAAACGATCCCCTTTAAGGTTCGCATCTGCTTTGTTAGTATATACTTCTTTACCATCATAAAGCACAACTTCCCCATCGGCTCTTTCCATTCTAATTAAAGTTCCATCTACTGTTTGTGTAAACTTTCCAGCAAGATATTCTTTACCTCCAAAATTCACCATTAAGTCATAACTAATAACGTCATTCGCTAAAAATTCTGCTTTTTTGTGAGTTGCTTCAATTCCTTTTGTAAATTCAGGAACCTCTTTAACTTCTGTTTCAGTAATTTGAATTTCTTCGGTTGTTGATTCTTCTTTTTTAACGTCTTCTTTACAAGAAACGAACAAGCTTAAAAGGGAAATAAGGGCAATTTTTTTCATAGTTTTTTTTAATTATGCAGAAAACGTTGCTACTTCTTTGTTTATTTTTCCAACCAAACCAACTAAAACTTTTCCAGGACCAACTTCAGTAAAAGAAGAAGCGCCATCAGCAATCATTTGGTTTACAGATTGTGTCCATTTTACAGGAGCTGTTAATTGAATAATTAGATTTTTCTTTATTTCTTCAGCATCAGAAACGGCACTTGCAGTAACATTTTGATACACAGGGCAAATAG
The DNA here is from genome assembly GCF_021650975.2 of Flavobacterium jumunjinense. NCBI lineage: Bacteria > Pseudomonadati > Bacteroidota > Flavobacteriia > Flavobacteriales > Flavobacteriaceae > Flavobacterium > Flavobacterium jumunjinense. Next base: position 2,206,220 of record NZ_CP091285.1, read on the forward strand.
GAGCAGAGAATGTTGTTGCTTCAATAGCAGCTGCCAGTTCTTCTCTAGCTGGTTCCATCATTGGAGAGTGAAAAGCACCACCAACAGGTAATATTAACGCTCTTCTTGCTCCAGCTTCTTTCATTTTTTCACAAGCTAATTCTACCGCTTTATATTCTCCAGAAATGACTAATTGACCCGGACAGTTGTAGTTTGCAGCTACAACAACACCATCAATAGATGCACAAATGTCTTCTACAATTGCATCGTCAAGGTTTAAAACCGCAGCCATTGTTGAAGGAGCAATTTCACACGCTTTTTGCATGGCTAATGCACGTTGAGAAACTAATTTTAATCCATCTTCAAAAGACAGAGTTCCGTTTGTTACTAAAGCAGAAAATTCCCCTAAAGAATGACCCGCAACCATTTCTGGTTTGAAATCGTCACCTAAAGTTTTGGCTAAAATTACCGAATGTAAAAAAACAGCAGGTTGGGTTACTTTTGTTTCTTTTAATTGTTCAGCAGTACCTTCAAACATAATGTCAGTAATTCTAAAACCTAGAATTTCATTCGCTTTTTCAAATAAATTTTTAGCTAATGCTGAGTTTTCATATAAATCTTTTCCCATTCCTGAGAATTGTGCTCCTTGACCTGGAAATACGTATGCTTTCATTTTTTATTCTTTTATCCAGTATTATTTCTATATACTGAGGGATTTAGTTGGGCAAAAATAATGATTTTTTTAGGAGTGCAATAATTTAGATGATTTAGACTCGTCTTTTTTAGTAATAAACGACATATTTGTTAAGCTTTTTTACAATGCTATAGTGTTGATTATTTCTTGGAATTGATTGTTTAGTGCTTCATTAATAATTCCTTTTTCAGCATTGAAATTATCATTAAAACTAGGTAATGAAAAACTACCTTCAACAGAAGCTCCTTGATAAGGCAATCTTCCTTTTGCTATTTCTAGAACAGAACTTCCACCTCTAGCACCTGGAGAAGTTGCTAAAAGAAGTGTTGGTTTTTCTTGAAATGTTTTAGCATTAATTCGAGATGTCCAATCGAAAATATTTTTAAAAGCAGTTGTATACGCCCCGTTATGTTCTGCAAAAGAAACAATTATTAAATCAGCTGTTCCTAATTTGTTATAAAAATCATGTGCCAATTGCGGAATTCCATTTTCACTTTCTTTATCAACAGAATAAATAGGCATTTCATAGTCGTTTAAGTCTAGAATTTCAATTGCTGCATCTTTAAATGTATGGGCTGTATAGGTAGCGAATTGTTTGTTAATCGAGTTTTTACTGTTTGACGCTCCAAAAGCGATAATTTTTTTAGTCATTTCTTTATTGGTTTAAATAATAAGTTAAGGCACCAGACGGACATTTTTTGACTGTTGCTATGATTTTTTCTGTAGTTGAATTTTCAAGTGTAATCCACGGTTTCTCTTTAGGTTTAAAAACATCAGGATTGTTTCTTACGCAGTTACCAGAATGTATGCACTTTCCAAATTGCCACACAATAGTTACTTCACCATTGGTATATTCTTTTGTAATGTCTTTTGAGTTCATATTTATAGTGTTGTATTGATTACGATATTATTTTTCAAAATTTTAGAAACAGGACATTTCTCAGCGATAATTAACAATCTTTTCTTTATATCGGCATCTATTGTTTCTGGAAAATGAATAGCTCTAGTAATAGTTGTTGTTAACTCAATATCGTTTTCTTGATGCAAATTTAATGAAATGTTTATTACTGGAATGTCCCAGCCTTTTCTATCAATATACATGCGCAAAGTAGATAAAGTGCAACCTGCTAAAGAAGCTAAAAGCATCGTGTAAGGATCAGGACCAAGGTCTTTACCTTCAATAGCTTCTGGTTCGTCCATAAGGAATGTGCCATTTCTCCATGAAATAGTGCATAAATATTTTTGAGAACCAATTTGTCCTCTAACATCATTTTCTAATAAATTTCCCATAGTTTCTTTATATTAAATTGCTCTTAATAGAATTGATTATAAAACGTCTTTATATTCAGGTGTTTTATCAAAAACATGCTTAGCAAATGGACAAAGTGGAATAATTTTTAGGTTTTTCTCTCTAGCAAAATCTACGGCTTTTTCGACCATTATTTTGCCAAACCCTTTTCCGTTATGTTCCTCATTAACTTCTGTATGATCTATTATGATTTTTTCATCTCCTGCAAATACAAAAGTCATTTTAGCGGCTGTTTTTCCGTCAATGTCAATATAAAAAAAACCATTTTTATCGTTTACTTCTAGTTTTACTGTTGTACTCATAATTATATTATTTTTCACTAATCACTAATCACTAATCACTAATCACTAATCACTAATCACTAATCACTAATCACTAATCACTAATCACTAATTTATTGTTCCATTGGAATTTCCATTACTAAAAATTGAGCATCAGTATTCGCTTTTATTTCAATTTCTGTAGTTTCCCAAATACCAATAGCGTCTCTCTTTTCTAAAGTTTCACCGTTTACAACGATTTCACCTTCAATATTCATAATATAAAAACCATTCCCTTCTTTCTTTAACGATAGCTTTTTAGAGAAATTTGCATCAAAGTTACTCATATAAAACCAAGCATCTTGATGAATCCAAACACCTTCATCGTCTTCATTCGGAGATAATACTTGAGAAAAATTATTTTTTTGTAACGATTTGTCTAAAGTAATCTGCTGATAACGAGGTGTTACATTTTCCTTGTTTGGAAACAACCAAATTTGAAACAATTTAGTTTGCAAGTCTGCATTAGGATTGAATTCGCTGTGCTTAATACCACTTCCCGCACTCATTACCTGCACATCACCTGTTTTAATAGTAGCAGCATTTCCCATACTGTCTTTGTGAGCCAAATCACCCTCTAGAGGAATAGTGATAATTTCCATATTATCATGAGGATGTGTTCCAAAACCCATTCCAGCAGCAATAGTGTCGTCATTTAAAACACGTAAAACACCAAATTGAATTCTTTCTGGATTATACCAGTTGGCAAAGCTAAAACTATGATAAGCGTTCAGCCAACCGTGATTTGCATTTCCTCTCGTATTGGCTTTATGTATAACTGTATTTGTCATAATGTGTATTGTTTTAATTACTATGATACAAATGTACAACCAAGCACAGAAAGGAGGTCTTAACCTAGATTAAGAAATTATTTTTTAAGTAAATACGCTTTCTCTATAAACAAACGAGTTTTTCTGTAATAGATGATATTATAACTCACTCACCGTCGTTTGAGTGTTCTCATTTTAAGATTAAAACCTAAATCGTTCTATTTATAGTCTTTTTGATATTAATTATAACCTTAGAGATACTATTTAATGCCTTTTTACTTAAAATTATAACCACAGAGCTAGTAATTATAACCATTGATATATTAATTATACTCTTTTTACTTAAAATTATAGTCAAAAAGGTATTAAATAGAAGTGTTGAGGTGTTAATAAATAGCTTTAAGGTTCTTTATGAGTTTTAAAGATGAAATAACTTTGTAATATCTACTTCTTTATAACAAACATAAATTTGTTGCTTTAATAAAACAGTTATAAAAAAATGGAATTTATAAAATTATATTAAAAAATTAAATGTAAAAATGTAAATTTGATTCTTTATCTAAAATATGACTGAAAAACCAATTATTCCACCAGAACTAGAAAAAGCAATTATAAACAATAATCTAGTGATTTTTATTGGAGCAGGATGCTCAATGTCTTTGGGTTTTCCTTCATGGAAACAATTAATTGAAGATATAGTCGAAAATTTGAATTCAAAATATGGTGAATCATCAGATGTAAATTTTAAAAATATTTTAAATGCTTTAAGAAATAACACTAAATCATTATTTGAAGTAATTGATAAAATTGAAAATGATTTAGATCATGGGATGATTTATAAAAAGAAATCTTTGGAATTCATAATTAATAAATTGGATGGTATCAGTAGTAAATTGCCTTTAACTTCAGAAATACATTCAAAAATTTGGAATGTTTCAGATAAAATAATTACTACTAATTATGACAAGGTTTTAGAAAAATATTTACCGGAAAATATTAATCCAACGATATTTGATAATACAAATGTATTTCAAACTCTTAAAAGCCAAAAAAATAATGCTAGCTTTTTATATAAAATTCATGGGGACTATCAAAACCCAGATTCAATAATATTTTTTAAAAGTGATTATAATAAAATATATGATAATCAAAATAGTAATAATGATGCTTTAATTAATCATTTTAAAGAGAAAACTTTACTTTTTATTGGGTTTAGTCTTTCAGATCCTTTTATAAATGATCTTTTTAACGACATTAAGAAAATTTATAATGGTTACACTATTAATGAGCATTATGTGTTTTCAACAAGAAATGAGAGTTTTATTAAATATGATATTAATACTATTAAAATAGATAATTGGAACAAAAGTTTGCTTTCTTACTTGACTGCATTCGAAAAAATAAAGGCAGATTCTTCTAAAATTAAGTCAGATTTGATTATTGAAAAAATAGATAAAACACTAACAAAAGATGATGTAGGAAATCTTGCTGATTTGATTGATCAAAAAACAAAGGAGCTTATAAATAGTCCTAACGATAAATTGTTAAATAAAGAAATTCGAGATTTAAGAGTAAAAATAAATCATTTATTATTTGGACGAATTGATTATCTGCAAAAAGTAGATAAACCTTATAGGCAAAATGATTTGCAAACAATATTTGATACTATTTATTCATCCGAGAAATTAGATACGCAAACTATTGAAGACATTCAAAAAATAAGAAGTAATACAGATATTTATAAATGGTATGACAGAAGTGTTATAATAAGTGCTATTTCTTGCAGTCTAATACATTTTAATAAGCCGGATGAAAAAAAAATAACTTTGCTTATAGATTTTATTAATGATAACGAAGAAAAAGTATGGCAAAAAGCAATTGTGTCTTTGTTTTTGGTTTTAAATCATCTAGGTTATAAGTGGTTAAGATTTGATTCAATAAAAAATAAAATAAAATCTTTAAACCAGAATTTAAGAATACAGGATGCTTGTTCAAAAATCATAAAGCTTTTTAGTATTGGTTTAAACAATGTTTCAGTTATAAATGAAGAGATATTTGTTAATGAGTATTTTAATGATAATCCATATAATTATTTTTTACCGTTTCATCAAGATGAAAATCCTGCCTTTGATGCTGTTTATGATAATTATGAAGGTAGTGATATTGAAGATTATATTTCTTTTTTAGAAGAAGTACCATTGCCTGATCAAATAAAATATTTCTTTTGTGGAATTGATAAAAAAAAGAAAAAAAAGAAAAATTCAGAGAAGGAAGAAAATGCTAAAATGATTTTAAATCATTTTTTAAAATATAACTCTGCTTTTTATCCCTATTCAGTTTATGTTCAAGAGTTAATTGGTTTTTATAAATTTTTTCCTAAACATATACATGAAGCAAAATTAAAATCCCAATTAATATTAACAGAAACACCTCTTAAAGATTATTTGCTAAATGAAAAAGAAAAATTCAGTGCTTTAGGTAATCATTTTATGCGAAATGAAAATTGGGCCCAAGCGATTGTTAATTACAAGAAATCTGTTGAATATGGAGAAAGTGATTTACAAGATTTATTAAATCTTGCAAACTGTTATAATAATAATAAAGAATATAACAAAGAATATGAAATAAGAAATAAAATAATTAATAAAGAGCCAAAAAACGAAAATAATCTTATTGGTTTTTTTGATTTTTATCTTAAGCAAAAGAAGAATTTTAAAAAGGCTTTAGAGATTTCAGAGACATTATTAAGTATAGATAAAAATAATGCAAAATATTATAATCTAAAAGGCATTTCATGCGGTAGCTTAAAAAATAATGAAAAAGCAATATTAAGTTTTAATAAGGCTATAGATTTAGATTCAAATGTTTCAGGTTATTATAAAAATAGGGCAAAATGTTTTATGAATTTAAAAGAAAATGAAAAATCAATTATTGATTGGAATAAAGCTATTGAATTAGATCCTGAAGAAATTGATAATTATTATAGTAGATCACATTGTTATTATTGGCAAGAGGAATATTTAAATGCTATAGATGATTTAAATTATGTAATCTCAAAAGAGAAAAATGATAGCTTAAATTATTTGGAAAGAGCTTTAAGTTTTTTAGCCTTATCTAGGTTTGAAGAAGCGCTGAAAGATATTGAGAAAGCTAAAATGTTAAATAATGAAAAAGATACTATTTACCATGCATATAGTAATTATTTCAGATTAATGAAACAATATGATGAGGCATTTAAATATATTGAAATGGCTCTAAATATTAAAAAAGAGAGTGCATACATTGGTACAAAAGCAACTATTTATGCAACTAAAGGAGACGATGAGAATTTTTATCTTTATCTTGAGGAAGCTCTTATAGCAGGAGCAGACTCAGATACAATATATATTGACATAAAAAACAAATATAAGGAAGAGAGTAGATTTGTTAAATTGTTGGAACAATATAATAAAATATAATTATTTTTTTATTTCCTCAACATTTTAGCTTTCATTTTGCTAAAAAATTCTGGAGTTACTCCAATATAGGAAGCAATTTGTTTTTGAGGAACTTTTTATATTAACGTATGGTATGGTATTTAGAGCAGAACTACTCAAAAACGCTCTTCTGCGGATAGACTTAAATTATCCATTAAACGTTCTTGATGTGCTACTAATTTCGATAAGAATTTTAAAAAACGTTCGAATTTGGGTATTTCAGAGTGTAATTCGTCTTAGGTTTTTTTAGAAAGCAAAACAATTTCTGCGTCTTCTAAAACTTCGATGAATAAATTACTTGGTTTTTGAGAAAGTAAACTATAAAGAATACCTATGTTTCTACTGTTATTACTTCGTCTTTACTCCGTGTTAACCTTATAGCAAACCCGTATATAAGCCGTAGTTGTAGTACCCCTTAAGAAGCAATTAAAAAAGAATTAGGAGTAAAAGAATCAGGCTACTATTACGAAGTCTATCAGGTATTTGTAGTTCAAATTTAAGAAAAAACAACTGTTTTAACTAGATAGAAATACCTGTTTTTACTGTAGATTTAGGGTATCAATCGTGTAGTAATTTTGAATATTAAATAGGATCAAAGAAGAGAGTGGTCGTGCTGTTTTCTTTTAGAAAACGAAAGGCAAGAGCCGTTTACTTTTTAAGCAAACGCGCTTTCATTTTACTAAAAAATTCAGGAGTAACACCAATATAGGAAGCAATTTGTTTTTGAGGAACTTTCTGTATTAGCGTAGGGTATTTAGAGCAGAACTTCTCAAAACGCTCTTCTGCCGATAGACTTAAATTATCCATTAAACGTTCTTGATGGGCTACTAATGAGTTTTCGGTAAGAATTCTGAAAAAACGTTCCAATTTGGGTATTTCAGAATATAATTCATCTTGGTTCTCTTTAGAAAGCAAAACAATTTCTGCATCTTCTAAAACTTCGATGAATAAATTACCCGGTTTTTGAGAAAGTAAACTATATAAGTCTCCAATCCACCAACCTTCGCAAGCAAAATGCAAAACATGTTCCACAATATTATCATTGATATTGAAACTTCTAACAATTCCAGAATTAACAAAATAAGAAAATTCACAAATTGCTCCAGCATTATGAAGTAGTGTTTTTGCTTTATGATGTTGGACTTCTGTTTTAGATAAAAATAAAGCCTTTTCCTCATTAGTTAGTGCAACAATCTTAGCGATATTGTCTAAAATTAGAGCCATTATTTTTTCTTTTTGGGTCTCACTTTAAAATAAGTAGCAACAAACTTACCATTTTTCACCTCGCCAATAACATCGGCTTGTCGAATAGCTTGGCAAAAACCATCATGAGCATGTGCATCACCATGATCGTCTATAGAACTACCTTCAACAAAGTACGCTTTGCCATCTATTCTAACAGCTAAATCGCAACCACTTTTTTCTTTCATTCCAAACTGACATTGACCACAAGACGCTTCAACGGTTTGTTTTTTTTGTTTTGCAGGTTCTTTTTCCTGAGCTGTAATAAAATTTAAAGTAAGTAGTAATAGAAGTGTAAGTGTAGTTTTCATTTTGCCCAATTTAAGAAGAGCTAAGATACTATTTTTTAACCCAAATTACGCATTAGACTTTGTTATGAGAGAAATAGATGCAAAATAGTTGCGAAGTACGGAAGTTTTGACCCACAAATGTAGCATTAGCTACATTGAGGACGTAAAACGGAGTACTGAAGCAAGTATAAAGCAGCCATTTTTCGTAATAGAATGCAAATGCTTAATTTTGGTTTATAATGATACTAATAAAAGTTATACCTTTGATTTATAAATAAATATCGAACAATGAAAAAAACAATACTCATTTTATTTTTATTATTTCAAATTACAGCTTTTTCACAAGCATTCGATTTGTTTAACTGTGACGGAATCACCGTATTTGATTTAACAGCTAATGAAACACAATTAATTGGGACTCAAAACCCAAACGACATTGTAATTAGTTATCATGAATCATTAGCAGAAGCTCAAAATAATACAAACACAATAAGCACACCTACTAGCTATACGGCAATTTCAAGTACGGAAACAAAATACGCAAGAGTTGAAAATGTTGTAACGAGTAATGTTTCTGTCGAGAGTTTTCAAATATATGTTATTGAGACAATTGTAATAGCATCATCAATTATTTCAAATGATTGTATAGATGGAGCAAATGTTGTGATAATACTTTCTGGAGGAAATCCTGATTTACCGTTTAGTTATACGATAAATAGTGGTCCAAATATGAATATTGTTGGTAATCCAGCAGAAATAACTTTAACCGGAGTTAATCAGCCAAATATACAAATAGGAGTTTTTCTAGGAACATGTAGTAAAACGGAAACGATAATCATACCACCATTAATTCCTATAAATACAAGTTTATCCATTGATCAACCATTTTGCAATGGTGATGTTGCTGCAATTACAGTAACGGCAACAGGAGGAAGTGCTCCTTATCAATATTCAATGGATGGAGGGGCATCTTTTCAAACGAGTAATGTTTTTACTAGTATACCGCCTGGAATGTACACTATTTTTGTTATGGATTCAAATGGGTGTACAGATTCGCAATCAATAGTTATAGAATCGCCATTACCTATTACAGCTAATCTTGTTGCAAGTGGTAATACAATAGCAGTTAATAATGTAACAGGTGGAACACCTCCGTATCAATATTCAATTAGTTCTAATCCTACAGTGACTTCATCAAACAATGTCTTCACAAATTTATCTTCTGGGAATTATTGTGTTCAAGTGTTTGATAGTTATGGTTGTTTTTTTGAAACTTGTATAACTATAGAGGTTGTTCTCGATTTACAAATTAATGGTGCTTATGTAGACTACAATAACGATGGCTTTGTTAATATTGGAGATATTATCAATTACGATTTTACAGTTATCAATAATGAGACGCTTGATGCTACAAATATTACGCTTGATTCTTTTGGGTTGTCTAGTAATGGTGGAACAATTACTACATTAAATGGAGGCGCTTCAGACACATCTACTTTTTTAGCAAGCTATGTATTAACTCAAAATGATATTAATAATGGTTCGGTTGCTAATAATTTTCAAGTAAACGGAACCTACGATGGAAACCCAACGGCTACTTTAGTAACAAATACAACAAACCTTTCCATAAGTGATGGTATTAAATTAAATGCTTTTCTTGATACTAATGGAAATAATATTCAAGATAATGGCGAACAAAATATAAATATTGGTTCGTTTGAATACCAAATTAACAATGGAAATACAGTTTCTATTGTTTCTTCAACAGGAATGCATTATCTGTATGAAAGCAATCCAGTAAATACTTATAATTTAAGTTATGTAATTAATTCGGCTAATGCTACGCAATATACCTTGTCTCAAAATAATTATGCAAATGTAACGGTTGTTGCAAATTCTGGAATTACAACCTATAATTTCCCACTAACGATTATTCCTTATGTAGATCTACAAGTCTATCTTAATCAAAATGGAGCACTACCAAGACCAGGTTTCCCTTACACAAATAGAATTACTTATAGAAATTTAGGGAATCAAACTATTTCTGGTACTGTAACATTTACAAACGATAATGTGATTACTGTTACTGCCATTTCTGAAGCTAGTGCTGTAACTACAGCCAATGGATTTACCTATGACTTTACCAATTTGTTACCGAATGAAACACATTATATTTATGTAACAATGCAAACGCCTACGATTCCTACAGTTGCTTTAGGTGATGTGTTAACCAATGCTGTTGCTATAACAATTCCATCTGGAGATGTGAACGTCAATAACAATGAAGCAGCTTTGTCTCAAATTATTGTAGGTTCCTATGATCCAAATGATAAAACAGAAGTACATGGTGGAAAAATTGTACATGCTGATTTTTCAACAGATGACTATTTAACCTATACCATTCAATTTGAAAATACAGGAACTGCCAATGCGGTTACCGTTAAAGTAGATGATGTTTTAGACGCAATGCTCGATGCTTCTACTTTAAAAATGGTAGATGCAAGTCATAATTATGTTTTAGAGCGTGATGGGAATAATCTAAGCTGGAAATTCAATGGAATCGATTTGCCTCCTTCTGTAGCAAATACAAATACAGGTAAAGGTTATATTGTTTTTCAAATTAAACCAACTGCTGGTTATGCCATTGGAGATATTATTCCAAATACAGCGAATATTTATTTCGATTTTAATCCTGCAATTATAACAAATACCTATACAACTGAGTTTATAGCTCCTTTAAGTAATCAAAGTTTTGAAGCAAACAGTTTTGTAGTATATCCAAATCCTGCTAAAGAGGAAGTTTTTATTTCGATTAGAAAGAATACTTCAAATATAGAATCATTAAGCGTGACAGATATTTTAGGAAAGAGTATTTTAGATAGTAAGGTAAACTCAACATCAACAAGATTAGATGTTTCCCATTTTCAAAAAGGAATCTATTTCTTGAAAATAAAAGCAAACGGAAGCGAGAGTATTGTTAAAATAATGAAACAATAAGAGCGTTTTTGATTTATAAAAAAAGCCAAAATCTAATTTTAGATTTTGGCTTTTTTAGTTGTTAGCATTCTTATACCATTTGTGATTTGAATTTACTGTAAAAGGAAATGATGATTTTTTCTTGATATGAAATCGCCATAAGAAAAGCGTTTGCTTGCAAACACCAATGAAAATATGCGATTCCATATGACCAATTAAAAACAAATAATTATCTACATATAAAATAGAAAATCAAAGCATAGCATCGCTACGTTTTTATTTTATATTGAAATAGCGAGGAAAAAAGGGCGTTTTATTCCAGTAAATTCAAGTGATAAATGGTATTAAATTAAGAATGTATTGTTACTAATTTAGCAGCTTCTTTAGCTCTTTCTGTAATTTCTTCAATTGGAGTTTCTAAAGAATCATTGGTTAAAATAACCCCCATTCTTCTATAAGGTCTTGAAGTAGGTTTTCCAAACAATCTAAAATCTGTTTTTGGTAAACCAGCTATGTTTTCAATACCACTAAAAGTAGGGTTAGCTGAATTTTCAGTGGCTAACAAAACAGCACTTGCTCCATTCTTTTCTTGCGTAATTTCTGCAATGGGTAAGCTTAAAATGGCACGTAAATGCAATTCAAATTCATTGAAGTTTTGAGTGTTTGCCAAGGTAACCATACCTGTATCATGTGGTCTTGGTGATAATTCTGAAAAATAAACACCTTCGTCAGTTAGAAAGAATTCAACACCAAAAAGTCCAGCTCCACCTAAGGCTTCTGTTACTTTTTCAGCCATATCTTGTGCTTCAAATAGAGCGGCATCAGAAATCCGAGCAGGTTGCCAACTTTCTTGATAATCTCCACGTTCTTGTCGGTGACCAATAGGAGCACAGAATAAGGTTGGTAAATCATTGTTTTGTGTTACCGTTAATAAGGTAATTTCCGAATGAAAATTAACAAATGCTTCTACAATAACTTCCACCACATCGCCACGAGAACCTTCTACAGCATAATTCCAAGCCTTGCTAATATCTTCATCTGTTTTTATAGTAGATTGTCCTTTTCCAGAAGAACTCATTAAAGGCTTAACAACACAAGGCATTCCAACTTCTGCAACGGCTTTTTGTAACTCATCCGCTGAGGTTGCATAGCGATAATTGGCAGTTCTTAATCCTAATTCCTTAGCCGCTAAGTCACGAATGGCTTTTCGATTCATCGTAAAATTAGCAGCTTTAGCAGAAGGAACAACAGTAATACCTTGCTTTTCATAGTCATAAAAACGTTCGGTACGAATGGCTTCAATTTCAGGTACTATAAAATCAGGTTGATGTTTCGCTACTATGCTATCTAATGCTGCTCCATCAAGCATATTGATTACTTCAAAACCATGTGCAACTTGCATTGCGGGTGCATTTTCATAACTGTCAACTGCAATCACAGTTTGACCTATTCTTTGTGCAGCAATGACAAACTCTTTTCCTAGTTCTCCTGAGCCAAGTAATATTATTTTTTTATTCATATGTTTAAAAATTATTTTTCAGTGGTGTGGCTATTTACTTTAATTGAATGATGGTTGTTTCTCTTCCATGAATGAAATTAGAGCAAGCTAATTGTATGGCTTCAATACTATGTTGAAATATTTCTTTTTGTTGTAATAGTTGTATTCTCTTTTTTTCTTTGTTTGAAATATGTCCGTCTAAAATGAGTCCTAGAAGAAAAATATCAGAGCAAATTTTAGCTATTTCTTTTTTGCTAGATTCTAGCGATTCATAAAAGGAATCGTTAAAATAATGTTTCTCTTTTATAGGTATTTTAAAGAAAGCAATAACCTGTTCAGTTAATAGAGAATGATTGGAATGAAAATCTCTTTTGCTCATCGCAATGAGTTGCAATGTATGATAGATTAACTCTTTTTCTTCTTGGTTTAGTTCTAGATTGGGTAAATTAGAAATGTACTTTTTTATGAGTTGATGCCCGAAAATTTCTGCTTTAGCATTTTTATAAATAATATGTGTAGCATACATGTTCAGTAGCATATAAACTGGAGCTCCAATAAAATCCATTACATACTTTACGGCATATCTTCCAGCAAATCGTTTAATGAGGTATCTCAATATTTTATTAGCAAGAAAACCTTTAAGTTTAATAAGTAAGTTAATCGTAAATAAAACCCACTTATTTGTTCCTTGAAAAGGATCTAAACCATATTGAGTAATTTTTTTATCAACTTTACCAGTAGCAATTTGTGTGAGCTTATTTATATGTGTTTCTTTATTTATTGAAGAAATAAATCCAGAATAGACTGCTATATTGTGAGTCATTCTTAAATGAATTATCGTCAATAGATAGATTTCTACAACAGTTAAAACCAAACACAATAAAATATCATAAATGGGTAAGGAGATAAGCTGGTCAAAAAGAGATAATGTAATTGTTTGTGTAAATAGCGGGAAATAGTAGATTGGGAAATAATAAAGACAAACGCCTAACAGACCTAGAAGTCCTGCTTGAATTAGCGATTTTATATATTCTCTCTTTATTAATTTTAATTCGGAACTATTTAAAGTATGTATCGATTCATCAATAATTGTATTATTGATTTTCAAGTGTAAGTTTTTGAGAAAATTCTTGTACAAAAAATCCATTAATAAAGAATTTTTTAAGAGACAGTTTGTTTTAAAAAATAGTGCCTCAAGGAAACTTGAGGCATTATTTATATAGTAATTAAGCTAATGCTTCTTTTATTCTTCTTAATGCCTCTTTTAATAATTCCTCGCTTGTTGCGTAAGAAAAACGAATACAATCTGGATTACCAAATGCTTCACCTGTTACAGTAGCTACATTAGCTTCTGCTAAAAGATACATAGAGAAATCGGTTGCGTTTTCAATTTTTGTTCCGTTTAAAGTTTTACCAAAATAGGCAGAAACATCAGGGAATACATAAAAAGCACCTTCAGGAACATTGATTTTTAATCCTGGAATTTCTTGAATTAAACCAACAACTAAATCTCTTCTTTTGTGAAAAGCTTCTACCATGTGGTTTAATACTTTTGGATCAGCTTCAACAGCAGCAATAGTAGCTCGTTGTGCTATAGAATTAGCACCACTTGTAACTTGTCCTTGAATTTTTGTACATGCTTTTGCAATAAATTCTGGAGCGCCAATATATCCAATTCTCCATCCTGTCATAGCAAACGCTTTCGCGACTCCATTAACAGTAATTGTTCTATCTAGCATGCCTGGAATAGATCCGATACTACAAAATGTTCCTGAGAAATTTATATGTTCATATATTTCATCTGAAACTACATAGATGTTTGGGTACTTTTCTAAAACTTTGCAAAGCGCTGTAAGTTCTTCTCTGTTGTAAACAGAACCGCTAGGATTACAAGGAGAACTAAACCACATCATTTTAGTTTTTGGTGTGATTGCTTTTTCAAGTTGTTCAGGTGTGATTTTAAAATCGGTTTCCACAGAAGTTGGAACTTCAACAGGAACACCACCAGATAATTTTATAATTTCAAAATATGAAACCCAATATGGTGCAGGAAGTATTACTTCATCACCATCATTAAGCATCACTTGTGCTATATTATATAATGATTGTTTTGCTCCTGTAGAAACAACAATTTGGCTAGGCTTGTAATCTAGTTCATTGTCTCTTTTGAATTTTTTGCAAATAGCTTCTTTAAGTTCTGCATATCCATCTACAGGTGTGTAAGTACTGTAGTTTTCATCGATGGCTTTTTTTGCAGCTTCTTTTATAAAGTCAGGAGTATTGAAATCAGGTTCACCTAAGCTCAAACTGATGATATCTTTTCCTTGTGCTTTTAATTCTCTCGCTAACGCAGCCATAGCAAGTGTTTGCGAAGTAGATAAATTGTTAATTCTATCAGATAACGAATTCATTGTGTTGTTGGTTATTTATTGTTTATAGAAAAGACGCAATTTCTTGCGTCTCATAAATTATGCTATTTGTGGTTCTTGACCTAGTTCCTTGAGATGTTTAAAGTGCGCGATAACTGCAGCTCTCATTGTTTTGTACTCATGATATGGTAAATTACACTCTTTTGCAGTTTGTTTTACAATCTCAGCAATTTTACCATAATGTACGTGGCTAATATTTGGAAATAAATGATGTTCAACTTGATGATTTAATCCACCAGTGTACCAATTTACAATCCAATTTTTTGGTGCAAAATTAATAGTTGTAAATAATTGATGAATAGCCCAAGTATTTTCTACTTCTCCAGTTTCCTCATTTGGGATAGGATTTGTAGTGTCATCTATAATGTGTGCTAATTGAAACACAATACTTAAAATTAATCCCGCAGTATAATGCATAACAAAAAAGCCAACTAATACTTTCCACCAAACAACTCCAACTACTAATGGTATAACAATCCAAACTGAAAAATAAATGATTTTAGTAATTACTAATGTTGTCCATAGTATTTTTGGACTTTTTACTTCACCATAAGAAAGTTTTCTCTTTAAATAACCACTCATTTGTTTGAAATCAGTAGTTAAAGACCAGTTGAAAGTTAGTAATCCATAAAGAAATACTGAATAATAATGTTGGAATTTATGGAACTTATACCATTTTGCTTCTTTAGTAAAGCGGATTACTCGACCAGCATCTAAATCTTCATCATGACCTGGTATGTTTGTATAGGTATGGTGAAGTACATTATGTTGTACTTGCCAGTTGTATACATTTCCAGCTAATATATAAATACTTCCGCCCATAAATTTGTTTACCCAACTCTTAGTGGAATAAGAACCATGATTACCATCGTGCATAACGTTCATTCCAACGCCAGCCATTCCTATACCAATTACAATACTTAGGATAAAGTATACCCAAAAAGGCATTGCTAATGATATCAAGAAAAAATAGGGCGCAAGGAAAAGACTAAACATTATTATTGTTTTAAAGTGTAATTTCCAGTTCCCTGTTTTTTTAATATTATTTGTTTTAAAATATTCGTTAACACGTTTATTTAGTGTTCTGAAAAACTTTGCGTCATCGTTTTTCGAGAAGATAGGTGTTTTTGTATCCATTTTTTTAATCTAATCTTGTTTGGACCAAAGATAATAATTATCTTAATGAGTGTGTGTATTTTAATCTAATTGTTTGTTAAAAAATGTATTTTTGCAACAAAAAAAGGATATGGAGTTAATTTTAAAATATTTTCCTGATTTAACTGATGAACAAATTAGACAGTTTGAAATGTTAAAGGATTTATATGAAGATTGGAATTCGAAGATAAATGTTATTTCTAGGAAAGATATTGAAGAGTTATATGTTCGTCATGTTTTACACTCTTTAGGAATTTTTAAAGTAGAAGAGTTTAAGCCTGGGACAAAAATAATGGATGTTGGAACGGGTGGTGGTTTTCCGGGAATTCCTTTAGCAATAATGCATCCAGAAGTGGATTTTTATTTGATTGATGTAATTGCGAAAAAAATTAAGGTCGTTAATGAAGTAGCTAGTGCTTTAGGTTTGAAAAACGTGAGGGCTGAACAGAAAAGAGCTGAATTGGTGAAAGAAAACTTTGATTTCATTGTGAGTAGAGCTGTGACGAATATGCCAGATTTCGTTAATTGGATAAAAGATAAGGTGAAAAAAGAATCTAAGCATGATTTGAAAAATGGAATTCTTTATTTAAAAGGAGGTGATTTGAGTGAAGAGTTAATAAGTTTTCCAAATGCTATTCAATACGATTTGTCGGATTATTTCGACGAGGAGTTTTTTGAAACCAAGAAAGTGGTTCATTTAGCTTTAAAGTATAAGAAATAAAAAAAAACCCGCAATTGCGGGTTTTTTAATAATATATAATAATGAGATTATCCTAAAAATGGATATCTATAATCTTCTGGTGTAACAAAAGTCTCTTTTATTGTTCTTGGAGAAACCCAACGTAGAAGGTTTAAAATAGAACCTGCTTTGTCGTTTGTTCCTGAAGCTCTAGCGCCACCAAATGGTTGGCATCCTACAACTGCTCCAGTTGGCTTGTCGTTAACATAGAAGTTACCTGCACAGTTTTGTAAAGCAACAGTAGCTTCTTCAACTGCATATCTATCTCTACTGAAAACAGCTCCTGTTAAGGCGTATTCTGAAGTTTCATCGACTAATGTTAACGTTTCAGACCATTTTGCATCTTCGTAAACGTAAATAGTAACAACAGGTCCGAATAATTCAGTTTCCATTGTTGAATATTTAGGATTTGTAGTTACAATCACTGTTGGTTCGATAAAGTATCCTTTAGATTTGTCATAGTTTCCACCAACAAGGATTTCCGCGTCACTATCTTTTTTAGCTTGGTCAATAAATGATGCTAATTTGTCAAATGAACCTTCGTGTATAACCGCAGTAATGAAATTCGACATATCTTCAGGAGACCCCATTTTCATAGATTCCACATCAGTTTTCAATTGTTCTTTAATAGCTGGCCATAAACTTTGCGGTACATATACTCTCGAAGCTGCACTACACTTTTGTCCTTGAAATTCAAAAGCTCCTCTTACGATTCCTGTAGTAACTTGTTTCGTATTTGCAGATGGGTGTGCGATGATAAAGTCTTTTCCTCCAGTTTCCCCTACAATTCTTGGATATGTTTTGTATTTGTGAATATTTGTACCAATTTTAGACCAAATGTCTTTAAATACGTGAGTTGAACCAGTGAAATGAATACCTGCAAAGTCTGGACTAGCCAAAACGGTATCAGTAATCATAACAGGATCTCCATATACTACATTAATTACTCCATCAGGAACACCTGCTTCTTTGAAGATGTCAATAATGATTTTTGCAGAAAATATTTGACTATCACTTGGTTTCCAAACTACCACGTTACCCATCATAGCAGCACTTGCTGGTAAATTTGCAGCAATTGCTGTAAAGTTAAATGGTGTAACTGCATAAACAAATCCTTCAAGAGGCCTATGTTCTAATCTGTTCCATGTAGATGAATCAGAACCAGGTTGTTCCCCGTAAATTTGAGTCATAAACTCTACGTTAAAACGTAAAAAGTCAATTAATTCACAAGAAGCATCAATTTCAGCTTGATGAATGTTTTTAGACTGTGCAATCATTGTTGCAGCGTTTATTTTTGCTCTGTATGGTCCAGCAATAAGCTCGGCAGCTTTTAAGAAAATGGCAGCTCTGTTTTCCCAAGATGTAGCAGCCCAGTTTTTCTTAGCTTCTAATGCATTGCTAATTGCTTTTTCAATATGTATTTTTTCTGCCAAATGGTATGTTCCAACAATGTGTTGGTGATCATGAGGTGCAGAAAGTGTTCTTGTGTTTCCAGTTCTAATTTCTTCGCTTCCAATATATAATGGGACATCAATTTTTGAGTTCCACATTTCTTTATATGTTGCTGAAACCAATTCTCTTTCAGGAGAACCAGGTGCGTAAGATTTTACAGGTTCGTTTACAGCTTTTGGAACGTTAAAAAATCCTTTTAACATAGTGTTGTCTTTTAGTGAATTATTAAATAATGAATGGCAAATTTAATAAAAAAAATATGTAAACAATGTATTAAAGCTTCAGAATGTGAATCTCTTAATAGGTTTAATTTAACGCAAAAGGTGCGCTAAATTTAAAAGTAGGAATTATAACAGTAAAACTTTTCGTTGAAGTAAAGTTAATCATGCCATAGGAACCTTTCATAGCGCCAATAGGTGAAGAAAGTAAACATCCAGAAGTGTAGGTATGAATTTCTCCAGGTTTTAAAACTGGTTTTTTTCCAACAACTCCTTCTCCATCTACGATTTCTTTATTGTTCAAAGCATCATAGATTTCCCAATGTCTTGTAGTTAATTGAACAGAATCTTTACTAAAGTTTTCGATTGTAATCTCATAACTAAAGGCAAAATGTATCTTATAGTTCTTGAAGTATGTGCCTTCAAAACTAGTAAGTACGCTAATTTTAATTCCTTTAGTTATTTGTGTTACCATAAAATATTAGAATAGTAGAATTCCGAAAAACAGCATTGTTAGTGCCGATAAAGTTAGGGAAAATCCAAACATAGGTATCAAAAGTAGAAATTTTAAAACAGTTTTCCAACGATTTTGTCTATAAAAGTTTTTTAAAGACTTGTAAAAGTAAATCGGAAATAGTAAAAAGAATGATGTAGTAATTAAAAATACGGCAATTATTGGAAAGAAAATATCTATTATGTTGAATAGTGTTATACAAATGAAAAGGAAAGTAAAAAATGTGTAAGTGAAAACAAGATGTTCAGTATAATTGATTTTTAAGCGAAAATAGAGCAGCCAAAAGATGATGGTTATGATTGGTAATGATAAGAAAATTAAAAACGACAGTTTCTCATAAAAATAGCTGCTTAGTTCGCTTTTTATGTTATTGCTTTTGAATAGTTTTGCTTTTGAATAGAAGAAGCGGTTATAATTGTCGTCTTTAAAACCTAATTCTTTTAAAGATTCGCTGTCTGTTTTGTTTGGATATTTAATGCTAAAGTTTCTGAATGAATTTATCTTGTAAAAAATTCCCAATTGACTTTTGTCTAATTCTGTTTTTGTATAAATAGAATCTTTATCTAGACTTAGAAATGAATTAATTTGCTCTTTAACGGCTAGTTTATCTACGTCTATTAAGCTGTTGTTAACTTGTTTTAGCTCTTCGTTAATTTTTTCTTTATTAATTAATCCGGTTTCTTTTGGAGTTGTTGGATCGGAATTGTATTTTTTGTTAAGGTTATCAGTAATGAATAGTAACAATGAAACGCTTAAGAATAAACGAAATGGATTTGCGTATTTTTGTTTTTTTGCCTTCATTGAATTCTTTCGCTAAATGTCCTGGTTTAGTGAAGATTGAAATAATTGAGTTTCTTAATCGAGAGTCATAGGCATAGAAATTGGATAAAAACTCTTCGAAAAAATCAGTAATAGTTAATTGTTTAGTAGAGTTAAGTTGTCCACAGTGATGGCAATATTTTTCACTAATATCAAGTGGAGTTTCACAATTTAAACATTCGTAACCTCTGTATTGTTTAAGTTTTCTTTTGATCATTAGTTTCTAATTCCTTCGCTATTTGTGTTTGAAATTCCAATTACACTATCATATCTATCATTGTTTCCTTTGTAATACACTAGAATTGTATAGTTGTTTTCAGTTTGATAAAAGTTTCCGTCAATTGCATCTTTAGCGTTGATAGTATTGTTTTTACTTTTGATAGTATATTGATAATTAGTGTATCCTTGTTTGATTAAGATAGCTTTTTCATAAAGACCGCTTTCTTTGTTGTATACCATCTTGTTTTCTTCATTCATTGCATAGTTGTTGAACATTCCTGTTACAAAAATCTCTTCTTTGTCGAAGAAATCTGGAGCGCTTAGAGTGAAATATACCCAAGAATAATCAGCTTCAATTTGAGAGTTTTCAGAACCGTAATTTAATACCACAAAATTACCATTGAAGTCAGGGAAATAGGTGTAAATGTTATTTTTTCTTGCGTTGTTGGTGTAAAGATGAGAATTGTAAATATCTCCTGATGTTACTCTTCCAACGCTGTTATTTGTAACTCTAATTTGTGAGTTGTCTAAAGTATAGAATTCGTTGCCTGCCCAAAATTGAGTTTCTTTGTTGTATCTGTAAATTAGCTCGGTTCCGATAGTGTATTGTGGTTTGATGTTGGTGATTACATTGTTCCAATTTCCATTTTGGAAAATGCTTATTTTTACATTTTGAACAGGATTTTGTAATGATAAATCACCATATTTTATTGTGAGTTCGATGTTTTGTTTTTGGTTTAGGCTTTCGAAGTCCCTAGCTCTTCTTACTTCTGAAAGAACTGAAACAGACTCGTTGTAAAGTATGAATCTTTTTGAAAAAACAATCTCTTGTTCGTCATTAAAGACTTTTACTACATAATTTCCAGTTTTTGTAATTCTGTTGAATTTATTAGGAAACTGTTGTCTGTAATGTGAATATAATTGAAGAGTGTTGAATGAGTTCTCGTACGTTATTATTCTTTGGTTATCCATTCCGTTTAAGTATTCAACCTTGGCTAAATTGGAAGGTGTCCAATCATAATTACATTGTGTGATCGTGTAGTAATAATCAGCTTCATTACCAAATAAATCATCAAATTGAAGTTCAAATGTATCTCCTAATTTGAAAAAGGGCAATACGTTATTGTTGTTCTGAACAAAAGATATCGTTTTGATGTTGAATGGTGCTGGAATTTCATTTTCAATTTGTGTGTAACTATTTGAAAATGAAAATAAAAAAACTAAAATATAAAATCTTGTGTTCATTTTTTTGCTCTGTTTTTTTGTAAAAATACTAAATCTTAAAATAGTTACGCAAATTTTATGCAGCAATCATAAATATTGATTAATTTAGAATAGATATAAATAACCAAAATCGATAGTTATATTTTTGGTGTAGTGTTTCTTAATTAATTAAATTTGCACGTTTTATAAATAGTACTAACCATATCTTCAATAAACATGTCAAAAGACATTCGAATTAAAAAAGGTTTAGACCTTAAGTTGAAGGGTGAAGCAGAAAAATCAATTTCTGAAGTAGCTCGCTCGAAAGTCTATGCTATTAAACCTTCTGATTTTCATGGTGTAACGCCTAAGATGACCCTTAAGGAAGGAGCAGCTGTAAAAGCTGGAGAAGTAATTTTCTACTCAAAAAATGATGAAGCTGTAAAGTTTGTGTCGCCAGTGAGTGGAACAATTCAAGAAATTGTTCGTGGAGAAAAGAGAGTAATTCTAGAAATTAGAATAGCTGCCGATTCACAGAACGTTCATGTAGAGCATAGCAAGAAAAGCCCAAAAGATTTATCAAGTGCAGAAGTTAAACAGCATTTACTAGCATCAGGTTGTTGGTCATTCGTTAATCAACGTCCTTATGATGTGATTGCTAATTCAGCTGACACACCAAAATCTATTTTTGTGTCTGGAATTAACTCAGCTCCTTTACAAGGGGACTTAGATTTTACCTTAAAAGGAAAACAAGAAGCATTAAAAGTAGGTTTTGAAGCATTAGCTAAATTAACTACAGGAAAAGTTCATGTAACTGTTGCACCTAAATCTGATTTTATACCTTCTGTTGAAGGTGTTGTTGTTCATAAGGGTAAGGGAATTCATCCAATAGGATTGGTTTCTACTCAAATTGGAGCAATCGACCCAATCAATAAAGGGGAGAAAGTTTGGACAGTTCAAATTGAAGATGTAGCCATTATTGGTGAATTATTCTTAACAGGTAAGTTTAATGCTGAAAGAATAATCGCATTAACTGGTTCTGGTTTTGAAAAACCTTCTTATGTGAAAGCTACAATTGGTGCTCAAATGAGCGATGTTGTTGCAGGAAACATGAAAGACGGGAATTATAGAATTATAAGTGGAAACGTATTAACGGGAGATAAAAAATCTGAAAATAATCCTTTAGGTTTTTATCATAACCAAGTTACGGTAATTCCAGAAGGTGATGATTATGATTTCTTCGGATGGAATATTCCTAGACCTAATAAATTTAGTGTGTATAGAGCAAATATGTTTTCTTTCTTAACACCTAAGAAAAAATATGATCTAAACACGAATACTAACGGTGAGCATAGAGGATTTGTATTAACTGGTGAATATGAAAAAGTTTGCCCTTTAGATATTTATCCTATGCAATTATTAAAAGCAATTTTAGTAAAAGATATTGATCAAATGGAAGCTTTAGGTATTTATGAAGTAGCTCCAGAAGATTTTGCATTAACAGAATATGTTTGTGTATCAAAACAAGATCATCAGCATATCGTTAGAGAAGGATTAGATGTAATGATTAAAGAGGTAGGATAATCTTTCTAAGAAATTTTAAAATCACAAAAAATGGGATTAAAACAAAATTTACATAATTTAAAAGAAAAGTACAAAGGAACTAAGATGGAACAAGGTTTCAATGCTTTGCATACTTTTCTTTATTTACCTAACATAACGACACATAGAGGATCGCATGTTAGAGATGCTACCGATTTGAAACGTGTAATGAATACAGTAATCATGGCAATGGTTCCTGTGTTGGTTTTTGGTATGTTTAATGCGGGGTATCAACATAATTTAGCAATCAACGGTGTTGCTGAATTTTTAACAATGGATAACTTTGTTGTAGGTTTATCTAAAATACTTCCTTTATTAATAGTTTCTTATGGAGTGGGTCTTGGAATCGAGTTCATTTTTGCGACAGTAAAGAAACACGAAGTAGAAGAGGGATACCTTGTAACAGGTATGCTTGTGCCATTAATTGTACCTATTGACCTTCCTTTGTGGATGCTTGCAGTAGCAGTAGCTTTTGGTGTAGTAATCGCTAAAGAGTTATTTGGGGGTACAGGAATGAATGTATTGAATCCAGCTTTAACAATTCGTGCTTTCTTATTCTTTAACTGGGCAGCTTGGATGTCTGGAGGTGAAGTGTGGGTTCAAGGAGCAGTTGAAAGAGCTCAACAAATTGCAAAATTAAAATTGCAAGGTGTTGAACAATTGCCAGATGCTATTTCAGGAGAAACAATCTTAGGGACTTTAGCAGCAAATAAAGAGGTGGCATATTCAACTTCAGATATGTTCTTTGGGTATATTCCTGGTTCTGTTGGGGAAACATCAACTTTTTTAATTGTATTAGCTGCCGCTTTCTTGATCTTTACAGGTATTGGAAGTGCTAGAATTATGATTTCTTCAATTATTGGAGCAGTTGTAATGGGATTAATTTTTAACGGAATTGTTGACGCAAAGATTATTACAGAATCAAGCAAATTCTTCGGTTTAATGTCATTCCCGTTCTGGAAACATCTAATGGTAGGTGGTCTAGCTTTTGGTATTGTATATATGGCAACTGATCCAGTTTCTGCATCACAAACTAATAAAGGTAAAATCATTTATGGATTTTTAATTGGATTCATTAGTATTTTAATACGTGTATTTAATCCAGCTTATCCAGAAGGAGTAATGATGGCTATATTGTTAATGAACGTCTTTGCACCAACAATTGATCATTATGTAGTTCAAGGAAATGTTAAAAGAAGAATGAAACGTTTAAAAACTAAAACTGCTTAATTATGTCTAAACGTACAGACTCAAATTTATATACTATAATATTCTCAGTAATATTAGTAGTAGTAGTAGGTTCTTTGTTGGCATTTTTTGCAAATGCGACAAAAGAAATGCGTGATAACAATGATAAAGTTAAAACGCAAATGGATATTTTAAGTGCAATGGGAATCGATTCAGATAGAACTAATGCAACAGAAACATTCAATAAATATATTAAAGAGCAAGTTGTTATTGAAGGTGAAAAAGTTACTGAAGATAAAGAAGCGTATTTAATCAATATAAAGAAAGAATTAGACAACGCAAAGCAAGGTAAAGTTCAAAAACTACCATTGTTTATTGGAGAAAAAGAAGGTAAAAAAATCTATATTGTTCCAGTAAGAGGAAATGGTCTTTGGGATGCAATTTGGGGCTATGTAGCTTTAAATGAAGACTTGAAAAGTATCAATGGAGTGTATTTTGATCATAAGGGAGAAACTCCTGGATTAGGTGCTAACATCACAGAACCTTTCTTTAAAGATGACTTTAAAGGAGAAATGTTGTTTGATGCTGAGGGGAATTATAAATCAGTTGAGATTTCTAAATCAAATGGAGATCCAAATAATGTAGATAAATTAGATAATCAGGTTGACGCTATCTCTGGTGCTACCATTACTGGTACAGGTGTTGGAGCGATGTTGAAATCTGGAATTAGATTGTACTTGCCTTATTTCGAAACTTTAAAAAAATAACTATGGCAGAAAATAAAAACACAGAAAAAGAGCCATTGTTCTCAAAAAAGAATATGGGTTTAGTTAAAGATCCTTTAACAGATAGTAACCCAATTACTGTTCAAGTATTGGGTATTTGTTCGGCTTTAGCAATTACAGCTGAATTAAAAGCATCCATCATTATGGCATTGTCTGTAATGTTCGTTTTAGCAGCAGGTAACGTTGTTATATCATTAATGCGTAATATTATTCCTTCTGCAATTAGAATTATTGTTCAACTTGTAGTGGTTGCAGCTTTGGTAATTTTAGTAGATTTAACATTAAAAGCATATGTGCCAGATTTGGCTAAGAAACTTTCTGTTTTCATCGGATTAATTATTACTAACTGTATTATCATGGGACGTTTTGAAGCATTTGCTTTAGCAAACAAACCTTGGAAGTCTTTCTTAGACGGTATTGGTAATGCTGCAGGATACGGATTGATTTTAGTAATTGTAGGTTTTTTTAGAGAATTATTAGGTTCAGGAAAACTGTTAGGTTATCCAGTATTTGGTGATCCAGTTGAGAAAACAGGTTTATATGCTATAGGATATGAAAATAATGGTTTTATGTTATTAGCACCAATGGCGTTAATAACTTTAGGATTAATTATCGGATTCCAACGTTCAAGAAATAAAAATCTAATTGAAACAAACTAAGAAATGGAATTATTACAATTATTTTTAAAATCAATCTTTATTGATAATATGGTATTTGCAACATTCCTTGGGATGTGTTCATACTTAGCGGTTTCTAAAAAGGTTTCTACAGCAGTAGGATTAGGAGCAGCAGTTATTTTCGTAATGTTAGTAACTGTACCTCTAAACTTTTTATTAGACCAATACTTACTTCGTCCTGGTGCATTAGTGTGGTTAGGTGAAGAATATGCAGATTATGATTTAAGCTTTTTAACGTTCATTCTTTTTATTGCGACTATTGCTACAATGGTACAATTAGTAGAAATGATTGTTGAAAAATTTGCTCCAGCATTATACACTTCTTTAGGTATCTTTTTACCTTTAATTGCTGTAAACTGTGCAATTCTTGGAGGTTCATTATTCATGCAACAAAAAGAGTTTAATAACATTACTGAAGCTACTGTATATGGTGTTGGTTCTGGAATTGGATGGTTTTTAGCAATTTTAGCTATTGCAGCTATTAGAGAAAAAATCAGATATTCAAATGTGCCACCTGCATTCAGAGGTTTAGGTATGACATTTATATTAACAGGATTAATGGCAATCGGTTTTATGTCTTTTGGAGGAATGCTTTCAGGAGGTGACGAAGCTGAACCAAAAAAAGATATAAGTGAAGTTACAGCTCCAGCAACGACAGAAGTTATTGAGGAAGTTGTTATTGATACACTTGTTGTAGAAGAAGTAGTAAACGATTCATTAACCCAAACAGTACAAGAATAATTATGATAGCTTTAGAAGTAACTACTGGTGGTTTAATCAGTACAACAGTAATAGCGTTTTTAATTTTATTATTGGCTCTTGTAGCAATTATTTTGTTTGCAAAAGCTAAACTAGTACCGTCTGGTCCTGTTAAAATTAAAATAAACGGAGAAAATGAGATTGAAGTGGGTTCTGGTAACACATTACTTTCTACATTAGGTGCAAGTAAAATTTTCTTACCATCTGCGTGTGGTGGTGGAGGAACTTGTGTTCAATGTAAATGTATTGTTAAAGAAGGTGGAGGAGATGCTTTACCTACAGAAACACCCCATTTCAGTAGAAAAGAATTAGCAGAAGGTTGGCGTTTAGGATGTCAAGTGAAGGTTAAAGCAGATATGGTAATCGAAGTTCCTGAAGAAGTATTCGGAATTAAGAAGTTTGAAGCGAAAGTATATTCAAATTATAACGTAGCTTCTTTTATTAAAGAATTTATCGTTGAATTACCAGATGATATGCATTATGAGCCAGGGGGATATATTCAAATTGAAATTCCTAAATGTGAGATCAATTTTACGGATATTGACATCACAGCACATCCAGTTGAGCATCCAGGTGAACCTGAAAAATTTAAAGCTGAATGGGATAAATTTAATTTATGGCCATTAGTAATGAAGAATACTGATTTAGTTGAAAGAGCTTACTCAATGGCTTCTTACCCAGCTGAAGGAAGAAAAATAATGTTGAACGTGCGTGTTGCTACTCCGCCATGGGATAGAAATATTAATGGATGGGCGAAAGTGAATCCAGGTATTGCTTCATCATATATTTTCTCAAGAAAAGCAGGTGATCCAGTTGTAGTTTCTGGTCCTTATGGAGAGTTCTTCATCAATGAAACAGAGGCAGAAATGTTGTATGTAGGTGGAGGAGCTGGTATGGCACCAATGCGTTCTCATTTATATCACCTATTCCGTACATTAAAAACGGGAAGAAAAGTAACATATTGGTATGGTGGTCGTTCTAAGCGTGAATTATTCTATACAGATCATTTTAGAGCTTTAGAAAAAGATTTTCCTAACTTTAAATTCTACCTAGCATTATCAGAACCACAACCAGAAGATAATTGGAAAATTAAAGACGGAGTTAATGGTGAAGGAGATGGATTCGTTGGATTTATTCATAATGTTGTAATCGATAATTATTTATCGAAACACGAAGAACCAGAAGATATTGAGTTATATTTCTGTGGTCCACCAATGATGAACAAAGCTGTTCAAAAAATGGGAGAAGACTTCGGATTAGATCCAGATAACATCAGATTTGATGACTTTGGAGGATAAAATTTCAAAAACCGATTCAGAAATGAATCGGTTTTTTTATTTCTATTAATTCAATTCGTACTTTTGTACCATGGAAGAACTAACAGAACAAGAATTGCACCAAATTGCTATGAATCATGTTGGGAAAGACCTTGAAAAAAAAGGTTTTGAATTCATTGCAATTAACAGCCAATTAAAA
This sequence comes from Flavobacterium jumunjinense, assembly GCF_021650975.2. NCBI lineage: Bacteria > Pseudomonadati > Bacteroidota > Flavobacteriia > Flavobacteriales > Flavobacteriaceae > Flavobacterium > Flavobacterium jumunjinense. The sequence goes on from NZ_CP091285.1 coordinate 2,234,009, forward strand.
AAACACCCGCAATTTGTATGTGTGGATACACAAAATAAATTGCATTTTGTAATGGTGCAAACTGTACCATATCCAATTAATCCAGAGGAGCCAAATGTTTTATTTGTAGAAACATTTATCAATCATGCTAAAACCAAAAATGCAAAAGTTCTTTTTGCAGGTGTTGGAATCGCAAATGCAGATGATTTTGAAAAACCTATTTATATTAATTCAGATTATATTATCAATTACAATGGCTACAAAGAACTTTTATAGTTTAATATTCCTTCTTGTATTATCAATTTCTTGTAATAAGCAAGAAAATCAATTTTTTGTTATTCAAGGAGAAGCACAGGGAAGTACATATAGTGTAAAGTATATCGCAAATGAAGAATTAGTGAATAAATCTGAAATTGATTCACTTCTCTTAGATTTTGATATGTCTTTGTCTACTTATAGGAAAGATTCTAAGATTTCTAAAATTAACGCTGGAGATTCTACTGTTGTCATTGATGATTTATTTATAGATACGTTTAAGGCTTCAAATCAAATTTTCGAAGAGACAAATGGACTTTTTGATCCTACTATTGGAGTTTTAGTTAATGCTTATGGTTTTGGACCAAACAAAAAAAGAGATCATCTTTCTCAACACGAAATTGATAGTTTATTGCAGTTTGTAGGTTTTGATAAAGTGATAATTAATGAAAATAATACGATTTCAAAAAAGCATACAGAAACCTATTTCGATTTTAATGCAATTGCTCAAGGTTATTCTGTAGATGTTTTGACGGATTTTCTAAAATCAAAAGGTATAAAAAACGGAATTGTAGAAATTGGAGGAGAATTAGTTGGCTTTGGAAAAAATACAATTGAGAACAAGAATTGGATAGTTGGAGTAGATGATCCGTTACAAAAACCAGATGAAAGAAAGCTGATTGCAACAATTCACTTAGAAAATTTAGGAATGGCAACATCTGGGAATTATAGAAAAGTAGTTACTGATTCTATTACAGGTGAAAAATTTGTTCATATCATTAATCCAAAAACGGGTAAAAGAGAGAAAAATACAATACTAAGCGCTACAGTTTTGGCACCAACTTGTATTTTGGCCGATGGTTATGCTACTGCATTTATGATTATGCCGCTTGAAGAAGTTAAGAGGTTTGTTGAAAAACGTCCAGACTTACATGTAATGCTTCTTTACACGGATGCAAATAATGCAATGCAACAGTTTAAGACAGGTGATTTTAAAAGTTTTGTTTTTAATTAATTTATGTTAATATATAATCAATATTATTAAAAACTTCTTTAGGTACAGAAGTTTCAATTATAGTATCAGAAATTTCTTTTTTAGCTTTTTGCAACTGATTTATTTTTTCTTCAATGGTGTCTTTAGCTATAAATCGAACCACATTAACCTGATTTTCTTGTCCAATTCGGTGAGCGCGACCAATGGCTTGTAATTCTGCAAAAGGATTCCACCAAGGGTCTAAAAGAATAACATAGGATGCTTTAGTAAGGTTTAAACCCGTTCCACCAGCTTTAAGAGAGATGAAAAATAATAATTTATTTTCGTCTTTTTGAAAGTTTGCTACTTCAGTTTCTCTATCTTTTATTTTAGTACTTCCTGTTAACAGACTATACTTAGTATTATTTTTATCGCACCAATCGGTGTAAATTTTTAAATGAGAAGTATAGGAGCTAAAAACTAATATATTTTGCTTTGCTTGTAATAAGGTTTCTATATAAGCAGAAACATCGGTAAATTTACCAGAATCCATTGTTTCGCCTATTAGAATAGGATGATTGGCTAATTGTCTAAGTTTTGAAAGTGCATTCAGGATAGAAATATTTGAACTCGGTTTTTCATCAAGTGTATTTAATTTTTTATCAATTAAATAATTTCGAATAATCGACTTTTCATGTTCATATAACTTACTTTGTTCTTCCGACATTTCAGAATAGAAAACCTGTTCAGAAACTTCTGGTAGGTCTTTTGCTACTTCAGTCTTAGTTCTTCTTAAAAGATAGGGATTGATTAATGAACGAAGCTCTTTTGTTTTCTGTTCATCAAATGATTTTTCTATTGGTTTTTTAAAATGAGATTCAAAAAAAGGATAGGTGTCTAGCAAATTCGGATTAATGAATTGCATTTGACTCCATAAATCGCTCAAAGAGTTTTCTATTGGTGTTCCACTTAATGAAACTTTATGTGTTGCGTTAATGGTGTTTATTGCGTTGTAAATCTTAGAGTTTCTGTTTTTTATTTGTTGACTTTCATCAATAATTAAAAAGTTAAAAGGAATTGTTTTTAAGAGGTTAATGTCTTTTAAAAGCAAACCATAAGATGTGAAAACAATATCGACTTTTTCTAATTTTTTTCGTTTAATTTTCCGATCTAAACCCGTATAATTTAATCGTGTAAATTTTGGAGAAAACTTCTTAGTTTCATTAAACCAGTTATAGGTTAACGAACTTGGAGCAACAACTAATGCTTTTAATTTTTTTGTTGTAACAGGTTGGTTAGTGCTAAATAAATCTATAGCATCGGAAGCTTCTTCAGTAATTATAAAGTCATTTTCAAACTGTGTATATACGAAGTCTAAATAGGCTAAAGATTGTATTGTTTTACCCAAACCCATATCGTCTGCTAAACAGGAGCCTAGACCTAATTGATAATTTTTAACTAACCAATTCACGCCTTCTTCTTGATAGTTTCGAAGTTTCGCATTGATGTTTCCAGTTGTTTGATAAGGGATAATCTCTCTTTGAAACAGATTGTTTTCAATTGCAATTCCAGATTCTTCTAGAACAGTAAATTGGTTCTTTTGAATTTGAATACTATTATTAGCGGTTTTCCCGAAATCGACTAATGATTTGTATTTGCTAAACCATTCTACAGGAATAATAAATAAGTTTTCATTAGGTAATTCATACAAACGATTGCCCGATTTTAAATGAGGAATAATGTTTGAAAAAGGAATTTTAAATGTTTCAATTTCAATTGTCATTTCAACATCGAACCAATCTTTTTTTTCTTCAAATTTTGTAGAAATGGTAGATGTGTGTTTGCTTATTGTCTTACTATTTAATTGTAAATCAATAGAAACTGATGTTTCGGCTATTTTGTCTTGTAGTTTTAAAAGTTCTGTAATATTGAAATAATCATCAATCTCTGTAAGGTTTTTGTTAAAAGTAGCTAATCCATCTGCAAGGAAAATGAAGCCTAAATCTTTAAGAATTTGAATAATTTTGCTTTCCTCTTTTTTGTTTCTAATGGTTTGGTAAACAGTGAAATTATCATTGTCATCATGACTAAGATTAATGTGTTTTTCTTTTTCTTCTGTTATAGAAAATTCACAACCATCATATTTAAAAACAAGTTCTAAAAGATATATTTTATTATGAATATATAAACTAGGCTTAATGTAGCAACCTGTACAAACAGAATTGGTTTCAACCGAAAATCCTTCAGCTTCAATAGGTACTTTTCGAATAACATTTTTAATGAATTTATTGAAATATTCTACACTATTTTTATTAGGTATAATAACGTTTTTCTTGCTTAAAAAAGGTTTTAGCTTGTTTCCATTAATATGATTAATAGTATGTAGTGTCTTGTTGATTAGAACCCAAGACGGATTGTTTAAAAGTATTTTAAAATCGTTTTCAAACGGATATATTTCTTTTTCATTGTCTAATAAACTCAAACAATAAACAATATTTTCAGGTGTTTTTGAAAAATGAAGTTTGGGTTCTAAAACAATTTCAGAAAATTGAACTTGTTGTTTGTGAAAAACATCTTTTCTGTTCAAATCAATACTTAAAGAAATTGAAGTTTTAGATGCGATTTTAAAAAAAGATTCAAGTGTGAAATTTATATAATGCGTTATGATCTTTGCCGTTTTTTCATCACTTAAAAGGATTTCTAAGCTTTTCGCAATTTTGTTCTTTATTTTATATTTAGAGAGTAAGTTTTTAGACGTTAACTTTTCGCACAAAGCTAGTAGTTGTCGCTCATTGGTGTCTAATTCGACTTCATTTATAGTTTTTGAATTAGCACTCTTTTTAATATAGTATAAAATACCTTCAGATTGTTCAACAATGAAAGCATTTGGAATATAAGAAGCTAAAATAGCATCGTACGTTAAGTCGAAGACTAACGCACAATTAGAATCATTTGAAAGCGGCATGTAATTTTAATTATTTAAAACAAACGGGAATAATTTCTCCTTTGGCTAAACAGTATTTTTCTACTAAATCATTAGAAATTGTGTTGGTGTAATCTACTTCTTCCACTTTGAAACCGATGCTTCTCAGTTTGTCAAAATAATCACGACCATAAACACGAACATGATCATATTGACCAAAAATTTTCGCACGTTCTTTTTGATTGGTAATAGAATCATCTGAAAAAGTAGTGGCTCTTGATAAGTCTTGTGGAATTTGGAATATACCCATTCCGCCAGGTTTTAAAACACGATATAGTTCTTGCATGGCTTTAGTGTCATCTGGAATATGTTCTAAAACATGATTGCAAAAAACCATATCATAAGCATTGTCCTCAAAAGGAAGGTTGCAAATGTCTGCTTTAACATCTGCTAAAGGAGAAAGCAAATCGGTTGTAGTGTAATTAATATTTTGTTGTTTTTTGAAACGTTTGTAAAACTCTTGTTCAGGTGCAAAATGTAATACTTCTAATTTTTTTTCAGAAGTAAAAAAGCTAGTTTCATTTTGTAAATATAACCACAGCAAGCGATGTCTTTCTAAAGAAAGTGTACTTGGCGATAAAACATTATTACGTTGATTCCCATATCCATAAGGTAAAAACATCTTGAAGCTTCTCCCGTCAATAGGATCAGTGAATTTATTTCCTTTTAATAAGAAAGCAATAATTGGTCGCACCACAATACTTAATCGAATAAGAATAGGTCTTGGAATAGTATTGAGGATAAATTTGAATATTTTTTTCATAGTCTATATCGCAGAGTTTCACAAAGAAATCTCAAAGTTTCACAAAGCATTATTTATAAATTGTTTAATGTTGTTTTTTAGAATTTTAGAATTAAAATTAATGAGTAAGCCTAATGGGTAATTACCTAATTCTAGATAAGTTAAAACTTGAGCAAAATGAACATCGGTAAAGCTTTCAACTGTTTTTAATTCTAAAACAATTTTGTCTTCAATTAATAAATCAATTCTGTACCCATGGTCAAGTTTGATGTCTTTATATGTTATCGGTAAAGCTAATTCTTTTACTACTTTTAATCCAGCATTTTTAATTTCATAAAATAAACATTCTTGGTAAGCTGATTCAAGTAAGCCAGAGCCTATTCTTCATGAACATCTATTGCGAACCCAATAATTTTATAGGATAAATCATTTATTTCCATTTTGTTTGTCTCTGCGATTGCTCTGTGAATCTTTGTGAAATAACCTACAAAACCAAAGCTTTCTGTCTCAAACCATCTTCTTCATTACTAACAATTCCTAATGCTTCATAAATGTATGCAAAAGTTGAAAGTAACTCTGGTTTACCATCTACAATGGCAACATCATGTTCAAAATGCGCACTTGGTTTATTGTCAGCAGTTGTAATTGTCCAACCATCTTTATGCTGAATAATGTTTTTAGTTCCTAAGTTAATCATAGGTTCAATTGCGATGACCATTCCGTTCACTAATTTTTTTCCACGACCACGTTTTCCATAGTTTGGCACTTCTGGATCTTCATGCATTTTTCGGCCTAAACCATGACCACATAATTCACGAACCACACCATAACCTTCTTTTTCGCAATATTGTTGAATGGCATAACCAATGTCTTCTACGCGATTTCCTACTCTAGTAGCGCGAATACCTTCATAAAGTGATTCTTTTGTTATTTGAAGTAACTTTTTAGTCTCTTCAGCAACTTCACCTACTTCAAATGTATAGGCGTGATCGCCATAGAAACCATTTTTTAAAGCACCACAATCTACCGAAATAATATCGCCATCCATTAAAGGTTTGTCATTTGGAATTCCATGAACAACTTGCGTGTTTGGACTCATGCATAATGAGTTTGGAAAGCCATACATACCTAAGAACCCAGGTTCTGCACCATGATCTCTAATATATTCTTCCGCAATTTTATCTAATTGTAACGTGGTAACACCAGGTTTAATTTCTTTAGCAATTATTCCTAATGTTTTCGAAACGATTAACGCACTTTCACGCATTAATTCAATTTCTTCTCTTGTTTTTATAATAATCATAATATTCGGATTCAAAAAAGCAAAAATACAATTTTTAATCGTTTTCAAAGAAGCTATTCCGCTCAAATTAATCTATAATTTTATTTGTAAATTTATTGAGAGAAAGTCACCAATTACCTTAACAAAGTATTTGCTTTTTTTCTTATAATAATGCGTAATTTTGTATAAAATTTAGTGTATGGTTACAGAACTACAATATCCAAGTCCGTTTAAAACGCTTATTTCTTTCCATCTTTTAATTGAAAAATTAGAAGAAATGGCAAAGTCTGATGTTGATTATAGATCTAACTATGCAAAAAGTTTATTAAAACAAGTTGAAAACAAACCAGAACTGATTGAAGGAATTCAAGATGTCTCTTTTATTAAGGAGAATGAATCGTTAATTAGGGATTTATTATCTGACTTATTTCCAACTGGATTAACGAATAATGAAATTAAGGCGGTAACATTGCCTTTTGTCAATTTCACCTTTAATTATACACAACGATTTAGAAAAATTCTCGATGCTGCCGGAATGACTTTCGATATTGAAATTCGTGATTTTGATGAACATCAATTTTATCTAATGAATTGCTATATTATTCTGAATGCTTATTATAACCAAAAAATTGATAGTAGAAAACCCTTGTTTTATGATATTCCAGACGAAAACGGAATCATGAATCATTATCGAATTTTGTATAATGCCGACTTTATAGAAGTTACTCCAACGGAAAAAATGGTGCCTTTAACACAAGATGAAATTAATCTGTTGATTGATAACTATGATGATTTAGAGTTATGGAAAGAAAAGTTTCCTCCACATTCATGGTTGTTAAAAGGATTTGGAATTGTTACTTTAGTAGATGTAACAGTTGAAAGTGCAGTTTCTAATTTAAAGACTAATTTATTAAAAACGGATACAGAAAAACAAGATTTTGAAGAAAGTTCTGAAGCTATTTTTAAATCAATTTTTAGAATAAAAGATGTTAGAATCGGTTTTACAAAATATGATGAAGTTGATAAAAAATTCGTAAAACCACCTTTTAGTGAAAACAAAATAATCAGTTATTTGTTGTGTAATTTAGAAGAAGAAAAATGTGATGGGGTTTTATGTAATTTTACTTTAGATACATTAATTCAAAAAAAACAACCGTTAATAGTTTCTAATGTAGAAGATTTTCAGTCGAATGTATTAGCAGAACGATTATTAAGTCAGAATGTTAAGAGTTGTATTTTAGCTCCAATTGTAAAAGAAGGTTCGTTGTTGGGAATTATTGAAATTGCTTCTTCAGAACCAAGAGCATTAAATTCGATCAATGCCAATAAAATTGATTTAATAATGCCCTATATCGTTGACACTGTTGAGCGTTCAATGATTGAATTTGAAAACTTAGAAGAAGCAATCATCCAAAAAGAATATACAACAATACATTCTAGTGTGTATTGGAAGTTTAAAAACGAAGCACAGAATTATATTAAATCTAGCGCGTCAACAAAGGATTATATTTTTAAAGAAATTGCATTTAAAGAAATTTATCCGTTATATGGACAAATAGATATTAAAGGTTCATCAGACAAACGAAATCAAACGGTAAAAACGGATTTAAAAAGTCAGATTCAAACACTAATTAATATAGTTAATGAAATAAAAAAGTTAAGTAATTTAATGATTTTAGATCAAAAAATATTTGAACTTACTGAATTTCTTACAGAGTTAGGTTTACCTTTAAAAGCAGATATGGAACAGCAAATTCAAAGTTTTATTGAATCTGAAATTCATCCTTTAATTCAATCTGCAAAAGTTAATAGTACTTTAGAACAAAACATCAAGTCATACTTTGAAAGTTTAGATCCAAAAACAGGAATGTTTTATCATTCAAGAAAAGATTTCGATCATACGTTGTCGGTTATCAATAAAAAAATGGCTTCTATATTAGATGAAAAACAAATAGAAGCACAAAAAATATATCCTCATTATTACGAACGTTTTAAAACTGATGGAGTAGAGCATAATTTATATATTGGAGCTTCAATTGCACCAACTATTCCTTTCGATAAAATGTATCTTAATAATTTAAGGTTATGGCAATTGCAAGCGCTATGTGAAATGGAGTTAGAACATCATAAAATAAAAGAAACTTTACCTTTTGTTTTAGAAGTTACTTCTTTAATATTGGTTTTTAGTTCTCCTTTATCGATTCGTTTTAGAATGGACGAAAAACGCTTTGATGTTGACGGCTCTTATAATGCACGATATGAGGTGGTTAAAAAAAGAATCGATAAGGCATATGTTTTAGGAACTCAAGAGCGTATTACAGAAAAAGAAAAAATAACTATTGTTTACTCACACGATCATGAGGAAAAAGAATATTTAAAATACATTAAATTTCTTCAGCATAAAAATGTATTAGAAACGGCAATCGAGCAATTTGAAATTGAAGATTTACAAGGTGTTTCTGGTCTGAGAGGTATTCGTGTGAAAGTTGTTAATGATATGGTTGTAGAGAAAAAATATTCCTATCAAGATCTTTTAGACGAACTTAATTAAACGACAGCTTTCATTTTAAAAGCAACTACAAAAGCAATAACCGAAAAGATAATTCCAATCATAAAAATGTTATAGGTAATACGTAATAAACGATATTTACGTTCTAAAACAATACCTAAAAAATATAAATCTTTAATCATAGAGTTGTAAAGATACTCTCTGTCTTTCATCATTTCATTAACTGCTTCTTCATAGTCCTGATAAGGCATTTTGTAAAAATTACCAAAGAACAAAAGATTTACTTTTTTGTCTTTCACATCTTGACTTGTAAACGTGCCCGATGTAACTTTTGGACGTGTAGAAAGTATGGCAAAAATAATGGATACAACACTCCAAAGCAGCATAATAAAAGTCGGAATAATTAAGTGTTCATTGCTAGGACTGTCTAATTTTGGAATAATACTAGAAAGCGCAATAGATATGATAATTGCGTTAACCGATAAAAGGATATTGGCTTTGCTATCTGCAATGCCACTAAGTCGAGTGTGATTGTTTAGCGTAACTCTAAACAGAGTGTCAATACCTCTTTCTGACTTCACTTCCTTTGTTTTTTTCTTCTTTTTTTCTGCACCAGCATCATTCGTAATCATATTGTCATTAGCTAAAAATTGTTGAATCTTTGTTATATTCTTTTCTTTCTTTGGTTTCCAGTTAGCTAAAGCATAAGAAGTATAATAAGTATGTTTTTGAGTTAGCATTGCAAGGTTTTCTCTTGCCCATTCTTCATTAGTGAATTTTTTATCGCAGGTTGCTTCCCATTCTTTTCGGAGCTCTTCACAAACAGATAAATAGTTTTTCTTAGAAAAATGATGAAAATCGGCATCTCTAATAATTTGTTCAAATTTAGTTTTAGGAACATAATTAAACACAGTTGCGTTTATTAAAGCAACTACTTCATTAATATATTCGTTATTAATGTTGTTCTCTTTAAGAAAAGCAGTTGCAATTTCGCAACTAAAGGCTTCATGGTTTTGAGCATTAATAGTATAACCTGTATCATGAAACCAAGCCGAAATTATTAATTTTTCTTTATCTTCGTGAGATATTTGATAATAATTAGCCATTTCAATAACTGCTTGAATCACCTCGTTAGTGTGGTCGAAGTTATGATACGTAAAAACGGGCGGAAGTTTTTCTTTAAATAATTCTTCTACAAATTTTTCTGCTTTTAAAATCAAATTCATTGTTTACTATTTATCCGACTAATTTATGAAAATGTTTTTGGTTAAAACGCAAATTTCTCTTTTTCGTTACTTTTCAATTGTGCTACTAACACTTTTTCTGTTTAATTCGTGCGCAACAATGCAATTGCAAATTAAAGAAGAAAAAGAAAATAAAGTTATTCAATTGAATGAAAATCAAGAAATTGCGCATACCTTTTATTTAATGGGAGATGCCGGTAATGCTAAAAAAGATAGTACAACTGTTGCATTGTCTCTTTTTTCTAAGAAATTAGATATTGCTAATGAAAATGCTACTGTTCTATTTCTAGGAGATAATATTTATCCAAAAGGATTGCCTGAAAAAGACAGTGAAGAAAGGGCTTTGGCCGAGCATCATTTAAATGTACAAGTAGAAGCCGTAAAGCAATTTAAAGGAAAAACCATTTTCTTGCCAGGAAATCATGATTGGTATAATAACGGAGTAGAAGGTTTAAAAAGACAACAAAAATATATAGAAGATAAACTTGGGAAAAAGTCTTTTCTTCCTAAAAATGGTTGCCCATTAGAGAAAATTAAAATAGGAGAGGATATTGTCTTATTACTGATAGATTCCGAATGGTATATTACCAATTGGGACAAACATCCAACAATTAATGATGATTGTGATATTAAAACTAGAGCCCAATTTCTAGATGAATTTAGAAGTGAGATAAAAAAAGCAAGAGGAAAAACAACGATTGTAGCCATTCATCATCCTATGTTTTCAAATGGACCACATGGTGGTCAATATTCGTTTAAGAATACAATGCAACCTTTTTTTCCTTTAGGCAATATTAAAAACCTGTTAAGAGAAACAACGGGTGTTGTAAATGCCGATTTGCAGAATGTACATTATAACGAACTAAAGAAAAATATTGTAGCAGCTTCTCAATTTAATGATAAAGTAATTATAGTTTCAGGTCACGAACATAGTTTACAATATTTAGTACAAGACAATATTCCGCAAATTATTAGTGGTTCGGGTTCTAAAACCACTGCAACAAGAAATGTAGGTGGTGGAAAATATGCTCATGCAGCAAACGGTTTCGCAATATTAGAAATATACGAAAATGGAGCTTCCTTGGTTAAATTTATTAATGCAGAAAATGACACTGTTGAATATGAAACACAAGTTCTTGGGGCAACCACTAAAAAATATATTGAAGAATTTCAACCGATAGTTCAAGATTCTATAAAAGTAGCTATTTATACTGAAGAAGAAACAACGAAAAACAAGTTGCATAAATTACTTTGGGGAGAGCGTTTTAGAAAATATTATAGCGTTCCAGTGCAAGCGAAAATAGTAAATTTGGATACTTTATTTGGAGGTTTAACACCTGTTAGAAAAGGTGGAGGGACACAATCTAGAGCTTTACGATTAGAAGCGAAAGACGGAAAGCAATATGTAATGCGTGCCATGAAGAAAAATGCATCACAATATATTCAAGCAGCGATGTTTAAAGATCAATATGTAGAAGGTCAATTTAGAAATACAGCTTCCGAAAGTTTAGTAAAAGATGTGTTCACAGGTTCATATCCTTATGCTCCTTTTGTTGTAGGAACATTGTCTGATGTAATTGGCTTGCATCATTTAAATTCTAATTTGTATTACATTCCAAAGCAAAAAGCATTAGGCGATTTTAATAGTGAGTTTGGTGACGAATTATATTTGTTTGAAGAACATGCTTCAGACGGACATTTAGAATTAGCGGGAAATAATTTTTCAGGAGAAATAATTAGTACACATGATGTTTTTAAAGAAATTCATGATGATGAATCTAAGAAAATAGACGAAAAAGCATTCGTAAAAGCGCGATTGTTCGATATGTTAGTAGGTGATTGGGACAGACATCAAGACCAATGGAGATGGTTGCAGTTTAAAGAAAATGGACAAACAATTTATAGGCCTTTACCTCGAGATAGAGACCAACCGTTTTCTAGAATGTCAGACGGTTTTTTATTAGGAGCAGCAGTTCGATTAATTCCAGCAGCTAAAATTCTTAGAAAGTATAACGATGATTTAAAAGATGTGAAAGGCTTTAATTTTGAACCTTTTCCTCTAGACATGGCTTTTACCAATCAACTAGAGAAGAAAGATTGGGAGGAACAAGTAAAGTATATTCAAGAAAATATTACAGATGAAGTAATTGATGAAGCTTTTCGTATTGTGCCAAAAGAAGTGAATGATGCAACCATTATTGAAATAAAAGAGACATTAAAAGCAAGAAGAAGCAACTTGCAAGCCATTTCAGACCGATATTTTGCGGTAGTAAATAAATTTGCAGTCTTAACAGCTACCAATAAAGACGATTACATTAAAATCAATTGTTTAGCAAACGGAAATGTTGAAGTTACTTTTCTTAGAAAAAAAGATAAGACTATAAAAGATCAATTTTTTCATAGGATATATAATCCAAAAGAAACAAAAGAAATTTGGGTATATGGTTTAGATGACGATGATACTTTTGAAGTGACAGGAAAAAGTAAAAAGATAAAAATCAGATTAATTGGTGGTCAAAACAATGATGATTATAAAGTAGAGCAAGGAAAGAATATTGTAATTTATGATTATAAATCGAAGAAAAATAATGTGAAAGAAGCGCATAAAGCAACATTAAATCTACAAGATGATTATAATGTAAATGTTTATGACTATAAAAAAATAAAAAACAACACCAATCAAATTATACCAATAATAGGTGCAAATCCAGATGATGGTTTGAAAATTGGTTTTACGGATTTATATACCAAATATGGTTTTGAACGTAATCCGTTTTCAAGTCAACATGAAGTGAAAGCTGCCTACTATTTTGCAACAAATGGTTATGAATTAAGTTATAAGGCAGAAATAGCCAATGTAATTGGTAATTTTAATTTAGAATTACATACAGCATTACAAAGTCCAAATTTTTCTCAAAACTTTTTTGGATATGGTAATGAAACATTGAATGAATATGACGATGATAATTTAGATTATAACAGAATCAAAGTGAGGAAATTCACCTTGTCTCCTTCATTAAAGTGGAGAAGTAGATCAGGAAGTATTGCAGCCCTAAAAATGACCTATGAATCGATAGAAGTAAATAATACACCTTATAGATTTGTAGAAAACAATATACAATTGCCTAATTATATTTTCGATGAAGTGCAATTTGTAGGAGCAGAAATTAATTACCAATTTGAAAATTACGATAACAAAGCCAATCCTACAAACGGAATGAAAACTGCTTTTTCATTCGGATATAAAGCAAACATTGATACAAAAAACAGAAATTTTGCCTACTTGATTCCAGAAGTTAGTTTCAATCAAAAGTTAATACCTTCAGGACGATTAGTCTTAGCTACAAAATTGAAAAGCCATATTATATTCGGAAATAACTTTGAATTCTATCAAGGTGCATCAATCGGAGGAGCAGACGGATTGCGTGGTTATAGAAACGAACGGTTTTTAGGAAACCAATCATTCTATCAAAACACAGATATTCGTTATAGCTTTAACAGTCTAAAAACAAGAATTATTCCAGTACGATTTGGGCTTTATGGCGGTTTCGATTATGGAAGAGTTTGGTTAGAAAATGAAAAATCTAATAAATGGAACAATTCATATGGAGGTGGCTTCTTTATTGATGGAGTCGAATTATTGACAGCTAATTTTGGAGTCTTTGGCTCTTCAGACGGAGTTAGAGTTGCTTTTGGTTTAGGGTTCGGTTTTTAAAACGGGAATAGGAAATTCATATACGTTGCCCGAATTTTCACCCGCTTCATCTGCAATAATAAGCAAGTCGTTGTTTTTAAAACAAATGGCTTCTTTTTGCGACTCATGTTGTAAATCATAGATGCTAATCTCGCCATTCGTGAAATTATCCGATTCGAAATTTTCAAATAACCAAACGATGGAATGAGAAAGCAATACCATTTTAGTACCATCATTGGTAATTGATGCACTAGTAATAGTACAGTTTTCTTTGTTATTACAGGTTTTGAAAATATCAATTAATTCAGCTTTATGGTGTCCTGTTTTATTAGGAACTTTATAAATTAAAACTGTACCGTCAAAATCTTTACTTCTGTTCTTAGTAAAAAGATAAAAACTCCCTTTCCATTCAAAGAATGATTCACAATCGTAGAACATCTCTTTTTTGTCAGAAGGAAACTCTTTTTGTTCAGGATAATAGAAAGTAGTTTTTGCATCTGTAGCAATTTTATTTTTGTCTAATTGATTGGCATCAATTTTATAAATGCATAAATTTTTACGAATATTTTTATTGTTCCCAAAATCTCCAATATAGAGGTTTCCAGAAACATCAGAAGCTAAATCTTCCCAATCTTCGTTTTTGATGTTTTCAATATTTATTTCGGTATCAATCTTTCCGTTCTTATTCAATAAATAGATGCTATTCTTGTTTTTACTATCTTCAATAACAAAGGTTTTGTTGTTGATGTAGGCAATACCAGAAACTTCATCTAGTTTTTTCGGAAGTTTATAAGAAACGGTTAATCCGGTTTTTTTTTCAGAGCATGATAGAACTAAAAATAAGAGCAATAAAGAGCTAGGAAAAATTAATTTCATAAAGTTTGATAGTTGAGATAAGACGCTTCTTCAAATGTATAAAAAATAATTCAAACCTGAGAAATATCATGTTTTAAGATTTCATTCAATAGTAAATTTGTAGTAAATAAAAATCATTAGGAATGAGTAAGTATGTAACGGCTGCTGAAGCTGTAAAAATAGTAAAATCTGGAGATAGAGTATATGTCCAAGCAGCTGCTGCAACACCAACAATATTAACAAAAGCATTGTCAGAAAGAGCATCAGAATTAAGAGATGTCGAAATTTGTCATTTGCACACAGAAGGAGAAGCTCCATATGCTAATCCAGAATTAATAAACAGTTTTCATGTAAATTCTTTTTTTATAGGAAAAAATGTTCGTCACACCTTGCAAGCAGGTAACGGTTCCTATACACCTGTTTTTTTAAGTGAATTACCACGCTTGTTTCGAAAAAATGTATTACCATTAGATGTAGTATTTATTCATGTTTCACCACCAGATAAGCATGGATATTGTTCGCTAGGTGTTTCTGTAGAAGCAACAATTGCCGCTATTGAAAATTCAAAGAAAATAATTGCTCAAGTTAACCCGCAAATGCCTAGAACATTTGGAGATGGAATTCTTCATGTTTCGGAAATAGATTATTTAGTAGATGTTAATTTACCTATATTTTGCCATGAAGTAGCTCCTTTTACAGATGTTGAAGAGAAAATAGGAGAATATGTTGCATCTTTAATAGACGATAAAAGCACCTTGCAAATGGGAATTGGAAATATTCCAAATGCAGCATTAAGTAAATTAACGAATCATAAAAATCTAGGATTACATACTGAAATGTTTTCAGATGGAGTAATTGATTTAATTGAAAAAGACGTTATTAATTGTAATTATAAAGGTACGGTTAGAGGCAGAGCCTTAGCAACGTTTTTAATTGGTTCACAAAGACTATACGATTTTGTAAACGATAACCCCTTTGTAGAATTAAGAGAATCATCTATGGTAAACGACACAGCAATGATTCGTAAAAACCCAAAAATGATTGCGATAAATTCTGCAATAGAAGTAGATGTTACAGGACAAGTTTGTGCCGACTCTATAGGAGGGAAGATGTATTCTGGAGTTGGAGGACAAATGGACTTCATGCGAGGTGCTTCTTTAAGCGAAGGCGGTAAGGCAATAATTGCATTACCCTCTGTTACAAAAAGAGGAGAAAGTAGAATTGTACCTTATTTAAAACAAGGAGCAGGAGTTGTAACGACACGTTCTCATGTTCAATATATAATTACAGAAAATGGAATTGCCGATTTATATGGTAAAACACTGAAGAAAAGGATTGATGAAATGGTTAAGATTGCACACCCAGATCATCAAGAAAGGATTGAAAGACAATATTTTGAGTTAACAAGTGCAAAATAATTATTGAAGTAAAAAGTTTTTTTCTATTTAACTGAAAATAAATGAAATAAAAGATTTTTGTATCTATTAAAAGATTATCTTTGTAGCAAATAAAATTTTATTTATGAACATTTTTGTAGGAAGTCTTCCGTTCAGTATTGAGGAAGCAGATTTAAGAGGGTTTTTTGAAGAGTATGGAGCTGTTGATTCAGTTAAAATTATCTCTGACAAATTTACTGGAAGAAGTAAAGGATTTGGATTTGTTGAGATGCCAAATGATGCAGAAGCACAAAAAGCTATCGACGAATTAAACGGTGGTACCGTAGAAGGTAGAACTATCGTTGTAAACAAATCAGAGCCAAAACCAGAAGGTGAAAGAAGATCTTCTTTCAACCGTGGTGCTGGAAATGGTGGTGGTGGAAGAGGAAACTTTTCTAACAACAGAGATAACAATAGAGGTGGTCGTTACTAATTTTCTATAGTTATAAAACAAAATCCCGATTGCTATCGGGATTTTTTTATGCCTATACTTTTCTATAATTAAAGCTAGGGATTATCAGATTGAATATGGCCATATCTGATTCGATTATAAATTTACCAACCGAAAAACAAATCAATCAGAACGGATTTATAGATCGTTTGAATCTGAAATTGGTAAATATAAATGAGCATGTGCAAATAGTGTATAGAAATATATTTTTTCTATTCCGGTTTACCAATTGTTTTAAACAAAGCGATAGTAGCGTTTAAAAGAGTGTTTTCTAAAAGAATATTAGATAGTTGAGCGCTAACCAATTTGTTTTCTCTGCTGTTAATTAAGAACAAAGAGCTTTCTCCCATAGTAAACAAACGCTCTTCTGCGGTTAGCATTTGAGAATAACTATCAACCAATTCGGTATTAATTAGTCGTTGTTTTTTATAAGAATTAATTTCTTGCTTTTGTGCGTCTATTTTGTTGGCTAAATTTTCCTTTTCAAAGGCTAAACTCAATTCGGTGTCTTGCACTTTAAGTTTCGCTAGTTTCAGGTTGGCTCTTTCTTTTCGCAGAAACAAAGGAAAAGAAAAATTTAACCCCACTTTGTAATCTTCAAATCGATAATTATCAATCGCACTCGGCTCGGAAAGGTAATTGTAACTTAAATTTAGTTTTGGTAGAAGACTATTCGCGTTTAGTTTTCTATCAATATTTAAAATATCAATTTTAGACTGTAGCGCATTAATTTTCGGATGATTGTCTAATGTGATTTCGTTGAATTCAGTTAAATTTAAAGTTTCCAAAATAGTTTGCTTAATCGTTAAATCGGGAAACAAAGAATCGTCGAGTTCTAAAGGAATGCTGTTTTCTGTCCAAATATAATTAGAAAGTTCTAGTTTGGCTTTGGTTAATTTTAACTGAGAATTTTCTAGATTCAAACGTCTTGTTTTTACAGTAATTCCTGCTTCAGTGCTATCTATTCCAGCTTTATCACCTTGTTCGATGAGTTTTAAGATACCATTATAACGCACTTTTGCGTTTTTTAGATAGTCAGCATAGAGTTGTACTTCATCATAATTTCTTTTCCAATTAATATAACTCACAACAGCATCATAGATAATCGATGTAACTTGAAGATTTCTTTCTGCTTCATTTAGTTTCTGATACGATTTTGCCTTTCTTAAATCGGCCATTCGTTCGTTTATCCATAATCCTTGTCCAATAGGTACAGTGATTCCAAGCGAAGTAAGTCCGCTATTTG
Source organism: Flavobacterium jumunjinense (assembly GCF_021650975.2). Classification (NCBI taxonomy): domain Bacteria; kingdom Pseudomonadati; phylum Bacteroidota; class Flavobacteriia; order Flavobacteriales; family Flavobacteriaceae; genus Flavobacterium; species Flavobacterium jumunjinense. The sequence continues at coordinate 2,251,658 of NZ_CP091285.1, forward strand.
GAACAGTATTTTCTGGGTTCAAGTAAATACCTTCATTATTATCGAAAGCTGCTTTAATTTCTATTCCGTACCAAGTAGGAATTTTAAAGCTACCATTAAAAATAGAATAGTAGTTTTTGTCTCCATATTCTTTTTCTACATAGTTAGCTTCAATTTTAGGGTCGAATGCACCACGAGCTTTCATAAGTTTAGCCTGTGCTTCGCTAATTTTTAAATCGGCTTGCTTTACTAAGGGATGGTATTTTTTTACATAGCCCAAATATTCCTCTAAAGTAAATTCTTTTAAGTTTTTTTCTTGTGCGTTTAGAAAACCACCGATTACAATGAAAAAAGCAATTAATTTTAATTTCATTTTTGTGTCTTGTTTTGAAAAATGATATGGAAACAATACTAACCCTGATGGAAACGACATCCTTTCCAAGCTTTTTAAGCTTGGAAAGATAGAGTGAACAGCAGGAATAAGGAAAGCATAGAAGCCTTGAGTATCGTTTCTGTTATTTCTTTTTATCTTTATTTTTATCGTCTGATTGATAGAAGTTTGGAGGGAAACCATTTAATGTTCTCCAAATTTCAAACCAAATAGGCACATCGTCTAATAATGCCATAGACTGAGTTCCTGCACCAATGCTTAATTGTTTTGGCCAATGCTTCTCCTGTTTATCAGGAGCAATTAGGACTCTGTATTTTCCGTTTTCGCTAATGAAACTTTCCTTTGCAACAACGATTCCTCCAAAAGTTCCATAGGAAGCACCAGGCCAACCACTAAAAACGATTGTAGGCCAACCATCGAACCAAACTCTCACTTTTTGTCCTTTGTTTATTAAAGGGAAATCGACTGGGTCTATATAGGTTTCTACTGCAATATCGAAAAGTGAAGGCATAATGCTGACAATTGATGTGCCTTCTTTAATTGTTTCGCCAATTCCAGATTGTATAGCTCTATTTACATAGCCATCTTGTGGAGCTGTAATATAATATAATCCGTTTCTGATTTGATAATTGGTATATTGATTTCTTAATTTCCCTACTTGTGCTTCTGTGTCAAATTGAGAACTTAATGCGGTTTGTTTATCGCTGTTTGCTTTGGCACTTTTTTCTGCATATTCTGCAGAAATTCGATTTAGCTCCATCGTTGCGTTTAGAATTTCATTCTGACTTGCCAAATATTTATTCTCTTGCGTAATAATTTTTGCTTCCATTTCTTGAAGCTTCACTCTTTTTTCCTCAACATCTGTTAAAGGTTTTAGGCCTTCTTTGTTTAAGTTTATTGCTCGACCGAATTGTGTTTCTGCAATTTTTAATTGTGTTTTTACAGCTTGTAAATCGATACTATCACTTTTAACTTTCAGATAGGCTTGTTTTAGTTTATTTTGTGCTTGTTTGTATTTCAAGCCTTTTTCGCTTTCAATAGCATACATTTGACTCTCTAGTGCTTTTACTTTTGAAGCATAGGAATTGGCAGCATTTTCTTTTGCTTTAACCTGATTTCCTGTGTTTTCTACTAAATTAGGGTCTAAATAATCTTCTTTTATTTCTGAAATAAATAGTATTGTGTCTCCTTTTTTAACAAAGTCACCTTCGCTAACGTACCATTTTTCTATTCTTCCAGCAATGGCAGTTTGAATATTTTGTGGTCTTTGGTTAGGTTCTAAGGTAGTAACAAATCCTGTTCCCGAGATATTTTGTGTCCAAGGAAGGAAGAGAAACAGAAATAATAAAATAGCAACTCCAATAATTATTTTTCTAATTACTAGGTAGCTTTTATTATCTGCAAAGACCGTATTTGATTTGAATTTTGAAAAGTCAAAATTACTATCCACTCTGTTTTTTGTGATGTTTAGCATTTTTCTAGTTTTAAATAATTAAGTAATTTGACCGTTTTTTAACGTAATGGTTTTTGTAGCGTATTTTTCCCAATCTTTATTTGCATTGGTTATAACTATAGTCCAAGGGTGTTTTTCGTCCATTAAATACTTAATAATTTCGTCTGATTGTTCGTTGTCTACTTTTGTTAAAGGATCTTCTAATAATATAATCTCTGGCTTGGAAAGAATACTTCTTGCAATAATTATTTTTTGTACAACAGATGAGTTTATTTGTTTTCCATCTGGAAATAAAGGAGTATCCAATCCTAAAGGTAATGATTTTATGAATTCGGTTAGTTTTACTTTTTCTAAAATAGAATTAATTTCGTTAATAGAAATACTCTGGTTTTTACAAATAATATTATCTAAAATAGTTCCTTCAAAGGTGCTATCGCTAGAAGTAACCAAGGCAGTTCTGGAACGATAATTTTCAATGTCTATTTTGTTGATATTAACATCGTTTATATAAAGTACTCCAGAAGTAGGATCTAATATTTTTCCTAATAATCGAACTAAAGTAGTTTTTCCAGAACCATTTTCTCCTTTAATGAGTAACCGTTCTTTGGGTTTAATAGTTAAGTTGATATTGTTTAAAATACAAACATCAGAATTAGGATATTTATAATGTAAATTTTTAGCTTCTATTGTAATTGGCTCATTATTATCGATCATGAAGTTTTGTTGATTGTTGTTTTTTTCAATTTCTAAATCGGCAACAGCTCCTAATTTTTCTAAAGAAGTTAAAACGTCATAAAATAACTCTAAACCACCAAATAATTTTTCTACTGCATTAATAATCGTTAAAATTATAATTTCGGCAGCAACAAACTGACCAATATTCATTTGTTGATTTAATACTAAAAGACCACCAACAATTAATAAACCTGCTGTAATTAAAGTTTTGAACCCAACTAGCTGAATGAATTGTCTTTTTAATATTTTAAAGTGTTTCTCTCTGTATTCTAAATAATCACTAACCAGCTCATCGTTTTTGTTTAATGAAAAATTAAATAAATTCTGATTTTTGAAGCTTAGATGGTTTCTAGCAATTTCTTGAATCCAATGTGCTACTTTATACTTGTATTTTGATTCTTTTAGACTAGTTTCTAATCCTTTTGAAAAATTGGCTTTAAAAATAAGATATAACAACCCAGAAAGAATAAAACCAAAAATAATAAAGAAAGAATGATATAAAGAAAGCAAAATCATTCCAAATAATATTTGAAGAATTGCTGTCGAAATGTCTAATAATAGTTTAGAGAAACCTTTTTGAACGGTTAAAGTATCAAAAAAGCGATTGGCTAATTCTGGAGGATATTGATTATAGAATTGATCGTGTTTGATTTTAGGAAAACGATATGCAAAATCAAAAGATGAGCGAACAAATATTTTTTGTTGCAGATTTTCTGTAATTCGATATTGCATGATTTTAAATATACCAACAAGAATTACACCGACCACTACCACAACGATAAGTATTACCCAAGAAGTTGAGGCTTTACCAGCTTGTAGAAAATTTATAATAGATTGAATTCCAAGAGGAAGCGTTAAACTAATTAATCCTCCAAAAAGCGCATAAAGAATAATTTGATAAATATCTCTTTTGTCTATCAATATTAAGTTTTTGAATCTTTCAAGTGGTTTCATACAAGTGTTTTTTTAATTAAATCAATATAGAAGTCTGATAGACAGTTTGAATTGGATAAATTTGTAATAGTTTTAAAATGATCTTTTAAATAATGCTGATGTAATGATCCTTCAACGATTGAAGATGCCAAAGTTTTACCAAATGGATATTCTGGGTTGATTTCTTCTATCATTGCAATTAATCGATTAATTACACTTTTATAGACTAAGAAAAAGCCTTTTTTATTTTCTTCATCGACTTCTTTTGTTAAAAATGTTTTTGTGAATTCGCAAATGATAATTTTGTTTAAGATTGATTCGTCAATGTGTCTTGTTGAAATGTCGTCTTTAACTTCTTCTGTAAGAATAATTATTGCTTTGTTTAGTTTCTCTACTGGATTTGAAATGTTAGCAGTTGCAAAAACTAATCGGTATTCTATCCAAGACCAATACCATGAAGATAAATAAAGTAATATTTTATGTTTGCTTTCAAAGTAGCGATAAATAGAACTTTCGTTAGAACTTATTTTTTCTCCTAATTTTTTAAAAGTAAATGCTTCAAAACCAATATCATGAATTAAATAGATACTGTTTTGTATTATCTTTTTTCCTAAATCCGATGTTTCTGGATCTTTTACAAAAAATTTTTCGTTTATTTTTATTTTAAAATTATCTAATAAAGTATACATTTTTTAACGATGGATTTATTTCTTAGCTGAAATGAATTATTATTTACAATTTTATTTGAAACCCAAAATTTAAATTTAAAACATCTATATCTTCAGGCGTAATTAAATTATTTTCTAGGTCTAAAAATTTTAAATTTTGAAGGCCTTGAATATTTAATGGAAATTTTTTAAACTTATTATTGTTAAGATACAATGAATTTAAATTTTGTAATAAATTTATTTCTGTAGGGAGCTTGTTTAAGTTATCGTTCTCAAGATGTAATGTTTTTAAATTAGGTAACTTAGAAAGTGTTTTGATGTTCTTCTCAAAATTAAAATTTTTCTCGTTGTTTAAATATAATTCTTCAAGTGAGTTTAAATTTTCAAATTCTTGAGGTAGATTTTTGAAATTGTTTCCACTTAAATTTAATATTTTAAGATTCTTAAGTGCACTGATTCCTTTTGGAATTTCTTTTAAATTGTCATTTTCTAAATTTAAATACTCTAAATTTTCAAACTTTGAAAAATCGATATCACTAAAGTTTAGGTTTTGATTCCCTAAATCTAATCGTTTTACTTCCTTAGGATTTAAAACTGCATTTTCAATATTATACTCTGTAATACTATCTTTTACAGTTATTGTTTGTGCAGTTGTACTTATTGATGCGAAAACTATTATAAGTACTATCTTGTTTAATAAATAATTTTTCATGTGCTTCATAATATTTGTTTTAGTTAGTATTGTTCTGCAAATATAATAGTATTACTATTAAGTTTTGAAAGTTTAACTTTTAATTATTAGTTGTACATGAAAAAATCCCGAAAGAATCGGGATTTAAAAATGGATTATTCTGCATAAATATGTTTGTATGGTTTCCCAGAAACAATGGTTAGGAAATCTTGTTCTAAGTTTTCAACTGGTGATTCTACAATTCTATTTATTTCTTTTTTGTTGTTGTAGAAAATAAAAGTAGGAACATTAGTAATGTTTAATCCTTCTTCAAATGCTCCAGGTGTTGTTTTGTTTCTATTCATCATAATTAGCGTAACTTTTTTTAAAGGATAATCAAGCTGCTTGAGGATTTTATAGAATTTCGGTACCTGATTTTGACTGTCTTCGCACCAAGTGCCCATGAAAATGGTAATTGTAGATTTTTTTATATGTTTTTTTATTTGATTAATAACGTCATCATCAGCTTGATAATTTTCATAACCTGATGTAAACCATTCATTAAAGGGTTCTTGTTGTAAATCACTCATTTTTGCTGGACCAATTAAAATGCCATTAGTGATTTCTTTAGGTGTGTTTTTTCTGTCTTCACTCACTTTTACATCTTCACCTTTTGTGTGAACGGAACAACTAACGAACAAGGACAATGTTGCAATAACTAATGTTTTTTTTATCATGTTATTATTTATTCGTTATTCCTATTAGTACACCAAAATTCCCGTCGGTTTGTATCCATTTTTCTTCAGGATAATAAGTTCTAGAAACAAAACCATCCAAATATAATGCATTTTTACAGCCTAGTTTTTTAAAATAGGTAGCAAAATCATAGAAGTTAATTTCTTTTTTAGACATGGCAAAAACAATGTTTCCGTTTTCTAAAACTCCTACACCATTTCTAATATTTAAATTTTTAGAGTTTTCATTGAAAGCGGAGTGAATTATATTGTTTATAACCAGCATTGGACCAGATTGGGTTGCAAATTTTATATTCTTTTTTAGATTGAAATTTTCGGTAACATCAATTTTTGCTTGATTATTGTCGGCAATATAAAAAACACCATTTGGTTTTAAATAAAAGTTTCCGTTTCCACTCAAGGTGTCGATGTTGCTTTTTGTTTCAAAATTTTCAATAAATAAACCTTGAGGAGTATTGTCTTTTTTATACATTCCTCCATTTGTTGCAAAAAGAAGAGTTTGATCTTTAGTTTCTAGCCAATTTTTTAAGTTTTGTATGCTTTTAAAATTATTGTCTTTTTCGTCTTTCCAATATAGTTTAACCTCTTTATCATTCAGATCTACTTCATAAGTTATAAAACGATCATCTTTAGCTTGTCCTTTAAAAAAGATAAAGCTACTCGAAATGAGTATTATAAAGAGTATAAGAATAACTGATTTTTTCATTTTATAATAATGATTTGCAAGTCATTGCTGCTGGTTTTTCAATTCCCATTAAATCTAGAATAGTAGGTGCTATATCTCCTAAGACACCATTATTTATACTTTTGATGTTTTCATCTATAATAATTAAAGGAACTGGATTTGTTGTGTGTGCAGTATTAGGACTTCCGTCTGGATTAATCATGGTTTCGCAATTTCCATGATCGGCAATTAATAAAGTAGTATATCCGTTTTCTAAAGCAGTTTCAATCACTTCTTTTACACAAATATCTACAGCCTCACATGCTTTTATTGCTGCATTCATATCTCCTGTATGACCAACCATATCTCCATTTGCGAAATTTAGGCAAACAAAATCTACTTCTCCTTTTTGTAATTCAGGTACTAATGCGTCTTTCAATTCATAGGCGCTCATTTCTGGTTTTAAGTCATAAGTAGCTACTTTTGGAGAGTTTTTTAAAATTCTAGATTCTCCTTTGAAAGGTTCTTCTCTTCCTCCAGAAAAGAAGAAGGTAACATGCGGATACTTTTCTGTTTCGGCAATTCGTATCTGTTTTTTACCAGCTTTTTCTAAAACCTCACCTAGTGTTTCAGTAATGTTATCTTTGTCATAAATAACATGAACATTTTGATAAGTATCATCATAATTTGTCATTGTAACATAGTACAAGTTTAATTTATGCATATTTTGTTCATGAAAATCTTTTTGAGATAATGCTTCGGTTAATTCTCTACCTCTGTCGGTTCTGAAGTTAAAGAAAACAACAACATCATCGTCTTTTATGGTTGCAATTGAATTTTCTTCTGAATCTACGATTGTAATAGGTTGAATAAATTCATCAGTAACATCATTAGCGTAACTTTCAAGGACACTCAATGAGCCTTTTCTTGATTTTGTACCTTTCCCGTTTACTAATAAATCATAGGCTAGTTTTACACGTTCCCAACGTTTGTCTCTATCCATTGCGAAATAGCGACCAATTATTGAAGCTAATTTTGCATTTGTGTTATCGAGATAGTTTTCTAAATCTTCAATATATTTCGCTCCCGATTTAGGGTCAACATCTCTTCCGTCTGTAAAAGCATGAACAAACATTTTTTGCACACCCGATTCTTGTGCAACATCTATTAAGCCTCTCAAATGTGAAGTATGGGAATGAACACCACCATCGGAAACTAAACCTAGAAAGTGAATTGCTTTGTTGTTCTTTTTTGCATATTCAAGAGCGTCCATGTATGGTTTTTCTTGATCGATTGATTTGTTTGCAACAGCAAGGTTAATTTTAGCTAAATCCTGATAAACAATACGTCCAGCACCAAGATTCATGTGTCCTACTTCGCTATTTCCCATTTGTCCTTCAGGCAAACCAACATTTAAACCGTCGGTTCTTAGTTGTGCATTAGGATATTTTGTGTATAGGCTATCTATAAAAGGAGTGTTTGCATTATCAATTGCAGAAACTTTTGGGTCTGGAGATTTTCCCCAGCCGTCAAGTATCATTAAAATTACTTTCTTGTTCATCTGTTTAGTTTTTACAAATATATGCAATTGTACTCTCTTTGAGTAGAATACAAAAGAGTAAAATGTAAATAAATTACGAAAACGATTAAGTAAAACGGATTAAATAATTATGCTTTTTTGAACCAACTTTTCGCTTGATTATAATCGATAAAATAACGAATACTTACAGAAAAAGTATGGCTTAAATTGTCATTTAGCAAAGTATCAAAATTATTGCTAAAATCATTGTCAATATCACTTGTAAAATTGGCAGCATTATTTCTGTAAAGTACTGTAGCTTGACTTCCAGGTGCAAACCACCATGAGTAAGAAAAATCTAAGTTCCAAGTACTGAAATTAGAGTTTTTGTTTGCTGTATAGTCTGTTTTTTCAAGAAGTCTTCCATTCTCTTGTAAAGTGAAAAATTTGTTGTTTTCAGCAATAGACCAGTAGTGTCTAATTGATAAATTAAAATTCATCCTACTGTTTATGGAAAATTTACTTGTTAAATTATTGTCTAAAGTATTTCTATCCCTCTGGGCAATTATAGTTTCGTTTGTAGTACTTAAATAATCAATATATCCAATGTTGTTTTTTTGGCTTGAAGGGTTGAATTCGTAGATAAGTGAAAAGCGATCATTAAATCGATACCTAGGGCGAATACTAATGTCTAAATCATATCTGTCTTCTTGATTGTAAAACAAGTTTGAGAAATTTAAATCTAATGCGAATTTATAATTGTAGTTAGAAGAAAGTCCTAGCCAATAACTTTGGAGTGTTGGGATAATAAGAAATTTGCCTTCTTTTCTAGGTTCATAATAATCATATCTTTCAAAAGGTTTTATTCTGTATCCAAAACCAACATAATGGTTATCTTTAGAAGTAGTGTTAATATCTATGCTAAAGTTATTTTGTTGAATTTCACTTGTAACATTATTATGCTCCATGTATGAATAAATACCGATATTGAATGAATTGAATATTTTAGTAGGAGATAATATTCTATAACTTGCATTGCTGAAATAGCTGTAATAATTTGTTTGAAAAATAATTCCTAAATCGTTTTTATCAAAATCTTTAGAAACATATTCTCCACCAAGACCAAAACGAAATTTACCAGAAGTTTCACCAATTGAAAGTGATGATTCTAGACCATTTTTGTTTTTTGTGTCGAAAGTATTACTAAGGTTCGCTTTTCCAGAAAGGTTGAAAGTATTTTTTTTAGTATTTAAGTCGAAAATTATACCAGAAACATTAGCATCTCTATATTTTCCATCCCTTGTTACATTGGTGTTGATAAAAGTAACAGAAGAGTTTTTATTGAATCTTTGGTCAAGAACTGTAACGTTATAATTTGTTAAAGGAGATACTGTTTCTTGTTTGGTATTGCCATTAATAGTGTTTCTAACGGTAACATCTGTTTTTTCGGTAATTGCATTTAAAAAACCAATACCTAAACCGTCGTTGTTTCTTCCAGATACTTTTAAAGCATTAAGTAGATTGGTTGTACTAGGGAAATTATCGATTGTTTCATCATCAGTTAATTCAGGACGAAATTTTGGAGAAGCACCAATTCTACGTGTATATAATAAATCACCTTTGCTAAATAAATCGGTGCCTTCTGTAAAGAAAGGACGATTTTCGTTAAACTGTTGTTCGAAAGGTCCTAAGTTTAATTCTACATTGTCAAATTTAGTTTGTCCAAAATCTGGAATTAAAATTGCATCAAGAGTGAAAGCGTCATTAATTCCATACTTAATATCTAGACCACCTTTAAAGGTTAATTCGCTGCCTTCTTTTTTGTTAGAGTTATAATAACTGGAGGCATAAGGAATTAAAAAAAGACGAGTAGGAGGAGAAATATTTTTGATTCCTTTTAAAATACCTGCTTGTTGCGAAAAAGAATTAATATTGTTGTCAATATGCGACCAAGTATATTTTTGTCGATTACGTCTAATTTCTCTAAAAAAGTTGATACCCCATGTTTGAACATCTGCTTTTGGGAAACGTAGTGCAGCATATGGTATTCTGATTTCAACAACCCAACCTTTATCTGTTATTTTGGTTTTACTTTCCCAAATGGCATCCCAAGAATAATCTTCTCCATCTTGTGAGGTGAAATTGCAATCGGCTTGTCCATTTGAAGCAGTAACATAAAATTGAAAGTCTTGTTGCCCATCATTATAGCCATTAATGAAAACTCCAAAACTATCTGCAATTCCAGTTTTGTCTCTTTCAGTAAATTCTTTTAATATTTTTGAAGGTTCGTTGTCATACAATATAGCTCCAATATATAATGCATTATTGTCATAAAGTACTTTTACTTCAGTTCTTAAGTCATTTTGAGCAATGTTTCCATTATCGGGTTCAAAGGTGTAAAATTCATCAGCAATAGTTGCTTTTGACCAATTTAATTCATCTAAATTTCCGTCGATTACAATGTTTTCATCTCTTCTTTCTGCAATTAGATTCTTTTTTTCTTCAAGTGTTTTTCTTTCCTGAGAGAATAAACTTTGTGAAATAAAGAACAATAATATACAGAAAATGAAGTTATTATACATGAAACTTTTTTAGCAAATTTAGAATTATTCAATTTTGTACGAAAGAAATTATAGATTTTTTAACGTTTTTTTTATAAAGCCGACTAAAAGCACTTTTTTTCGATTAAATGCGTAAAAAAATTTGTTTCATTGAAAAAAATGGATATATTTGGAACCTTAAATCAACACAATAACTATAACTGACACAATGAATTACCGATTATTAACCCTTTTTGCGCTAAGTTTTTTATTTTTGAATTTTACTGCCGTTAGTCACTCTACTGGAGTTGAAGGTGATAAAAAAGGAACTGATCCAAAATTATTGGCAGCTAAATTAAAGCTATCTCTAGAAGTAAAGTGTAAATCTTTTTATGAAGATATAGAATCAAATAAATATTCATTGCCAAATTTTGAAAGTTTTTTAAAAGCTTTTGAAGGTTATAATAGTTTGAAAGAGCAAGGGGTAATTGAAAAGGAATATTTAACGATTGTTGATTTTAGTTTGTCAGCAAATGAAGAAAGAATGTGGGTTATAGATATGACAACTAAAGAAGTTGTATTACGTTCGTTAGTTGCTCATGGAAGAAATTCTGGAGATGTATTTGCAAATGATTTTTCGAATAGATCCGAATCCTATCAAAGTAGTTTAGGTTTTTATGCAACTGGAGAAACGTATATTGGTAAGCATGGACTTTCTTTGCGTTTAGATGGTTTAGAATATGGTATAAACGATAAAGCTAGAGATCGTGCTGTGGTTATTCATGGTGCAGAATATGTTTCTGAGGACTTCATAAAATCTAATGGACGTTTAGGTAGAAGCCTCGGTTGTCCAGCAGTTCCAAATGAAATTTCAGCAGAATTAATTGAACTTATTAAAGATAAATCTTGTCTTTTTATTTATCATCCTTCTAGAAGTTATATTAGAAAATCTAAATTAGCTTCGTAAAGAACGATACAGTTTTTTGTCGAGATTATAAATATCCTCACGAAATTGTAACCCGTCTTTGTCTAGCCAGTTAGTCCAATATAAAAAATAAACATTAATTTCGTTTTGAATAGGAACGGTTTTGATGTTTTTTCTTTTTATGATTGTATCAATGTCAGTTTTTGTTAATTTTTTCTTTTCGTTTTTCAATATTTTTTCAGATAAATCCAAAGGATTTTCAATTCTAACACAGCCAGAGCTCAGGGCTCTATATTCTCTTGAAAAATAATCTCTATGATTGGTGTCATGAAGGTATACTAAATGCCTATTAGGGAAATTAAATTTCACTAGACCTAAGGAATTATTATATCCAGAATTTTGGACATATCGATACGATCGCGCTCTTTCAGAATCCCATTCTTCAGGAGTAACTTTGCTTCCAGTTGAATCATAGATAGTCATTCTAGTTCTTTCAAAATATGTTATATTCTTCTTTGCAGAAGGAGTAAGGTCTTCTTTAATGATTGTTGGAGGTACTGTCCAAGTAGGGTTAAAGACTAAATTAGATAATTTAGAAGTTAATACAGGAGTTTTTCTTTTTGGTGTTCCAACAACAATATTGTGCTTTGCTATTGTATCATTTTTAAAAACATAAGCAATTTGATAATCAGGTAGATTTGTGATTAAATAATTTTCTCCAAAATCTTTAGGAAACCATTTCCAACGTTCTAAATTAGCTATAATTTGTTCTTTTCTTTCTTCTTTTGAGAAATTTAAGGCTTTGATTGTTCCGTTTCCAATCACACCATCAGATTTTAAGCCGTTTCTAGCTTGAAACTTCTTGACAGCAATAAAAGTTATCGTGTCGTAAATTGGTGTCGTAATACTGTCTTTTCTTGTGTAGTCTTTCCAGTAAGCAAGTTTATGTTTAATTGTTATAATTTCGTCAATGGTGTCATGAAATTCAATTTTAGTATCAATTTTATTCTTTTTGAAGTCATAGTCAGGATACTTGTCTAAAACTAAAAGGCTTTTTTTAATTTGATTATAGATGAAATGCTGTGGTTTAATTTCATTAAATGTTTTATCTAATGTTTTAGAAGTTATTCCTTTTTCTAAATATGAAGAAAGGGCTATAGTTTTAGTTTTTAAATCCCAGTCGTCATACAATTTCTTTGGATTCAATTTTCCTTTGTAAAGATGAAGTGCTAGTTTTTCAAAAGTAGTTGTAAGTAAAATGTCATATTCAAATACATCATTGTCTTTTAGGGAATCTCTTTTCTTTTCTAGTGGCTCAATTTTCTTTAAGTTATAATCATCTGGGTTCAGACCTTCTTTATAGGAGTTTTTAATCTCACTTATTAAATCTTGACGATTTTTTTTGTTAAACCATATTTCATGATTGTTTAATTTACTATAGTATAATTTTAAACTATCATTCAGTGTTTCAAAATGTTCAATCGGAATTGGACGACTAATTTCTTTTATTTCTTCTTTATTTTCAGAAATAGTATCAGTGCTAGGTGTGTTTTTACAACTAATCAAGGAAAGGAAAAAGAAAGTGAAAAGTATATTTTTAATCATAAATATTTTTTTTAGCTATTTCTAGATATTCTAATTTTTTAAAGAGTAAACTCTCGTATTGTTATTTGTTTGATGCAAAATTAGGTTTGCTTTTTGTTTTAATGCTCACTATAAATAGTGATTTTTTATTTTACCTGTCTTTTTTGTCAATTTTCTGTACATAAGATAAGGATTTTCGATTGATTCTATTTCAAAAATGGAGCCAAATTTTAAGCGATTAAGAGTAGTGTGGTTTTTTTTGAGGTAATGGGATAAAACCATACCTTGAAATGATCGCAATAATGTTTAAAGAGTACTTGATGTTTTTTAAAGTCTGTGCTTTGTTTTTTTTATAAAATATATTTGACTTTTCAGAAATTCGAGTAGGTTTTATGTCTTCATTTTTGGAAAAAAAGGAAAAATTGGTTTTTTTATGTATTAAAACATGAAGCTTAATACAAGATTTCTCTTTGAATGATTTTTTTTTAAACTTCAGCATTTTTTTAAACTTCTCATTTGTAATAAATTAGAGTTTGTTGCTGGTAGTATTTTGGGGTGATGTAAAGATAATTGTATTTTTTTTAAAAAAAAACTTGCAATTGAAAATAGAATTGAAGTATATTTGCACTCACAAAAGCGGAAGTAGCTCAGTTGGTAGAGCTCCAGCCTTCCAAGCTGGTTGTCGCGAGTTCGAGCCTCGTCTTCCGCTCCAAAACTTTGATGTAAGTTTTAAAAGAATCATCACCTGCGGAAGTAGCTCAGTTGGTAGAGCTCCAGCCTTCCAAGCTGGTTGTCGCGAGTTCGAGCCTCGTCTTCCGCTCCAAAACTTTGATGTAAGTTTTAAAAGAATCATCACCTGCGGAAGTAGCTCAGTTGGTAGAGCTCCAGCCTTCCAAGCTGGTTGTCGCGAGTTCGAGCCTCGTCTTCCGCTCCAAAAAAAACCTCAAAATTTTTGTTTGAGGTTTTTTTGTTTTTATTTTAGAGTGTTTAGTTCTGTTTCAGGTTCAATTTCAATCGGTTCTTGGTTTTGTTTGAATAATCGAGCAGTTAGTTCTCCTTTTAATTTTATAGAATCACCATTAACTTCCAGCCAACTTCCTTCTCTTAATCCTAAAACGGGTTGCGGATTATAAGCGTGAAATTCTTTAATGCGTGTTTCTCTAGTTTCTCCCATGTGTTTAGAGTTGGTGTCAGGGTCTAAATAATGAGGATTAATATTAAAGGAAACGAAACCTAATGTTCTAAAACTTGGTGGATATACAATAGGCATGTCGTTTGTTGTATTCATTGTTAAGCCACAGATATTACTTCCTGCGCTTGTTCCAAGATAAGGAGTTCCATTTTTAACTGCTTTTTCAATAGTGTCCAGAACATTATTTCGGTATAGTTCACTCACTAACACAAAAGTGTTTCCACCACCAGTAAAAATAGCTTCAGCATTTTCAATTGCCTTTTGAGGATTTTCGAATTCATGTATTCCTTTAACCTCTTTATTAATGCTTAAAAATGATTCTCTTACGATTGAAGTGTATTCATCATGTGATATTCCACCTGGTCTGGCATAAGGAATAAATAAAATTGTAGATGCGTTTTTGAAATGTTTTTCAAGTAATGGAAGTAAATAATCTAAATACGTTCCATTATGAAGTGTTGAAGTACTTGCTATAATTATATTTCTCATTTTTTATTTTTTTTCAAAATTACATTTTTTCAATTAACAAAAGTTTATAATCTTATTAGTATTTAATTGGCACAAAACTCTATTAATTTTACAAAACTCTATTAAATTAATAATTAATGTCAAGAAAAATACTTCTTCTATTCCTTTTTCCTCTTTTCCTTTGGTCTCAAAGCGATTCAATTTTTAATGGTAAAATTGTTTCGGAATCTGATTTTTTAGATGAAATACATATTATTAATGTTTCTGAAGGTACTGGAGTGGTTTCTGAACGAGGCGGCTACTTTAAGATTAAAGCTAAGGTAAATGATACTTTGATGTTTAGTGCGGTGTATTTAAAAGGATATCAAAGAGTTGTAGTTGCTAGCGATTTTACCAAAGATCTTGTGTTTATTCCAATGGAAGCTCATATTAATCAATTATCTGAGGTAACCTTAACAAAATATAGGAATATTAATGCTGAAGCTTTAGGGATTGTTCCAAAAGGGCAAAGACGCTATACTCCAGCGGAAAGAAAGTTAGTGACGGCTGGAGATTTTAAATGGTATAGTCCGTTGTTAATTCCTGTAGGAGGAATGGATGTTGATGGTCTTATCAATGCAATAAGCGGAAGGACAAAAATGCTTAAAAAAGAGCTAGAAGTTGAAAGGAAAGAAAGGCTACAAGAAAAAACGAGTGATATTTTTCAAAAAGAATATATTATAAATACGTTAAAAATTCCAGAAGATTATGTAGAAGGATTTCTTTTTTATGTTGTAGAAGATCCAAGATATGTTAATGTTATGAAAGGTGATAATAAAACAATGGCAACATTTATTTTAAGTCAATTAGCCTCTGAATATATTGAACTTAAAGAATTGAATAAAAAAGAAAAGAAAGATGAAAAGAAATAAATTGTTTTTTGTTTTTCTGATGTTTGTTCAATTTGCTTTTTCGCAAGGTGTAGAAAGACAAGTTCTTCATGGTAGAATTATTGCAGATTCTTTAGAGGTTGAAAATATTACTATTTTTAATATTTCTTCGAATATTGGAGCAATATCTGATATTGATGGGAAATTTTCTATTAGGGCTAGAGTAAAGGATACTTTGTTTTTCCAAGGTTTGTCTTTTGTTTCTCAAAAATATGTGCTTGCGGAGAAAGATATCAGAGCTGAAGAATTCGAAGTGAGATTGGACGTAAGAGTGAATGAGTTAAATGAAGTAGTTGTTACTCCTTCTACATTAACCGGTGTTTTGGAAATAGATACAAAAAAGATAAAGACCTATGGATTCACAGGTATAGATATGAACAAGACGAAATATTATGGAGATGAACGATTTAATAGTCCAATGAAAAATTCAACTTTTCCTAATCATTTCGCACCAAATGGATCAAATTTTGATTTTATAGCTATTGGTAAAGGAATAGGTAATTTGTTAGGAATAGGTAGAAATAAAAAGAAAGACGAGAATAATTCTTTTGAGATGAGAAGGTTGAAAGATATTCAAACTAAATCTTTTGCAGAACATATGAAGCAACGTTTTTCGCATCACTTTTTTGTTTCTACATTGAAAATAGAAAATGAAGATTTGGTTTCTTTTTTAGCTTTTTCGGAAATGCCAAGTTATGAATTGGCAACATTTTTGCGAGCAGAGAATGAATTGATGCTGATAGAGTATCTAATTACTAAAGCAAGCGAATATAAAATACAAAAAGAAGAATCATTACATTTGCCAAATGAGAAAAAAAATTAACATTATATCCTTACTGTTTTTGTATTGTATTGTAACATCTTTCACAATGCATAAGTTTTATGTTTCTGTGACTCAAATTGATTATGTAGCGAAAAAAAATAGAGTTGAAATTACATCAAGAATTTTTATTGATGATTTGAATAAGGTTCTTGAAAAGAAATACAATAAAAAAATACACTTAGCTTCAAATAGAGAAATTCCTGAAGCTAAAGATTTGGTAAAAAGTTATTTAAAAGAGAAAATGAGTGTCTCAATAAATAATAAACCAGTGGAAATGCAATTTTTAGGTACCGAAATTGATAATGATGTGTTAATTTGTTATTTAAAAGTTAGTTTTTCTGAAAAAATTACTACTTTCGGATTCGAAAATTCAATTTTAACAGAAATGTTTTCAGATCAGCAAAATTTATTGCATACTGATATCAATAACGAAAAAAGTAGTTATTTATTAACAAATTCTGAAAGAACTGCCTTTTTGAAATTTTAAAACTAATTAACCCAAGATGAAAAAGAGAATTCTATTTTCTTCAGTTTTAATACTAGCGACTTCATTTTTTGCTGTGGCTCAAAATGAAAAAACTGAAGATAAGAAAAAAGAATCAGGACATTATAACGAAAATAAATTTCGTCAGATGTATGATTTAATGGCAACGCCTAACATGTTTAGAACCGCATCTGGAGCACCAGGGCCAGCTTACTATCAGCAAAAAGCAGATTATAAGATGAATTTGGAACTAGATGACAAGAATCAAAAATTATACGGTTCTGAAACAATTACTTACTATAATAATTCTCCAGAACCTTTAGAATATCTTTGGGTGCAGTTAGATCAAAATATGCGTGCTGCTGACTCAAAAACACCTTTGGTAGATAACCAAAGAATGGATTTGGCATTGCCACCAGATAAATTTGCTAAGAAATTTTTGGAAGCTTCCTTTGCAGGTGGATTCAATATCGAACAAGTAAAAGATAAGTCAGGTAAAGACATGAGTTATACCATCAATCAAACAATGATGCGTATTAATCTAGATAAACCATTACAACCAAAAGGGAAAATCACTTTTTCTATAAAATGGTGGTATAATATTAATAACTATCAAGTTGACGGTGGTCGTTCTGGGTATGAATTATTCGATGACGGAAATCGTTTGTATGTAATAGCTCAGTTTTTTCCAAGAATGGCTGTTTATAGCGATGTGGAAGGATGGCAAAATATGCAATTTTGGGGTAGAGGAGAGTTTGCTTTAGTTTTTGGTGATTATGATGTTAGTATTACTGTGCCTTCAGATCATATTATGGAAGCAACAGGAGTACACCAAAACAGAAAAGACGTTTTTACTGCAGAACAAATGAAAAGATGGGCTTTAGCAGAAAACACATTCGATAAACCAGTTGTAATTGTAACTCAAGCAGAAGCAGAAGCAGCTGAAAAAGGTTTTTCAGAAAAGAAAAGTACTTGGCGATTTAAAGCAGAAAACGTTCGTGATTTCGGTTTTTCAACATCAAGAAAGTTTATGTTAGATGCAATGGCGGTTCAGTTAGAAACCAATAAGCCAATGGCTATTTCAATGTATCCTAAAGAAGCAAATCCTTTATGGGGCGATTTTTCTACGAAAGCTGTAGCACAGACATTAAAAACATATTCAAAACATACTTTTGATTATCCTTATCCTAAAGCGGTATCTGTTTCAGCAGAAGATCAAGGAATGGAATATCCTATGATTTGTTGGAATTTTGGTCGTCCAGATAAAGATGGAAAATATTCTGATAGAATAAAATATGGAATGCTAGGTGTTGTTATTCATGAAGTTGGTCATAACTTCTTTCCTATGATTGTAAATTCCGACGAGAGACAATGGACTTGGATGGATGAAGGTTTGAATACTTTTTTAGAGTATTTAACGGAACTAGAGTTTGATCCAAATTTCCCAACAGATAGAGGGCCAGCGGATAAAATTGTACCTTATATGAAAGGGAATCAAATGTATCTTGAACCAATCATGTCAAACTCAGAAAATATTTATAATTTCGGAGCTAATGCTTATGGAAAACCTGCTACAGGATTGAATATCCTACGTGAAACAATTATGGGAAGAGAATTGTTTGATCATGCATTTAAAACGTATGCACAAAGATGGAAATTTAAACATCCAACGCCAGAAGATTTCTTTAGAACAATGGAAGATGCTTCAGCTGTAGATTTAGATTGGTTTTGGAGAGGTTGGTTTTATTCAACAGATTATGTTGATTTAGGAATTAAAGAAGTGAAACAATACTATGTTTCTTTAGTACCAACTCAAGAAGTGAAAGATTTTGTTGCTAAAAGAGGAAGATTCATAAAGGATATGGGACCATTTATTTATTTAGTAGATGAACATCATAAAGAATTTGATTCAGCGACTAAAAAAGCACTTGAAACTAAAGATGTTCAAATTTTAGACGAATATGTTTCTAAAAACTACTCAACAGAAGAAAGAAAAGCATTAAAAGATCCTAAATATTTTTACGAAGTAGAGTTCGAAAAACCAGGAGGATTAATGATGCCTATTATTGTGGAGCTTCAATTTGAAGATGGAACAACTGAAACGCATACTTTTCCTGTTCAAATTTGGAGAAAAAATAATGAAACAGCTAAAAGAGTTTTTGCAACGGATAAGAAAATTGTAAAAATTCAATTAGATCCAAAATTAGAAACAGCAGATATTGATACGTCAAACAATGTTTGGCCTGCAGAAGCTGTAATCTCTAAATTTGATGAATTAGAGAAAAAATAATTCAAAATATATAAAAAAGAGTTAAACCTAATATCAAATTTTATAAGTTTGGTATTAGGTTCTTTTTTTCTTTGTAACTTTGCTTTAAAATAATTTAGTAACAGATGTTTGGTATCGGTTTTTCAGAGATTTTTTTTATACTCGTAGCCATTTTAATGTTGTTTGGGTCGAAAGAGATTCCGCAAATGGCAAAGTTCATGGGTAAAACCATGGCTCAATTAAAGAATGCTACAAATGAGATTAAAAGCGAGATTAGTAAAAGTGCACAAGACACTGGACTAGACGTGAATTCACTTACCAATGGTATTTCTGAAGAAATTAGTAAAGCAAAAGAAGGAATTACAAATGCAGTAAACCCTTTAAAAGATGTAGCTACAGATATTCAAAATCCAATTAAGGAAGTAAAAGAGGATATTGAAAATTTAACAGGGCCAATTAAAAGACAAATGTAATTTTGGAAAAACTTATTACGCTAGACAAAGAATTATTAATATTTCTTAACGGATTAGGTTCCGAACAATACGATGCCTTTTGGTTATTGATTACAAAACAACTCAATTGGATTCCATATTTTGTTATTTTATTATTCATTCTTCAAAAAAGAATAGGATGGAAAAATTTAGGAATAGCATTGTTATCTATAGCTTTGTTGATCACTTTTACAGATCAAATTACGAATCTTTTTAAATATAATTTTGCAAGATTAAGACCTTGTAATGATTTGGATACAAAAGATATAATAAGAATAGTTAAACATAGTGATACTTTTAGCTTCTTTTCAGGGCACGCATCTAATTCTATGGCTACAATGACTTTTGTTTTTCTTATCTTGAGAAAATATTATAAGTATGCTTTTGTAGTTTTTCTTTTTCCTTTAGTATTTGCTTATAGTAGAATATATTTAGGATTACATTTTCCACTGGATATTTTAACTGGATACTTATTTGGGATTTTTTCAGGAACTATTTTTTATAAATTTTATATAATAGTTCTGAGAAAGTATTTTTCTCAGAACCTATAATAATTTTTTAAAGTACTCGGCTCACTGTTAATCCATCTCGAATAGGAAGTAAAACAGTTTCAACTCTAGTATCGTTGTTTAGAAGTTGGTTGTACTCAAGTAGTATTTTCGTACTTGTATCTTTTGGATCAAGTTCTTCTACTACTTTTCCGCTCCATAATACATTATCAGAAAGTATAATTCCTCCTTTATTCATTATTGGAACAATTAAATGGAAATAGTTAATATAGTTTTCTTTATCAGCATCAATAAAAACTAAATCATATTTTTTATTTAAGGTAGGGATAATATCTATTCCGCTACCAAGATGTTGCACAATCTGGTTTCTCCATTCAGATAAATCAAAATATTTTTTCTGAAAATCGAAAAGTTCTTCGTTAAGGTCTATGGTGTCAATTGAGCCATTTTTAGCCATTCCTTCAGCTAAACATAAGGTAGCGTAGCCCGTATAGGTGCCAATTTCTAAGATGTTCTCAGGATTGATGATTTTAGATAACATACTCAAAACTCTACCTTGAAAATGCCCACTAAGCATTCTTGGTTGTAAAATTTTCTGATAGGTTTCTTTGTTTAATTTTGCTAATAATTCTGGTTCATTTTGACTATGATTAGCTACATAATCTTCCAAATCTTCAGAGATAAAATGCATAATGATTAGTTGTTTTTTGCAAAATTACAAATTAACAATTTAACGAGTAAACAATTTAACCTAACTTTGCACCATGCAAACGACAAAAAAAGACATAAGAGCTTTAACGAAAGAGCAATTAAGAGAATTCTTTGTTTCTAATGGAGACAAAGCGTTTAGAGGAAATCAAGTATACGAATGGTTGTGGAGTAAAAGAGCACATACATTCGAAGATATGACAAATGTTTCTAAAGAAACAAGAATAATGTTGCAAAGTAATTTTGTAATTAATCATATCAAGGTAGATACAATGCAACGTAGTGAAGATGGTACAGTAAAAAATGCTGTTCGTTTGCATGATGATTTAATTGTAGAATCGGTATTGATTCCAACAAAAACTAGAACAACAGCGTGTGTTTCTAGTCAGGTTGGTTGTAGTTTAGATTGTAATTTTTGTGCAACAGCTCGTTTGAAAAGAATGAGAAATTTGGAACCAGGTGAAATATACGATCAAGTTGCGGCTATAGATAATGAAAGTCGTTTGTATTATGACAGACCATTGTCGAATATAGTTTTCATGGGAATGGGCGAGCCTTTAATGAATTATCCTAACGTGATGAAAGCGATAGATATGATAACTTCTCCAGAAGGTTTAGGTATGTCTCCAAAAAGAATAACCGTTTCAACTTCTGGTGTTTCTAAGATGATAAAGAAAATGGCAGATGATGAGGTGAAAGTTAAATTAGCGGTATCATTACATTCAGCAATTGAAGAGATACGTAATCATATTATGCCATTTACGAAAAGCTTTCCTTTACCCGATTTAAGAGAAGCTTTAGAATATTGGTATCAAAAAACAAAAAGTAAAGTTACTTATGAATATGTTGTTTGGAAAGGGATTAATGATAATAAAGCTTCAATTGACGCTTTAGTTAAGTTTTGTAAATATGTTCCTTGTAAAGTAAACCTTATTGAATATAATCCAATTGATGATGGAGAGTTTCAGCAAGCATCTGAAAAAGCAACTGAAGATTATATTTATGCTTTAGAACGAAATAATATTGTAGTTAAAGTGCGTAGAAGTAGAGGAAAAGACATCGATGCTGCTTGTGGACAATTAGCAAATAAGACTTAAAATTTTTAATGCTACTAATAGATTATTTATGTTTGTTTTGCTACAAGTTTTGTTTTAGTTACTTTTGCTACCACAATGAAAATAGTTGAGCAAATAAAACAACCCATTTTAAATGAAATGGAACTTTTTGAAAAGAAGTTCCGTGAGTCAATGACTTCTAAAGTGGCGCTACTTAATAGGATTACTCACTACATTGTAAATCGTAAAGGAAAACAAATGCGACCTATGTTTGTTTTCTTAACAGCTAAGATGGTTGCCAATAACAATGAGGTGAATGAGCGTACTTATCGTGGTGCTTCAGTTATAGAGTTAATCCATACAGCAACATTAGTACATGATGATGTAGTTGATGATAGTAATAAACGAAGAGGGTTCTTCTCAATCAATGCGCTTTGGAAAAATAAAATAGCAGTTTTAGTTGGTGATTATTTATTATCTAAAGGATTATTGCTTTCTATAGATAATAATGATTTCGATTTGTTGAAAATAATATCTGTAGCCGTTCGAGAAATGAGCGAAGGAGAGTTATTGCAAATTGAAAAAGCACGTAGATTAGATATTACAGAAGATATTTACTACGAAATCATTCGCCAGAAAACAGCAACACTAATTGCTGCCTGTTGTTCCTTAGGCGCTTGTTCAGTTGTTCCAGAAGATTCTACTGTTGTAGAAAAAATGAGAAAATTTGGAGAATTAATTGGAATGGCTTTTCAAATTAAAGACGATTTATTCGATTATACAGACGATGCAATTGGAAAACCTACAGGAATTGACATCAAAGAACAGAAAATGACACTTCCATTAATTTATGCTTTGAATAATTGTTCTTCTAAAGAAAAAAAATGGGTAATCAATTCTGTTAAAAACTACAACAAAGACAAAAAAAGAGTTCGTGAAGTAATTCAGTTTGTGAAGGACAAAAAGGGATTGACTTATGCAGAAGAAAAAATGATCCAATTTCAACAAGAAGCATTAACGCTAATTCAAGATTTCCCGCCTTCTACTTATAAGGATTCACTTGTGTTGATGGTGAATTATGTTATCGAAAGAAAAAAATAATTTCTATATTCATTCCAAGTTGTTTATTGTTGTGCTGATTTTTTTTCAGTACCTAATGCAATATTTTTTAAAATTCATGCAACCTTTTTTTTAATCATCTCGTCTATGTTAATAGAAGAAGTGATTAAAGCGTTCTGTTTTTTTAAATCAAATGCAACCATCTTAAAAATCATCTCGTCTATATAAATAGAAAGTTATACCAGTTGTTATTTTATAGTAAATTCAATTGAAAGCAAACAGAGTGAATTAAAATTTAAAATGAAAGTAATAAACTTACATAGAGAAGAAAAAAAAATAATTGAACAAGCGGTCTTAAACAATAGGCAGGCCCAACATCAATTATACGAGAAGTTTTCTCCTAAAATGTTAAGTGTCTGTCGACAATATATTAAAGACACACATCATGCAGAAGATGTAATGATAACAGCATTCATGAAAGTATTTACGAATTTAAAAAAATTTGAACATAAAGGAAGTTTTGAAGGTTGGATTAGAAGAATAATGGTAAATGAATGTATTGATTTTGTTCGAGTAAAGAAAAACGTTTTTCAGCATCAAGAAATTGAAAATGTAATTTTATCAGAAACAGAAGATAGTTTAGAAATTGAAAGTTTTACGGTAGATGATATTCAATTACTAATTGATAATTTACCAGATGGTTATAGAATGATATTTAATTTATTTGCGATAGAAGGTTATAAACACGGTGAAATTGCGAAAATGTTGAATATAAGCGAAGGAACATCAAAATCGCAATTGTCCCATGCAAGAAAAATGCTTCAAGAACAAGTTAACCTATTAAAGACAAGAAAAAATGGAACCAAATAATTTTGAAAACAAGATAAAAGAGAAGTTGGGTTCAAGGGAATTAAAACCAACAGAAATGGCTTGGGATAGGTTAGACGCTATGCTAACTGTTCAGGAAAATCAGAAAAAGAAGAAAAACTTCTCGTGGATTTATATTGCTGCATCATTCTTTATTCTTGCATCTGTCGGTTTTTGGATGCTTAATAATGAACGTGGAAATAATATGATTATTGATAAAAACAATGTGGTTTTTGAAAAATCAACTTCCGATTCGATACGATATAATAAAGTTATAGATAAGAACGGTCATCTCTTAGAAGAAGACAAAGTGACTAAAAAATCGGAAGGAGCAAACTGGGTGAATAACAGTTTAGAAATCAAGAAGAAACAAGAATATAAGGTCGTAGAGAAAACTATTGTTTACAAGGATGTTAATTCTGGTTTGGTTATGAATAAAGATCCAGAGAAGAAAGAGGAAAAAGAGACGTCGATTAAAAATATAAAACCAGATAATCTGCTAGCTACTTTAGAAAACATACAAGTAACTAAAGAGAATAATAAATTCAAATTAAAAGTAAGTTCATCTTCTTTGTTAGAATCAGCAGAGAAAAACCAAGATAAAGATTATAAAGAAACCAATGTAGATAAGTTAACAAGAAACTTCAATCAAGTGAAATCGTTGTTAGCTAATAGAAATTATGAAACAGACGAAAAAAAAGAATAAAAATCATTCAATCAAATCATAAATCATCAATCTGAAGAATATTCAGGTTAAATTAAAAAACGAACAGTTATGCAAAAAATTATTATTTACACCTTTGTAATGTTATTGACATTAATTGGTAAGTTATCTGCACAAGAAACAAGTAATTCTGAGGATCTTATAAAAACGACTTTTGAAAAAAGAGCAAAAGAGATTTCAAAACGGATAGATTTTATAATAAAAAATGAAAAATCAGCTTTAAAGAAACAGGTATTCTTAATTGATAAAGACGAACAAGATGGAGTTATAACTAAAGTTGAAGCTTTAGATATGAAACAGCGAGCAGCTGATGAAACAGCATTGCGAATTGAAAAAAAGGTAGAAGAAGAGCAGTCAAAACTAAATAAGTTGATACAAGACAAGGTTGATGGATTAGTAGAATATGATTCTTTAAGTGAAAATGAAAGAGGAGGGCATTCAATAATATTAGGAAGTAGTTCTAGAGATTCTATTGGAGGTATTACAGAATATAATATAGGTTCTTTTAAAATATATAGTGGTGAAAAAGATAAAATGGAGCGTAGGTCTAAGCGAACAACTTCTCAATTTGTATTTGCTGGTGGATTAAATAATTTAATAACCAAAGGAGAAAATTTAGAAAATTCTGATTATAGAGTTTGGGGTTCGCATTTTTATGAATGGGGAATGACATATAATTCTAGAATATTAAAAAATAATAATCTATTACATGCAAAATATGGTTTGTCGGTTATGTATAATAATTTGAGACCAACAGATAATAGATACTTTGCTAAAAATGGTAATCAAACAGAGCTACAAACAGGAACTGTAAATTACAATGAGTCACGCTTCAGAAATGTCTATTTAGTTGCACCAGTACATTTAGAATTCGATTTCACACCAAAAAAAACAAATAAAGAAGGAGAAACTTATTTTAGAACACACGATTCTTTTCGTTTAGGAATTGGAGGTTATGGAGGATTTAGAGTAAAATCGAAACAGATATTGAAATATGAAATAGATGGAAATAATCATAAAGATAAGCAAAAAGGAGATTTTAATGTTTCCGATTTTATCTACGGAGTGAGTGCCTATGTAGGATATGGACAGACGAGTTTGTATGTGAAATATGATATTAATCCAATGTTTAAAAACAATGCAATCGATCAAAATAATGTTTCATTAGGAATACGTTTTGATTTTAATTAAAAAATTTGGGTTAGGGTTTTATACTAAAAGATGTCTTGTGAAAATAAGGCATCTTTTTAATTTAATAATTATTTCACATGGAGTGATTATCATAACAAAAGCGTAAAACTAACAAAAGATTCACATAAAGGAAGAGTAGTAGATTTGAAATGTAAAAAACAAACAATCTATTCCTCATGAAAAAACGAATTTTATTACTGAGTATAATTTTAAATAGTCTCGTTGGACAATCTCAAACAGATTTAGGAATTCAAAGCACTGAAAATTGGTTAGAAAGTTGGACAAATTTCGATCCAAAGAAACAAGAGTATAAAGAAACTAACAAAACACTTACAGGTATAATAACAGAAAACACCACTTTGTCGAATAGATATACTTATTTACTTCATGGAGTGGTTTATGTAGCAAATAATGCTGTTTTAACGATAGAACCAGGAACAGTAATTAGAGGAGATTATAAAACATGTGGAACATTAGTAGTTACCAAAGGAGCAAAAATAATGGCAAATGGTTCACCTGGTTTTCCTATTATTTTTACAACAAATAGAGATACCTATACTAGAAGTCCTGGAGATTGGGGTGGTTTGGTTCTAATGGGAAATGCACCTGTTAATAATTATGGAGGTGTTGGAGTACTCAAATTTGATTTTGACCCAAAGTATAATGTGTTTGGAGGTGATAATTTAGAAAGCGATTCTGGAATGTTAAATTATGTAAGAATTGAATATTCAGGAAGAAAATTAAGTGAGAAAAAAGAATTAAATGGACTTTCTTGTGCAGGAGTAGGGAATAAAACAATATTAAGGAATATACAAGTGAGTTATTGTAACGATGATTCTTTTGAGTTTTATGGAGGTAATGTGGTTTTAGAAAAATTGGTTTCCTATAGAGCGACAGATGATGATTTCGATTTCACGTTAGGAGTTCAATCTGTATTTAAGAATAGCATTGCAATTAGAAATCCTTTTTCTTCAGATTATCAAGGTTCTAGAGCAATGGAAATCGGTTCTTATGATGATATTGAAAAATTCGATTTTGCAAGAAATAAAACGAATGTTAAAACATCAAATATAACATTAGTTAATGTAGAAGATAGTTCTCAAGGATTAGTTAAAGAAGCAATCTTTTTAGATGAAAACAGCTATCTTTCAATGAATAATAGTGTAGTTTATGGGTTTAGCGATTTTTTAATTGTAAAAAATCAATTAGTAACCGAAGAGTTTGAAGAAATAGTAAAACTTAAAAATGTTGTAATTAATCATTGTAAAAACAATTTTGGAACTCAAAAAGAAGGAATAATGGCAGATGTAGAGAATAGATACAACTTAATGAAATATAATGTGCAAGTTGGCGATTCAAAAATTGAAGATGTTTTTCTTAATCCACAGTTAGATAGTAATCCAGATTTTAGATTTATGAAAATTGAGAAAAGCAAAGAAAATGTTGTTTCTAAATAGTAAATAAAATCATTAAATAGTAGAAGACATCTTGAAAATAAGGTGTCTTTTTTTGAACAACTTTGTATCTTTGGAGCAATTCCAAAATAAAAAATAATTGATATCACAAGCTACTATAGAAAACGTATTTGAAACCGCTCGAGTAGAAGAGGTTATTGGAGACTTTGTACAGTTAAAGCGTTCAGGTAGTAATCTGAAAGGATTAAGTCCATTCGTAGATGAAAAATCACCTTCTTTCATGGTTTCTCCTGTAAAGCAAATATGGAAAGACTTTTCATCTGGGAAAGGTGGTAATGTTGTTACATTTTTAATGGAACACGAGCATTTTACCTATCCAGAGGCTATAAAACACTTAGCAAAGAAGTATAATATAGAAGTTGAAGAAACGGTACAAACCAATGAAGATTTAGCAGTTGCTAATGAAAAAGAAAGTATGTATTTAGTTTCGGAGTTTGCAAATAAATTCATGCACCACAATTTACTAAATGAAGAAGAGGGAAAAGCAATCGGACTTACATATTTTAAGGAAAGAGGGTTTACATCGGAAACAATAAAGAAATTTAGTTTAGGTTATTCTCCAAATTCTTGGGATGCACTTACAAAAGAAGCTTTAGGAAAAGGCTATAAATTAGAATATTTAGAAAAAACAGGACTAACAATTGTAAAAGAAGACAAGCAGTTCGATAGGTTTAAAGGACGTGTAATGTTTCCGATACAAAGTATGAGTGGTCGCGTACTTGGTTTTGGCGGAAGAATTTTAACCAATGATAAAAAAGCGGCTAAATATGTAAACTCTCCTGAGAGTGATATCTACCATAAAAGTAAAGTTTTGTATGGAATTTATCATGCAAAACAATCAATAGCAAAGTTAGATAATTGTTTTTTAGTTGAAGGATATACAGATGTAATTCAGTTCAATCAAGCTGGAATTGAAAATGTAGTTGCGTCTTCTGGAACTGCATTAACCCCAGATCAAATTCGACTAGTTAATAGGTTAACAAAAAATATAACAGTACTTTTCGATGGTGATGCTGCGGGATTAAGAGCTTCAATTCGAGGAATCGATCTTATTCTAGAAGCAGGAATGAATGTAAAGGTTTGTGCGTTTCCAAATGGGGAAGATCCAGATAGTTTTGCAAAAAAAACGCCTCATGATCAGTTGGTTTTGTTTTTAGAAGAAAATGCAAAAGATTTTATTCAGTTTAAAGCTTCATTGTTAATGAATGATGCTAAAAATGACCCTATAAAAAAAGCTGATTTAATTAGGGATATGGTTATTAGTATTTCTAAAATTCCAGATAGAATAAAGCAAGAAGTCTATTTACAAGAATGTTCAAGAATAATGGATATTTCGGAAGATGTTTTGTTTAACACTTTAGCACAGTTAGGTAAAAAAGAACTGAATGAAGCGGGTAAAAAACTAAAAGAAGAGCAAAAAGCATTTCAAGTTCATAAAAACGATGAGGCAGAAACGAATAGTAAATTAAATATTCAAGACGAACTAGAGCAGAAGGTAATAGAGATTTTATTGTTGTATGGAAATGCGATAGAGGAATTCGAAGATATAATGATTAAGGCAAACGAAGAGGGGGATCTTGTTGAGGTAAAAGAAGTGAATCCTTATAAAGTCTATCAACGTATTTATTTAAGTCTTCAAGAAGATGAAATTGAACTTGCAAATCCTGTTTTTAAATCAATTTACACCAATTTAATAAATTATTACCATCAAAATGAGACTTTTGAGGTAGAAAAGTATATTATGCAACTGGATGTAACTATTGCGCAAAAAGTCAGCTCAATTCTGATGAATGAGGATAGAGAAAATTTACATAATTGGGAATCCCAACAAATACTTGTAAAACCAAAGAATGCTACAATAGCTCAATATACAACCGAAACCATACTTTCGTTAAGATGGTATTGGGTTAATAAAATTATAGAAGAATTAAAAGTTGAAATGCTAGCGCAAAACAAGCCTGATAATTCAGAGGCATTATCTATGGTAATGGATTATTTAGGATTAACAAATGTGTTTTCTAAAAAACTTGGACGAGTAATGAGTCGATATTCTTAAATGATGTCGAGACTTTTCGCTTTTGTTAACAAGTCAACTAAGTTAGTAACGTTAAGTTTCGCTAATAAACGAAGCTTATAGGTACTAATTGTTTTCTCGTCTAAAGTCAAAATTTCAGCAATCTCTTTGTTCTTTTTACCATCATTCAAGTAGCGAAGTACTTCTATTTCTCTGCTTGAAAGTTTTTTGTACAAACGATCTGTTTTCTTGCCTTTATTAAGAAGGTCAATATTTCTTTTTACAGCTTCACTAAAAATTACAATTCCTTGATTCACTTTTAGAATAGCCATTTCTAACTCTTTCAAAGGATTTGTTTTTAGTAAATAAGCAGAAACACCAGCTTTAATGGCTGTTGGAGCATACATCTTTTCAGAAACTGCAGTAAAAAGTATAATTTTAGTGTCAGGATTTTCTTTTATTATAGATTTAATATCTCTAATGCTAGAAATTCCATTAAGTTCAATATCTAAGACTAAAATGTTAACAGCTTTCGATTGTAATGAGTTCGAAAGCTCTTCGAAGTTAGTTGCAGACGCTACTACTTCAACAGTTGAATTTGTTGAAAAAAAAGATTTAATACCTTGTATCACAACTGGATGGTTATCGGCAATGCAAATTTTTATCATAATTGTAACGGGTTAAATTAGACAATAAATTAAATTTATAATCAAAGTTAAGGAAAAAAATGTAATTACTTGTTAATTAACTAAACTATATAAAATAATTATTTAAATTTTTTAGGAATAACGCAAACTGGTATAGGGTTCATTTTGTGTTGGTTTATGGTGTTTAGTCGTGTGTATATATTGAAAACATCGGCTTTTCTTCCAGAAAAATCTTCAATCTTTTTTTCGTTTTCCGTTTGAATCATTGCCCATTCTAGTTCGTCGTAGTTGGCACCAATTTGATCTTCATCACTTCTGTTATCACCAAAAAGACCATCAGTTGGTTTTGCTTTTAAAATACTTTCAGGAACTTGTAAATAACTAGATAACAAACGTACTTCACTTTTCATTAAATCTGCAATCGGACTTAAATCGACACCACCATCTCCATATTTAGTAAAAAAACCAACACCAAAATCTTCTACTTTGTTTCCAGTTCCAACAACTAAATAGCCATTAATACCAGCGAAATAATAAAGCGTAGTCATTCTGAGTCTTGCGCGTGTATTTGCTAAGGAAAGGTTGAATAATGCTTTGTTTTCAGAGGAAGGTGTTTGCTTTGTAAATGCTTCAAAAACAGGAGTTAAATCTGCTCTTTCATTGCTAACATTAGAAAAGCGTTTTTTTAATTGGTCAATATGTTCGTTCGCTCTGTTTACATGACTTTCAGCTTGATGAATTGGCATTTCAACACAAAGTGTTGGTAAACCAGTTTGTGCACATAATGTAGAGGTTAGTGCGCTATCGATTCCTCCTGAAATCCCTACTACAAAACCTTTTACTTTAGCATTAGTAGCGTAGTCGAGTAACCATTTTACTATATGTTTATTAATTTTTTCGGAATTGAATGTAGTTGAATTTGTCATTTTTTTAAGAAAATTTAGTAACGTATACTGTATATTTGCGTTTTATTTTTTAGGAGGCTATAACTCCTTTAAATTTTGTATAAAATTAAAAAAAATACCTAAACATGAAGAAGCTTTTTGTTTTTTTCCTATTTGTTTTATTTTTTTCTTGTAAGAATGAAGATAAAGTTGAAGCTGAAATCAAGCAAATACCTGTAACGTTTAACTTGGAACGTTTTGATCAACTATTTTTTGAGACTAAACCTGAAGACTTGGGTAAACTAAAAGGAGAATATCCTTTTTTATTTCCTAAAGAAGAAACAGATTCTGTATGGATTGAGTTCATGACAGATTCGCTGTTTAAAGAGGTGAGTCATGAAATTTCAATAAAATATAGAGACACAAAGAAGTTAGAAGGAGGTTTAACAGATTTGTTTAAGCATGTGCAATTTTATTTTCCAGAATATAAAACACCTAAGGTAATTACTTTAGTAAATAAAGTAGACATAACTTCTAGTGCAATATATGCTCCAGAAGTTGTACTAATAGCGTTAGATTGTTATTTAGGAAAAGACCACCGTTATTATACTCCATTTGATGCTTTTCAAAGAATTAGATTAGAAGAAAATCAAATTTTACCAGATTTAGTATCTAGTTTTTCCGATGGTAAAATAGCTACTCCTAAAAACCGTAACTTATTGTCTTTAATGATCTATGAGGGGAAGGAATTGTATTTAAAAGATAAATTACTAAGTACAACTTCAGATGCGGCAAAGATTGCCTACACGGAAGAACAATTAGCATGGTGTAAGGAAAATGAATACCAAATATGGAGTTATTTCATTAGTAATAATTTGTTGTACGAATCAAATGTGAAGAATGAGTATCGATTTATGAACGAAGCACCATTTTCTAAATTTTATCAGGATATAGATGCGGAGTCACCTGGAAGAGTTGGACAATGGATTGGATGGCAAATTGTTCGTAGTTATATGGAGAATAATAATGTCACTTTAAACGAATTGTTAGCAGAAGATGCTAAAGTAATTTTTGAAAAATCAAAATATAAACCAAATAGTAATGGCAACTAAAACATCAGAAATAAAATTCTTAGTAGAATTAGACGAAAATAGAATACCGGAAAAATTAACATGGACAGCGCAAGACGGTGGTGTTGATGAAGAAGAAGCAAAAGCAATGATGGTTTCTTTGTGGGATGCTAAAGCACAAGAAACATTGCGAATCGATTTATGGACAAAAGATATGCCTGTAGATGAAATGAAATTGTTTTTTCATCAAACATTAGTAGCAATGTCTGATACTTTTAAACGTGCAACAGACGATGAGAAGATGGCTGCTACAATGAAAGATTTTTGCGATTATTTTGCAGAGAAATTAGAATTAAAAAAACAATAAAGATTTTATGTTGTGAATATTGATTCATAATTAGTACTAAAAAAAGAGAAGTGTAAAAACTTCTCTTTTTTGTTTTAACTAATAAATTCTTAGATGTTCTTGAGAAACAGGAACAAAAAAAGACCTCAAAAGTATGAGGTCTTAAATGTTTTATTCGGGTTTCACAATAATGACAAATTCACTTCGTCTATTGATTTGATGTTCATCGTCTGAACATTTGTGATCTGTACAGTCTACTTTTGGTTTTGTTTCTCCAAAACCTTTAGCTGTAATTCTAGTTGATTCAATTCCTTTATCAACTAGATAGTTCATTGTAGAAGTAGCTCTTTCTTGAGAAAGCTTGTTGTTATATTCTATGGTTCCTCTTTCATCAGTATGAGAACCAATTTCTATATTAATAAGGGGATAACGATTTAATTTATCAATTAATTTGTCTAAATGTACTTGTGCATCTATTCGAATATTTGATTTGTCAAAATCAAATAAAATCTCTGGTAAATCAAACATTAAAACACCATTATCGGTTATTACTCTAGGATCTCCTTGTTCTGCGATTAATTCTTCTAAGAATGTTTTTGGAATTTTTTTAATCTTAATAATTTGCTCTGTTTCGGCGATTCCGTTATCTAGAATTGTAAATGTTTTTTCTGCAGGAATATATTCAGGGTAATAAGCGCTTAATTTATAGGTTCCTGGTTTTAAAACGAAAAGGAATTCTCCATTTGTAGTAATGGTTGTTTCGTTTATTTTGTTTCCTTTTTCATCAAATAAGAAAACCGAAGCACCTGTAACAATATAATCGGTTGCGTCATCTAAAACTGTTCCATGAACATAATATTTAAAATCGTCTAATGGTACAGTTTGTGAAAAACTATAAATGTCATCATCTCCTTTTCCGTCTGCTCTATTTGAAGCGAAAAAGCCACTTTTGGTTGTCTCATCATAAATTAATGAGAAATCATCAGAATTAGTATTTATAGGAAGACCTAAATTTAATGGCTTGGAATATGTTTCATTGGTGATTTTTGTCATAAAAACATCTAATAGTCCAAAACCAGGATGTCCATCAGAAGAAAAGAATAATTTGTCCTCGTCGCTAATAAATGGAAATTGTTCTCTGTTTTTTGTGTTTATTTCTTCACCAAGATTTATTGGTTTTCCGAAATTACCGTTAGAGTCAATGGAAACATAAAAAATATCGAAAGAACCTAATGATCCAGGTCTGTCGGAAGAAAAGTATAAACGATTATTTTCTTTATTTAATGAAGGATGCATTGTTGAAAAGTCATTTCCGTTAAAAGGTAATGAAGTAATGTTTTTCCAAACACCATCAATTAAATCGGCAGAGTAAATGCTTAATTGTGTAATTTTATTTTCGTCTTTTTCCCGTTTCCCGTTATTACTGTTGTTTCTTGTAAAATATATTTTTTTTCCATCACTTGTAAAAGTAACATTTGCTTCATGAAGCTTGGAATTTAACTCTTTTGAAAAAGGATTAGATAAACTGTCAAGACTATTTTTATTTATAGTGGCAACAAATAAGTCAAGGTAGGCTTGATCGTTCCATTTGTATTTTTTTGAAAATAAACCTCTGTTCTTTTTTGGAGAAGAATATACTAATTGATTTTTATAGAAACTCGGTCCAAAATCTGACTTTGAAGTATTAATTGCTTCGTTTTTTATTTCAAATTTATTACCTTGTTTTTTTATGCTTTCTAATTTATCAAGATTTGCTTTGTAAATAACTTCGGGAATGTCTTTTTCGTATATTTTCATCCATTTGTTAGACTCTTCAATCTTTCCAATTGCTTTTAGAGATTGTGCATAGCGAAAAATATAGTGATCTTCTATAGAATCCTTTTCTTTGGAAATGATTTTCTTATATAAATCGGATGCGTTTTTAAAATCGGAAATAAAATAATAAGAATCGGCTCCTTTTTTTAAAATTTTAGAATCAGAATTCCCACCTGATATTAATGTAGTATAAAGTTGTGCAGATTTTTCAAATGATGCTTTTGAGAAGTACTTGTCTGCTTTTTTGATTTGGCTTTCTTGAGCAAAAACGCTTATTGTTGCTAAGAGGTATATATAAAATATTTTTTTCATAGGAATTTCTTTTAGAAGAATCTAGGTGATTTATCGTATCCTTTATTGTTTAAAGTGTCAATGTTAAATAATAAAATTATTTCGTGCGAACCAGAATTAAATCTACCTAAATTATTAATCGTATGATCATATGCGTACCCAATTCTCAATTGAGGTGTAATCTTGTAATTAACTAAGCCACTAAATGAATCATCAATACGGTGAGCAACACCAATTTCGAATTGGTCATAAAACATGAAATTAGCTGTTATATCTGCAGATAAAGGAGCGTTTTGTACTAATTTTGTAATAAATGCAGGTTTGAACTTAATATTATCAGTAAGGTTGAATATATAACCACCTGTAAAAAAATAATGTAATTCATCGGTACCAATTGCGCTAATACCATTTGCTTCTTTAAGTTGCTTGTTTGGTAAAAAGTTTGGCACAGATAAGCCTAGGTAGTATTTGTCTGTAAAATAAAAAAGACCAGCACCTAAATTTAGAAAGGTTTCATTTAGATTTTGAAAAGCATTATCAGTTCCAATTGAGTCGTCGTTCAACTGAAAACCATTGAAGTTAGTATTAAAGAAATTAACACCAGCTTTTAATCCTATAGATAATTTTGCTTTTTTACTCAATGTAACTTTATAGCCTAAATCTGCGGAAAGTGTAGTTTCGTTTAAAACACCTTCGCCTAATTCGTCTTTAATAACGTTTAACCCAGATTCTATTTTTTCGGATAAAGGGAAATGTGCAAATAGTGATGCTGTTGAAGGTGCTCCAACGGCTCCAACCCATTGCGATCTGTAAATTCCTCCGAGATTGATAACTCCTAAGTCATCTGTCGCGTATCCAGGGTTCACAATACTCATGTTGTACATGTATTGAGTGAATTGTGGGTCTTGTTGTGCAAAAGTAAAATGATTTGCTAACAACAAAAATGCGTATATGTATATTATTTTTTTCATCTTCAATTATCTGCTTAAATACAATCTTCCTTGTGTTGGTTTTTTTCCTTGAGAGTCGTTATAATGTAATATGTAGAAATAAACACCAGTTGGTAATATCTCGTTTCCTATCATGGTAGATTTATTAGATTTACCATTAAAGTTAGGTGTATTTATGTTTCCAGTATAAACTACATTTCCATAGCGATTATAAATTTCTAATGAAAAATTAGGGAATAAAACATCAATATTTTTGATATAGAATGTGTCGTTTAATCCATCGTCATTAGGAGAGAACCCATCTGGAATGAATAAATTAGGACAATTTGTTAAGTCTGCTGTAACTTCCAATCTGTTTATTCCTTCACAACCACTTGAAGAGGTTAATGATGCATAATAAGTAGTTCCGTTTGTAATAGGGTCTGTTGAATCGTAAGCATTTCCTCCAGTAGGAGCATCATACCAAGTAATAGTTCCTGATGAAGTTATGTTTGCTGTTAAGCTAGCAATTGTAGGGTTTTCTATATCTTGAATGCAAAAAATATTTCCATTAGGAGAAAGTACAGGTGTGCCAGGATCGGTAATATTAAAACTGATTGGGTTGGCAGATAGATTGTTGTTTCCGCATAATGTAGTGTTGTTTATTATGTTTTGAATTATAATAGTAGTCGTTCCTCCATTTATCAATAACGTTGAAGGGATTGTAAAACTACCATTTCCTGAAGTAAATATTACCACTTCTGTGTTTGCGGTACTACTGTTGGCTCCAGATAGATCGTAAATAATTGTATAATTTCCATTTTGAAGGTTTGTTGCGTTTTGAATTGTAATTACTTCGGCATCTGAAATACAAATATCATCAGCAGAAATAATTGCGCCTGTCGTATCGGGTAATGGGTTTATTTCAAAAACATCTCCTATGTTTAAAGTGTTATTACTTGAACACTCACTAATGGAATTTGTTAGAATTGTAATTATTAAAGACGATGTCCCAGGTACTAAAATTCCAGAGGGTAGTGTGAATGTTGCATTTCCACCAGTGAAATTAACGTTGTTTTCGACTTGATTTGGTGCATTTATTGCTCCCCAAATAGTATATGTCAAATTGTATAAGCCGTCAACAAGACTATTTGCTCCAGTAATAGATACAATCACATCGCTTCCGAAGCAAACATCGTCAATTGTAACTACCATATTTGCTCCGTTTGGTAACGGTAATACTTCAAAAGTGTCTGTTAGATTGGCAATTGTGGAGCAGCCTGAATCTTCATTTTCAATATTTGTAATTGTAATTGTATAGTTTCCAATAATAGATGTTAATGTATCTAATATCGAAAAAATTCCATTACCATTAGTAATAATAAGACTTATTGTTTCTGTTGTTGTTATTCCGTTCGGATCAGTAATTGTGTAAGTGATTATGTATCTATCGTCAGATAATAAGATGTTAGAATTATTAATGTTACTTATTATTGCTTGTCCAGTTTGTCCTAAACAAAAGTCTTCAACAGTAAGATTGGTATTGCTAATGTCTGGATTTTTGAGAATGTCAAAAGTAGTATTTAGATTAGTTATTGGTCGAGTACAGTTTGTAACTGAACTCGTATTGGTTATGCTATTTATATTTAAAGTGGTTGTTCCAACAGTATTTACAAAAGTAGAGTTAATAACGAAATTTCCTGAACCTGAACTAAAAGTTACATTGATTGTTTCTGTTCCAGTATTTGCACCTGTAAGATTGTAAGTTATGTTATAAGTGCCATCTGGAATTGGATTTGCTCCTTGAGTAATTGTAGCAGTTAGTGTAGTGGTGCTTAAATTATCAAAACAGATTGGACTTGGTAGAATGGTAATGGTTGATCCATTTATATCTAGAACAGGTTCAATTATGATTGCAATATTTGAAGAAGCAGGAGTACATATAGGATGGGTTGGATTTACATTATAAGTAAATGTGTATGTTCCAGGTCCAAAGTTTGTGAATATGTTTTGTATATTTATAAATGAATCTCCAGTACCAGATATTTCGCCTGTAGGAAAATTATCAGTCCAAAATCCGCCTCCATCTTCTCCAGTTAATTGATTGAATAAATCTACGTTTGTTAAACCTGAGAAATCATCGGTTTCACAATATGTTAAATTCGTTGGCGTCCCAGATTCAGGTAATGGATGTACAGTTAGTGAAACATTTGCTACTCTCGAAGGACAAGTTCCTACTGCTGGAACAGTATAAAAAAGATTATATGTTCCAATTCCTGCAAGTTGTGCGTTAAAGAAATTTCCAGTTATAGCGCCTGCTGGTCCTCCAGACCATACTCCATTAAAATGAGGATTAGGGCTGCTTCCAAGAAAACTAAATAATGGAACGGAAGTATTGTTGTCGCAAGCTACTGCACTTGGATTGTTAACGCCAGGAAAACCACCAAGTGTCACTGTAATAATAGAGGTGTTGTCAGTGCAACCAGGAACTCCATTAATAGTGTATTGAAAGTTGTAGACTCCACCTTGTGTAGTTTGAAAAGTAGTTAATATACCTGTTACTGGATTGAAACCATTAGCGCTATTTATATTTTGCCAAGTTCCGCCAGATGTTGCTGTTCCTAATAGGTTGAATAAATCAACCACTCCATTAGAATTGCCGATACCTTGATTGTATGTTTCTTTATTACAAATGGTAATGGAATTGTCGCTTCCAGCGCATTGTGATTGAGCATTGGATTTAAAGAGTAGTATACCTAATATAAGTATAAGAAATCTTGTTTTTTGATTTGTCGTATAATTCATAACAAATTAATATATGTAATTTCATGCAAAGTAACGCAATATTTATAAATTACTAACAATTTCAAGTTTAAAATGTTGATAACTTAGTACTGGGTGTGGTTTTTTAATATTTAATTTCATAACCCTATTTTTTTAGGGGTGTTTTTTGAATTAATAATAAAATTAGATATATTTGCAATGTAAACATGAGGGTATAACTTTTAAAAACACAATTTTATGTCAACTTTTCGCTTTAGTGCACTGAAAGAAACGGCTGGTAGAAAGCCAGTTTTTGTTGAAAAATTAGAAAAAAAATCAATTATTTTTGGTAGCAATGTTTTTAATGATAAAGCAATGCGTCAGTTTTTAACGCCAGATGCGTATAAAGCAGTTCAGAATGCAATACAACTTGGAACAAAAATAGACCGTAATGTTGCGGAATATGTTGCAATGGGAATGAAAGAATGGGCGTTAAATAAAGGTGTCACTCATTATACACACTGGTTTCAACCATTAACTGGAACAACTGCGGAAAAGCACGATGCTTTTTTTGAAACATCTATGGATGGTAGTGACCCAGTTGAAAAATTTGGAGGAACTCAATTGGTACAACAAGAACCAGATGCTTCTTCATTTCCAAATGGAGGAATTAGAAATACTTTTGAAGCAAGAGGTTATACGGCTTGGGATCCAACATCTCCTGCGTTTATTTATGGAACTACTTTATGTATTCCAACTATTTTTGTGTCGTATACAGGAGAGGCTTTAGATAACAAAACACCTTTGTTAAGAGCGCTTCAAGCAATAGATCATGCAGCAACAGAAGTTGCTAAGTATTTTGATAAAAATGTTAAAAAAATTACACCAACTCTTGGTTGGGAACAAGAATATTTCTTAGTTGATAGAGCTTTGGCTAATGCTAGACCTGACTTGTTAGCTACGGGAAGAACCTTATTAGGGCATACTGCAGCAAAAGGACAGCAATTGGATGATCATTATTTTGGGTCAATTCCTTCTCGTGCGTTAAATTATATGCGTGATTTAGAAAACGAATGTATGCTTTTAGGTATTCCAGTTAAAACACGTCATAATGAAGTTGCTCCAAGTCAATTTGAATTAGCTCCAATTTTTGAAGAAACTAATCTAGCTGTAGATCATAATTCCTTGTTGATGGATGTGATGCAAAAAGTTGCAGAACGCCATGATTATAAGGTTTTGTTTCATGAAAAACCTTTTAAAGGAGTAAATGGTTCTGGGAAACATAACAACTGGTCGTTAGCTACAGATACTGGGATTAATTTGCTGTCTCCAGGGAAAACTCCAATGAGTAATTTGCAGTTTTTAACTTTCTTTATCAATACTATTAAAGCAGTTCATGATTATGAAGAATTAG
The DNA here is from genome assembly GCF_021650975.2 of Flavobacterium jumunjinense. Lineage (NCBI taxonomy): Bacteria > Pseudomonadati > Bacteroidota > Flavobacteriia > Flavobacteriales > Flavobacteriaceae > Flavobacterium > Flavobacterium jumunjinense. The sequence continues at coordinate 2,290,891 of NZ_CP091285.1, forward strand.
TGCGTGCATCTATTGCGTCGGCTAGTAATGATCATCGTTTAGGGGCAAACGAAGCGCCACCTGCAATTATATCGGTATTTATCGGGCAACAATTAACTAAAGTATTAGCTGAATTAGAAGGTGTTACTAAAGGTAAATTGTCTCCTGAGGAGAAAACAGATTTAAAATTAAATGTTGTTGGTAAATTGCCAGATGTTTTATTGGATAATACAGATAGAAACAGAACGTCTCCTTTTGCCTTTACAGGGAATAAATTCGAGTTTAGAGCAGTAGGTTCAACAGCGAATTGTGCAACATCAATGACGACTTTGAATGCAATTGTAGCAAAACAATTGAAAGACTTTAAGAAAGAAGTTGATGCATTAATTGAAACAAAGGAATTAAAGAAAGACGAAGCAATATTTAATGTTTTAAGAGAATATATTAAGCAGACTAAAAGCATTCTTTTTGAAGGAGATGGTTATAGTGAGGCATGGGAAGTGGAAGCTAAAAAACGTGGTTTGAGTAATCATAAAACAACTCCTGAAGCACTTAAAGCTAAGGTTTCTAAAAAAGCAATGGATTTGTTTGAAGAGTTAGACATCATGAATCATGTTGAAGTGGAAGCTCGTTATGAAATTGAACTAGAAGAGTATACTAAGAAAATTCAAATTGAAGGTAGAGTTTTGGGAGATATTGCTCGCAATCACGTAGTGCCAACAGCAATTCGTTATCAAAATACTTTAATAGAAAATGTTAAGGGATTAAAAGAAATTTTCGGAAATGAATTCGAGAAAATCGGAAAAGAACAAATCTCATTAATTAGAGAAATTTCTGAGCATATAGAAGGAATTAACACAAAGGTTGAAGCAATGACAGAAGAGCGTAAGAAAGCAAACACTATTGAAAGTGCTGTAGATATGGCGACTGCTTATTGTAATAATGTGAAACCATATTTTGAAGAGATTCGTTATCATGCTGATAAGTTAGAATTGCTTATTGATGACGAAATGTGGACATTAGTAAAATATAGAGAATTGTTATTCGTTAGATAATCTGTAAGATGATTAAAATTGTAAAAACGAATTCTAAGAATGTTGATTTTATAGAATTGGTACGTCAATTGGATATCTATCTCGCTGAAAAAGATGGTGAAGAGCATAGTTTTTACGATCAGTTTAATAAGATTGATTCAATAAATAATGTAATAGTATTGTATGATAATGATAGTGCTGTTGCTTGTGGAGCTATTAAAAAATATGATGATGATACCATGGAAGTGAAGCGAATGTTTACTAAACTAGAAGCAAGAGGTAAAGGTTTTGCTGGAATAATAATTGATGAATTAGAAAAATGGGCTTTCGAACTGTCTTACAATAAATGTATATTAGAAACAGGTGTAAGGCAAAAAGAAGCGATCCAGTTTTATAATAAAAGTAATTATAAAGTGATTCCTAATTACGGACAATATATAGGTGTTGAAAATAGTATTTGTTTTCAAAAAGAACTAATATAATAGGAAACCTACTCATTTTGAGTAGGTTTTTTTTTACAGCATTTTTTTATATAGTAAAAATATTGTTACTTCGTATAAAAATTTAACTATGAGAGTTGGTTTGTTGCTATTAATGTTATTTTTAATTAATGCAGTTTTTGCACAAGAGCAAATGTCTGTTTTTTTTGAAAGTAATAAGTATGAACTAAACGCAAAGGAAGAAGCGAAGTTAAAAGACTGGATTAGTAAAAATAAAGCATCTAAAATTGTAGCTATTAATGGGTATACAGATGAAGTGGGTACATCTAGTTATAATGATAGTTTGGCTCAAAAAAGAGTTGATTTTGTTTTTGACTACATTAAAGATAAAATAAATATTAGAGGAGATTTTAAATCTAGAAGTTTTGGAGAAAAATTTGCTCAAACAGGAAATGATGCAGAAAACAGAAGAACTACAGTTTTCTATATACTTGAAGAGGATCTTGAGAGAGAGAATGAAATTTTAGGTATAAAAGAAGTTTCAGATACAACAGTTGTTGATGAAAATGCTCCATTGCATGAAAAAATAAAGCATGCAAAAAAAGGCGATAAAATAATTTTAAAAAATATAAATTTTCATCAAAATACATTTGCAATTACACAAGATTCCAATGGAGCATTATATGATTTGTTGTTTGTAATGCAAAATAATCCAACATTAAGAGTTCAAATACAAGGACATATTTGCTGTGTAGATAAGGATAGAAGAAATTTGTCTTTAGAAAGAGCAAAACAAGTTAGACGGTTTTTGGTGTTTAAAGGAGTATCGCAACAAAGGGTTTTTGTTACCGGATTTGGGGTAACAAAGCCATTGCATTCAATACCTGAAGAAACAGAAGAAAAAGCTGCTGAAAATAGAAGAGTAGAGTTAGAAATTATTAGTAAATAAATATGAAGAAAATATTTTTTATTTTGTTAGTTAGTGTATTGTTTATAAACTGTACAGATAAATGTGTAGAAGATAGTAAACCAATACCAGCAACATTTTTTGTTGAAATAATTGACGAAACAACAGGAGAGAATGTTTTCGAAAATGAAACTTTTGCTGAAAACGATGTTAAAATAACAGACGTTATTGGTAATGATGTGTTGTATAATTTTATTGCAGATATCAATACAATTCAATTGTTTCCTAAGACAACAATTGTAGCAAATAATATAGAAATAAAAATCACTTTGAATAATCAAACCACAATGATTACAGAAGAGATTGTATTAAAATACAATGTAACTTCTCAAAAAGAAGAATGTTACACTTCTTATAGTTTTACGAATATTTTATTTCCAAATAATGACTCAGAATTAGTTAAAGGAGTGCTTAAAGTGAAAATTTAGGCAGTTTTCTAATGTCAAATTTCTAAGTTTTAATTTAAAAAACTATCTTTGCGCAACAACTATAAACTGAAACTTTTCAGTTTAAAACAACACTACTTTCAATGAGTTCTGAAACGAGCCAACGCTACAATCTTAGAGGAGTTTCTGCTTCTAAGGAAGATGTGCATAATGCCATCAAAAACATTGACAAAGGATTGTTCCCAAAAGCATTCTGTAAAATTATTCCTGACTATTTAACAAATGATGAAGAATATTGTATCATTATGCATGCAGATGGTGCGGGTACAAAATCATCATTAGCTTATATGTATTGGAAAGAAACTGGAGATATTTCAGTTTGGAAAGGTATTGCGCAAGATGCATTAATAATGAATATTGATGATTTATTATGTGTTGGAGCAACAGATAATATTTTGCTTTCTTCAACAATAGGTAGAAATAAAAGTGTTATTACCGCAGAAGTCTTGTCAGCGATTATTAATGGAACAGAAGAGTTAATTTCCGATTTAAAACAACATGGGGTTACAATTCATTCAACTGGTGGAGAAACTGCCGATGTTGGAGATTTAGTACGAACAATAATAGTAGATTCAACTGTTACAGCAAGAATAAAGCGTTCCGATGTAATTGATAATGCAAATATTCAAGCTGGTGATGTAATCGTAGGATTAGCTTCATTCGGTCAGGCAACTTATGAAAAGGAATATAATGGAGGAATGGGAAGTAACGGATTGACTTCTGCACGACATGATGTTTTTTCGAAATATTTAGCAGAAAAATATCCTGAAAGCTACGATAATTCAGTTCCAAATGAATTAGTATATTCAGGTCAGGCAAAATTAACCGATACAGTTGAAAATAGTCCTATAGATGCAGGTAAGTTAGTTTTATCACCAACGAGAACCTATGCACCAGTTATCAAGAAAATTTTATCGAAATACAAATCAGATAAAATACATGGAATGGTACATTGTAGTGGAGGAGCACAAACAAAAGTATTGCATTTTGTAGATAATGTACATGTCGTAAAAGATAATTTGTTTCCAGCACCACCATTATTTAAGTTGATACAAGAACAATCAAAAACAGATTGGAAAGAAATGTATCAAGTTTTTAATTGCGGACATCGTATGGAAATTTATCTACCTGCGGAAATTGCAAATGACATTATCGATATTTCTAAATCATTCAATATTGATGCTCAAATTGTAGGTAGAGTAGAAGCTTCGGAAGTAAAGAAATTAACTATTAAAAGTGAATACGGAACTTTTGAATATTAATATTCATTTCAAAGTGTTTCTTCTGAGATGCTTTTTTTGTTCAAATGATAAAATATGAAGTTAGCAATTCTGTAAATTAACATAGTACAACACAACAACAATAATAAAATGCAACATAACGTATTAATTTTAGATTTTGGTTCTCAATACACACAGTTAATTGCTCGTAGAGTGAGAGAATTAAATATTTTTTGTGAAATATTTCCATTCGATAAAATTCCTGAAGATTTGTCGTCTTATAAGGCTGTAATTTTAGGAGGAAGCCCATGTTCAGTTCGTTCTGAAGAAGCACTTCATCCAGATCTTTCTCAAATTAGAGGTAAGAAACCTTTGTTAGCAGTTTGTTATGGAGCGCAATATTTGGCACATTTTTCTGGTGGTGAAGTTGCTGCTTCAAATACTAGAGAATATGGTAGAGCAAACCTTTCTTATATTGATGATAAAGAAGTGTTTCTGGAGGATGTTAATTTAAATAGTCAAGTTTGGATGTCTCATTCAGATTCGATTAAAAAATTACCTACTAATGGAGTTAGAATTGCAAGTACTAAAGATGTTGAAAATGCTGCCTATAAAATAGAAGGTGAAACAACTTATGCAATACAATTTCATCCAGAAGTATATCATTCTACAGATGGGAAGCAAATGTTAGAAAATTTCTTAGTGAAAATTGCAGAAGTGCCACAAACATTTACACCTAATGCTGTTGTAGAAGAGATTATTGCCGATATGAAAGAGAAAATCGGTAATGATAAAGTGGTTTTAGGATTGTCAGGAGGTGTAGATTCTACTGTTGCAGCGGTTTTGTTAAACAAAGCAATTGGAGATAATTTATATTGTATTTTCGTTAATAACGGACTTTTACGTAAAAATGAATTCCAAAGTGTATTAGATCAATACAAAGGAATGGGGCTAAATGTGAAAGGTGTTGATGCTTCTAAAAAGTTTTACGATGCGCTTGCAGGTCTAGATGATCCAGAAGCAAAACGTAAGGCAATTGGTAACGCTTTTATCGAAGTTTTCGATGATGAAGCAAATCAATTAAAAGACGTGAAATTTTTAGGTCAAGGAACAATATATCCAGATGTTATTGAGTCTGTTTCAGCAACTGGCGGACCAAGTGCAACTATAAAATCACATCATAATGTTGGTGGATTGCCAGACTTTATGAAGTTAAAAGTTGTTGAGCCGTTAAGAATGTTGTTTAAAGATGAGGTTCGTAGAGTGGGAGCTAGTTTAGGAATTGATCCAGAATTATTAGGGCGTCACCCTTTTCCTGGGCCAGGATTGGCAATTCGTATTTTAGGTGATATTACACCTGAAAAAGTAGCAATTCTTCAAGAAGTGGATGCTATTTTTATTAATGGTTTGAAAGAGCATGGTCTGTACGATAAAGTATGGCAAGCAGGAGCAATTTTGTTACCTGTAAACAGTGTTGGAGTAATGGGAGATGAACGCACCTATGAAAAAGTAGTTGCATTAAGAGCTGTAGAATCTACAGATGGTATGACAGCTGATTGGGTACATTTACCGTATGAGTTTTTAATGAAAACATCAAACGAGATAATTAATAAAGTGAAAGGTGTAAATAGAGTAGTTTATGATATTAGCTCAAAACCACCAGCAACTATTGAATGGGAATAAAAAATAATATTTAGTTGAAAAAACTTTGAAAAGTCATTGCAATAAATATCTTTGTAATGACTTTTTTTTTAACACTTAAACAAATATACACTTTACATGAAATACATTTTGATTTTTTTCGCATGCTCCAATTTGCTATTTGCCCAAGAAATTAAAACTAATTCTTATACTATCAAACCAAAAGAAACATTCTATTCTATTTCAAAAAAATTCAATGTTTCAATAGAAGAAATTAAAGACGCAAATCCTAACTTAACGAGTACTTCACTAAGTATTGGTCAAGTTATTCTTATTCCTACAAAAGAAAAAAACAGCTCAGTAATCACTTCGAGTGGTAATAATCATCTTGTTCAAGCACAAGAAACATTATTTGGAATTGCTAGGAAATATAATGTTTCAGTTCAAGATTTAGAAGAATTAAATAAAGACGACTTGAGAGAAGGACTACGAACTGGACAACAAATTAAAATCCCAAATAAGAAGAAAACGTTAGATGGTAAGCCAAGAATAATAACGAATGAAACTATTTTTCATAAAGTCCTTCTAGGTGAAACGAAGTATTCAATCTCAAAAGCCTATAAAATTTCAATTGAACAGTTAGAAGTTCAAAACCCTGAGATTATTAACGGACTCGTTGAAGGCACAATATTAGCTGTAAATGCTTCGGGTGTAAATCCTAAAAATGAGCGTGAAGAACTAATGATTGCATTAGCAGAAAAACAAGCAGCAATTGAAAAAAATAAAGCTCAGAATTCTAAAATTGAAGATTTAGAAGATAAATTAATTGTGCAACAACAAATGAATCAGAAAATTCTAAAACTGAATTCGTTAAATGTTGATTTGAAAGAGATTGATGATTCTAAAGGGACATCTGTTGAGAAATTGAAATTAATTTTAGAATCAAATAAAAATATCCAAGACATATTAACGTCTAAGTTAGATTCTCTAGTGGTTAATATGTATGATGATTTGGAAAGTTTAAAAAACTCTAGAATTGACGATGTTGATACTTATAAAAAGATGTATAGGGAATCACATGCGAATAGGGTTGAAACAAGTAAGATGATTGTTCAGTTAAAAAGAGATTTAAATGAATCTCGAAAAAGTTATGTTTCCTTAATGAGTAAAGTGCAAAGAATTAATGCACAACAAGAACAAGAGTTGAAAAAACGAAAGAAAAGTGTTAAGGAAGAAGAGGCTTTTAGAGAAGCAGAACAGGAACAAATTAGAAAAATTCGCGCACTTCACGTAAATAGCGATAAAACAAATGAATCGTTATTCTTTAAAGTAGAAAGACTGGAGAAAGAGAAAGAGTATGAGATTACAAAAAGAATGGTGAAAGCTACTTTTTATAGTGCAGAAGCAAGAGAGTATGATGATAGATTAGCGAGACAAAAGCTAGTTCGTTATCAAAATAAAATTAGACAAGAACGAAAAATTATAGAACTGGTTGAAGAGCCACTTTCTTCAGATGAGTTGAGACTAAAAATTATGAATAGTAATTTTAAGAACGATAAGGCTCCCGCAATGGAAGTTATTACAAACTTAAAAGATGTTGAAGATGGTTTTTATTTAGTGTTGAAAATAACGCAAAATGTAGTCGAACGTGATGAGTTTACTAGAGCATTGTCTGATAATGAGAATTTAAAAACAAGCTTTTTCTATGATATAAATTCATTCTCATATTATGTTTATACGCAAAAATTTAAAACATTTGAAGAAACTTTATATACAGTTAAAATGAAAGAAAGCTTACCTTTGTACGATGAAATTAGAATTGTAGAATTAAAATTGGAATAGATTTTGACTAATAATTCATAATAAAAAACACTTTAGTAAGTTAATAAATAAAATAATAATTAAAATTATGAGAATCTTTAAGCTTTTGATTGTTTTTTTCTTTTTTTCGTCATGCGTGGCAAAAGCAAAACAAGACTCGTTTATAAAGCATAATGTTGAAAAAGGAGAAACTATTTATAGTGTTGCTAGAAAGTATCAAATAACTCCGTTCGATATATATAGATTAAATCCAGATGCTAAAAATGGAATTGTAGAAAACACAATTTTATTAATTCCTAGAAAATCTACTCCAATATTGAAACAAGAAGTTAAAACTATTGTTCATGAGGTTAAGGCAAAAGAAACCTTATATAGTATTGCTAAAGAGTACGAAGTAACAGTTGCGCAATTAGAGGAATGGAATGCAGAGCTTTTAAAAGACGGATTGAAAAAAGGTCAGGAAATTATTGTAAGTAAAGAAGATTTACCTTTAAATGAAAGTTATGTTGAGGTTAAAAATGTAAAGAATGTAACGGAAACTTTTTCGCATAAGGTACTTCCTCAGGAGACGATATATGGTATTGCTACTAAGTATAATATTTCGATGGATGATCTTGTTTCTCAAAATCCAGATGTAAAAGAAGGATTAAAAGAAGGTATGATTTTAACATTGAAAAAAGAAACAGTAAAAAGTAGTACAGCTATAAATGGTACAAATGTTTATGCTGTTAAATCTGGAGAAACATTATATAGTTTGTCTAAAAAGATTAATGTTTCCCAGGAAGAACTTATAAAGTCAAATCCAGACCTAGCAGACGGTTTAAAAGAAGGAATGATTTTGAAATTGCCTTCAACAGGGAAATCGCAATCAACAATAAGTTTGCCAGTGAATCCAATAAAGAAAGATTCTCTTATTGTTTTTGCACCTAAAAATTTAGTTAGTCTTGCTGATTCTATTAATGTAGAGCAACAAAGAAATTTAGTGTTATTGTTGCCATTTAATATGGAACGTATTTCGGCAGATTCAGATAAATCAACAAAACAACTTATTAAAGGTGATAATTTTTTAAATTTAACTTTAGATTTTTATTCTGGAGCATTAATGGCTATAGATTCAGCAAAAGTTCTGGGTTTACCTGTTAATATTAAAGTTTTGAATATTGAAAGCGATAGAACATCTTCAAATATTGCTAAAATTATTGAAGAAAATGACTTCTCAAAAGTAGACGCTGTTATTGGTCCATTTCAGAATTCTCATGTAGAAACTACAGCTCAGTTATTATCGAAATACAATACGCCTGTAATTTCTCCTTTGTCTAAGGAAGTTGGTATGAAGTTGCCAAACCTTTATAATGCAGTTCCTACTGAAAAGTATATGATGGATAAGCTGTTTAATTATTTTAAAGAGAAAGAAGGTAATGTTATTGCTGTTGTAAGTACAAAAAAGAAGTCAGCAAAAGAATATCTAACAGGGAATTATCCAGAAGTAAAGTATCCAGAATTTGCAGATAACGGAAGTGTAGATTTAAATAGTTTGAAAACCTTATTAGTCAAAGGAAAGAAAAATTTTGTAATTATTGAATCGCAAACTACAAATCAAATATTGAACACGACAAACTTCTTGAAAAAATTAAAAGAAGATTTTGATATTCAGTTAGTTGTGTTGAAGTTGTATGATACTTTAGAGGTTATTGATATTCCAATTTCAAACCTTACAGAGTTAAATATGATGTTTCCATCAAATAAGAAAGAAGGAGAGTCAGATGCTGATAAAATATTTGAAATGAAGTATCGTAGGCTTAACGGTATTTCACCAACAGGTGCTGCTTCAAAAGGATTTGATGTTACGTTTGATACTTTATTGCGTATCTGCCAAAAAGAAGGATATGCAAAATCTATAGAAAAGGTAAAGACAGAGTATTATGAAAACACATTCGATTATGTTAATGATAATGGAAATATAATTAATAATGGAGTGTATTTAATGTATTACGATACTGATTTGACGATTAAACAAGTAAAATAAAATGGCAACATCAAAAATAACATATTTAGGAGAATTAAGAACTTCTTCTATACATATAAACTCAAACTCTGAAATTATCTCTGATGCTCCGTTAGATAATAATGGAAAAGGAGAAGCGTTTTCGCCAACTGATACAGTGGCTAATGCGTTAGGTAGTTGTATGCTTACAATGATGGGAATTAAGGCACGTGACTTAGGTGTTGATTTTACGGGTTCAACAACGGAAATAACGAAAGTAATGGGTGTTGATCCAAGGAGAATAACAGAAATTCATGTTGTTTTTAATATGAATATAAAACCTGAAGAAAAAGTGAAGACTATTTTAGAAAATACGGCTAAGACATGTCCTGTTTTGTATAGTTTGCATCCAGATATTAAAAAAGATATTACATTTAATTGGTAATAATTTTATTAAGAAACATTAAATAGGTAATACGAAATGTTATTTTGTATTACCTATTTTTATTAAATATAATTCTTTCAGAAATGACAAATCAAGAACAGCTTGTAAAACTGGCTCATGCTAAAATGCCTTTTGGGAAATATAAAGATAAGTATTTAATAGACTTACCAGAATTTTATGTTGTTTGGTATAGTAATAAAGGATTTCCTAAAGGACAGTTAGGCGAACAATTACAATTAGTTTATGAGCTAAAATTAAATGGATTGGAAGATTTAGTTAGAAATATTAGGCGAAATTTCCCAAAAAAATAGATACTACTTTTATTAAATAAGGGCAAGAATATATTTGATATTTCTGCTTAAATAAAGTTATTATTCTCTTTAAAAACTACCTGATTAATTTCGTCAATATAAGTAAGTATTTCTTCTTTTCCTGTTTTATCTGTGGATGAAGTAATGAAATACTGAGGCATTTCTGCCCAATTATTAGCTAGTAATTTTTTAGTATAAGCTGCAACATTTTGTTGTGCTTTAACCTTTCCTATTTTATCTGCTTTAGTGAAAACAATGCAAAAAGGAACTTCAGTTTCTCCTAAATAAGTAATGAATTCTAAGTCTATTTTTTGAGCTTCTAGGCGAATGTCAATTAGTACAAATGCACAAACTAATTGTTGCCTAGTTTCAAAATAATCTGTTATAAATTTCTGAAAAACCTCTTTGGTCTTTTTAGAAACTCGTGCATATCCATAACCAGGTAAATCAACAAGATACCAGTTTAGATTAATCTTGAAATGATTTATTAATTGTGTTTTACCAGGTCTTCCAGATGTTTTAGCTAAGTTCTTGTGATTTGTTAGCATGTTAATAAGAGAAGATTTACCAACGTTAGATCTTCCTATAAAAGCATATTCTGGTAAGGGTTCATTCGGACATTTGCTAACATCGGAATTACTAATGATAAACTCAGCGTTTGTTATTTTCATCTTTTTTAAACTGAAATCCCCCTAAATGGGGAATTATTATATGTTATTTTTTGTTAACCAATGGTCTAGTATGCGGTTGAACTCTTCTGGTTGCTCCATCATTGCAGCATGGCCACATTTGTCAATCCAAAATAATTCGGAATTCGGAAGTAGCTTGTCAAATTCTTCTGCAACTTCTGGAGGAGTAACTTTGTCATTTTTTCCCCAAATAATACAAGTTGGAGTGTTCATGTTTGGTAAATCATTAGCCATATTGTGGCGTATTGCACTTTTTGCAATGGTTAATGTTTTTAAAAGCTTAATTCTATCATTAACTGTAGCGAAAACTTCATCAACAATCTCTTTAGTAGCTACTTTAGGATCATAAAAAACATCTTCACTTTTCTTTTTAATGTATTCGTAGTCACCTCGTTTTGGGTAACTTTCTCCCATTCCGCTTTCATATAAACCAGAACTTCCAGTAATAATCAATCCTTTCATTAATTCAGGATACATTTTCGCATGATATAGCGCAATATGTCCTCCAAGTGAATTCCCAAGTAAAATTACTTTTTCAAATCCTTTATATAAAATAAATTCCTTGACAAATTTTGAAAAGGCTTTAACGTTTGTTTTTAATATATTTTGAGTATATAATGGTAGCTCAGGAATAACAACTTTATAACCTTTTGTTGGAAAAAAATTAGCTACAGCATCGAAATTGCTTAAGCCCCCCATTAAGCCATGTAGTACGATTATTGGGGTTCCTTCTCCAGATTCAAAATAGGTATATTTCTTTTCTTTCTTTAGCATAAAATGAGCTTCAAATTTATTTCTGAAATTTTCACAAATATAACATTTTATACACGAATAAAAAGGAATTAAAAAACTATTTGTAAAACATGTTTTTGAAGGAAAAAACATTTTAAAATGTTGGTTTTCAGTGTTTTTGTATTAAAATGGGATTGGTTTCTTGTATTTTTTTTAAAGTTCGGATACTTGTTAGCCTTTATTTTTAGTGATAAAAACTAAAAAAGGGTTTCTTGATTGTCGATTAGAGTGGAAAAACTTATCAACAAAGTGGTATAAAGTGGTATAAAGTGGTAAAAAATTTCTAAATTTGTATAGAATTTTAATCCTAAAAGAGGAATTTGAGTACAATAATTGGAACATATGAATGTAAAGTAGACACGAAAGGGAGATTAATGCTTCCTGCTTCGCTAAAGAAACAATTGGGTTCTTTAGAGGAGGGTTTTGTGTTAAAACGTTCAGTTTTTCAACCATGTTTAGAGTTGTATCCAATGGATGAATGGAATAAAATGATGCAGAAAATCAATAAGTTAAATCGATTTGTTAAAAAGAATAATGATTTCATTCGTCGATTTACTGCAGGTGTAAAAATGATTGAAATTGATGCGACTGGGAGATTGTTGATTCCAAAAGATTTAACGGTTTTTGCCAAGATTGATAAAGAAATAGTATTGTCTTCTGCTGTAAATATAGTAGAAATTTGGGACAAAGAATTGTATGAAAATACAATTGAAAACGCAGCTGATGATTTTGCAGATTTAGCTGAAGAAGTAATGGGTAATTTAATAGATGAAGATGGAATATCATAATCCGGTTTTATTAAAAGAAACAGTAGATGGTTTAAATATAAAACCGAATGGTGTTTATGTTGATGTGACTTTTGGTGGTGGAGGTCATTCGAGAGAAATAATGTCTCGATTGGGAGAAGGTGGAAGGTTGATTGCTTTCGATCAAGATGAAGATGCGTTAAAAAATGCAATTGATGATGAAAGATTTCTATTAATCAATGAAAATTTTAGAAATATTAAAAGATTCTTGCGCTTTCATGGGATAAAAAAAGTAGATGGTATTCTTGCAGATTTGGGTGTGTCTTCTCATCAATTTGATGTTGCTGAAAGAGGTTTTTCAACTCGTTTTGAGGCAGAATTAGATATGAGAATGAACCAAAAAGGAGACATTAGTGCATTTCATGTTGTAAATGAATATAGTGAGCAAGACTTAAAGCGTGTTTTTCTAGATTATGGAGAGCTTAAAAATGGTGGAGCAATGGCAAATGTTATTGTTGCAGCTAGAAACGAGAAACAAATAAAAGATTCAGAACATTTAAAACAAATTTTAGCTCGCTTTTTACCAGATCATAAGAGTAATAAAATTTTAGCACAAATTTATCAAGCAATAAGGATAGAAGTAAACCAAGAAATGGAAGTTTTAAAAGAATTTTTAGAGCAGTCATTAGAAATCCTAGAAGAAGGAGGAAGATTAAGTGTCATTTCTTATCATTCTTTAGAAGATAGATTGGTGAAAAGATATATGAAAAACGGAATGTTTGAAGGAGAACCAGAAAAAGATTTCTTTGGAAACTTTGAAGTACCATTTAAACATATAGGAAAATTGATTATTCCATCGGCTGAAGAGATAGCTATAAATAATAGAGCAAGAAGTGCAAAATTAAGAATTGCTGAAAAGAAATAGAAGATATCATCTTTAGTAAAAAGTAAAGTTTACACGTATGAGAAAAAGTATTTATAGTTTGCTGAAAGCAAAATTTCTAGTAAGCGATGATGCTTTGAAGAATTGGAAATTCATAGTGTTTCTGATTTTTTTAGCAATGGTAATGATTGCGAATAATCATAGATATGATGAGAAGAACTATAGAATAACAGAATTAACAAATGAAGTGAAAGAGCTTAGATCAGAATTTGTAGACAAACGATCTGAACTAATGAAGTTAAAAATGGAATCTACGGTAGCAAAAAAAATGGAAGAACGAGAAATTTTCCCATCCAATGTGCCACCAACAAAGATTATTGTAAAAATAAAAAAAGAAGAAGAAAAAAGTTTTTTGGAGAAACTTAAAATATGGCAGTAACCGATAAAAATATCAATCTAAGAATGTATATAGTAGCCTTCACAATTTTTGTGATGGCTGTTCTAGTTATGGTAAAACTGAACAATATTCTTTGGATTGAAGGTGATTTTTATAGAAAACTTGCAAAAGAAAGAACTGTAAGGAATTTTACAATTCCTGCGAATAAAGGAAATGTGTATTCTTCTGACGGAAGTTTATTAGCAACATCTATTCCTGAATATACAATTCGTTTTGATGCTCTTTCTCCAAAGAAGTCAGATTTTAATGAAAATATAAAAGCATTAAGCGATTCTTTGGCGGTTATGCTTGGTAATTCGACAGGGTATTATCAAAAAGTGCTGCAAAAAGCGAGATCAAATAATAATAGGTATTTTTTAATTGCAAAGAAGCTAAGTTATACCGATTATATGAGGATTAAAAGCTTTCCTCTTTTTAGAAAAGGTCCTTATAAAGGAGGTATAATTGTTGAACAGAAGATTGTTAGAGAACACCCAATAGGTTTAATTGCTCAAAGAACTATAGGTTATGAAAGATCAGACAACGATGGAAAAGGTTTAGAGTTTGCGTTCAAAGAATATATTAATGGTCGAAGCGGACATAGAATGATGCAGAAAATTGCAAAAAGTCAATGGAAGCCAATTAATGATAATAATGAGTTAGAGCCACAAGATGGTTATGATATCATTTCAACAATAGATGTTTATGTTCAAGATATAGCACATCATGCTTTGTTGAAACAATTAGAGTATTATGAAGCAGATCATGGTTGTGTTGTGGTAATGGAAACTAAGACTGGAGAGATAAAGGCAATTTCTAATCTAGGTCGTGCGGATGATGGTTCATACTATGAAACACAAAATTATGCTGTAGCCGAATCTCATGAGCCAGGATCAACATTTAAATTGTTTGATTTGATTGCTCTTTTAGATGATAAAAAAGTAGATACGAGTCAGATTTATGATACTAAAGGTGGTGTAATTGAATACCATAAGAAAAAAGTAAGAGATTCTCGTAGAGGAGGTTATGGTAAGATATCATTAGCAAGAGGATTTGAATTGTCTTCTAATACTGTTATTGTACAAGCAGTTTATGATAATTATAATGACAATCCTAAAGAATTTGTAGATAGAATAAATAGTTACGGACTAAATAAGCCTTTAGGTTTGCAATTGATAGGAGAAGGTAAACCATATGTTCCTCAACCTGGAGATAAAAAATGGTATGGAACAACATTACCGTGGATGGCTTTTGGTTATAATATTTCATTGACACCATTACAGATATTATCATTGTATAATGGTGTTGCAAATGATGGAGTAATGGTAAAACCTTTCTTTGTTAAAGAGATTAAAGAATGGAATAAAACAATAAAAAAATACGATACAGAAATAATTAATCCAGAGATAGCTTCTAAAGAAACTTTAGCAAAAGTGAGAGCTGTGCTTGAAAATGTGGTTAAGAGAGGAACAGGCTCTAAGTTGTATTCAAAAGATTTTTCTATGGCGGGAAAAACGGGAACAGCCCAAGTAAATTATAAAGACAAATCAAAACTATTTTATGCGTCTTCTTTTGTTGGATATTTTCCAGCGAATGAACCTAAATATTCATGTATTGTTGTGGTGCATAAGCCAAATGTTGAAGCAGGATATTATGGTGCGGATGTTGCTGGACCAGTTTTTAAAAGAATTGCTCAAAAAATTTATACCGATTCTCCACCAACTAATCATATCAAAGACATAGATCAAAAATTAAATGTTGTTGAAAAAAGTTATGACGCTTATTATAAAAAAGTGCAAGCTAATTATACTAATGTGCCAAATCTAAAAGGAATGGTTGGTATGGATGCTGTGGCTTTGTTAGAGAATCTAGGTATAAAAGTAAATGTAAAAGGGGTTGGGAAAGTGAAAGCACAATCGATTAAAGCAGGAGAAAAAATTATTAAGAACCAAATAATAACATTAGAGTTGTCATGAAAATCTTAAAAGACATATTATATAAAGTTGCAATTGAAGCAGTAAAAGGAGTAACAGACGTTGCAATTAATAAGATTGAATTCGATTCTAGAAAAATTGAATTAAATGATGTTTTTGTGGCGATAAGAGGAACGCTGTCAGATGGGCATACATTTATAGATAAAGCTTTAAGTCAAGGGGCAACGGTTATAATTTGTGAAGAATTTCCAGAGGTTATAGTAAATGGTGTAACCTATATTAAAGTAGTAAATTCAAATGAAGCACTAGCCTTTATTTCGTCTAATTATTATGATAATCCATCTTCAAATTTGAGGTTGGTTGGTGTAACAGGAACAAATGGTAAAACTACAATAGCATCTTTGTTATATCAATTGTTTAAAGCGGCAGGATATAAAGTAGGCTTATTGTCTACGGTTGAAATATTAGTTGATGAAGTTAATTATAAAGCAACGCATACAACTCCAGATTCATTGATGATTAATTATTATCTCAATGAAATGGCAGAAACGGGTTGCGAGTTTTGTTTTATGGAAGTGAGTTCACATGGAATTCATCAAAAACGAACAGAAGGACTTCACTTTCAAGGTGGGATTTTTACAAATTTGTCTCATGATCATTTAGATTATCATAAGACATTTGCTGAATATAGAGATGTTAAAAAAGCTTTTTTTGATGGTTTACCAAAAACTGCTTTTGCAATTTCGAATGTAGACGATAAAAACGGAGCTATTATGTTCCAAAATACTCGAGCAAAAAAGGTGACGTATGCGTTGAAATCGTATGCAGATTATAGAGCACAAATCTTAGAAAATCAATTCACAGGTTTATTATTAAAAATTAATAATAATGAAGTTTGGACAAAATTGATCGGTTCATTTAATGCTTATAATTTATTAGCAATTTATGCAACTGCAATAGAATTAGGTTTAGAAGAACAAGAAGCATTGCGTTTACTGTCGTCTTTAGAAAGTGTGTCAGGACGTTTTCAATACATTATTTCTGAGCAAAAAATTACTGCAATTGTAGATTATGCACACACACCAGATGCATTAGAGAATGTTTTAAATACGATTGGTGATATTAGAACTCAAAATGAGCAACTAATAACTGTTGTAGGTTGTGGTGGTGATAGAGATAAAACAAAACGACCGATAATGGCTCAAATTGCTTCAGAATTAAGTACGAAAGTGATTTTTACATCCGATAATCCAAGAACTGAGGATCAAGAACTGATTCTTCAAGATATGGAAAAAGGTGTAGAGCCGCAAAATTATAAAAAAACGGTTTCAATTCTAGATAGAAAACAAGCAATAAAAACAGCTTGTCAAATGGCGAATCCTAATGATATTATTTTGATTGCAGGGAAAGGACATGAAACCTATCAGGAAATAAATGGTGTACGACATCATTTTGATGACCTAGAAACTGTTATTGAACTATTAGAAAAATTAAACAAATAAGAAACAATCAGAATTCAGTTTAGTAAAATGATTTTGATTTATAAATAAATAAGTATGCTATACTATCTTTTTCAATACTTAGACAAAACAATTGACTTTCCCGGTGCAGGGGTTTTTCAGTATATAACGTTTCGTTCAGCACTTGCATTTATATTGTCTTTGTTGATAGCAACTATATACGGAAAAAAAATAATAAATTTTTTAAGAAAACAACAAGTCGGAGAAACGGTTAGAGAACTAGGTCTAGAAGGGCAAAGTGAAAAAGCGGGAACACCTACAATGGGTGGTATAATAATTATTTTAGCAACATTAATACCTGTTTTTCTTCTTGCGAAACTAGATAATATCTATGTAGCATTGTTGATTATGACAACAATCTGGATGGGTACGATTGGTTTTATAGATGATTATATAAAAATATTCAAAAAAGATAAGCAAGGTTTAAAAGGTATATTTAAAGTAATTGGACAAGTTGGATTAGGACTAATAGTAGGTTCAGTTTTATATCTACATCCAAATGTGACCATAAGAAAGGATACAATAGGAGAGCGTATTAAGACGGAAAATATGGATCCGACATTGTTGCATGAGAAATCAACATCTACAACTATTCCTTTCCTTAAAAACAATGAGTTCGATTATGCAGAAGTATTGTCGTTCATGGGTGATGGATACGAAAATTGGGCTTGGTTAATCTTTATTCCTGTAGTTATTTTTATTATTACTGCGGTTTCAAATGGAGCTAATTTAACAGATGGTATAGATGGTTTGGCGGCTGGAACATCAGCCATTTCTGTATTGACCTTAGGGCTTTTTGCTTTTGTTTCTGGAAATGTTATTTTTTCAGATTATCTCAATATAATGTATATACCAAATTCTGGGGAAATGACCATTTTTATTGCTGCTTTTGTAGGAGCACTGGTTGGTTTTCTGTGGTATAATACTTTTCCAGCATCAGTATTTATGGGTGATACGGGAAGTTTGACTATCGGAGGAATCATTGCGGTTATTGCAATTGCTATTCGAAAAGAGTTGATGATTCCAATCCTTTGTGGTGTGTTTTTAGCAGAGAATCTTTCGGTAATGCTTCAGGTGTCCTATTTTAAATACACTAAGAAGAAATTTGGTGAAGGAAAACGAATTTTTCTAATGTCGCCTTTGCATCATCATTATCAAAAGAAAGGTTATCACGAAAGTAAGATTGTAACTCGTTTCTGGATTGTCGCTATTTTATTAGCAATATTTTCATTGGTTTCATTAAAATTAAGATAGTATGAGACTTGTAGTATTAGGAGGTGGAGAAAGCGGTGTTGGAACTGCAATTCTAGGAAAGAAAAAAGGATATGATGTTTTTGTATCCGATTTCGGAAAAATAAAAGAAAATTATAAAGAAGTTCTTAGTATTAATGATATTCCTTGGGAAGACGAAAAGCACACAGAATCATTGATTTTGAATGCGGATGTAGTAATGAAAAGTCCTGGTATTCCTGAGAAAACTCCAATAGTAAAACGATTATTAGAGTTAAATATTCCTGTAATTTCTGAGATAGAGTTCGCAGCTCCATTTACAACAGCAAAAACAATTGGAATAACTGGAAGTAACGGAAAAACAACTACAACTTTGTTAATCTATCATTTGTTGCAACAAGGTGGTTTGAATGTTGGTTTAGCAGGAAATATTGGTAAAAGTTTTGCTTGGCAAGTTGCAGAAAATAATCATGATGTCTATGTTTTAGAATTAAGTAGTTTTCAATTAGATGGAGTACTTAATTATAAACCAGATATAGCAATTATTACCAATTTGAGTCCAGATCATTTAGATAGATATAATTACGATTACAATTTATATATAGCCTCAAAATTTAGAATAACAAAAAATCAAAGTGAAGACAATTATTTAATTCTAGACAATGAAGATGTTGAAATTAAAAAATGGCTTCAAAACAATAAAATAAAAGCACAAATAATTCCTTTTTCTTTATTAGATGAAACGGAAAAAGGTGTGTTTTTAAAAGAAAATAACATTAACAGTAAAATTAACAACGAAGAATTTACTATGCCAATCAATGAATTAGCTTTAGAAGGAAAACATAACCTAAAAAATGCAATGGCTGCAACAGCTGTAGCACAGTTAATGAAAATTAGAAAACAAACTATTAGAGAAAGTTTGAGTAATTTTCAAGGTGCGGAACACCGTTTGGAAAAAACATTAAAAATACAGAACGTACAATATATAAATGATTCTAAGGCAACCAATGTAAACGCAACTTTCTTTGCATTAGATAGTATGCAAACACCTACAGTTTGGATTGTAGGAGGTGTAGATAAAGGAAATGATTACGATGAATTAATGTCGTTAGTAAGACAAAAAGTTAAAGGCATTGTTTGTTTAGGAGTAGACAATCAAAAATTGTTTCAAACGTTTAGTGGTGTAGTAGATACAATGATAGAAACGACTTCAATGTCAGAAGCAGTTAAAATAGCACAAAAAATGGCAGAAAAAGGAGATACCGTTTTGTTGTCACCTTGTTGCGCAAGTTTTGACTTGTTCGAAAACTATGAAGATAGAGGAAAACAATTTAAGCAAGCAGTACATAATTTATAATTAAAATGAACAGATTAGTAGCACAATTAAGAGGGGATAAAGTAATTTGGGCAATAGTTTTTCTATTGGCTCTAGTTTCTTTCTTGCCTGTATATAGCGCAAGTACTAATCTTGTTTATGTAATAGGAAAAGGGTCTACTCTAGGTTATTTGGTAAAACACCTAGGGCATCTTTTTTTAGGTTTTGCAATAATCTATTTTGTACATAAAGTACCCTATCATTACTTTAGAGCCTTGTCTATTTTTGGAATTCCGTTTGTAATTATTCTATTGTTGTATACTATATTTCAAGGAACAACAATTGGAGGAGCAAATGCAAGTAGATGGGTGCAAATTCCATTTGTTGGAGTAAGTTTTCAAACATCAACTTTGGCTTTTACTGTTTTAATGGTTTATGTAGCTAGATACTTAGCGAAAGTGAGTGATAAGGAGTATAGTTTTAAGGATTCATTATTAGAGCTTTGGCTTCCTATTTTTGCAATTTTGGTTTTGATTTTACCAACCAACTTTTCTACAACAGCACTAATTTTTTCAATGGTTTGTATGCTTATTTTTATAGGGCATTATCCGTTAAAATATTTGTTTTCGGTTATGGGAATAGGTATAGCGGCTTTTTTGTTGTTCTTATTGTTTGCAAAAGCATTTCCAGATAACAGAATTTTTAGTAGAGTTAGTACTTGGAGTGCTAGAATAGAAAGATTTATTGATAATAAACCGACTGATGATGATTATCAAATAGAGAAAGCAAAAATTGCAATAGCTTCAGGAGAATTGTATGGTTTAGGACCAGGGAAAAGTGTTCAAAAGAACTTTCTTCCTCAGTCATCATCTGATTTTATTTTTGCAATTATAGTTGAAGAATACGGAATAATAGGAGCAATAGGAATTATTTTTCTGTATCTTTTATTGTTTTTTAGATTTATTATTACAGCCCAAAATGCGCCATCACTCTTTGGAAAATTATTAATAATTGGTCTCGGTTTTCCAATTATTTTTCAAGCTATGGTGAATATGGGTGTAGCGGTAGAGTTACTTCCAGTAACAGGGCAAACTTTGCCATTAATTAGTAGCGGAGGTACTTCCATTTGGATGACATGTGTTGCAATTGGTATTATTCTAAGCGTAACAAAAAAGGAAGAAGAAGTAGCATTAGATGAAGAAAATAAAAAGAAAAGAGACGATGCTTTAAAACAAATTATTGATAGACAAATAGAAGAAAACGATACAAAAGAAATAGAAGACGAAAGTAATAATCCTTTAGAACCAGTTTTAAATCAGTAATATGGAGAAGAAGTTGAAGTTTATTATTAGTGGTGGTGGAACGGGAGGGCACATTTATCCAGCTATAGCAATTGCAAACGAATTAAAATCGCGTCATGCAGATGCAGAATTTCTTTTTGTAGGAGCAAAGGATAAAATGGAAATGCAAAAAGTTCCTCAAGCGGGCTATAAAATAAAAGGATTGTGGATTGCTGGAATTCAAAGGAAAATAACAGTTCAAAATTTAATGTTTCCATTCAAACTATTTTCAAGCTTATGGACGTCTTTTTTTATATTAAAACAATTTAAGCCAGATGTAGTAATTGGAACAGGTGGTTTTGCAAGTGGTGCAGTTCTGAAAGTCGCTTCATTATTAGGAATACCAACAGTAATTCAAGAGCAAAATTCTTTTCCAGGAATAACAAATAAATTATTAGCAAAAAAAGCAAGTGTAATTTGTGTTGCTTATGAAGGTTTGGAAAAATATTTTCCAAAAAAGAAAATGATAGTAACAGGAAATCCTGTACGTCAAGATCTTTTGGATATAGATGATAAAAGAATAAAAGGATTGACTTATTTTGAATTAGATAGTACAAAGCGAACATTATTAGTTCTTGGAGGAAGTCTTGGTGCAAGAAGAATTAATCAGTTAATTGCTAAAGAAATAGATTTTTTATTAGAGTTAGGTGTTCAGATTGTTTGGCAATGTGGAAAGTTGTATTATGATGAATACAACCATTTTAACACTAAAGCGAATGTTCATGTTTTTGCTTTCATAGATAAAATGGATTATGCTTACGGTGCTGCAGATGTAATCGTTTCGCGCTCAGGAGCATCATCAGTTTCAGAATTATGTATTGTTGGTAAACCAACGCTTTTTATACCTTCTCCAAATGTGTCGGAAGATCATCAGACTAAAAATGCACAAGCTATTTTAGATAAAAAAGGAGCGTTAATGTTAAAGGAAAGTCAATTGGAAGATGAGTTTAGAAATGTTTTTGCAGATTTAATTTCTAATGATGAAAAGCAAGAAAAACTGAGTAAAAGAATACATAAATTGGCACTTCCATATGCAACAAAAGAGATAGTAAATCAAATAGAAAATATAATATACAGATAAGATTCTGGTAATTAATAATTAACAAATAATAATGAACTTAGGTCAAATTCATAATGTCTATTTTATAGGAATCGGAGGAATCGGAATGAGTGCTTTGGCACGCTATTTTATGAATATTGGCAAAAATGTTGCAGGGTACGATAAAACAAGAACGCAACTAACATCAGAACTTGAAGCTTTAGGAATGGAGATTCATTTTGAAGATGATGTTGCATTGATTAAAAAAGAATATTTAAATAAAGAAAATACATTAGTTGTAATCACACCAGCAGTACCTAAAGATCATAAAGAATGGAATTATTTTCTAGAGAATGATTTTACAGTAAAGAAAAGAGCAGAAGTTCTTGGGTTAATCACAAAGGGAACATTCTGTTTTGCGGTAGCAGGAACGCATGGAAAGACAACGACATCGAGTATTTTAGGACATATTCTGTATCAAAATGGAGTAGATGTAACCGCTTTTTTAGGTGGAATTGTAGAAAACTATAATTCTAATTTAATTGGAAGTGGTAAAACAGTAACCGTTGTTGAAGCAGACGAATTTGATAGATCCTTTCTTCATTTGCATCCTAATTTGGCTTGTATAACTTCAATGGATGCAGATCATTTGGATATTTATGGAGATGCATCTGCTATAGAAGAATCCTTTAGAGAATTCGCAAGCAAGGTAATATCAACGAATTTATTTGTTGCTAGCGGATTGCCATTAGAAGGAAATACAATAGGTGTAAATAAAGAAGCGAATTATACAGCTCAAAATATCAGAATAGAAAACGGGTTTTATGTTTTTGATATTAATGCGAATCATGAAATTGTAAAAGATGTTAAATTTGCTTTACCAGGACATCATAATTTATCAAATGCCCTAATTGCTTTTGCAATGGCAAAAAGTTATGGATTAGAAAATGAAGCCATAAAAGGCGCTTTGGTAACGTTTAAAGGAGTAAGAAGACGTTTTTCTTTCCAAATTAGAGAAGAAAAATTAGTATATATAGATGATTATGCACATCATCCAACAGAAATTAATGCAGTGCATCAAGCAGTAAGAGAATTGTATCCAAATAAGAAGATATTTGCGGTTTTTCAACCTCATTTGTTTTCAAGAACAAAAGATTTTATTGATGGGTTTGCAGAAAGTTTATCGAAGTTTGATGAGGTCGCTTTGTTAGATATTTATCCTGCTAGAGAATTACCAATTGAAGGAGTAACATCGAGTTGGTTGTTGAGTAAAATAAATAACCCAAATAAACGTTTAGTAGAAAAGGAAAATGTAATAGAAACCTTTAAAAATTCAAATGCTGATGTTTATGTAACAATTGGAGCTGGAGATATTGGGGAAATGGTAAAAAGTATAAAAGAAACATTGTATGAAAAGATTTAAATGGCAAAATATTCGGATAGTACTTATAGTGCTCTTGATGGTATTTTTGTATTCATTTTCATCAAAACGCAATAACAATAGGATATTAAAAGGAGTAAATATTTCATTTGTAGACGATCAGGAGGATATGTTAATAACTAATGAAATGGTTAATAACTTTTTGACACAAAAATTGGGAGGTACTTTATCAATTGAAAAAGATAAAGTAGATTTGCAGACATTAGAGATTGCTTTAACCGGCCATGATATGATTGAAAAAGCAGAAGTTTTTTCAACAATAGATGGTTTTCTCAATGCGCAAATAAAACAAAAGACCCCAATTGTACGATATACTTCAGGAAACACGATGTGTTATCTTGATAATAAAGGGAATAAAATGCCTTTATCCGAAAGCTTTTCTGCAAGAGTTCCGCTAGTAACTGGAACTTTTGATGATAAAGATAAGGATGGGTATGTTTTGTTGTTTAATGAAATTTATAATGACGATTTTTTGAAAAAAAACATAACAGGAGCAAAAATATCACCTGCTGGAAATGTTATTTTATCAAGTAGAAATTATAATTATAAAATAATTTTTGGAAAACCAGTTTATGTAGAAAAAAAGCTAGAAAATTATAAAGCCTTTTTTTATCATGCTGTCAAAGACACATTAATAACGCATTATAAAGAGGTAAACGTAATGTTTACAGAACAAGTAGTTTGTAAGAAATAGAAAGGAATTATGAACAAAGATAATATTGCAGTAGGGTTAGACATCGGAACTACAAAGATTGTAGTAATGATAGGTAAAAAGAATGAATACGGAAAACTAGAAATCCTAGGAACAGGAAAATCTAAGAGTCTCGGTGTTCATAGAGGTGTCGTGAACAATATTACGCAAACAATTCAATCTATTCAACAAGCTATTTTAGAAGCAGAAAGTGATTCTGGATATAAAATAAATGATGTAGTAGTAGGTATTGCAGGACAACATATTCGTAGTATACAACATAGTGACTATATCAGTCGTTCTAATGCAGATGAAGTAATAGATGAAGAAGATATTGATGCATTAATAGGACAAGTGCATAAATTAGCAATGTTGCCAGGAGAAGAAATTATTCATGTTTTGCCACAAGAGTTTAAAGTAGATGGTCAAGCAGAAATAAAAGAACCAATTGGAATGTATGGAGGACGATTAGAATCAAGTTTCCACGTTGTAGTTGGGCAAGCAGCATCAATTAGAAATTTAGGTCGTTGTGTTAAAAGTGCAGGATTAGAATTGTCCGGACTAACCTTAGAACCATTAGCTTCTGCCGATGCGGTTTTAAGTCAAGAAGAAAAAGAAGCAGGGGTTGCATTAATAGATATAGGTGGTGGAACTACCGATTTAGCCATCTTTAAAGATGGTATTATTCGTCATACTGCAGTAATACCATTCGGAGGAAATGTAATAACCGAAGACATAAAAGAAGGTTGTTCTATTATTGAAAAACAAGCCGAATTATTAAAAGTACGTTTTGGTTCAGCTTGGCCAGGAGAAAATAAAGATAATGAAATTGTTTCTATTCCAGGATTAAGAGGAAGAGAACCAAAAGAAATATCATTGAAAAACTTGTCTAAAATTATTCATGCAAGAGTAGTAGAAATTATAGAACAAGTATATTCAGAAATTAAATTATACGGTCACGAAGACCCAAAAAGAAAATTAATTGCAGGAATAGTTCTAACAGGAGGAGGAGCACAATTGCAACATATTAAGCAATTAGTAGAATACATAACAGGAATGGATACCAGAATAGGATATCCAAACGAACATTTAGCAGGGAATTCAAGCGAAGAACTATCAAGTCCATTATACGCAACAGCAGTTGGACTAGTAATGAATAGTATTCGTAACAATACTAAGAGTGCAATACCTTTGGTAGAAATGAAAAAAGAAGAGCAAGTAATAGCTCGTGAAACTGTTAATGAAGAAAAAATTGAAGAAGAGAAGGTAGTCGAAAAACGACAACCAGAATCGACAGAGAGCAGAATCAAAAAGTCATTTTTTGATAAGTATATAGATAAGATTAAAGAATTTTTAGATAACGCAGAATAAAAAGTACCAGCTATGGAAGAATTTACAAGCATTTCATTTGATTTACCAAAAAACCAATCAAACGTTATCAAAGTTATTGGAGTAGGGGGAGGTGGAAGTAATGCCATTAACCACATGTTTAAACAAGGAATAAAAGGAGTCGACTTTATAGTATGTAACACCGATTCTCAAGCGCTACAAAATAGTGCTGTTCCAAATAAAATTCAGTTAGGTTTAACGCTTACTGAGGGTCTTGGTGCTGGAGCAAATCCAGAAGTAGGACAACAATCAGCATTAGAAAGTATTGTTGATTTAGAAAAAATGTTAGATACAAACACAAAAATGCTTTTCATAACTGCGGGTATGGGTGGTGGTACAGGTACTGGTGCTGCTCCTGTTATTGCTCAGTTAGCTAAGGAAAGAGATATTTTAACAGTAGGTATCGTAACAATTCCTTTTCAGTTTGAAGGAAAAGTACGTGCAGAACAAGCAATGCTTGGAGTAGAAAGACTTCGTAAACAAGTCGACTCTCTAATCGTAATTAATAACAATAAGCTTAGAGAAGTATACGGAAACTTAGGTTTTAAAGCAGGTTTCTCTAAAGCCGACGAAGTATTAGCAACAGCTGCAAGAGGTATAGCAGAAGTTATAACCCATCACTATACTCAAAATATCGATTTAAAAGATGCTAAAACGGTACTTTCAAATAGCGGAACGGCTATAATGGGTTCGTCAGTAGCAGAAGGAGTTGATAGAGCAAAACAAGCAATTGTTAATGCATTAGACTCTCCATTGTTAAACGATAATAAAATTACAGGAGCTAAAAATGTACTATTATTAATTGTATCTGGAACATCAGAAATTACAATTGACGAAATAGGAGAAATTAACGATTATATTCAAACAGAAGCAGGCTTCAATGCAAATATAATCATGGGAGTTGGTGAAGACGAATCATTAGAAGATTCTGTTGCAGTAACAATTATCGCTACTGGTTTTGACATAGAGCAACAAGCGGGAATTGTCAATTCAGAACCAAAGAAAATCATTCATTCATTAGAAGATGAGCAAAAAGTAGTTCATGATTTAACGAATAAAACGATTGCTAATTTAGTAGTTGAAGATCCAATTTTCGAAACTAAATCAGAAAATGTAGCAGAAAAGCAAGAAAAAATAGTTTATAATCTAGAAGAGAAAGAAGAAGTTCAATTCGAGATTCAAAACGTTGCACCAGCAATGGATTTAGTGCCAACATCAGAAGCAATAAAAAATATAGATGTTGCTTTCGAGATTATTGCACCAAAACAAGAAACAAGTATAAAAACGGTTCAATCTAGAATAAAAGACATAGAAGTTGTAGAGCCAGAATTTGTTGCAGCAAAAAAACATGTAGCTTTTTCATTAGATTTGTTTGAAACTCCAGAAGTAGAGGAAAGAACAATCTTCGATTTAACAGAAGAAACCAAACAAATCGAAGTAAAAGATCCAATAAAAGTAGCTCCTGCTGCAGAAACAAGCCCATCAGGCGTAATAAAATACACACTAGAAGATTATCTAGAAAAAGAAGATGAATTATTGTCATCTAAACCAGTTGCAGAAGTTAAAGAACCAGTAGATGAGGAGTTAAATTTTGCGGTTAAGAAAACAGAAAAACCAGCTGAAGAATCTTTTGTAAGCAATGCATCTCCATTTGAAATGACAATTGAAGAAACATTAAAAGCAAGAGCAGAAGAACGCAAGCGCAAGATGAAAGAATTTAATTATAAATTCAATACAACAGCTTCTCATATCGATGAAATTGAGAAAGAACCAGCATACAAGCGAATGGGAATCGATGTAACGACAGCACCAAACGCAACAAATCAGTCTAGAATGTCTGTAGGGTCAGATAGTAATGATGAATTACAATTAAGATCTAATAATTCATACCTACATGATAATGTGGATTAAATCTTCATAAACTAGCTTAACCTAAAGTCCCGTGAAGTAAAATTTTCGGGATTTTTTTTACTATTTTTGTACAAGTTTTTTTTAGAACCTTATTCCAGCTGTCCGTTCTATCTGTCATTGCGAGAGATATAAAGCTATCTAAAG
The DNA here is from genome assembly GCF_021650975.2 of Flavobacterium jumunjinense. Lineage (NCBI taxonomy): Bacteria > Pseudomonadati > Bacteroidota > Flavobacteriia > Flavobacteriales > Flavobacteriaceae > Flavobacterium > Flavobacterium jumunjinense. Next base: position 2,318,679 of record NZ_CP091285.1, read on the forward strand.
TAGCAAATTAAGTTAACTCGCAATAACAGGATGCCACTTCCATCTGGGGTAAAACAAATACAAAGAGATACTAATTTATTAATAAAAAGAAAATATGAGTTTAGAAGCAAAAATCATGGACCAAATGAAAACGGCTATGAAAGCAAAAGATACAGTTGCATTAGAAGCGTTAAGAGCAATAAAAGCAGCGATAATAATAGCTAAAACAGAAACAGGATCAGGAGATGTATTAGCAGAAGCAGACGAAGTGAAAATGTTACAACGTTTGGTGAAAATGAGAAAAGACAGTGCAGAAATTTATACAACACAAGGACGTGCAGATTTAGCAGAACCAGAATTAGCACAAATTGCTGTAATAGAACAATTTTTACCAGCACAATTATCTGAAGCAGAAATTGAAGCCGTTATTGCAAAAATAATTGCAGAAACTGGAGCATCAGGAATTGCATCTATGGGAAAAGTAATGGGCTTAGCATCTTCAGAAATTGGAGGACAAGCAGAAGGGAAAGTCATTTCTGGAATAGTAAAGAAACTATTAGTATAAGAAGATAGAGAAAAGAGCATAGAGAAAAGAAAATAGAAGATAGAGAATAGATATGTTTTATTGTATATAAAAAATCAGTCTTTGTTCTTTCATCTTTTCTCTCTGTTCTTCTCTTAAAAAGGCCTCGTAGTTCAACTGGATAGAATGACGGATTTCGGCTCCGTTGGTTGCAGGTTCGAACCCTGCCGAGGTCACGAATAAAGACCTTTAAGAGTAAAAAACATCAAGCCTAACTTGAATAGTTCTTTACTCTTAAAGGTATTTTCAAAGCGGAGCTTTAAGGAGAGGCATAGCCAACCCTGCCGAGGTCACGAATTAAATAGTTAAGGGTAAAAAGTCAGCAGAATTGCTTTCTTTTTACCCTTTTTTGTTTTCTTTATAAAGAACAATTAGTCTTTATTTCCTTTTGGAGCTGGTCCTGATGCTGTAGACTTTGAAGGGGAACAACCTCTACAATTGGTGCTAGCGTCACAATTAGCAACAGCGTTAGCCGTTGAAGATTCTACTATTGTATGGAGTGTACCATCTGGGTTTTCATATTTGCAATTCCATGATTGACCTCCTTGAACAGCTTTTTTCTGTTTTTTAGAAAGTACATTTACTCCTTTAAGGTTTTCAAGTTTTTTCATTATTTGTTAATTTAAAAATTATAAAAACAAAAATAGAAATAAGTATAAAAATTAAAATCACCCATAAAAGGTGATTTTTTACGAAGTCTAATTAAAATCTTTTTTTTAATCACTCACAAGGTTCTCCCTTAATATAAGTATTAAAAATATGCAGACTTACCTCTTTTAAAGACTTCTTAGTTTCAGGGTGTAGTGCTAACCTATTAAAAAACTCCATATTTCCATTGTTCGATTTTCCATACCATAAACAAGCATTTCCATCTTTATCCTTAAAAGAAAGCGTATCACATGGATTAATCTTCCTAAAATCTGCAATAAATGAATCTTCCTCCTTAGCGTTTATATAGCGATCGCCACTTTCATTTGGAACATCACAATCTACTACTTCAAAATGATCGTTTACCCATTCCATACATTCTTCACCTTTCATAAAATAATTCACACCCAAAAAAAGTATTGCAATAATAACACAACCAGACGCAATTTTGAGCCTATTTGTTTTTAGTAAAGTGGGTTTTTTATCTTCAATAGGCGGTACTTCATGAGCAATTTCTTCAGATGTTCTTTTCTCATGTACTGGTTTTGTGTCAATAAAACCAATAATTGGTTTGTTTTTCTTTTCTTCAATTTCCTTGTGTTCACTTTTTAAATATTTAGATAAAGGTCTTTGTTCTAAATTAATTAAAAGTGCCATTAAATCAACCAATTCATGTTTTGGGGTTTCTGTTTTTCCTTTAAAGAAATGACAAATAGGTCTTAATCGATCAATATCGAATTTATCAATTAATGCTTTGTCAGTATCATCTCCTTTTAAATCAAAAAAATGCTTTAGTATCTCTTTATCTACATTAGAATTAGAAGATTTAAAAATTTCGACACATAAATTTCTAATTGAAGCAGGAGTTGGACTGCTTAAAAAAGTAGAATAAGTACCCTTTTTTGCAATTTCATATTGCTTTTTTATAGCTATTAAGTAAGTCTCAAAAGTATTTTTATTCATACGCTACATCGGAATTTATAAGCATTCATTAACATTCATCGGAATTATTGGAATCATCGGAATTCCGTATAAACACTGCCGAAAAATTGACAAATATTTGCATCAGAATTAGTTCTCGTTCTATTTCGCGATTAGAACAAATGTACAAAACTACTTCTAAACAAAGTGATGCTAAACAGATTAGAATTTTTATCTGGGAAGTATAAATAAGACTTTTCTGTTCTAGCTCACTTCACTTCCCAAAAGCAAATTATTAACGGCAATAGCTAAATCAAAAAACTCGAGAAAGTCTCGAACAGCTATTCCTATGTCCAATTTTTAAAAAATAATATCATGAATAAGTTATATATATTAGTAACAGTTGTTTTATTTTCAGTAAGCTTTACATCGTGTACAGCAGATTCAGATAATTTTGAAGGTTTAATTAAAGAAAAAGATTTAGAACCTAAAAAAGAAATCTACTTAACACAAAAAGAGGGTGATTCATTAAATGAAGGTGATACTGGAGGTCAAACGGGAAATAATCCAATAAAGCCTTAAAAAGTTTTTTGGTATTAATTTTATAGTTAAATTTCGGGATATATTCTTTTTAATATGAAAATCCCGAAATTTTTTATTTTTATTTCTTTTTTATTTCTTTTCTGTAAAAAAAACAATGAAATATTACCCTTAGATGACGATTTAAAGCAAGCACAATTTTTAGATTCAATTAAACAATATGAAAAAGCATTTAGCTTTTATAATAAGTCTTATGAATACAATAAATTAATAAATGATAAGAAAAGAATGTTATTTTGTTTATTAAAAGAAGCGGAAATTCAGACTATATTCTGTGACTACAATGCGGCACAAGAAAGTGCTACAAATGCAATCTCTCTTTTTGATAAAAATACGAGTATAGATTATAGGACTAATGGATTAATTTCGTTAGGAACGAGTTATTTGAATTTAAATGATTATGATAAAGCTATAAATGTGTATTCAGAAGTTTTAGATATTACACCAAACCTTTTAACAAAAATAATCACAGAAAATAATATTGCAGTAACATATTTAGAAAAAAAAAATTATCAAAAAGCAATAGAAATACTTAAACCATTACTTAAATCAGATATTTTAAAAAAACATAAAGCTGAATATGCAAGAGTGTTGGACAATTTGGGTTATGCTTATTTTAATTTAGGTATTAAAAAAGAAGCACATCAATATATTTCAGAATCATTAAGAATTAAAGATAGTATTGGTAAAGATTATGAAAAAATTGCTCCATTAATGCATTTAGCTCGTTTTTATGAAGATTCAATTCCTAAAGAATCTAGTAGGTTTGCTATAAACGCTTATGATATAGCAACTAGAGTGAATAGTCCAGATGACAGACTGGAAGCTTTAGATATTCTAATTAGAAATACGTCGAGTAGGGATGATTTTAAAAGTTATTATAAAAAATTTCATTCATTAAAAGACAGTATTGATTTAGTTAGACGAATAGCTAAGAATGAGTTTGCGAATATTAAATTTAATTCTGATAAAGCAATTAAAGAAAAAGAAAAAGAAGCAAATGAGAAGAAGATAATAGCCATCATCTTTATTATTTTTATAATTATAGCTATATTATTGTTTCTTTTAATTCGTTCTAAAAACAAAAGGAAACTACTAAAAACAGCCTACGATACAGAAACACGTATTTCCAAAAGACTTCATGACGAACTAGCTAACGATGTTTTTAATACGATGATGTATCTTGAAACACAAGATTTAGTAGAACAAACAAAAAAAGATAAAGTCTTAGGTAATTTAGAAAACATCTACGAGAAAGCTAGAAATATTTCCAAACAAACTAGTGGTGTAAAAACGGGTAAGGATTTTGGAACATTGGTAGATGAAATGCTAACGAGTTATAAGTCAGAGCAAGTGAATGTTATTAAAAAAGGGAATAACACCATTAACTGGGAAGTGATAGCAGCCGAAAAGCAAATTGAAATACATCGTGTTTTACAAGAAGTATTGGTAAATATGAAAAAACATAGTGATGCAACGCTTGTTGTTATTGTTTTTGAAAGCCTTGAAAAAAGCATACGTATAAAGTATTCCGACAATGGCATTGGATTCGATATGGAAAAAATTTCTAAAAATGGTGTGCGTAATATGGAAAACCGCATGCATAGCATTAATGGAAGCATTACTTTTGATTCAGAAATTAATAAAGGAGTAAAAATTAATATTGAATTCCCCAAATAATAAAAAGTATGATGTTTTCAAAAGTAATAATTGCCGAGGATATTGATGGATTGAATTTAGCGGTGGTGCAAGCGCTAAAAGATTTAAATATTCTTGAAGAACAAATAGAATATGCAAAATATTGTGATGATGCTTTCTTAAAAATGAGAAAAGCGGTCCAAGATGAAGTACCCTACGATTTGTTAATTACCGATCTTTCCTTTGTGGAAGATTACCGACAAAAAGAATTAAAACTTCAATCGGGAGAAGATTTAATAGCAGCCGTTAGAACATTACAACCCAATATAAAAATCGTTGTTTTTTCGATAGAAGACAAACCGTATCGTATTAAATCACTTTTTGTAGAACATGGTATTAATGCTTTTGTCATGAAAGGTAGAAACAGCATTCCAGAATTAAAAAATGCTATTGAAAAAGTTTTCACAACAGAAGAAAAATACATTTCGCCCAATATTGAACACGTTTTTCAAGACAGAACAGTTAGTGAGATAGACGATTACGATTTAGAAATCATCAAATACCTTTCATTAGGGCTAACCCAAGATGAAATTGAAACGAAGTTTAAAAAAATAAACATTTCACCCAGTAGCAAAAGTGCTATAGAGAAACGAATTGGCAAACTAAAAATTAGTTTTAAAGCGAATAACAATGTGCATTTAATAGCTATTGCAAAAGATTTAGGACTAATATAAGCCAATATAAAACGTATTTTCATTAAAGACCCGACAGCTTTCCAAAGCTTGTCGGGTCTTTTTTTTGCATAAAACTGAAAATAATTTGCCATAGTACGGATTCCCGCAAGGAATTGATTTTCAATGGTTATAAATTTGGGGTATTAAAAGATAATTAATAATATAAAAACTGAATATGAATGATATTTTAACTAACGGCATAGGAATTAAACAACGTATAATTTCCGAAATACAAACTGCAAGTAAAGATATTTATCTGGCAATGGCTTGGTTTACTGATAGAGATATAGCCAACTCAATTATTGATGCAAAAAATAGAAATCTAACAGTTGATATAATATTGTCATCAAATGTTCAAAATGAAACTGTTAAAAAAATGTTTGAAAATGCAGGAGTAAATGTTCATGCATTTGAAACTGGGGATGATAGAGGAACGATGCATCATAAATTTTGTCTTATAGATAGCAAAATAACAATCAATGGCTCATATAACTACTCTTATAATGCAAGTAACAATAATGTTGAAAATATTCAAGTTTCTGACGATTTTAATACTTATCGTCAATTCTTTGCAGAATTTGAACGTTTGAAATATAATATTGAACATCAAATAGATTTAAATATCAATACAGCAAATCAAACGGAACAAGTTGTTACAAAAACAAAAACAATAAACGTTGCTGATTCTTTTTCTCAACAATTATCTAATCTTGTTTATGCAACAGCAAATATCAATACAGAAACATATAGAAAGAAAGGTCATGAAAATTCTAAAGAGAGTTCAGGAAGTATAGAAATTTTTAAAGCGAACTATTTAGAAATCAAAGAACAAATAAAAATGTATGCTACAGATGATAGTTTGAGTAATAAAAAAAATATAATATCTCAAAATATTACTTCTGCTTTCGAAAGCAAAAAAGCTGAAATAGATGCGGATAGATTGATTCAATTTAATAAAGTAAAAATGAATTATGAAATTGAGACAAAACAATTAAACGCAAAAATTTCAGAAGTAAACCAAGAAAAGTCAATTTTTGAAAGAGGTAATCAAGACACAGGAGAAAAAGGACTCTTACAGTTGAACAATGAAATTGAAAAAAACAAACTAGAGAGAAATAATTTAGAATCGACACTAGTAACAAAAAAATTTTGGACAATAGGAATAGTTTTTTCTATAATAGGTCTATTTATTTTCATGTTCTACCTATCTATGTTCTTTGCTTCTGCAATGTATAAAGTGTTTTTTGAAGGAAATATTATTCGTAATTCTTTAGAGTCTGGAATAAACCCTGGTTTGCCGCAATTAGTCGATGCTAATGCAATTGTTAAAATATTTAAGACGCAAGGAGGACTTTTTGGCATCATGTCAGGTTTGTTTTTTTTAATCCCAATACTATTATCAAATTTAAAATTAATAGGTAGTAAAAATAAGGGGGTTAACATATTGTGTTTTGTGGTTGGACTTTTAGTATTTGATGTTTTAGTATCAACAATGGTTGCATTAAATACAGATGAAATAAAAAGCTTGTTAGTTGGTAAGGAATCTCAACTTAAAATTTGGGAAGTAATAACCCATACAGAGTTTTGGCTCATCTTTGTTTTTGGTATGTTGCCATTAGTTATTACTCATTTTATAATAGAATTTATTGTAACTGCATATCAAAAATCTCAACGCGAAATTGTAGATGCTGAAAAAAGTAAACAAATTAAAATGTTAGATAAATTATTACTTGACCTAAATATGCAAAAAGAACTTTTTAATAATAAAATAAAGGAAAAAGAAAACGTATTAAATCAGAAAAATGAAGAATTAGAATATTTAGAAAGAGATTTGAATTCTTCACAAAACGAAAATGAAGCCATATTTACAGAATTACTTAAAAGTATAAAGTCAATTTATGATGATTTTATGACTACAATTACCAGTGGAAAAATATTCACAGATGAAATTTTAAATAGTGTTTCAACAGCATATAAATCAGGATATATTGAGTTCTTACCAGAACTTTATGCTGAAAAAGAAGTTGCAAATAGAGTTAGAGCAATAGAACAAGTAATAACTAATAATTATTAATAAAATGAAATTAATTTTAATTCTAATAGTAACTTTATTATTAAACTCTTGTATTCCAGAATCTAATAATAAATATTTAACGTATCAAAATCTAATAATACTATCTGATATGTCAGATCGTATTTCAAATAAAGATTTCCCAGAAAAAGACATTCTAGAAATAAAAAAAATAATCCAATATTTTGAAAAAGAATGTGTTAAACCAGGTGAGAAAATTGGAGATAAATCGAGTATTCATTTTTCACCTTTTTCTCAAAAAAATATTTTTTCGGTAGACCTAGATAAAATAGTAAACCTTGGTGATAAACAAAGTTTTATCAATTCAACAGGTAAATATGAACTTAATGGGTTAAAAGAAAAACTTTTAGAATTTGAAAAAATAATTACTCAAAAATACGGATCTATAAATGACAAGGGAATTGACTTGTTAAGCATCTTACTTGAAAAAATACAAAATGAAAATATGATTAAAAAAGACAAAATTATTACAGATGGTATTGATACAACTTTTGTTAGTTATGAAAATCATATATACATTTTAACTGACGGGTATTTAGAATATACACTAAAAACAGACAATCATCAATTCCGTTTTGGTCCATCGAAAATAATTCAATTAAGAACATATTGTAAAAAGAACAATATTAACGTTGAAAATGCACTTACGTTGAATACTAATTTAGGTTTAATCCCAATAAAAAACGAGTTGAACAAGTATATTAATATACATGTATTAGAAACACATGAAAGAGATTTTAATAAAAAAACTCAAAATTATGATAATCAGATTGGATATCGTGATAATGAAATTCTTGAACAGGTTTGGAAAAAATGGATAAACGAAAGTGGTTTTAAAAATTTTGAATGGGAAAGATATTGAAAAATAAGTCACTATAGACAAGTAAAATGGGAATATTCTAAACACGTAAAATAATTAATTTAAATAGCTTTATTATGGCAAATCAAAAACCACCAAATGCACCAAGTACAACAGGAAAACCATCAGGAGGAAAAAGAGGAAATAATCCTTCAAAACCTTCAAGTCCAAAACCAGCACCTACTAAAAAATAGTTGTGTTAGGTTTTAAAAAAGAGAATCAATTTTACCTTAGACCCGACAGCTTCCCAAAGCTTGTCGGGTCTTTTTTTGCATAAAACTGAAAATAATTTACCATAGTACGGATTTCCGCAAGGAATTGATTTTCAAAGGTTATAAATTTGAAAATAAATAATTCAAATAATATGGAACTAAACACACAACTCAAAGCTTTGGCAGACAAAATCGTAATGCTAAAGGATAAAATAGAAACAGAAGAATCTACCAAACATGCTTTTGTATTGCCTTTCATTAATCTTTTAGGCTATGACACTTTTAATCCTACCGAAGTAGTACCCGAATTTACTGCCGATATTGGATTAAAAAAAGGAGAGAAAGTAGACTATGCTATTTTCGAAAACAATGAACCAATTCTAATTATAGAATGTAAGAACTGGAAAGAAAACTTAAGCATTCACAACTCACAATTGTTGCGTTATTTTCATGTAACAAAAACACGTTTTGCTTTGCTCACTAACGGAATTCAATATCAGTTTTTTACCGATTTAGATGAGAAAAACAAAATGGATCAAAAGCCTTTTTTAGAATTCGATATTACAAACATTAAAGAAAATACAATAAACGAAATTGCAAAATTTCATAAGTCCAACTTCGACGTTAATAATATTGTCAATAATGCGAGTTCCTTAAAATACACCAAAGAGATAAAGAAACTCATTCAAGAGGAAATTAATACACCTTCTAATGAATTTGTACGCATGTTTGCTAACAAAGTATATTCTGGCAGATTAACCGAAAAAGTAATAGAAGAATTTAAAGAATTAGTACAAAAAGGATGTAATCAGTTCATCAGCGAAAAAGTAAACGATCGATTGAATGCAGCACTAAATAAAGAAGCAGAAAAACAGTTAGAAGACCAAATTGAAGAAGTTGTAGAAAGTACAAAAATAGAAACTACAGAAGAAGAGCTAGAAGCCTATAAAATTGTAGTAGCTATTCTAAGACGAAAAATTCCAACAAGTAGAATTGTTCATAGAGATACTCAATCGTATTTCGGAATCCTACTAGACGATAATAATCGAAAACCTTTATGCAGATTGCATTTGAATGCCACAAAAAAATATTTAGGTGTTTTTGACGATAAGAAAAACGAGACCAGATTACCTATTGAAACCATAGATGATATTTATCAATTTGAAACCGAACTACTAGAAACAGTTGGTTTTTATGAAGGAGTAAATCAGGTATAAATACCTATATACAAATGCACTACTAATTGTATGTTTAATTTTTACATTCAAACCATTAAAAAAAAACAACTATTTAACCAAAGCATATGACAAAAAAACTACTCCTTATACTATTATACATTTTCATTTCCTGTAAAGAAACCAATCAGGCACCACCCGTACAGAATGAAGAAATTAAATTAGGAATCTTCAATAATGAAGTGCCAGCAATTACACCCGATGATAGAAAAGAAATAGACAATGAAGAAAGACGAACCTATCATGTTGACGAAGAATACAAGTATGAATACCGTACAGGTCGTCCCGATCATTACGAATACAACTATGACATTATCGGTCTCGACAGCCTAAATAACGAAGTAACAGGTAATGTGAATACCTGTGGGAAATTTGGAGCAGGAATAATTAGAGACAAAAAAGGTAACGAAAAAGACATTGAAGTAGAATGGTATGAGAATGGAAAAATGAAAGGAAAAGACACAGACGGCATGCAATATGAACTAAAAGCAGAATAAAATGAAATCGCTTTTTACAACAAGTTTGTTGCAAACAAATAAAATTCACTGAACACAAATTGAAATGTATTTAGTGAAGTAAACACTAAATGAATAAAAGCGATAACATATGTGACCTATGATAAATAAAATTTTACACCTATGAAAACAATAATAACACTTTTAATAGTAACATTTTTAACCTCTTTCTCAACACTAGATGAAGAGGAAGTATATTTATGCGGAACAGAAGGAGCAAAGAAATACCATTTGAGTAAATCGTGCCGAGGCTTGTCGGGCTGTAAACACGAAATAACCAAAAAGAAACTTTCGGAAGCTAAAGAATTAGGATTAAAACTTTGCGCTTGGGAAGATTAAAGTATATTTGAAACATGTTTTATAAGCAAAAAATAACCACATTCCTTTTCCTACTACTTTGTTCCTTTTCCTTTTCGCAAGTGAAAATTTGTTCTTGGAATATAGAAAACCTAGGCGTATCTAAAACAGAAGAAGACATTGCCTATATGGCGCATGTTTTAAAAGAATTTGATGTGGTTGCTATACAAGAAGTTGTAGTAAGCGGAGCAGGAGCAAAAGCTGTTGCTTCGTTAGTAGACCAACTCAATAGAAAAGGAGCAAAATGGGACTATGTAATTAGCGATCCAACATCAGGGAGTGCCTATAAAGCGGAACGTTATGCTTTTTTATGGCAACCCAAACACATTAAAAAAATAGGAGAGGCATGGTTAGACCCGAACTATATAGAAGAAATAGAAAGAGAACCTTATTTGGCTACATTTAAATATAAAGAAAAAGAATTTACGTTGGTGAATTTTCATGCTAAAACAAAGAAAATGCAACCCGAAACGGAAATTAAATACTTTAAGTTTTTCCCAACCCTATATCCAGATAAAGACCTTATTTTTATAGGCGATTTTAATTGTCCACAATCGCATACCGTATTTTTTCCTTTAAAGAAAATGGGATATCAATCGGTATTTCAAAACCAAAAAACATCTTTAAAGCGAGCATGTAAAAATGGAAAATGTTTAGCTTCTGAGTTTGATAATATCTTCTATAATGCAAAGAAAATTAAAATTTCAAACCCCAGAGTGATTCATTTTTATAAAGATTTTGAAACCTTGCACGAAGCACGAAATATATCAGACCATGTGCCTATTGCAGTAGAATTGAGTTGGGAATTGTAATGTATTTAGAGTACGATAAAGTTTAGTATTTGTGCAATTAATATAGGTAGTCTATTTTAAAATTTAAAAGGGCATACTTATACTTCAGGAGGTTCATTTTAAAATTAAAATGAGCATACTTATAATCTCAGAGGTTCATTTTATAATTAAAAAGAATATAATTATAATCTCGGAGGTTTATTTTATAATTAAAAAGAATATAATTATAATCTCGGAGGTTTATTTTATAATTAAAAAGAATATAATTATAATCTCAGAGGTTCATTTTATAATTAAAAAGAATATAATTATAATCTCGGAGGTTCACTTTATAATTAGAATGGGTATACTTATAATACAAGAGGTTCACTTTATAATTAAAAAGAATATAATTATAATCTCGGAAACGTTAATTGAAAAGAAATAGAGTAAAAGGAGTTAATAAGTAGTATTTTTATGCAAACATGTTTTTAAAATAAAAGTACATTTGTATCATGTGTTAGTTGCTATTAGATTCATTAGTATTCAATTTTTTAAAGCACCTCAACCAATAATAATCTTCAAATAAAAAGAGAAGACTTAATTATGTTAGACCAATTATACATACAAAAATTCCACGAAGATAAGATAAAACAATACGGTTCGGAAAGTCCACAAAGTCTAGCTTGGTTTTCAGAAGAAGACCAATTGAAGCGCTTTGAAGTTTTAGCACAAATAGGCAATTTGAATACGAAATCTATCCTAGACATTGGTTGTGGTAATGGCGATTTGTGTTATTATTTAACGCAATATTTAACCAATTTTTCCTATCATGGTATCGATAGGATAGCCACTTTTTTAGACAATGCTATTGAAAAAAACAAAGACTTTCCAACTGCCACGTTTTATCTAGGCGATTTCATGCAAGGTACTTTACCAGTAGTCGATTATGTTTTAGTTTCGGGTTCACTCAACTATAAAAACAGCGACCCTGATTTTATTTTTAAAGCGATAACTCATTTGTATGCCCATTGCAACATAGCATTAGGTTTTAATCTATTAAGCAAAACAGTAAACCCTGATGGTATTTTAATAGCTTATGCTCCCAAAACCATCACCGATTTTTGTAAAACGTTTTCTGATAATGTTCGTCTAAAAGAAAATTATCTTGAAGATGACTTTACGGTGATGGTGTATAAAGAATAATGTTTGCTTTTATATAAAAGTTATTACTTCTTTTTTTTAGTTTCATCCTTAGCTTGTCTTTTCGCTTCTTTTCTATCCATTCCTTCATTTATAAGTTGCATTTGCCTTTCATTTTGTTCTTGATATTCCGGGCGATTATGATGCTGTAAACCATTTGGATTATTTTTTTTTGCTTTTTCAAGATCTCTTTTTTTCTTGCCTAGTTGTGCTACACTATCATTACTTCCTAAAGTTTTTGATTTTGTTTGGGTAACTGCTTTTGATCTATTATCCTCAAAAGTTAAAGCTTGATTGTTATTGCTTTTTTTCTGTGCAACAGTATTTGCTACAGATTGGTTTTTATTTTCTTGTGTTTTATTAGTGTGTGTGCTCATGATATTCATTTTTATAATTAATTTATTTTCGAGTAGGGCTTACTCCACGTTTAGCTCTATTTGGTTCCCATTGGGCATTAATTTTTTGCTTTTTCTTTGGGTCATATTTTGAATGTTTGCTTTTAAGTTTTTCTCTATCGTTATGTCCTAAAAGTGCTTCTGCATATGTTCTCTTTATATTACTATTTTTAGCAAAGGGTGGTTGTGCACCTGAATTTAAAGTAAATTCTATTGCTCTATCCTGCATTTCTTTTATAGTTTTTCCTTCTTTAACATGTTTTGCTCTAGCCCTATCCCATCCAGTATGCCCAATCCATCTTGGGTTTCCTTTTTTTGTTTTCTTGGTTGTGTATACTACTTTGTCTGGACTTGTAGGGTGTGCAAATTCATATTGTTTTTTCCCAGTACCTGATACATTATGTCCCATTTCATGTGTTGGATGTCTAGTTTCGTGAGATGCTCTTAAAAATTCTCTCATTTTTGTTTCATTTGCTAATCGAGATCTAGCCTGAGAAAAAGTGACATCACAACTTATCATTTCGTCCATGCCTGAGGCCGCAGCTCGAAATATTTGTTTGAATTTTTGTTTGTCATTATTTTTTACCGCATCAACCAAATTATCTTCAGTTTTCTTCTTAAGCGGTTGTCGTTGAATGACTGAGTTTGATATTGCACTTTTGATATTACTTTGCCTTTTTAGCTTTTTTAATTGGAAAGGAGATCTAATAATGGTTAATGTAGGCTTATAATGTTGTTGCAACATCTGTATTGGTTTTTGTCTAACCTTACCTATATCATTTTTTAAAACTGTTTTATCATTATCTTTTGAAAATTCTTTTGTTTTCATTTGCAACGCCTTCGCACCCATAACATCTGCCTCTTTCTCTAATCCTTCATCATCATTCACATTTACTTTGCCTTTCATCTGCATAGTAGGTTTTACCCTGCCTTGCTTTTGTTGTACTACATGCCAAGCTTCATGAGGTAAATGTTTTTCTTGCCCAGAAGCTACATGAATATCTGTGCCTTGTGCGTAGGCATGAGCATTAAGCTGTGCTGGCTTGTCGGAATTGTAATGTACTTTAACATCGTCCATAGCATGACCTGAAAGGTTTTCTATTCCCGATTTTAAATTATTGGGTAATCCTGTATTATTTGCTTTTTTTTGCAAAATTGAGGAAGGACGATTATCTTCTAAAGTTTTTGATTTAGACTGAATTATTTTACCTTCAATGCTGTTTGCTACAGATTCTGATTGAATGTTTCTTGTTTTATCTTGTAGATGTTCCATAGTTAAGCTTCTTAATTATATTTTACAGTTTCATTTAATAAAACTTGTCAATAGAACTTATAATTTTTATAAAAAATGAAAACTAATTATAAGCTAATTTACTTTCGCTTCTGTATACTAAATAAACTTTAGCAGTTTTTACTTCCAGTTGATTAATTTTATGTTTTAATGCTACATTTTTTATTAGTTTTCATGTTCCTCATCATGACCGTTTTGTTTATTTTGAAATTGTCTTAGGGAATTAACTTTTTCGATTATTAATACTATAAAATGTTCTAATAATAAAGCTAATGGTATTGCAGCAAATTGTATATGTTGCAATGGTATTGTAGTGCTTAATCCAGTAGCGTATGCGATTATTTGTGACCCAGTAATAGCCATTGTAGTAGCCATAATACCACCATTTGCTATTAATAAGCCTATTTTTACCATTGTAGGTAGTAATTCTGATTTGGACCATCTGTATAGTAAACCTGCACCATATAGGAAGCTAAGACCTTCTACCGCACCAACTAACCATTGTGGTAGTGTTAGATAAGAAAGTAAAATTCCCCCAGTAATTACTGTACCTAACCCCAAAACTGTTCCTATGATTTTGAGGACAGTACTGGTCTTCATTAGATAATTATTTAAGGCACTATCCAAACTTAGAAATTTGTTTTGTATTTGGTGGATATTTTCAACTGTAATACCTTGTTGAGCAACAGCATCGACAACATTACGGATCAAGGGAGTTTGCTCGTCAATAACTTGTCTAACACTGCTTATTCCTTGTTCAACATCTCTAATTTGAGGCAAATTTCTGATATTTGTTACGGATATGTAAGCATCTTTTTCTTGGTGTTGTCCTACAGGAATCCAGCCTAGCGCTGAAGGTAAGCCAATAAACCTAGGGATGTAATTTTCGCCATCGTATTCATACCATCTTGTCCATCCTATTAATTGTTTTGTTTTGCCTATATTATTTGTTTGTTTTAGTGTGGTTTTATTATTAGAATGTTTCTGCAAAGCTTTTCCTCCCATTACATCTGCTTCCTTCTCTAATCCAGCATCATCATTCACATTCACTTTACCTTTCATCTGCATAGTAGGTTTTACTCTGCCTTGCTTTTGTTGTACCACATGCCAAGCTTCATGAGATAAGTGTTTTTCTTGCCCAGAAGCCACATGAATGTCATTTCCTTGAGCATAAGCATGGGCATTTAACTGAGCAGGTTTGTCGGAATTGTAATGTACTTTAACATCATCCATAGCATGACCTGAAAGGTTTTCTATTCCCGATTTTAAATTATCAGGTAATCCTGTGTTGTTTGCTTTTTTTTGTATAAGTCGATTATCACTCAGTACTTTTCCTTCTTTTCCAACAGTATTTGCTGCGGCTTGCACAGTGTTTGTTTTATTTTCTAGAGTTTGTTGCTGTTCGTTCATAATGTGGTATTTTTAAAAGGAAACAAGTATTCTTTATTTTTTAACAATGGTGCTTCGTATAAATTTTCTCAATTCCAGTCGGTTGCCATTGAAAATATCGAAATCGAAATTAGCATCTTGAAAAGAATAGCTTTCAGACTGTTGCCATATTGTCCATTCGTTGTTCCATGCTGTTGGTATAGAACTAGGTGTGAGTTCGGTTGTATAAGCAGCAACCCATAAAGGATAGGCAGTAAATTCTTTGTTGTTGAGGTATTTGTTTCCTGTAGATTTGTTGGTATAGATCATAGGAATACGTTCTGTTAATCTTTTTACTTCTTCTAGAAAAGTAAGCACGTTTTTTTGAGCCGTTTCTAAATCACCACAATTGCCGTCCATACCGCTGTTTTCGATGTCTAAAACTGGAGGAAGTTGTCCAACATCAAGGAAATGATTATCCATAATTACAGACGCAAAGTGTTGGGCTTGTTGTTTGGGATCGAGATCGCAATGATAAAAATGATAGGCTCCACGCACTACTTTTTTGTCTTTCAGGATGGTCCAATTACTAACAAAATTAGGGTCTATAAAACTGATGCCTTCTGTAGCTTTACAAATAACAAAATAGAGCGAATCTTCTTTTTTATTTAATGCATTAATTAAATCTCCTTGATAGTGTGAAATATCTAATCCGTAGGTTACCGTATCTTTTAGTATAAAGCGAAAGTCTTTTTTTTTGATTTTTTTAGTTTTGCTAGTATCTGTACTATCTTTTGATTTAGAGGGTGCAGTTGGTGTTATTTCTGAAATGAGAAAGGGTTTTATTTTTTCGGTATAGGCCCAATCGATTAAAAACCAAAGAGCCAAAGCTAATGTTAGATTTTTTAACATGGTTTAATTTTTTAGGAGTATGGTTTTGTTTTCTTTGCTAAATTCTCGTTTTATCCCTTTTAATATTTCTTGTTTTGATACAACAGAATCATTCCTGCCAATGGCTGATAATGCACAATATCGCAATACATTAATAATGGAACCACCTGCTAATTCATAGTCTTCTGCTATTTGGTAAACATCAATTTCTTCTGCTAATGTGCAAGTGCCAGAAAAAGCATTTTGCCACAATTGATAACGTTCATCAGGAGAAGGCATATTGAAATGGATAATCGCTTGAAATCTACGTGTAAAAGCTTCGTCCATATTGGCTCTTAAATTGGAAGCCAGAATAACCACACCAGGGAAATCTTCAATAAGTTGCAATAAATGTGCGGTTTGCTGGTTGGCATGTCGGTCATTAGAAGAATTGGCAGCAGTTCGTTTGCCAAATAAGGCATCGGCTTCATCAAAAAACAAAATCCATTCTTTGTCTCGAGCAATATCAAATACTTTAGATAAATTTTTCTCGGTTTCTCCTATGTATTTAGACACAATCATAGATAAATCAATTCGATATACTTCCTTGTTTGTTGCTTTTCCAAGTAGGGTAGCCGTTAATGATTTTCCAGTACCAGGAGGACCATAAAACAAAGCACGATAACCTGGTTTGATTTTACGATCTAAACCCCATTCGTTTAACAAAGTATTTCCATGTTCTAACCAAATTAGTATTTCATTGACTTGCTCCATAACAATAGTATCTAGCACAACATCTTCCCAGTTTAGGTTACTCGTTATTTTTTGAGCAGGGAAGGAAGCGCTTTGTGCAATACTGATTTTTTCATTGGTAACGAAATAATGATACCAATTGTGATGCAAACTAAGGATTCCGTTTAATTTTGGGATAAAATTGTCGGTATCGGCTAATTGTAGTACATCTTCTTTAATGAGTTTGTTTTCTTTACTAAAAATGTTAAGCACTTCATTTCTTAGTTCTTGATGAGTGGCTGTAATAAGGAAAGCTAATGTTTGTCCTGTGGGAATGAACCCGCTATGACCTTTATCAATAACACCTCCAAACTCGGTAAATCCTCTGTCATATATTGCATTTTTGCCAAAGAAAATGTCTAAGATTTCGGGTCTGAGATGTGGTGCCAAAGAAAGTGCAAGCGCTAAACGTTCATAGCGATTGAGTTGCCATTCGTTTACCAATGTAGCATAGGGTGCATTTTCTGCTGTTACATCGGGTAACGGAATAGTATGCCAATCGTTTTCATGTCCTTCTTGCAATAAATAGCTACAAATTACTTGTTGAATTACTTTTTCAAGCCAATTCAATTCTTCGTGAAGAACAGTTATGTTTGTTTTAGCTTCCATAGTTAACAAAAAGTTTTTCAATATCGTCTAACGTTGCATCTGCCCATTTGAAATAGAGTAATGCTGTGTTCGGATTGAGTTGATTGCCAGGTAAAAGATCTAAAATGCTTAGTTGCGCATTATTTAATTGTGCAACTTCATGATCTTGATTGTAGTTGAGGTTATATTTATAAAAGTTTTTCCCCCAGATGTTTAGTTGAGCACGTTGATAAATTAGCTTATCTATAAAAACGGGCAATGTTTCATTTTGTTCGACTAATTTTTTTGCTTTAAAAAAACTAGGCTTTCGCTCCGATTCTCGGTTATAATATTCAATATCTTTAGATTGTATTGTTTTTGAATTGGCGTGTCCAAAAACATCAACAAGTCCAAAATTGTCTGATTCAATTGCAACTTCTAATTCCCCATGACTAGAGCTAGAAATAGCGAGTGTCCAATCGGAAGTACTTGCTGTTTCGGTTATTAAATAGAGTTCTCTAAAAGAAAAATGAGTTTGAGTTAGCTTAATAATAAGTTCATCTTGTATTTCGCTCCAATTTTTTATTTTAACGGCTTCTGGATTATTACTTGTAAAAAAGAAGCTACCATTTGTTTCAAAAGCTAGTATTTGTTTACTATATTCGAAAACGCCATCTATAGCATTATTTCCTGTTCCTCTTCCAGAATAAGGCTTTGTAACGCCATTATTAAATTGCCATGAATTTGGGTGTAATTTAATATGATGTTCAAAAGCTACATTTTTTGGATCTATAATGTTACCACTAAAAATATTGCCAAGCACGATCATTTCTCCATTGATAATATGGAAAAAATCGCCAGGGAATAAGGTTTTATTTAATGGTTTGGAAGGAATATAACCATTGGTTCTACTATAGAAGTTACTATAAAACTTTTTGTAAAGACTATTCATTGTTTTTCTTTTTTAAGGAAGGTTAGTATTTTTAGTCACAGTTATTCTATTATTAGAAACTGTGACTAAAAATTAATTTCTACCTTTTATTATGAAGCTAATGCAGCCGCATTTGCAGCCGCTAAACCAGATTGTAATGAGCTTAAATTGATTTGCGCTTTGTTTAAATCGGCTGTTTTTAAATTCAATTGTTTTAAGGTTTCATTATACGCTTTTTGTGTTTTATTGAATTCAACGACAGCTGTTTCATAAGCATTTTCTAATAGTGTTTTTAAGGATGAATTTGGGCTATTTGTTTTTCTATCATCCGTTAATTTACAAAGAAGTTTTTGTGATTGTAAAAACTCTAAAGTAGCTGTAGATTGTGTTTCCTTATTAGTAGATTGCGCTGTGTAGGTAGTGTTTAGTGCTACTAGCGTTAGTGCTACCGCATTGTTTGCATTGGTTCCTGCATTGGTAACCATTGTTATTAACTGATCTGAAATGAGTGGGTTTTGTGCTTTTTTTCGAGTAATTAAACCTGCCAATTTATTAATCATATCTGCGGTATAAATAAGCTTATTGATAACCGTAGTTGTTTTTTGTGCTACTTTTTTAGTTTTACTATTAGCACGAATTACCTCTTCTAAAGCTATTTCTGAATTACTTTTTAAATTAGTTGCATTATTAACAACCGTATTCATTAAGGTGACATTATTCTCCGCTTGCGTTTTGTTTGCGTCGGCTTGTGTTAAAAAACCTTTATAAGTGGCTAATTTGTCAGTTAAAGAATTTACAATAGCTTCCAGTTGAGATACTTCGTCTGTTGCGTTTAATACTTGTAATGTTAATGAATCTAATTTTCTTTTTTTATTTTCAGTAACCCCATATTTGGGTACGTTTATCGTTATTGTGTTCATATTTTCTATTTTTTATTGATTAGTTGTTGCTGTTGTACTTTTTGAACTATATTTAAATGTTGCTGTACTTCGGAAATCTGAAAGTGAATTTGAATATTGTTTGACAATGCTAATAGAACCTGTTGCTACAGATAAAATAACAGGGACATAACTGTTTCCTTCAATTAGTGGGTTTCCAAAATTATCGGTTGTGTTTTCTAGTAATGGAAGTGTTACAGTTGTTGTTGTGCTATCTGATGTTATTTGATTACTATTAGGTGAGGTGTAATTTCCATCGGTAACATTTTCGGCAATTAGTTGATTGAAATAGAAACCAGGGTTTGGTGTTTTATTTTGACTACTTAGTGTTGCATCTTCATTATTTGAAGAAGAATTTTTATTAGCTGTTAGTTCTTGAATTTGAGCTTGTAGTGCATTTATTTTTTTAGTAATCTTATCTAATTGCTTATTTTGATCTGCATTCGCTTTTGTTGGAACAGGTGTCCCATCTGCATCAGTTTCTGGAGTTTTAATTTCGTCATTCATCTTTTGTTGACTTTCAATTAAACTGTTTAATTCGGCAGATAAGCTTTCTAAATCTTCATCAAAATTCTGATTGTTTGTTTCGTGATTTTCTATTTCAATCTTTATCTCTTTTATAATTTGTTCTTCTAGAGGTAATTGATTGCTTGTTGAAAATTGAGCATTTATTAATTCAGAATTATCGGGTAAAAACATACATCTGTACGCTACTGGGTAACTGTTGTTTCCTGTAACATTAAACGTTAATGTTGGAACATCACTTGTTGACATTGTAATAGCTCCACTTGTTGGACTATTTAATTTATTGGTTAAAATAAAAGAAGAAGACCCAGCAGTTAAAAAATCTTCAAAATTATTTAACGATTTTTTATAGTTTAATGTAAACTGAACCATAACAAAAACTACATAATTTTCTCCTAATATTATTTTAGATCCATTAATATCTAAATAATTAACTCTATCAATTTCCAATTGCGGTTTAGATTGATTACTAATAGGAATTGCTATTTTTTCATTGTCTATTAATCCTTCAGCAATGGATAAAGAAAAAGTAGATTCTTCACTTTCTTTCACTACAAAAACATAATAGCTTTCTACAGGGCTAATATTGTATGGAGAATTAGCTTCTGTACTATTATTATTAAACGGATTTAAATAGGGACTAAATTGTACCGTAAAACCACTGTTACTTTTGTTTGTAACCTGTAAGTTTAAATTTAATTCTTTATTACTTGCAATATAAGATGCATTTGCAGCATTATAATCTACTTTACTATCGATTAGTTCTCCTTCTGCTTTTTTCTGAGCTGTAGCAGCACTAGCTAAAGCAGCATTTTCAGTTATTTGTAATGAGGTAGTAGCGTCTAATTGACTTTTCAAAACAGTCAATAAATCGGTAATTGATGTGGCTGTTTTTGTAGCAATCTCTGCGACTGTGCCTGCGGTAATTTCGGCAGTATGGGAAGATGCATCCATTGCCCATTGCGAAGTTACTTCTGCATTATAGGCAGTGTCATTCATTAATTGGTTAACAGCAATGGCCTGATCATAAATTTGACTTCCATAATCGGCTGCATTTAAAATACTAACAATACTACCCATATCGCTAGCTAATTTTGTAATCGAATTAGTTGCAATTTGAACATTTGCAGCTGCAACAGCAGTATTAGAAACAGATTGTAAATTAATTTCTTTTTCTTGATTGGCTGTTGCTAATAGATTTGTTGCTATATTATTGTTTGCAACTGCTTCTTCATTAACTATTTCTTGCTCTGAATAGCTTTTTTCTGTTTGCTCTAATTTTTCTTGTGCGGTTATTTTTGCATCTTCAGCATAATAAAGTGTGAACATATTTGCATTGAGCAATGTTTGTGTGTTGTTTAATTTTAATTCTTGGGCTTGCAAGGATGCGACAACACTCGCATTTAGATTTTCATTGTAGGAACTCATAATTATTTAATTTTAATGTTTATATTATTTGTTAGTATTCTTAATTCTATTAATAAGGCCAGCTTACATGTATTGGTTTTTCCATCCAAGGATATTTGATAATAGAGAATGAAAATGGAGATTTATGAAGTAATAAATCATAGACTCTTTTTTCAACGGTTAGTTCCCAACGGTCTTCTTTTTCAATAAGTAAACCATCTCTAACGAGCCAGTTGCCTCTAAAACCCAATAAAGAGGTATCTCCAACAGAGGGCCAATGTGAAATGGCAGCATTTATAAGTCCGTTAATTAATTTAACTTCCTCTTCTGTTATGGAGATACTATCCATAATGGGAGTTGTAATTGATAGACCACAGAGTACTTTGTTTAATGGTAATAAGGCTTCATCTGTTTTTGTTAATCCCGTAATAACATATTGTAAATAGTGTACTGCATTTAGCTGAGAACTCTTGTTTTTGAATTGGTTGTCTTCTAGTAGTCCTAATCTATCCATTAACATTTCGACGTAATTGTTTAATAGTACAATGCCTGCATTTTTAATGGGTATTGCACTTGCGCTTTTTTGAGATGAAAGTGTATTTAATAGTACGTTTTTTTGTGTTTTTAATTTTGTATTTTTAGTCTCTGTTGAAGCTTTAGTCTCCGATTTTATTAATTGATTTAAACTAACATGTAAAGCAGGAGGAAGGCTATATTTTATTTTGCTAAAGGCATTAATTATTTCTTTTGTAGGAATGTTTTTTTTCTGGCATAATTCCCATAGTAATTCTTGCCAAATAGTATCAATAGTTAGTAAAGACCAGTTATTTTCTGTCCAAGCCAAGATTGTTTTTCTAAATAAAAGAGTTTGTATTTCTTTTGCTGTAATTCCTTTTATAATAAGTTGTGCAAAAGCGTTATACAATCGTTCTATACTATGTAGTTGTTGTGTGTTTTTAGTATTGTTTTTAATAATGGTTATTGTTTTTCTAAAATCGATCCAATTATGCAATTGTTGTTTTTGCAGTTGTGGAATTTTATTTTGTTTATAGACCACAATAAAAGAAGTTGGGTTTTGTTCTAATGCTTCATGAAACAAATCGACTGCCGATATTTTTTCGGTAGTATGGAACCATTTGGGAACTTTTCTTTCTGTAATTAAAGAAATAAATAGTGCTTCTATTTGTCCTTGTTTCTGACAGTGTTTAATATCTTCATTACTATTTTTTAAAGGTGTTCTTAAAGAACTCAATAACGGAGTATTATATGCAATTAAAATTTTTTCTAGAGTGGGATTAATTTTTAGTGCGTTTGTGTTTATAGTGGCTATTATTTCACTGGAGTTTAATGCTTTTTCCTTTATAATTACATCCATCCAATGTGTTATAAATGATTTGACTATAGATGTGCTATTTTCATTTTGTTGAATAACTTTCCAAGTTGTTTTCCAAAACTCGAATTCAATGGTTGAGGTGTCTTTTATCGTTATGAAATGGCTTATGAATTCATAAAAAGACCTAAGTGTTTCCATAGCTTCATACAAATTTGTATTTCTATTATTCGAAATCCATAAACTGAAAAAATGCCAATCGAAATCCTCTTTTATTATTTTTATTCGACTGTCGGTTAGGCTACAATTCGAAAGTATTCTTTGTATTTCTTGAGGATTAATTTCAAGAGCTGCTTGCAATAAATCGTTTAATTTAAATTTGTGGTTGTTCTCTGTAGTACTTAAAGTTTCGCTTTGAATGATTTTCTCGATCCATTCATATAGTTTTAGGACAGATATTGTTTGTCCGTTTAACAGAATAGTTACAGGCTCAGTTATTATAGGAGCAGTAATGTTCTTGTCTTTACGAATAGTTTTTGGTTGAGTATGTAGTAGTCTGGTTTTTATTTTTTCAAGATAGGTTGTAGAGGAAGGAATGTTTAGTATTTTTTCGTGTTGGAAAATCGCTGATACAAATTCATTAAATTGTGTTTTTTGGTTAGTAGTTGCTAATGCAAACAGGTTTTCTAAAAGTGCTTCTATAAATTGAATAGCGGTATATTCAGGATGCAATAGCATAATTTTAATGCCTAGATTATAAATACTGTGATATATGGTAAGATTTAATTTTCTAAAATTAGGGCTCTTGTTTAAATCTTTAATAGCACTTTTAAAGGTTTTTAGTAGTGCTATTTTTGTATTCTTTGTTTTTTTAATAAACAAGGCATCCATTTTTTTATTTAAAATGTAAGGGAATAACAACTTTAGAGACGACTTATTTTTATAGTTTAATAGCGCATAAAAAGTTCTTTCTGTATGATGATGAATGTGATTTAGAATTGAATTTTGAACGCGTATCGATGTTGTTGAGTTGGTTTGATTCGTTTCTATTTGATATCGTAATTCATCTATTAATTCAATAAAATTGAGATTGTTAAATGGACTGTTTTTTTCGTGAACTTCATCTTTTAAAATAGCGGTTAAGTTGGTATATATTTCTAAAGTAGCTATTGTTTTTGAAGAAGCAGGAACATTACTATTGCTTAGTTTTTCTAATATGTTTTGTTTAAGTTCATTGTCTTTTTTACTTAATGCAGTAATTGTGAAGGTTAAGAATGTTTTGTTATCGAAAGGAGAATTTTTATAATGAATTAGAAATTGAATTCCTATTTCCCATAATGAAGAACTGTTTAACTTTACATTCATTTCTTTGTAAAGCTTTTCAATAAAATAAATACTCTCTATGAGCATTTTTGATTGTACGGGTAAAACCGCATGAAAAATATGTTCAAGGGCTTCATTTTGTAAATCTTGAACAACAGGATTCCAAAAATGATTGGCACTACCTAAAGAGGAAAACAAATCGCGAAATCTATTTTTGTTTTCTTTTGAAAGTGCAATTACTAATTCGTTAAACTCTCTTTTTTTTATGTTGTCTTTTCGAAGTGAAACAGAATGAATTAACGCTGTTAGATTTTTCCAATGGTCGTTTTCCTGAAGTATTGTTTCGCTCGTTTTTTTCGCTTTAAAGAGTTCGTTTTCTTTGGTTAAAAGATTTAATATTAGAATGAAATCGGCTTTTGTACTGGCCGTCACATGAATCTGCTGTATCGCTAATTCAATCATGTTTAGTAATTCAGAATAAGCTACATTATAATGATTTGCCATTTGCTGAATACTACTTTTCATAAATGTAACCTTATTGAATATAGTTCCTCTATCGGTAAACAAATAGTTTACTATCCAAAACCAAAGGTTTCGTTTAAAGTCGTTTTCATTGGCTGGTACAAGTATTTGATGTTGTTGTATTTTTGTTAATTCTTTAGAAAATTTAATAATTTGATTGTGATTACTGGTTTCTAAGCCTTCAATAATTTTTATTATTATAGATTCTTGTAGTTGCCATGCCATTCTTTGTCTCACCTTTTCATCGGTTTTACCTACTTCTTGAAGCATTGTAATTATTGCTTCTTTGTTGTTTTTGAATTGCCATGTCATCATTTCATGTATAGAATAATCGGCGTCTTTATAATTCCAAGGCATTGTTCCTGTCATTAAGTAATGACTAAGTCTATTTATTTGGGAAGTATCCGTATTTAAAATTTCAATACCATCACTTCCTTTTTCTGCGTTTAGGATAAGTTCAATTAATGTATCGCTTAATTGATGAAAGAGTTTTTGAGATAAATCTTCTTCTAAAGTATCATAATCAATAGTGCCTAAGTCTAATGTTAATGATTGAATACACCAAGTTTGGCTAGCAGGACATATCTCATCAAAAATGGAATTGATTTCTTTTTGCATTTTTGTATTGCTCCAGCGGCTAATACGTTGTTGCAATTCGGTAGCGTTTTCTTTTTGATTAAAAGAATTCTCCCATTTAAATTTAGATATGATATGATTTACAGTACTTGCCATACTTTTTCTTTAGCTATTGGTTAAAATGTTGATTAATGCATTTGCTGTTTCAGTTGTTTTTTTATAGGCTAAATTATTGAATGTAATGTCGTTATGCCAATTGATGTAGGCAGGAATTAAATCGCATAATGTTTTCTGACTTGCGAATTGATAGTTATAAGTAACATCTATAGGTAGGGTATTTTCAAGTAATAATTCGAGTCTGTTTTTAAAATAGTCGTTGGTAAAATAGGAAATGTAATCTGGAAAAATTAATGTGATAGTTTTTGTAGTGTCATTATTTTCTGAGATCTTTTTTTGATACATTGTAATAAAATAATCTACCTCATTACAAGTTATTTTTGTCCAATTTGCACTTTCATCATTAAATGCTGTTGCTGATAAATTATAGGAAATAGTATCATTAATAACGATTGATGTTTGAGTACTGCTTAAATCTATTTCCGTTTTGGCATTAATAGTAGTCTCTGTTGGATTTTCTAATAGCATATATAATGATATAGTTTCAGGATAATTTAATGAATCCTCTATTGTATAATAAGGACCTTCTAAAGTAGATTGTGTTATGATTATGCTATTAGCTGTTGGGTAAAGCAAACAATTTTCTATGCAAATAAATCCTTTTCGTTCTTTTAAAAACCAAAGACATTGGTGTATTTGTTCTAATTGATTAATGCATGTTTTGCATTTTGCATTTTCTTGAGAAGTATTTTTGCATTGTGTACATTCGTTTTCATCTATCGTTGAAAGAACGCATTCTAAATGATTAATATAAGGTGTTTTTAAACTCAGTAAAATAGTAGTTTTTAGTTCTAAAGCTGCATAGTTTATAAAGTCTTGTTTTCTGGTTTTTTCTATTTGATCCACTTTATTGGTGTTAAAAATGAAATCATTTTCAAATTTTTCATTTTTAGGAATATTAAAATTGTCTTCAGGTTCTAAATAAAAGCGCACAGAAGAAACATCAATTAATAGTTGCTCCAGATTTAATGGAATGTCTTTTTTTAAGTTTTCAATCTTTTTTGCCCCCAAATAATTATATCCTTGGTATCTATAATAGGAAAGCAAACCTAGGTTCTGTAAGTATAAACTTTTAATAATGATTTTATCTTTAGAACTGTTTCCTGTATAAATAGAACCTTCAATAATTGAATTTATGAGTAATGGTGATTCTCCATGTCTTGCTAATAAATGATCGAGCATTTCATTTCTTCGCTTCAAATTGATGCTTTCATCTTCAATTAAATCTTGTAGACCTTTTATATAAGCATTATAAGGGTCTTCTTTAAATTTTTTCCAGCTCATTTCTTCTGCTACATTTTTAGTTCTGGTTTCTAAACTAAAATTGAAAGCATTATTATTTTTAAGCAGTGGCTTTATATTAGGAATGGAATATAATGGCTGATAAAAATAGGTTGGTGCAAAGCACAAAAAGGGAACAGGATATTCAAGATGTATTTTCTCATTGGGTGTTTTAGTTGCATAAAATTTTTGTAATTCTGAAGGTGTACCCGTTATTCCATTTTTAAAGGAAAAGAGTTGCGGAACATTCGCTAACTGCGAAAATTGATTGGCTAGTATTTGATCAAATAAAGTAAGATAACCTTTTAGTTGACGAGATTGTGCTATCTGAAAATCCGACGCATTCGAGTTGATTGCATTTGCACCCACAGCATAGATGTCTGGAAAAGTATTTTGGATAGAATAATAAGAATTAATGTCTCTAAATGTCCCTGTAGGCAAGCTAGTTTGGCTATCAATACTATCATCAAACGATAAATCTAATGACTGTATTTTGTTTTCTTCGTTATCGTTTTTTGTATTGGTATATGTAATCTCTAATTGACTCAAATCAAAAGAGATTATTTGAGTTAGTGTTGCTGTAGCGGTGTCGTTATTTTCAGTATTGTTTATTTTTAAATTTTGAACATTGAAAACGTTTTCAACAGTTAATAGTAGTGTGATAAGATTATTTGTGGTAATTGTATTTTTCTTTTTACCGAGATTTTCGTTACTAATCCAGCCATGTCTCATTTCAGGGCCATTATATAACGTATCTGAATTTTCTCCTTCTAAAAGTAATTGATTGTCTTCCTCCTGAATAGCTTTTGGAAAAATATAGTTTCGAATTTTATTCTGTATGCTTGCTAATGTTGTGTTTTTTTCGGCTTCATTATTTAATTGAAGTATTCCGCTTACTGTATAAATAACTTTTTCAAGTTGTAAAGGCATCAAAAATAACTCACCAATGTTTCTTCGTTTGTTTAAACGATAAAAGACGGTTTGGCAGATAGTTGCAATTGCAATCGAGTTAGTAATTATAGGCTTTGTAGATAGATAAACACTATAAGTACCTTTGCTATAAGATAGAGAACTCTGTTTTGGAACTATAATAACATTTTCAACCTCATCTACTTCGTCTACAATATATTTAATATAATCGTTGATTGTAACTGGTGCGGTTGTTAGAATTTCTTTAGGTAAATAAAACTGATCTTTAATGATAAGTTTGTCATCAGCATTCGTTAAAATATCATTTATAGAGAAATCATTACAATAGCCTAATTCCGTTAAGGCATAGCATAGTTGATCTAATATGGTAACTCCTGGATCGCTTGAATTTAAATTGGTCCATTCATTACCACTTACTTCTTGTATATGTGCGAGTCCTTCTTGTTTCAAAGATTTAAAATCCTGAGTAATTGGAAGTGGTTCATCTATTATGTAATTAATCTCTTTCATTTTATATCATGATTTAAGCTTGAAACGATTAATAATTCTGGATTTTCATTTAAATTTATAGTATTCATGTTTGTACATGTAATTTCAAATCCATTTTGAAATAGTCTAGTCGCATTTAGAATTACATTTTCAACATTACTAACACCTTCTATTGTCTTTATGAAATCAATAACTTGAGTAGTAGTAAGCTCTTCATCTATTGCAATTTGTGCACTATTTGTAGTAATCCATGGCGATAAAAATAGATTTAAATCATTTTCAATTATTTTTTTTATTCCTTCAAGTTCGTAGCCTTCTAAAAGTGATATTGTAGCGTTTACAGTAACATATAAGAAAGCAAAGTTGGAAACAAGAATAGGAGTGAAGGCAGCGCTTCGTTCACTCAAGTATTGTTGCATTTTTTTTTCCAAACATGTGGAAACCATAGGTGCAAAAGCACTATAATCGTTACTACTACTGTGTTTTTTTACTACGTAAATTTGAATTTTATTAGTAGCATAAACCGATTTAGAATAGTAGATATCATTAAATTCTTGTTGAATGGTGCTATAAAAATCAGAAGAGCTAACATTTCTATCTTTAGTTTTTAATCGATTACTAATTCGTTTGTTTTTAATATCATTCGTTTCCATTGCTTTTCCTCCAAAAGAAGGAAAGGGTTGTTGAATACTTGCAATTTCAGGAATGGCTGTATGAGGTTTGCTAATAGTTGTAGCTTCAATTTGTGGTTTGGTAGTGTCAGATAAATATTCGCTTCCAGAACGAGTTACTAAAACACCATTTGTAGTTAGAAAAGTAATGTCTGGATAATTAGAAACTTCATTTTTAGTAGCTACACAAATCCAATAGTTTTCACTATCCATTATACCCGTCTGATTACTGATGTCTTCTGGGAAATTAAAAGTAAGAATGCCAGAGCAACTTAAATTATTTGTAGTATCTGAAAGCAAAGGAAGAAGTTGCCAACCCGAAGTACTTAGATAATAATAATCGGGTTTTGTATTTGTTGGTAGGTTGCCTTCTTTTCTACCTAATTCTACATAGAAATTAATTTTATTTGGAGCAATAACGTTTGCTAATTCAATATATAAAAAGCCTTTGTAGTCATGTAATGAAGAAAGTAGTGGAACTCCAATGTTTTTTTTTGCACCTGTGTTATTTTGATCTCCAACATTATAATTTTCCACAGCAACAGCACATGAGGAATCATAGGTTAAATAGTTTACAAAAGGAGTATAGGCGAAACACTGCAATGGGAAATCGTTTGCTTTAGTAACATCATATAATTGAGAGGCACTATAATTGGCTGTTATTTTTTTTAACTTAGGAGCAAAAGGAAGTTTTGCAGTCGCAAGTAATTTTTTCGGATCTATTTTTGGGTTTTTTGAAATTAGAAGCGCATTTTGTAACGCAATACTAGCTACAATTTCAGGATATAATTGAGACCCAAAACCATAAGGAGCTGGGCCAGATAAAGCCATTTTTAAAAAGCCAGAGGTACTTTCTTCTGAATAAATTAAAGGCGTATTTTGAATGTTTGGATTTACATTGCTTTTTGGTATTGCTGCATTTGTATCTATTGCTACAAATTCAATATCTGTTGTTTGTGACGTGTCTTGGTTGGAGACAGCTACCGATTTTGAAGGTGTTGTGGCAGCAGAATAATTAAAAAAACTTTTATTAGTTAATTCACATTGCTTTGTTTCACTGGTAGTACTGAATAACAAATTAGAAGTGTTTTCAGCTTCTGGAACACAATATTCATTTACAGTATAGGGCACAAGAGTTGTTGTACCTTCTTCCGTAGTTTTAACTTCTTGTTTTGTCATATCAAATGCTGTCCATGAAGCATTATTCAATAACTCAAAGTCAATTGTAAAACAAACATTATTAAAAGGAATTGTAGCATTAGGAGTAGTTATTCCTAAAATATCTTTTAATAATTGTACTATTTCTTTTAATAATTCTATAATCGTGTCTAGTCCTTTTTTTATAATATTTTTTATTAATTGTACACCGCCTTTAATGATTTTTTCAATCTTATGTAGAAGCCCTTTCGATTTAGAGTCATTAACAGTCAATTGATTTTGAGTAGGGTTTTCTGTTAGCTTAGATAAGTAAGTATTATATTCTTGATAATAGTTTTGAAAACTTTTTGGCAAAGTATCCCAAGTCAAATCTATTTGAAAGGAATTGAAAGGTTTGCTAAAAATTTCATTGCTACCTAAAATGAAACTATTATTTATTGAAGGAGTTGGTCCAAACAATTCAAATGGTTTTTTAGCATCTAAAGCGCCAAAATCATTATACAATTGAAGCGACGAAATGTTTTGTACAGATACATCAAATTGAACAGTACGTAAAATTGGAATAGTAGTGCTATTGTTTAGAGTGTTTAACTCAATTTTAAGCAAAGGCCATAAAGCATCATAACCATCAGGATTTTTTAAAAAAGCTTCTATTGCTGGTTGAGAAGTATCTAATGTTATATTTAATAGTATTGATAGATTATTCTCTTCTAATTCATTTATTGTAACAGGAACAACGAGCCATTCATTTTGTGTACTAAGGGAATAAGTAGCATTGTGTAAAAAATCGATTGCACCTTTCTCATTAAAGGTCATAATTATTTGAATTGTTCTTTCTCCTTCTTTTAAGTACAATAATGGAGTTGCTAAAGCAAAACCTAATGGAAGTGTTGAAGCAATAGGGGAAAGCTCGTTTCCGAAAATAGGCCAACCTTGTGTTTTTCCAGATTCACTTTTCTTAAGAACAGATGGAGAAGCATTTTTTTGCAATAGTAATCTAGTATCTGTTGTTTTTACAACTGTGATTGTTTTTGTGCTGACAACTGTTGTAGGGTTTAAAGACACATTTTCATTGCAAGAAAAGATGATGGGCTTTTTTTGACTATCTACACCTGCATCAAACAGTGTTCCTTTTTGTAAAAGAAAAGCAGCATTTTTTTTACTTAATATAATAGCGATAAAAACACTATCTGGAAGTGCATTTCTTATATTCTGTAGAAGAATATCATTATAGTAAAAGTCCAAATGCTTTTGCGAAACTTCATTCAATTGATTGCGATGATGCATTAATAGCTTAATGAAAGTTCGAACTAAAACAGTATCTGGAAAATGACTTGTTTTTGTTTTTAATGCTTCAAAGGCTATAGTAGCATGTTGAATGATAGTGATGAAAAAGTTAAAAAACTGATCGCCAAATTTTTTTATTGCAGTAATAAAATCGGGAATTTTATTGTGTAAAGAAGAAGGGTTTAAGTTAAGAATTTCCCAATAGGGTTTCTTGTCTTTGTTTGTTTTCCAAATCTTTGTATCTGCACTTTGAAAAATAGTAGATTCAAAGCTTTCTACTTTTTCTACAATATTATTTAAAATCAATTGTCTACGTAGTGATAATAAAGCCCATAGTTGTGAACTATAGATATGTTCTACTTGATAAAGGATGTATTTCTTTAAACTAAACTCTTGGTCTGATTGTAATAAATAATGTATCCAACGTTCCAGTTTTATAAATAATTGAAATAGTTGATCGAAAAGGGCACTAATTAGAGTTCCTATGTTTTTATTCTCAGGTTCTTCTTGAAATAAAGCATCGATATGCAAACAGGAATGAACAAATGTGGATTGTTTTTTAGTAATATTTGTCTTTGAAATAGAAGCTAAAATAATTACAGGATCTTTTAATAAAAAAGGCAACCAGCTTCCATTAATTTGATTTGAAGTGTCGTAGAAGTTAATAAGCGAAGCAAAATCGGCAATAAAACTCAACCAGTCACGATCAGTTCTTCCATCTATCAAATTTGACGATGGAATCAGTGCGTTTTCTGTCGCGTTTAAAATAGTATTTTGATTCAATTTACTCATTTATCTACTTCCTAAATTTGTACCTTCTTTTATGTAAAAAGGAAAAACATAATTATGTCTAGTATTGGTTTGATTAAAGAGATATACAATTCGAATTTCTATTAGCCCAGACGAGATATCCGCGTAAACAACTATTATTTCTAAAACAGTAATTCGAGGTTCATTATGCATTAAAGAAAACTTAACCACATCTGTAATTTCTCCTTTTAATGTCTCGTCCATTCTTCTAAAGAAAAACTGCTGAAGTCCAGAACCAAATCTTGGGTTTAAACTTCTCTCACCTGTGTTTGTAAGAAGAATAATATTGATGGCTTCATTTACATTTTGTTCATATCCAGTTAAACCTAATTGATGGTTGCCAGCAGAAAAAGTAACAGGAAATGCCCAGCCAGATCCTAAAAAATGATTCTCTTCTTTACTATGATTATTATCCACCTATCATTACGTTTAAAGCACCTAATACAATACTACCCCCGTGGGCAGTTGAATCTCCCATTCTTGCAGCAGGCATTCCACCAATCATTACCGTTGATGAGCCTTTAACAATCGAGTCTGGAGGGCCAACACATACAAGCATATCTCCAACTCTTGCTGCGGGTAGTTTGCATATTAAAACGGTTGGTTCTCCAGGGCCTATTATTGGTCCACCTACATGAGGGATGGGTACAGGAACGGCTGGAGTTTGCATCGGACATTGGTGAAAATCTGTTAATCTTGCTGCTGGTGGCATATTTCTTTATTTTTAAATTATTATTTTAAGTAGTATTGTTAGTTTTTTTCTATTCTTAATTAATCATTACCATAGCTCCTTTTAGGACTAATTGCGCCCCGCCTTGTACTTCTGCATTTAAGTTTCCTTTAGCAGTAAATTGACTTTGGGCAGTTTCCTTTATGTTTATTCCACTGGTAGCAACATCACCACCAGAGGCAGCAATAGTAACACCTTGGTTTCCTTTAATGTTTACTTTCTGATCGGCTTCAATATTTATATTTTTTGAACTCTTAATGGTAATACCGCTACTAGACATTACAATGCTATTATCGTTTTGATCTTTAATAGTTATTTGCTTGTCTTTATCACTAACAATTATGGTGTTTTTATTAGGAGTGGCAAGTGTCCAAACTACATTTTCATCGTCAAATTCCAAATACATTTTAGATTTAGAAACAATTGCTTTTTTTGAGTTTTTTTCGTTTGGAGTTAATCCTTCATAAGGTTTCAATTTCGAACTACTATATAAACTACCTAATATAATAGGGTAGCGGGGATCTTCATTTAAAAAACCAAGAACTACTTCATCACCTACTTCGGGCAAAAAGAAAGCACCAGCTCCATTTGTAGAATAAAAATTAGAGAGACGAGCCCAAACACCTTCTCCATTAGTGTCAAACAAAGGGATGGTAACTAATATGCGATATTGAGAATCAGGATCACTATCTATTTTTTTTACAGTACCATTGAATAATCCTCCTGCACCAGGTAATAACCCAGAGGCAGGTGGAGCCATAACATCTGGTTCTTCTGTAAACCAAATTGGAGAAAGACCTATGCTTATTTCTGTAATCCAATTACCATCGGATAAATCATGGGTAACACTAGAAATAAAATGATCGCCATTAAATCGATCTCCAAGACCTCCTAATGTGATATAACTTGCAGGTTGAACTAAATTTGTACCTTGAAACTTGGCTTCTCCTTGTATTTTTGAGTATTCACTTTTTATGAGTTGTGCTTTTGCCCAGTTCGTTAAATCTGCATTTTCTAAAGGAGCTGTTGTTTGAAGTTCATAGTCTGATAGCCCAACAACTTCAGATAGTTTTTTAGAAGAAATATTACCTGGTCCGGGTACATTATTTGCAGATTGCATTGATGTTATAGCTTGATTTTTATAATCCCAACTGGAAGCTTTTGCATTACCATATTGTGTAATAGCATTCATTGTAGCATTAAAATAGATCAATCCATTACCATAAGTAACATCCAATACAGCTGTGGTATTTGCATTAGGAGGAGCTACAGTTACGATTCCATTAAGTGTGGTCACAATCATTCCATTACTCTCTGCACGAGCCATAATATAATCCCAATCGGTTGTGTAATACTGAACTTGTTCAGGCCATGTTATGCTAGTGTCAGTTACTTTAGCGGTTAGGCCAGAATAGGTTCCAATGATTGAAGTAATGTTTTCACTATCCTTTTTTTTATTAAAAGTTAAACTCTTTCTACCTACAATCATTTTTATGGCTTCATCTCTACATTCTACTTCTAAAGCAGCACCAACAATTTCATCTATTCGTATGGCTTGCCCCGTTATAATACCTTGGAAGACAACTTGGTTTTGAGAATCATAACCACACTCGATGCTTATTTTTGCTCCTGGAACAAATGTTGAAGAAGAACTAGCGTCGAATTTTCCAGTATTAGCCTCACCATCTAAGATTGTTATCTTTGCAGAAGCGATACGGTTTACTTCTTTTTTTATAATAACAGAGAGTACATTCAATTCACTAGATATTGCTGTACCTGCTACTTTAATTGTGAAGGTTGCTATATTACCTGATGCTATTTCATTTTGAGTTGCCATTTATATAGGTTGTATTATAGGGGGAAATATTAATTTTTCTCCTCCTTTTAAGTTTCTAAATTTATTAAGGTCATTATATTTTGCCACTTGTATGTAATAGGAATCG
Organism: Flavobacterium jumunjinense; assembly: GCF_021650975.2. Classification (NCBI taxonomy): domain Bacteria; kingdom Pseudomonadati; phylum Bacteroidota; class Flavobacteriia; order Flavobacteriales; family Flavobacteriaceae; genus Flavobacterium; species Flavobacterium jumunjinense. The sequence goes on from NZ_CP091285.1 coordinate 2,353,336, forward strand.
TCATTCCATGTTTTTTGACAAAGTTGAGGTAGTGTATTGCCTTCTACTACACTAATTAAGTGAGTAATATCGGGCGATTTTTTAGCATCTATTTCCTCTACACTTTCTGGAGAAATATATTCGGTAAAACCTAGAGATAACTTGGCCCTTAATGGACTTCCATCTGGTTTGAAAAGGGTATAGGATGTATCCATTGATTTTAAAACACCTTTAAAGACAATACTTTGTCCCCATTGTATTTTTACAAAATTAGGACGGTGAATTGTTCCATTATAGGTATATATTATTTTTTCTAAAGCATTGATTTCATCAGACATCTTTGTGCGTTTAGAATCTACAATACCAGTACAGTCTATAGTTAAATCAAAGTTTAATTTTTCAACAGGAGTGCTCTTGTATTTTTGTGATGGAGCACTTGTGTTAGGGGCTTGCTGTTCATTGTATTCAATTCCTCTTTGCCATTTTATGTTTTCAGGATTTAACATAACAGTATAAGGTTGGCCTGCGAAAGCTTGTTGGAAATTTTCGTCAGTATATCCTGTTATTTTCATCAATTCTAAACTTGCTCCCATATAATTTTGATATTATCTTTTGTAACTATTTTTTTTAGTTCTTTCTGCAATCATTCTTTTACATTCTTCGAGCAATTGTTTTTTTAAATGATAGAATTCAGTTTCTTTTATAGAAACATCATCTACCTTATTTCTTGAAGAAATTTCTGTTTTTATAATTAATTCTCTAATTTCTATTGGCATATGCTAGTTAAATAAATCGGAAATTGAAGTGTCTTGTGTTATTACAAAATAAGTATAGGCTAGTTCGATAGATTCGATTACAATTTCGTTCTCTTGTGATTTTAAATCAGATACAGAATACTTCACAGGATAGGCATTATGAAATGTCCACATTACCGAAACTGAACCGTCTGAGTTAAATAAACTAACAGATACATCATGCGTTGTTATAGCATTGGCAAGTCCTTCATCTAAAGTGCTTGCACACCAATCGATGAGTTGTGATCCTTCTGGAATTAGTGCTCTTTTGAGTACTAGGTTTTGACTCGTGGTAATAGTAGGGAGTCGGTATTTAAAACGATTCTCCCCACCACATACTACTTCTTCCATACTTAACTCTTTTGAAATACCAGATACTTCTTTGAAAGCTGCATCTTCTCCCTTAAAAGAGAGCTGAAAGTAAAACCCTACCGGATAACTACTTGCCATTAGTTATTATCAGTTGTTCATGTGCTATTTCAATGGTATCCACTGCTACTTCATTTCCATCAGATTTTAAATCGGTACTGGTAATTTTAGTAGGCCAAGCATTGTTTAATTGCCATTGCATGGTGGTGTCTCCTTTTTCATCTAAAAGACGAATGATTACTGTTCTTCTTTTAATGGTATTCATGGTTATTTGTGCGTGCCAATCCCAAAAACTATTGTCATTAACAAAAACACCTCGTTTCATGGTAACATTTCCATATTTGGTAATACCTGGCATTTTTTCTGTTGAAAAAAGCGGACTATTACTTTTTCGGTATTCAATGATTTGGTTTTCGACATCCATACCTGATACTTCTTGAAATGCTACTTTTGTTAATTCGGTTCCTAGATCTACTTCAAATCGGAACTTTGGCATGGGCCATGTTGCGCCTTCTACGCTTCCGTCATCTGCTGCCATAATATTTTATTTTTTAGATTTATTAAAATTTGTTTATTATTCTGTTTGTTTTTAGCTAGAAGTAGCCATTTGTTGTTGAAAAGTAAGTACGATAAATTCAGCAGGTCTTACTATTGCTACTTTAATAGATACTTTCATGAATCCGTTTAAAATATCTTCAGAAGTCATGGTTGTTCCCAATCCACAAGCAACAGAAAAAGCATCTGATGCAGAAGCACCTTGAAGTCCGCCTTCTTTCCAAATAGAAGTTAAGAAACTGCTTATCATTGCTTTTACAGCTTCCCAAGTGTTTTTGTCATTCGGTTCAAAAACATAAGCATTGGCTGCTAATTTACAAGACTGTTCTAGAAAAGTCATCGTCCTTCTAACTGGAAGGTACCTCCAGTCTTGACTATTTCCATCTAAGGTTCTTGCTCCCCAAACCAAAATTCCTAAACCATTAAAAAAGCGAATAGCGTTGATTGATTTTCCTGAAACTGCATCAACATTTAAACTTCCTTGTTGTGTTTCAGAAAGACGAATTGGTAAAGATGAAACACCAACGATTGAAGTGTTTGCGGGAGCTTGCCAAACACCTTCTTGGTTGTCTGTTGTTGTAATTACACCAGCCATTCCACCACTTGGAGGTAAAATATTAGCATCAAATAATATATGCTTAATCATTAGACTATATGTTTTGCTGGCGTTTATTAAAGCATTATTGTTTTGAGTTACCGTTAATCCAGAAGATGGATTATTTATGTTTGTCATGATACTCGCAACACTTGGATTTGGATTATCAGCAGGATTCAAAAGTGCGTCAAGTTGTTTGGTATCTCCACCAAATATATTGGTATAATCAATATCTTGATTTTGCATTATTGTAGTTCCTATAAAAGGATAATAAGCTGTTCCGTAGTCTAAACCTTGGGAGCCAGTATTATTTCTAAAAGCTTCAATGTCGTTAGGATACATAATTGGGTCTGGGTTTCGACCTCCAATTATATCAAAAATAGCAACAGCCGTTTGCATTTGTGTACATTGTAATAACATTTGTTGCATTAATGTACCATTGTTGTCTACACTTAGAAGGGTTGCTTCTGGACAAATATACATTGTAGGTTCTTGCTCATTTAGAAGTAATTCTAATCCTTTTGTTAAATCGCTTAATTGTACGTTTGGATTAACAATTTGCTCTCCAGGTGTCATTGGGTTTTTAGATGGAGCACCGTATGATCCAACTGAAACGATATATGCATCACCACCACCGTTTTCATAAAATAGTTTAATACTATTGTATAGATAATATATTGTGTTTGGGTCTGGAACAATAGAATAATAAGCATTATCAATTAGCATATAGTCTCCTTTTTCGGGCTGACTTTTTTCTTTTACTAGATAATATTCAGGTGTGTATTGTTTTGCAGGACTAGCTGGTGGAGCCGGATCTGGGAAACAATAAATAGCCTGAAATTCTGCAAATGAAGTGATTTTTTGTGCTACATTTTTATACGACTTGCCTTCATATGAAGCTTGAGGCGTATAGCCAATAAATGCAGGAACTGCTGTTGCAACAGGAACTACCGAATTTGGAAAAGCATTCAATTCGTTTATATAGACTCCTGGTGATTTAATGTTAGATTCAATCATAATTTATCATATTTGTTTTTGTTAATTGTGTTATATATATACATACATTGGTGATGTAATTATTTTTGTTCCGTTTTCTTCATCTATTTCTAAGCTTCTCGGACTTGAACTTGGTAATCCTTTGAAAACTATTTTTTTAGATTGATTTTTTAGCCCTGAAATATCAATTAAATCAAATTTGTATTTTGGAATTTCAGACATTTTAATAAAATTCCTGCCAGATGAAAAAAGTATTGCTTGTTTACCATTTTGTATCGTAACTATTGTTGCTTGTTCAAATTGAATAGGTGACTTTCCACTAATTATAGCGTTGGTAAGATTGATTCCACTTTTGTTTATAAAATAGTATCTCCATTGTGTTGTTCTCGATTCAAAATGTATTGTATAATTACAACTTTGTTTATTCTTTAGTAATGCAATTAAATCTTGAAAATAGATTTTTAGATTGGCTAAGCTAGCTGTACTATTTTGAGAAGAATAGGTTGCTGTTAATTGTATATTCTTTTCTGTAGTAATAAATTTTGAACTTGAAAACTGAATTTGCCCTATCCAATCTGTCGAAATTTCTGTGAAAAATATAAAATTTGAATTCGTAGTTTCAATTTCAAACTCAAAACTAGAATGTTCGCTAGCTAGTTCTATATAGCTTAAATAATCAATAAGGTTGCTATTCTTACTGTTATAAAAATCAAATCCGTTGCTGTTTTTTTTTATGATAAATCCATATCGATTTATAAGTTCGCAAGTTTTTTTCGTGGGTTTATAAATGAAACAATTACAAATGTTTTTTTCAAAGTATTCATGGAAAACTTTTATTGAAAAAATCATATTGAATTGACTGTTCATAATTCTTGAAGATTGTTATTCGTTTCATTAATTGAAGTAGTAAAACTCTCATTGTCGAATGACTGAATAGTAATTAAACGAGTTTTGTAAACAATTGAAGGTTGGTATTTTGCTCCCATTGCAGTCCATAAATTATGCATTTGATTATAATTCAATTTTTCAATTTCGAATTCAAGTTTATTTAGACCTTGCGGTATGTTTGAGAAATTAGTAGCATCTAGTACTACATATGTTTGAAAAAATTGAATTACAGTATTTAGAAACTTTAAGGATTCATTATAATCATCAAAATTTGAGGTTATTAATAAGTTTAAATTGAATCTTTGTGTAGGATTCAAATCACCATAATTGTCATTAGCTAATTTCTGATTTCGTACATAAAAAGGTTGTAACGTTTCTTGTTCAATATTGATTAAGGAGATTACCACTTTATTCTCATTCTTTGTAGGTATCGAACCGTTATTGTCTATAACATTATTCAATACTACTTTACTCTCATCCAATTGATACATATTCTTGATGTATTGATCAAGAACTTTAGTAGTGAATTGAAGTGATTGCATTAACATGAATATTTCTGTTATAGGTTAGACAATATGAAATGGATTTATATTTTATTTCTAATGTTGTAAAGTTAGAATTGTTATATCTTATATCTTTAAATTAAGAATGTACGTTTCGTGTACACCAAATAAAAAACCATAGACAAACCATAGACATTATTATTTTAATGAAAGTTTGTCTTATAATCATTTCAATAAGATAATATTGTGAAAATTGAATTTTGTTTTAGGAAATAGGGATACGAATCAGATAGTTGACGCAATATATTGTAGTAAAAAAGGAAATGTTATTTCTATGAAATAGATAGAGGAAAAGGAAAGTTTGAAAAAGTAATGATTGAAGAATATGCGATTATTTATTAAAGTAGAATCATATTGCTTTTAAATAAGTATGTAAATCTAAATCTTTTGAAATTTGTAGTTTTTTCTTCAGACGATATTTGTGAGTACGAACACTTTCTTGATTAATGCCTAATAGACTTCTAATATCATTATTTGACATATTCATCTTTAAATAACAACAATATTTCAGATCCTTGTTTGTAAGCTTTGGATGTTTTTCGGCTAATGAAAGTAAAAATTCAGGATTAGTTTTCTCAAAATAGAACTTAAAATCATTCCAAAGATGGGTATCGTTTGCAGATGATTTTATTGCATTTACAATAGATAATAATTCAGATCGAGTAGAATTGTCAACATTCGGACATAAAGTTTTTATACGTTCTTTAACAGTGTGTAATGTTTCAATTTTTTGATCTAATTCTAATACATATCTACTCATATTTCGGTCTGTATTAATTAAATCTTTTTCAATGGATTGACTAACTAGCGAATCCGTTGTTTTAGTGCTGTTCTGTTGTTTTTTTAATAAAAATATAGAACGAATTAAGGAAGTGAAATGTGTTTTTTTAATGATATTTTCAATGGGAAATGTGAAAATTATATTTTCATTATTCCAAGAACAAAAATTAGTATCAAACTTTTGTATAATGCATAGCATAGGAATTTCGGGTTTGTTTACAAACTGATTGAAATCGTTGATTGTATTTTGATTGTTTCTAAAATTGAGAATTAATAAAGATGGATGAATTGATTTAGAGATACTTAGTAAATCTGAAATACGAGAAACAGAAATGATATTCACTAAAAAATCTGGGATGTTTCCTAATAATTCAACAAGAGTTGATAAAATGTCTATTTGGTCGCAACCAATTACTATTGTTTTTTCTTCTTTCATTGTTTAAGTCGTAAATATTTAGATGAATATTTATTTCATTATTGAAATTACATTCATTATAATATTCATGAATTTTGTTCTAAAATTTTTCAAGAAGAAAAAGGTAATAGCACTTTTTAAACAAAAAACACAGAATTATTTAATCAGTATCAAATGTATCTCAAACATTCGAGATAAAATTGCGTAGAAATACCTGTTTTGGAAAAAATAATGATTATTTAATAAAAGAAAAGAAGTTACTTTGAATGAAATATAAAAAGCTTTATAAGTTTTCCAATTGTTCCAAAACAACTTTCCTATAGCTTCTGCTAATTGGTAACGACTTGTGATTAATCTCTACATATTCATTAGTGAAAGAATCAATTTTTGCAATGGCAATTAAAAAAGAACGATGAATTCGAATAAATTTCTTTTTAGGTAGTTTTGCTTCAATATTAGAAATGGTTTCTCGTGTAACTATCATTTTGTCTGCGGTAATTATTTTAATATAATCACTTAAACTTTCAACATGAAGAATTGCATCAAAATCTATTTTAATCATCTTTCTGTCCGATCTAACAAATATAAATTCACTTTCTTCCGCAACACTTTCTGGAATTATTGGTGTTTCAATAGGAATATTTTCCCCGATAAATTTATTGACAGCTTGTAAAAATCGATCAAACGAGATTGGTTTTAATAAATAATCAACAGCTTGAAGATTAAAACCATCTACAGCATATTCGCGATAAGCAGTAGTAAAAATAACTTTACTGTTTTTATTGATAGATTTAGCGAATGATAATCCTGATATTTCAGGCATATTAATATCGAGAAAGATTAAATCTATTTTAGTGGTGTTAATAATTGTAAAGGCTTCAATAGCATTTTTGCAACTGCCAGAAACGAGTAGCGTTGGAATTTTAGACAAATGCGACTCGAGAATTTCACGAGCTGTAATTTCATCATCTACAATTAAGCAATGGTACACTTTATTCATGTTTTTCAAGTTGTATTTCTAAAGTTACAATAAAAAAAGCATCAATTATTTCAATCATTAATTCATGTTTTTCAGGATATAATAATTGCAGTCTTTTTTTTATGTTTTCTAATCCAATACCCGAAGATTCATCTGCAGAAGTATCGATAAAGCTATTCTTGCATTCAAATTGAAGATTACTATCTGTAATCGTTAACTGAATTTCAATTGTTAAAAAATGATTTACAATACTACCATGTTTGAAAGCATTTTCAATGAAAGGCATAAACAACATGGGTGGAATTTCTAAAAAAGTATCGTCTATTTTATTGATGAAAGAAACCAGAAGTCGGTCTTTGAAGCGTATTTCTTCCAATTCGATATACTCTTTAATATGAGCCACTTCTTCATTGATTTGGACTTTCGGTTTTTGAACCTGATAGAGAATGTAATCTAATAAATTAGAAAGTTTTAAAATAATATCTGGTGTATGTTCCGATTTTTTTAAGGCAAAACCATAAATAGTATTCAATGTATTGAACAAAAAATGGGGATGGATTTGTTTTTTTAAGTAGTTCAGTTCTTGTTGTTTAATTTGTAAATTGGTCTCTAATATTTTGTTTTCTAATGTTTTAAATTTAGATTGTACATTAAAATTGTGTTTTAATAAGGAAATAAAACTGGTTAACCCAACAACAAGATAAACAAGAATTAATATAAAAATGAAGTTTCGTCCCATTGGAGGTACTTTGGAAATCTCTAATTGTGTAATAAAAATAAAACTACCGTAAATCGCAAGTACAATTAAATAGGTAGAGAGTACTAAGGTATAAAAACCATAAAGACCAAGTTTGAAATATTGTTTAGTCAACAGGTATTTTGGAATTAATACATAGGTAGTAATATAAGTTGTGATAATAGTAATCGGTAAAAGTAAACTAGAAAACCAAGTAATATAAACCGTATCTGTAGAATTGTAGCTAAAAAAATACACAAAAAAGAACCATACACCAATCCAGAAAAAGAAATGGAGAAAAAAAGATTTAGTGGTATTAAGTACATTTGTAAACATGCAGGCAAGATAAATAAAATAGTAAAGAAGTAAGATTGTTTTGCGGTGGATGACTCTTTTATGTCTCGATTTAGTAAATTAGTAATATAAAATATCTAATTTAAAACAAAATAGGTTAAAAAGAGTAGTAAACTGTCTATCCATCGCAAATAAAACAGACAAAAGAGATAGAACAATACTTTTGAGGTATTACTAATCTTAAAAATATAAAATTATGATTTTAGACAGAATTTACGAAGGAGGTCCTTTTTTTATGGTGCCTATTGTTTTTTTATTAATAGCAATATTGTTATTGACTATTTTTGGAATTTTGAAGGCCAATAAAAACAAAAAGGCAGTTAGCCTAATTAGTTCGCTGAGTCTTTTTGTTTTGGTTTGGGGTTTTTTAGGCCAGTCAATTGGCTTGATTGGAGCTTTCGATGCGATACAAGATATGGGAAACATTAGCGCAGAAATTTTATCGAGTGGATTAAAAATTTCTTTTTTACCTGTAGTTTTTGGAATGTTTACTTTTTTAATAGGTAGAATTGGCATTATAGTATTGACTATTTTGGATAAAGAATAGTAAAATAATAAGAAACCTGTTTTTTTAAACCCAGATTTTTAATGTGTAATTTGGGTTAAAATAAAAAGACAGGTTTCTTTATATATTTATAACACAATAAATTTCTATATTTAGGGTGTTCTTAAAATGAAATTGTTTGCAATATATTCTTATTTTACTTGGCTTAGCCTTTTTAGTTTTTTTTACCTATAATGTTGCTATAGAGCCTATTTATGCTTTTTTCTTTAGAAAACCAATCTATGTGCATTTTTATCTTTTTCCAAAGAAATTGAAAATAAATCATATTCAGGTTTTACACAATCATTTTGATTTTTATAAAAAACTAACGACTAAAAAGAAAATCTATTTTGAACATAGAGTTGCTACTTTTATAGAAAAGTATCCGTTTCATGGTAAAGAAGGTTTACAAGTAACAGATGAAATGAAAATACTAATTGCAGCAACAGCCGTTATGTTAACATTTGGAATGAGAAAATACCTGTTTACAGTAATAGATAAAGTTATTATATATCCAGACGTATATTATTCGACAATGAATAATGAAATGCACAAAGGGGAATTTAATCCTAGAATGAGTGCAATTGTACTTTCATGGAGGCATTTTTTGGAAGGTTATAGCATTAATAATGATAATCTTAATCTAGGATTGCATGAATTTGGACATGTGATGCACTATCAAGGGTTGAAAAATTCAGATACTTCTGCAACAATATTTACAGTTACGTATGAGGAAATAATGGAAGAAGTGAAGTTTCCAGCCAATTATAAACGACTAACAGAATCCAACTATTTTAGGATTTATGCTTATACAAACGAATTTGAATTTATTGCAGTAATACTAGAACACTTTTTTGAAACACCACATCAATTCAAACAAGAATTTCCGCAATTATTCGAAAAAGTTAAGGTGATGATAAATTATACAGAAAGGATTTAAATTCATTAAAAAAAGAGAAATAGAATACTATATATCTAAAAAAAACATTCTAGAATATGATTTTTGTTATGTTTTTGATGCAAAGTCTATTGTAAATTTGTGATATAGAAATAAGGCTTTAAAGTAAAATGAATTGAAGTAGTCTTTATTTTTTATGGATAAAACACAAAAACTGTTCCTATATATAGTAGCAAATAAATTTTAAACATATGAAACAGAATGTTCCCGTTTCAACTATTATGACAAAAAATGTTATAAAGTTGAATAGTACAGATGATCTTACAAAAGCAGAAAAACTATTTAAAAGTAACAACATAAGACATATTCCAGTAGTAAAAGGGAATAAAATTATTGGAATGTTAAGTTATACAGATCTTTTGCGAATTTCTTTTGCAGATGCAATAGATGATGAAGAGGAAATTGTAGACGTTACCGTTTATAATATGTTTACGATTGAGCAAGTAATGGCAAAAAAATTAGTTTCAGTTTCACCAGAAACAACAATAAAAGCAGCAGCAGAAATTTTAGCAACAAAAGAATTTCATGCATTACCTGTCACAGAAGGAGATTTGTTAGTTGGTATTCTAACAACGACCGATTTAATTAGATATTTAATTGATCAGTATTAAACAAAAAAATCCGTCAAATTTTAATTAATTTGACGGATTTTTTTGTTTATAAATTTATTGTGTAATTTTCTTCAAATCGGCAATAGTTGCAATTGGATCTTGAGCTCCAAAAACATAACTACCAGCAACCAAAACATCAGCACCAGCATCAACTAATTGTTTTGCGTTTTTATTTGTTACACCACCATCAATTTCAATTAATGTAGAAGCACCATTTCTAGTGATTATTTCTTTCAATTGCGCAACCTTTTTATAAGTATTTTCAATAAACGATTGTCCTCCAAAACCAGGGTTAACACTCATAATACATACTAAATCGATATCTTTAATTGTATCTTCTAATAAAGAAATATTAGTATGAGGGTTAATCGCAACACCAGCTTTCATTCCTTCAGCCTTTATTGCTTGTAATGAACGATGTAGATGAGTACAAGCTTCATAGTGTACCGTTAAAATATCTGCACCAAGCTTTTTAAAAGTACTAATATATCTATCAGGATCAATAATCATTAAATGAACATCAATCGTTTTTTTTGCATGTTTAGAAATAGCATTTAAAACAGGCATTCCAAAAGATATGTTTGGAACAAAAACACCATCCATAATATCAATATGAAACCAATCGGCCTCACTATTGTTTATCATTTCAATGTCGCGTTGTAAATTAGCAAAGTCAGCTGCTAATACAGAAGGAGCAATAAGTGTGTTTTTCATTTGTATAAAATATATGTTAGTGTTGTGAGATTTTTTTAAAAAACTAGAAAAAAATCAGGATTATTAGTTGAAGTGCAAATTTAGTTATTTAATTGCAATTCTAATAATGTAAGTGCAAAATGTGTAATTTAGTATGTATTATAATTTTACTATATAAAATGTTAATTTTTAACGCTTTGTAAACTTTTTTTTTATAATTTTGCGCATTCTAAAAATCTTACTATGAGGCTTTTGTATTTTAAAATTATCTTCTTATTTTCAGTATCACTTACAGCACAAGTTGGTATTGGAACTACTACTCCAAACGCATCTTCTGTTCTAGATGTAAGTTCTTCAAATAAAGGTGTGTTGTTGCCAAGAGTGGGACTTGTTTCATCTACAGATGTTGTTACAGTATCATCTCCAATTAAAGGATTGATTGTCTATAACAAAGGAACAGCAGGTTTAACACCAGCAGGTTTGTACCGTTGGAGTGGAACAAAATGGAATGCTTTTGTAGACGAATCTTCTTCAACACTTCAGGGAGGAACAGTAGGGAACTCATTTTCAAATACGGTTGTAAGCATTCGAAATCGACCTGTAACAATGTCTTCTCCTATGGGGACACAATTATTGAGATATAATGGAACATCTTGGGTAAATTCAAATGATGTGTCTAGTCAAAATTGGTTGTTAACAGGAAATACTTTTACAAATAACACACATTTTCTTGGTACAACAGATGATACAAAGATGACGTTAAGATCGTTTAATCAATCTTTTTTCGAATTTGGCAGAAGACAAACGCTTGGCTTAACTCAAGGATATACAGATTATACAGATAATAATCAATTAGTTACTTATGTAAGAAGTGCTATTCAGTTTGAAGCTCCCGGAGCTTCATACTATAAGCCTTTATTTTTTGTAACTAATAATGGTAATTTTAGATTAAAAGGAAGTGCAGCAGGAACAGATTACTTCGAGTTAGGAGCAGGTGGAACAACTTCAAATGATGGTTCGGTAGAATTTATTATTGGAGATGATGGAGAGGAACCAATTGTATTCGAAAAATTTAATACGACAGCATCTAAAGTTGAAATGTTCCGTATGCAAGGAACAGGTTTGAATAACGAAGTTAGAGTTGGTTTAAATAATAACGGAGCAGTAGCAAATTCAGTATTTCAAACGAATGGTTCTGTAGCGAAGAGTATTGTAACAACAAGTTCAAATATCACATTAAACGAGAATCAATATACAGTAGTATTTACTGGTGGTACATCTTCAGTTGGAGTAACGCTTCCATCAGCAGCAAGTGCTATAGGAAGAACCTATGTGATTAGAAACACATCAGGAGCTTCAAAAAATATTTCAACATATATTAATGAATCAGGAAGTACTTTGAGTACAATTCCAAATAATTCTGTTATTTGGATTCAGTCAGACGGTTCAAATTGGCTTTCAATATAATTTTATGCTGACTATTAATTCAAATTATTGTTCACTAACTATTACACAAAACAATTTCACTAAAATGAAACTAAACTTTACTTTATTTGCTAACCTTGTGTTGTTCTCTTTTATTTCAAATGCACAAGTAGGAATTGGAACTACAGCACCAGATCCTTCAACAATTTTACATTTAGAGTCATCATCTAAAGGTTTTTTGTTACCAAGAGTAGCTTTAAATTCAGCAGCCGACGCATCAACAATTACTTCACCAGCAAACGGTTTAATTGTCTATAATACAGGATTAGGAGGATTAACTACTGAAGGAATTTATCAATGGAAAGGAAGTAATTGGAATTTAATCTTAGACGCAGGAACTGTACTTAATGGAGATGTTAAAGGAAGTATAGGAAGTAATGTTGTTACCGCTTTACAGAATGTTCCAGTTTCTACTGTTACACCAACAACAAATCAAATACTTAGGTTTAATGGAACAGAATGGGTGCCATCGAATGATGTTTCGTCTCAAAACTGGTTATTAGGGGGAAACAGTGCAACCAATCCAAGTACAAATTTTTTAGGAACTATTGATGATGTAAAAATGCAATTACGTTCTAATAATCAAAATGTATTAGAATTTGGTAATAGAGGAACTTTAGGATTAGTTCAAGGAATTACAGATTATACAGATCCGAATCAGAAAGTAACACATGTAAAGAGTGCATTACAATTTGAAGCACCTGGAGCATCTTTTTACAAGCCATTGTTTTTTGTAGATAGTGATGGGAACTTTAAGTTAAAAGGAAGTGCAGCAGGAACCGACTTTTTTAGTTTGGGTTCAGCTGGTACATCTAATAATGGGTCATTAGAATTTCAAATTGGAGATGATGGAAATGAACCAATTGTTTTTAAGAAATACAACTATAACACAGCAACATACGTAGAAATGATGCGTATGCAAGGTACAGGATTAAACACGAATGTTAGAGTTGGAATTAATACTTCTGGAGCGGTTGCAAATTCAACACTTCAGGTTGTAGGTTCTCAATCGAATAGTATTACTAGTTTTTCTTCAGCAAATCCTACAATTAATGATACGCATTATACAGTAGTTCTGCATGCTGGTGTTTCTGGAACAGTAACATTGCCATCTGCTTCAACTTGTGTAGGGAGAATTTATTGTATAAGAAATACTTCTGGATCAGCATTGAATATTAGTGCTTATAGAAACTTATCAAATGCAAGTGTTACAGTTTTATCAAATGCTACATTGATTCAAATTCAATCGGACGGAGCAAACTGGTTACAAATTAGATAACAAAAAATAATTTTAAAAAAGGCATAACTAATTGAAGTTATGCCTTTTTTTTGTTCAATATATTTCTAATAATAGTATTTTATACCATTTATCACTTGAATTTACTGGAATAAAACGCCCTTTTTCCCTCGCTATTTCAATATAAAATAAAAACGTAGCGATGCTATGCTTTGATTTTCTATTTCATATCAAGAAAAAAATCATCATTTTCTTTTACAGTAAATTCAAATCACAACTGGTATTAATTTATTTGTAAAATAATAAAAATATCTTTTTTGGTTGATGATTGAAATAAAAAACCACGGTAATCAGCCGTGGTTTCAATCATCAATCAAAAAACGAACAGTTATTGAAACTGTTGTTATTTTTATTTAGGTTATCCTAAATATGTTTTTAATATTTTACTTCTAGAAGTGTGTTTTAATCTACGAATTGCTTTCTCTTTAATTTGACGAACACGCTCACGAGTTAAATCGAAAGTTTCACCAATTTCTTCCAGAGTCATTGGGTGTTGGTCTCCTAAACCAAAATATAAACGTACCACATCAGCCTCTCTAGGAGTTAATGTTTCTAAAGCTCTTTCAATTTCAGTTTGTAAAGATTCATGGATTAATTCTCTGTCAGGGTTTGGAGATTCACCAGAACGCAAAACGTCATAAAGGTTAGAATCTTCACCTTCAACAAGAGGTGCATCCATTGATAAATGACGACCAGAGTTTTTCATCGACTCTTTTACATCATTAACAGTCATATCTAGTTCTTTTGCAATTTCTTCAGCAGAAGGTGCACGCTCACTAGATTGCTCTAATAAGGCATACATTTTGTTGATTTTATTGATAGAACCAATTTTGTTTAATGGTAAACGTACAATACGTGATTGTTCAGCTAGAGCTTGAAGAATCGATTGACGAATCCACCAAACAGCATAAGAAATGAACTTAAATCCACGAGTTTCATCAAAACGTTGAGCGGCTTTGATAAGACCAAGATTACCTTCGTTAATTAAATCAGGAAGTGTAAGTCCTTGATTTTGATACTGTTTAGCAACCGATACTACGAAACGTAAGTTAGCTTTTGTTAATTTTTCTAGTGCACGTTGGTCACCAGCTTTTATACGTTGTGCTAATTCTACTTCTTCATCTGCAGTAATAAGGTCAACTTTTCCAATTTCTTGTAGGTATTTGTCTAAGGAAGCAGTTTCACGATTCGTTACCTGCTTGGTAATTTTGAGTTGTCTCATCTATTTTTCCCTCTTAATTTTAAGTGTTCTAATAGTTATACGTAAGAAGTTACAAAAAAGTTACAAAAACTTTAAAAAAAGTTATTCAACTATATAGTTTTCTATTTTGTTCTTGAAGAATTCTATCTTTTGATACATTCTATTGAAAAATATTTTTCGGTCTTTCTTGCCAGATTGATTCAATGATTTTGAATTGTATAATTGATTTGAAATGTATTTTTGCTGCTCTTCGCAAGTTTTTCTATCAGAAGTAACATAATAACCTAGTGCATTATAAGGTAAGAAAAACGAAGATTTTTCTTCTGAAGCAAATAGAGCAGAATTGTTCAAGATTAAGAGTTCGTTATAATAAAGCTGAAATTTATCAGAATCTAACTCACATTGTGCTTCAATATTTTTTATAATTACACTTAAATCTTCAATAATATTAATTGCGTTTTTATAGTTGAGTAATCCAGCTTCAAAAAAATAATTTACTTGTTGTAATGAGCTATTTATTGTAGTATCGTTCCAGATTTCAACTCTTTTAGCATCTTCAAAGAATTTTTTTAAAGGAATATTTTCACTCACTACAGATTCTTCAAAAATGAATTCCTCATAACTAGATGTTTGTTCTTTATTTAATAGATTGAACCAAATGAAAAATTTAAATTTAGAAAAAACAGTTCCAGAAACAGCATAATTCATAGGTATATCTTTCGCAGCATAATAAACGGTAGCTTCTTTTGGGTTTATAGCTGATAAAATTTGATTTGTTTTTTCAAAATAATCTTTGAAATCATAAAGGGTTTCAATTTTTTTTGTTTTTTCTATTATTAAGTGGTTTTTATTGCAATATAATTCGTCCATAGAAATGGAATAATGTTGACACAATAGTATTGTTTCGTCAATTGAGAATTTACTTTTTAAAGATATTCTTCTGTGTGATGCATCATAACTTATACCTAAAACTTTTGAAATTTCATCGAGTAATGATTTATCTATGACTTTCTTCTGTATTGTTTTTAGTAATAACTCTTGGTTTTTCATTTTGTGATTTTCGCAAATACAAATATAATTATTATTATTTAATGCAAATTAGTTTGTGATTAATGAGATAGTTTTGGAGTGTGATTTTTAAGTCATTATATATGAAATCGCCATTAACAACATGTTTGTTGCAAACAAATGAAATTCACTGAACACAAATGGATAAAAAACGATACCATATGTTACTGGTGAAAAATAATTTTTAAAGGTATGAAAGCAAAATATTTTAATAAATCGGAAGACGAGAAGCTGTTTTTTTTAAGCTTAAAAGAGAGAGTATACGCAAAATTGAATAATGAGACTATTCATTACGGTACAAGACAATTTTGGGTGAAAGGTATATTTTGGTCTTTAGTGTGTTACCTTTCTTATTCTTCCCTTTTTATAAATACAATTACTAAAGTTGAATTTTGGTTTTTGTATTTGATTTTTCAGTTATCTGGACTCTTAATAGGTTTTAGTTTAGGTCATGATGCAAGTCATAATACTGCTTTTAAAAGTAAGAGGAAAAACAGTGTGTTGCATTTTTATAGTTTTCTTACAGTTGGAATAGATCCTATGCTTTGGGGTTTGCGGCACATTCGTTCGCATCATTTATATGCAAATGTAGAAGGAAGTGATATCGATATTGACAAGAATCCATTTTTAAGATTGAGTCCAACGCATGCTTGGCAACCAAAGCACCAATTTCAAGTCTTTTATGCTCCCTTGGTTTATATGTTTACGTTGTTGCATTCCGTTTTTGTAAGTGATTGGGTGTATTTGTTTTCCAAAGAGTATCATTGGATGAAGAAAGGGTTTTCAAAAACAGAATTATACGGTAGGTTTCTTCTTTATAAAATATTTTATTTTTCTTTAGTTTTAATACTACCAATCTATTGCTCTACATTTAGTTGGAGCTTTGTTTTGATAAGTTATTTAACGGCAAGCGCTTTTACATCGTTAATTTTTATAATAATGTTAGTTGGTACACATTTTTTTGAAGAAGCGAATTACCCTGAACCTGTTGGAGAAAATTTAGAACATTCTTGGGCAGTACATCAATTGTATACTAGTTGCGATTGGAATGCTGATAAAAGTTGGGCAAGATTTTTTAGTGGTGGCTCCAATTGTCATGCAGCTCATCATTTGTTTCCAAATATTTGTCATGTGAATTATAAAGAGATTAATCAGATAATTAAAGAAACAACAAATGAATATAATTTGCCTTATCATCATAAAACGTTAACTGGAATGATGTTCTCACATTTCAAGCATTTGTATAGAATGGGACAATTAAAATAGAAAAAAATATATGAAAAGAATAATTAAAAAAATAGGAGAGAGGCTCTATGAAGATTTTGAAAACACTTGTGCTTCTGATTTGATTTTATATTCATCCAGAATAAATAGATTACAAGCAAAATGTCTGTTATTTTTAGAGAATTATAAGGATAAAATTGGTGTCAAAAAGAAGTTTAATATCAAAGAAAAATAAGATGAGAAATTATATACTATTTATAGTAATGATGATTAGCGGTTTGTCATTCTCTCAAGATACATTAGTGAAGCCCATGACAAGAATTTTTGCCTTTACACCAAAGCAAAACGGAATTGAAAAAGTGAACGGTATGGCTTTGGGATTAGGTCTAGATGCGTTTAATGAAGGCACAATTTTAAAAGTAAATGGATTAAATCTTGAGATTAATCCTATCTCGTTTTTGTACTTCCTCTTTGCAGGACCAAGTGATTTTTCAGTTGAAGAAGCTTTTGTAGTTAACGGACTCCATTTAAGTACAGGAAATAGACAGGAAGGGAAAATAAATGGTTTGTGTATTTCATTTTTAAACATGAATCATGCAGTGAATGGATTGTCTCTCAATTTAGCGTATAATTATGTTACAGAATTAAATGGAATACATCTGAGTAGTTTTGCTAATTCGAGTGAAAGTGCAAAAGGACTTTTTTTTGCAATGTCAAATCACTCAAAGGTTACTAATGGTTTTCAATTGGGAGTTTTTAATAATTCTAAGGTGTTAAAGGGCGTTCAGTTAGGTGTCATGAATAAGAGTAAAGATATTAAAGGAGTTCAAATTGGCTTAGTTAATTTAACAAATAAGGGAAAAGGATTACAATTGGGATTTTGGAATGTAAATGATAAAAGATCAATGCCTATTATAAATTGGTAAACGTGAAATTCATTATTCTTTTAAAAATAATAATTATGAAACGATATATTGTAACGATTTTTCTGTTAATAATTTTCACACAAATACAAGCACAGATTTACGAAATTGATAGTGTTAAAATAGATAGGTTTAGAGTTGAAACTGGTTTGTTTGTTCCAGTTGGGAATTTATCTAATAAAATGGATGTTTCTAAAGAAATTGGAGTGTATTATAGAATAAAAGCAGCTCATAAGGATATTGTTGATGTTGGCTTTAAAGGTTATTTTCCTGAGGGTTCAAAAGAATTTACTTATTATGGAAGAGATTCGATTTATGCTACTCGTTCAAAATCATTTGGATTAATAGCGCTAACCAAGATAAATAAACATTATAACTTTTCGTTGTTTAAGAAAGAAATTATAGCAGAATGGACATCTGGAATTGGATTTAATTTTTTGTTTTTTGAAGACAAGGAAAGTCCAGAGAATACTTCCGGCACTCGAATAAATGAAGATGGAAACTCAGAAACTATAATCGATACAAACTCGAAGGCTTTAATGTCTCCTTTTCTTAGTCAAGGTGTTGGATTTACTAGAAAACGAATAGGTTTAAGTTTTCAATACGATTTTATGCCCTATAATTGGTTCACAAAGCGAATTGAAAGCAGTTTCGGTAACAGCGCTTTTTCCTTGTTTGTAAGTTATAAAATTTGAATTTTTAATAATGGAAAAGAGCTATTCTATTTAACAATAAAATAGCTCTTTTTGTTAATGTATTGACCGTCATTTGTATATCCAATCGTAGAAATTTCATAAGTACCTTCAATATCAGAAGTAGAAAACTCTATTGGTTCTTGTAATGAAGAGATATTTGTTTTCCAATATAACTGAACTCTATAGTCTGGTATTTTTTCTAGTGATGTGTCGTTTGTATAATCTGGAAAATAGTATATTTCCTTTAAAAATGGAATGTTATATTTTAAATTGATTTTCTTATTTAGATTACTAATATCATTAAAACTATTATCTGCTGTGTTTACAATAAATAAACCACTATATAGTTTGTTTCCAAGGTAATGAGGTTTGTTGTTGATTGAAATTTTTGAAACTTTACTAAACTCTATTTTTAATAAATCATTTGAATCATGAATTAAATTACCATCAACAATTGTTAGAGGATCTTCGTTTATTTCAAAATTTATATCACTATTTCTAAAACGAAGCTTAAAATCGCCTTCTTTTTCAGTAAAATAAACCTGATTGATAACTTCAATGATAAACTCTTTTAAAGATGAAAAACGAGTTATATTATCTAAATCAAAAACTTGTAAATCAGAGTTGTTAATACTGCTTTCGGCTTGTCTTAAAATGATACTGTCTTTTTTAATTTCATAGTAGGCATTTTCAATTTGTGCTGCAATTGCTCTGTTCTTAATTTCTACTGTATAGTTTTCTTTTAATTGAATTTTTTGATTGTTATTAACAGTGTAAATAGGTTTTGTTTCGGGATCTAAAACAATTGAATAATTTGGATTCTCTGTAATAACCTCTATAGTAATGTTTTCGCTTTGTAAAGGTTTAGGTAGAATAAAATAGAATTCTCCATTGTTATTTGTAATCGTAGTATTTAGGTATTTATTATTTCCTTTATCTGTTAAAGCAATACCAATTTTATTTAGTGGTAATTGATTTTCTGAGCTAGAAATTTTACCAGAAATAATTTCTCCTTTAGTTTCAGGAAGAATTAATTTATCGTTTTTTTCTGATTTTTCAGGAGTCTTAGTGTTTTCTTTTTGCTCAAAATTAATTTCATTAGTTTTTCTAACAGAAGTTGTGAATTGACCTTCTAACTTGGATTTGAATTCATTAAATGTAATGATCTTTCTTTTTTTATAACTTTTCTTTACAATTAGATTATTTAAAATAGAATCATTGATAGTTTGGTTATTAAAAACAGAATGATCTACATCTGTTTTCAAATAAGGATTAATGATTAATAAATCTTGTTCAAAATAATTGGATTTACTTTTGTTTAACATCCATTTTGTATACGCAATTATTTTATAATTACCTGTTTTTAATTCGGATGGAATAAAAAAGGAACCGCTCTCAGTACTTTTATTAAGATAATGTTTGTGAGAGAAAACTTCTTTTCCGAATTCATTAAGACATGCAACATAAGCTACCTTGCTTAACTCGCTTGGTTTATTATTCACATCATTACAAAATAAAGAATACAATAATTTTTCACCAGTAACAATTGTTTTAGTATTGGTAATTAGAGTAATTGTTTCCGTGTAGTTTAGTAATTCACTTTTCTGACTAAAAGCAAAATGCTGTAGTATTAATAATACTATTGTTATATGTTTTCTCATTGCCAAAAATCGGGTTCTATGTTAGACGAAAAAGTAGTGCAATCTCCACATTCAGGATAAACCATTGTGTAATCTCCACTGAAAGAGTCATGAGTATAATATATAATTTGATTAGAAAGAACACCATTTATTAAATCTAATCGTGCTCCGAAATGTGTAACATCGAAAGGACTTAAATAATCTGTTGCTGTTGTATATAGTATAGCGTTACATTCATGAAAATAATCTGAAGAAAGCTCTAAAGGAAAAATATCATTAAAATTAAAGAATATTCTTTTCTTAGAAACTGTAGTGACATCAAAATAGCCTACTATTTTTTCATCAGAATTATTAGTGTTTTTTATGTTACCTTCAATAAAACCAGGTTGTACTTGTGAAAGTAAACTTCCCGTAGAAGATAAATTTTTCAATGTTTTGTAGAAATTATAAGCTCCAACGTTTTGAATATATTGTTTGACTAAAATACTATATCTATTAGTGATTTTAGGATCGTCTTTTGGTAGGAAATGTACTTTATAGTTGTACAATCTATCTTCTGTTTGGTTTTCTGTAGTAGTAACATTTATTGTTTTTGAATAATCAGAGCTATAACAAATTTGGGTTTCTGTTGTTCTTGGTGAAACAATTAATTCTTCATTTGGTCCAATTTCTAATTTGTTCGGGCTCCAATATGGAGGTATTATTTTATATGTTTCTTCAAACTCATATCTGTAAAACTTCGCAGTATTTGTAGGGTCATTTGAGTTAATATTGATTTCTACTCCTGAAATACTATTTTCTGCTTTCTGTATTGCATTAACAGATTCAATTTCAACAGTTGTAGGCATTTTTTCATTAGTAGAAATATAACTATTGCCATTTACGGTTTGAATGTGTAGTGTGTAGTTGATACCAGCTTCAATTCTGAATTCTTGATTAGATATATAAATGTCATTTTCTTCTTGAAATAGGAACTCTAATCCTGTGTCTGTAGTTATTTTTACACTTGCACCATGCTCTATATTTGGACTACTTTGTTCAATTGGAATTGTTCTAGATAGTTTTATATTTTGTTTTTTATACTCATCTGTTATTGTTGCTTCTACAACTAATAGATCTTCAAAGTTTTCAGTCTCTAAAGCATAAGGTTCTGTACAACTTATAATGATTAGGGGAATTAATGCGATTAAGTATTTTAATTTCATTACGTTAAAATTTAAAGTTATAAGTAATTGTTGGAATAGGATAGGAGAAAATACTCGTTTTATATGCTTTTATTTGTCCGTTTTCCGTAACAAAAAAAATAGAATGAGGATTATTTCTTCCTAAAAGATTATACACTGAGATATTCCAAAAACTATGATATGGTTTTTTTATTTTATGGTTTCCCTCAATATTAATTCCTATATCAACACGATAATAATCAGGAATTCTAAATTTATTTCTATCACTATATAAAGTATATTGAGCATTGCCATATGTATAGGTTCCTACAGGATATGTTACAGGTCTTCCTGTTTGATAGGTGAAATTAAAAGAAGCACTATATCGCTTTGTGAATTTATAGTTTAGAATAGTATTGAAATCGTGGGGCTTGTCAAAATTAGAAGCAAAATAGTTTCCATTATTAACTACTTTGTCTGGGGTATTATCATTTAATTGTATTAAAGACCTAGAATAGGTATAACCAATCCAACCATTTAATCGTCCTTCCGATTTTTTAATTAGAAACTCAACTCCATATGCTTTTCCTTTTCCTTGAATAGCATCCCTCTCTATAGATTCACTTAATAATAAATCCGAACCAACTTTAAAATCTAAGAAGTTTTCTGTTTTTTTATAATAACCTTCTAAACTAATTTGGTATAAATCGTCTTTTAAGCTTTTGAAAAAACCAAGTGATATTTGTTGTCCAAAAGCAGGTTTGATGTTTAAATCTGCTAATTTCCAAGTATCTGTAGGTGACTGTGTAGTGTTCGATGATAATTTGTGCAAATATTGATAATTTGTAGTATAAGCAAGCTTTACAGAGAAAGTTTCATTAAACATATAGCGAGACCCAAAACGATATTCCAGACCATTATAGTTCTTAATCGCTTCATTGTTTTTATAAGTTCTAATTTCTTCAATATTTCCCGATGTAGTTGGTGCACCGTTCCTATAAATCGTTTGTGTCGATGGTCCCATTGCTAAAAAAGAAGAATATCGTAATCCTAGGTTAAAAGATAATTTCTTGTTTAAAGAATATTCGTCATTAATGAATAGCGCGCTTTCTAGGCCTTTTTCGTCGTTTATTTTTCTATAAATAAGTAAAGAATTTTCGTCAATAGGCTTTAGTTCACCAGGATTCAATTGATATAGTGTAGTATTTAAACCATAGCTAAATTTATGTTTTTCGTTATAAAAATATACATTTTTAAAAATGAATTTAGTTTCATTGATATTGAAATCGTAGTTAAATGATTTTAAATTATCAGCGACATAGTCAATTCCAAAGGCATAATTACTATTAATTAATTGGAAGTTAGAAATGTTCTTTTTATTAAAATTATGTTTCCAATTTAAAGAAAAAGCACTATTAGAATAGCTGTATAAAGAATCAGAAGAAATATTAAAATTGTCTTTGCTGTAATAAGCACTAGTTTCTATAGCGTTGTTTTCATTTATTTTATGTTTATATTTTAAATAAATGTCATAAAAATTAGCATCACTTTTTTGAAGATTTTCATTGTCAATTTGTTTTAATATCCATTTCGAATAAGTAGCTCTTGCACCTGCAATTAATGTTGATTTTCCTTTTACAATTGGAGTAGTGAAAGTAATGTTTGAGGTTACAGGTCCAATACCTCCTTCACCTTTAAATTTTTCATAATTACCTTCTTTAGAATTAATTTCGAAAACAGAAGCAATTCGTCCTCCAAATTCAGCAGGAATATGACCTTTGTAAATATTTACTTCATTTACTAAATAAGGATTTACAGAGCTGAAGAACCCGAAAAAATGAGAAGGGTTGTAAATCGTTGCATTGTCCAGAAGGAATAAATTTTGATCGTCTTTTCCTCCTCTAACATTTATTCCAGATGAACCTTCGCTAGCCGCTTTAATACCTGGGAGTGAAAGGGCCAATTTAATAATATCTCTTTCACCAAGAACTAAAGGTACATTTTTTGCTTTTTCAACATTAAATGTAGTAACCCCACTTGCAACGGTTTTAACTTCTTTGTTTTTTTCTTTTTGTACAACTACTTCATTTAATAAAGTGATGTTTTCTGTCAATTGATAATTCAAAGTTGCATCTTTTTTTAAGATGATTTTTTGATTTATTTTTTTGTATGACATGCTAATGATTTCTATAACATTCAGTCCATCAGGAAGTTCTATTTTGAAGTAACCATCAATATTAGTTTCAGTTTTTTTATTTCTATTGGTCACATTTATTACTACCCCAGAAATTGGATTGTTCGTTTTTGTGTCTATAATTATACCGTCTAGAACATGAGTTTTTTTATGGTTAACTCCGTCTTGTTTCCCAATTATTGTTATGCTTTCTGATTCCGTATCTTGGTTGTCTATAATTTTTTCGAAGAAAAGTGGCGACGTTTTATTTTCGTTAATGACACTATCTTTTACTATTAAATTAGTATTTATGTCCGTATAAATGAAGTTACTTTGTGTAATAATGAATTTGTTATCGTCTTTAAAGAAATTTAGATTTGTATCTTTTATAATATCATTTAAAATAGTCTCAAGATTAACTTCGTTGAACGACAAATTTATCTTTTTGTTTAAATCTGTCCATTTCTCATTAAAGTAGAATCGATTTTGGGTTTTATTTTCAATTTCTATAAAGCACTCTTTAATAGTTTTATTTTCAAAAGAAAAAGAATATTTAGTTTCCTCATTATTTTGACCTTGAAGAGTGCTTGCAAACAGAATAAAAAGGAAATTAATTAAAAACTTTTTTTTCATTACTGTTTGTTTAAGGTGTTAATGTAGAATGTTAACTTTTTCATGAATGCTGTTTTGTCTAACTTTTCAAGGGTTTTGTTACTGGAATAGAATTTTTTTATTTCTTTTTTGAAATCGGGATAAATTTTAATCCAATTTTCTTTAGTATCGGCTAATTTATAGTCAAAATCAGTATATAAAACATATTCATATTTATTTTCAAATTCATAATGAATAGTTTTCTTGTCTAGTTTTTTTATTTTATTTTTTCTATGCTTAATGAATAGTTTTATTTTTGGCAAATCTATTGCAGATTCATAAAAACCATTATCGATACTTCCGCTCTTTAAGTTGATGAAGGTTGTATCAAATAGTTTAAAGCTATTAAGTTGTGTAGTATCTATTATAATTCCTAGATGAGAAGTTTCTGGATCAGGTTTTATAATTAGTTCTTGGTTGAAAACATCATATTTTAATTCCAAATCGTTAAATAGTATTCCTTGAGTTACAATAACTCCTTTGGAATAGTTTAATGATTCATTTAAGAATTGATTTTTTGTAGATAGAACCCTATAGTTATTAGAGTAGGTTTTCCCGTTAAATAAATGGGAATTTTGAATTCCAATTTGAGATTGAACATAATTGTTTAATTCTTCTGAAGTCTGAGAATATATAGAAATAGAAGAAATAAACAACAAGAAAAGAATGAGTCTTTTTTTGTTTTTCATTTTAGAATGTTTGTTTGTTGGATAAATGTATGTTTTTTTATTTAAAAAAAGAGGTTTTATCTATGTATAATGTTAAATTTTAATATGTCTTATTAAAAAGTCAAAAATATATAATATATAAATTAGTTTGCTCACCTTTTTTTGGTGATTTTATTTTTTCAGTAGGAATCTATCAAAAAGAAAAAAAAATCAATTTTGAAAGTGAGATGGATAGTCTAGAAAAAAATAAAACTCCACTTTCAAATGAATGAAAGTGGAGTTTGTATAATGAATTAAATAATTGAATTAACCTTGAGGAGTATCTTTCTTTTCAATTTTTTTCTCTTCTCTTGGAGGACGAGCTAATAATTGTTTGCGAGATACTTTCTCTTTGCGTGTTTTTGGATCTATACCTAAATATTTTACTTCAAATACATCTCCCATTTTAACAACATCAGCAACATTTTCAGTTCTTTCCCAAGCCAATTCAGATACATGTAATAAAACTTCGTTTCCTGGTGCTTGTGTATATTCTACAACTGCTCCAAAATCTAGCATTTTAATTACTTTCACTTCGTAAGACTCACCTAATGTTGGTTTAAAGATGATAGAGTCGATTTTAGCCATTACAGTTGCAATTCCATCTGGATCAGTCCCTAAAACTTCTACAATTCCTTCTTCAGTAACTGGGTCTTCATTGATAACAATAGTAGTTCCAGTTGCTTTTTGTAATTCTTGAATTACTTTTCCACCAGGTCCTATTAATGCTCCAATGAATGCATTAGGAATTCTTCTTGTAATGATTTTTGGAGAATGATCTTTAACATCAACTCTTGGTTGTGCTAAAGTTTCAGTTAGTTTTCCTAAGATATGTAAACGTCCATCACGAGCTTGAGCTAATGCTTGCTCCATGATTTCATATTTTAATCCGTCAATTTTAATGTCCATCTGACAAGCAGTAATTCCTTCTGAGGTTCCAGTTACTTTGAAATCCATATCTCCTAAATGATCTTCATCACCTAAAATATCAGATAAAACAGCAAAACGATCTCCATCAGTAATTAATCCCATTGCAATACCAGAAACAGGGCGTATCATTTGAACTCCAGCATCCATTAAAGATAATGTTCCAGCACAAACAGTAGCCATCGAAGACGAACCGTTAGATTCTAATATCTCAGAAACAATACGAATTGTATAAGGACAATCTGCAGGAATCATATTTTTTAAAGCTCTTTGAGCTAAATTTCCATGTCCAACTTCTCTTCTTGATGTTCCTCTTAAAGGACGAGCTTCTCCAGTTGAGAAAGGAGGGAAGTTGTAATGTAAATAGAATTTTTCTTCTCCTTGTTGTGAAGGCGAATCAATTTGGTTTGCTTCTCTAGAAGTTCCTAAAGTTGCAGTAGCCAATGCTTGTGTTTCTCCACGTGTAAATAATGCAGAACCATGAACAGATGGTAAATAATCTACTTCACACCAAATAGGTCTAATTTCCGTAGTTTTTCTTCCGTCTAAACGTGTTCCTAAGTCCAGAGTAACGTTACGAACAGCTTCTTTGTTAACTTTGTAGAAATATTTAGAAACTAAATCTCCATTTTCTACTAATTCTTCTTCTGTAAATAAAGCTTTTACTTCTTCTTTTACTTCATCAAATGCAGCCGAACGTTCTTGTTTTGCAGAACCTTTACTTGCAATTGCATAAATCTTATCATAAGAAGCTTCTCTTACTTTTGCATGAATAGCTTCGTCTGTTTTTTCTTGTTCGTATTCACGAACTTCTTTTTTACCAAATGCCGCTTGCAATCTTTCTTGAGCTGCAATTTGAACTTTAATATGTTCATGAGCAAATTTAATTGCCTCTAACATTTCTGCTTCTGAAATTTCTTTCATTTCTCCTTCTACCATTGCGATAGAATCGGTTGAAGCACCAATCATCATATCAATATCTGATAATTCTAATTGTGCTTGTGATGGATTGATGATGAATTTACCATCAATTCTTCCTACACGAGCTTCAGAAATTAAAGTTTCAAATGGAATGTCAGATAAAGCAAGTGCTGCCGAAGCTGCTAATCCTGCTAATGCATCTGGCATAACATCATCATCATGAGACATTAGTTGAATCATAACTTGAACTTCTGCATGGTAGTCACTAGGGAAAAGTGGACGTAAAACACGGTCAACTAATCTCATTGTTAATACTTCGCTATCACTTGGGCGAGCTTCTCTTTTAAAGAAACCTCCAGGGAAACGACCTGCTGCTGCAAATTTTTCACGATAGTCTACTGTTAATGGTAGAAAATCAATGCCTGGACTTGCTTTTCTAGAAGAAACAACTGTACCTAAAATAACAGTTTTTCCAATTCTAATTATAACAGAACCATCAGCTTGTTTAGCCAAACGACCTGTCTCGATAGTGATAGTTCTTCCGTCACCTAAATCGATGCTTTCTACAAATAATTGTGGAATCATAATTTTTAATTCTTAATTAAACAATGGGTTTGTGTAGTTGTGTGTTGTAGTAGTTGTTGTGTGTACCCAATGAAAAACCAAACTTTTTATAACATAATATATTCAAAAACAAAAAGGGGCGCGAAGCCCCTTTAGTTGATTATTTTCTAATTCCTAATTCTTTAATAATCTCACGGTATCTATTGATATCCTTTTTCTTTAAGTAGTCAAGAAGACTTCTTCTTTTTCCTACTAACTTCACTAATGAACGTTCAGTGTTGTAATCATGACGATTCGCTTTTAAGTGTCCAGTTAAGTGGTTAATTCTAAATGTAAACAAAGCGATTTGCCCTTCAGCAGATCCAGTGTTTTCAGCTTTCCCTCCGTGTTTAGCGAAAATTTCAGCTTTTACTTCATTAGTTAAGTACATGCTAATATTATTTTAAATGATTATTATGTATGAATTGTATGGTAGCAATTCAGCTGCAAATATAAGTTTATTTTTAGTATAAACAATTAATAATATTAAAATAAAGTTGCTACTTGCTCATTTACAAATTCTAAGAATCGCTCATCAACTTCTGTAAATGGGTCAATAACATGAGAATCAATATCTATTTGACCAATATTTTGACCGTTAACAAATAAAGGAACAACAATTTCTGATTTAACTGTAAAACTACAAGCGATATAATTGTCTTGCGAAGCAACGTCTGGAACAACAAAGTTAGCGTTTGACTCTGCTACCTGTCCACAAATACCTTTTCCAAACGGAATAACAGTGTGATCTGTTTCTGCACCAACATATGGTCCTAAATGTAATGTTTTTGTTTCGTGATTTGCAAAATAGAAACCAACCCAATTATAATAGGAGATTGTGTCTTGTAGTAACTGACAGATGTTTTTTAATTTCTCATCTCTAGAAAAATTTGTATTTTCTATTATAGATGAAACTTTAGGTTTTAAATTCTCAAAAGGCATGTTTAATTTTTTTTACAAAAGTATTTATTCTTTCTCATCAAAAAATACATATTTTTGTTAAAAATTACTACTTTGAAGTCACTTTTTGTGCAATATCGTTTATTCTTTATTTTTTTAATCAAGTTTTTACTTTTTTATGTCCTTTTTTCATTCCTTTATAAAGGTTATCTGAATCAATATAAAAATGATTTAAATGGAAGAAAAACCGATGTAATAACAAAGAGTGTAGCACTACATACAAATTATCTTTTGCGCTTTTTGGATCAGGATTCAAAAATAGAGGTCAATAACAAAGAAGGCTCAGTTAAAATGATATTTAAAGAAAGATATGTTGCTAGGGTAATTGAGGGGTGTAATGCAATTAGTATAATGATTTTGTTTGCTGCTTTTATTTTTGCTTTTTCTGCACAACTTAAACAAACAATATTATATATTATCTTAGGAATTTTAACTTTGTACGTCTTAAATATTGGCAGGGTTGCATTTCTTACTTATGCGTTGTACTATTACCCAGAATATCAAGAAGTGTTGCATGGAACAGTTTTCCCATTGTTGATTTATGGATTTGTATTCATTTTGTGGGGACTTTGGATAATGAAATTTGCAGGTTATGATAAAAAAACTGTTTAATAACAAGAAGAGTATTTTTTTTATTATTCTTTTTTTGTTCGGATTAGTATCAATTAGAATTTTCGAAAGAAAGCTGTTTTATGATCCTTTTTTACATTTTTTTAGAACAGAATATGAAAATCAAGAATTGCCTGTTTTTGATGGCTTTAAACTTTTTCTTAATATAGTATTTCGTTATAGCTTGAATACGCTATTATCTTTAGGTATTATTTTTTCTGTATTTAAAGAGAAAGTTTTACTAGTCTTTTCATCGTGGTTGTATTTAGTTTTTTTTATAGTGTTAACTATGATTTTTTTTGGGTTACTATTCTTTAGTGAAAAACCAGATTATTGGATGCTATTCTATGTTAGACGTTTTTTAATTCAACCTCTTTTTCTTTTACTTTTTTTACCTGCATTTTTTTATCAGAAACTTAAAAATAAAGAATGTTAATTTGTTTTGTAGTTAGGTAATTGAAAATTATAGAAATGTTAACGTAATTAATTAGAATCTTTATTAAATTTGCAACATGCAATTTAGAAAATCTATAAGTGTATTATTATCTACCTTTATCCTGATTTCAAATTTAGGATTGGTTTTTAATGTACATTATTGTAAAGATAAAATTGCTGGGATTTCTTTAGATATTAATGGTAAAGAAGCTTGCTCAGAAACGGTTAAATCATGTTGTGCAGCAAAGAAAGAGTCTAAGGAGTGTTGTTCTAATAAATTGGTTAAGCTTGAAAAAGAAACAGATAATGTTTTAACTAAGAGCTTTCAATTAGATTTGATACAGTTTTGTTTTAATACATTAACTGAAGTTCTTGAAAATACTTCGAAAAATATTTTTACTTCAAAAGAATCACCGTCTTTTTATTGTAATTCTAATGCACCTCCATTTTATAAACTTTATTGTCAATTAGTATTTTATGCATAATTTTTAATGTTTTTTAGTCTTTAAAAATAGAAACATTAAAATTGAATTTATGTATAAAAAAATAACAATACTATTGTTGTTTGTAATATCTTTTACTCAAGCACAAGATATAATAAAAGGAACAATAATAGACGAAAATAACGAAGAGTTGTTAGGAGCCAATGTGTTTTGGTTCAATACTTCCGTTGGTACAACAACCGATATTGACGGTAAATTTTCAATAAAAAAAGTTACGGAAACCAATAGTTTAGTTGTTAGTTATTTGGGTTATAAAACTCAAAAAGTTGAAATAACTTCAAACAACGAAATTACAATTAAACTTGAAGCGATTACTACTTTAAAAGAAGTAACAGTTTCTAAAACAAAAAAAAGTACAGAACATTCTAAGTTTCAAGTTACCAATGTGCAAACTATGGGGCAAAAAGAACTATTGAAAGCAGCGTGTTGTAATTTATCGGAAAGCTTTAGTACAAACCCTTCAATAGATGTTAATTTTTCTGATGCTGTAACTGGAAACAAACAAATCAAAATGTTAGGATTAACAAGTCCGTATATTTTAATAGCCGAAGAAAATATCCCTTCAGTTCGTGGTGCTTCTCAAGCCTATGGATTGTCTTTTGTGCCTGGAACTTGGGTAGAAAGTATTCAAATAACAAAAGGAGCAGGAAGTGTTATTAACGGATATGAAAGTATCTCAGGACAAATTAATTATGAAATTTTAAAACCTATTGATGATATTCCATTTTTTTTAAATGTTTATGGTTCAATGGATGGTCGATTTGAATTGAATACTCATTTTAATCAAAAATATTCAGATAAATTAAGTTCGACATTATTTGTTCATGGAAATACAAGACAAACTAAAAATGACATGAATAATGATGGTTTTCTAGATAATCCAATTGGAAAACAAATCAATCTTTTAAACCGTTGGCAATATAACGATGTTGAAAAAGGAATAGTGAGTTTCCTTAACGTGCGTTATATGAATGATGAAAAACAGTCGGGTCAAACATTTTTTAATCCCGAAACAGATAAGCTAACAACTAATGCTTGGGGTAGCGCAATAAACACAGAGAAAATAGAAGTGTCTAATAAAACTGGATATGTTTTTCCAAATATGCCTTATCAAAGTATCGGATTTCAAAATTCATTTCAATCGCACAAACAAGATTCTTATTTCGGTTTGAATCAATATAATATACATCAAAAGAGTTTGTATTCTAATTTAATATTTAATTCAATAATTACAAATACTAGAAATAAATTTGCAACAGGGATAAATTTCAGTTATGATGATTATGATGAAAAAGTAGCAGTTAATTTTGCGAAAGATTTTTCAAGAACAGATAATTCTGTAGGAGCATTCTTTGAGTATACATTCGATAATTTAGACGATTTTAGTTTGGTCGCTGGTTTACGTGTTGATAACCATAACCGATTAGGGACTTTTGTAACACCAAGACTTCATATTCGATATAACCCTTGGAAAGAAGCTGTTGTTAGAGCTTCAATGGGAAGAGGTAAACGTGCTGCGAATATATTTGCCGAGAACCAACAACTATTAGCGTCATCTCGTAGTTTTTCAATTTTGAATAATGACGGAAAATTATATGGATTAAATCCAGAGGTTGCTTGGAATTATGGTTTAAGTTTCATTCAATCTTTTAAGGTTTTTGGAGCTAATTCAGATATTGTTTTAGATTATTATAGAACCGATTTCGAAAATCAAGCTGTTGTTGACTTAGATTTTAGTCCGCAACAAGTATTGTTTTCTAATTTGAATGGGAAAAGTTTTGCAAATTCTTTTCAAGCAGAGTTTAGTATTGAACCTTTTAAGCATTTCAATATAAAATCAGCCTATAAATACTATGATGTGCAAACACAATATGCAACAGGGCAATTGCAAAGAGCATTGCAAGCAAAGCATCGTTTCTTTACAAATGTTTCCTTTGAAACTCATATAAAAGACAAAGGACAACAATGGAAATATGATGTTACTTATAATTGGTTAGGTGAGCAACGTTTGCCAAACACTCAAAGTAATACGCTACAATATCGTTTGCCAGAAAACGCACCGTCTTTTGGAGTTGTTAATGCACAAATTACAAGAACTTTTTCGAGTGTGTTTGAAGTATATTTTGGAGGAGAAAATTTAGGAAACTTTAAGCAGAAGAATGCAATTGTAAGTGCAGAGAATCCATTTGGCTCGTCTTTTGATAGTAGTATGATATACGGACCAGTTTTTGGGCAAATGTATTATGCAGGTTTGCGATTTAAAATAAAATAAGTAATTTTAAAATAAAAAAGAACATGAAAAAAATAATAATGGTTTTACTAATGGGGATGTTTTCATTAGTAATTTTTTCTCAAGAAAAGAAAAGTAAAAACAAACAAGTTTCATTTAAAGTGACAGGAAATTGTGAAATGTGTGAGAAAAAAATTGAAAAAGCTGCATTCTCTATTAAAGGTGTTAAAAGTGCCGATTGGAAGAATGATGAGCAAAATATATTTTTAATTATTGATGAAACTAAATGTAGTACATTAGATGTTGCCAATGCAATTGCAAAAGCAGGATATGATTCTGAATTAGTAAAAGCAGACGATGAAGATTATGATAATTTACATGGTTGTTGTCAATATAAAAGAGATTAATTCATTTAAATCCCGATAGTTTTATCGGGATTTTTTTTTTGATTAATATTTGATTTTTGTATAATGAACTGGATACTTTTTTATTATTAATTTTTTTTCTTAAAAAAACCTTTTGAATTAAAAAAAAAGGTACATTTGTTCCATATTTAAGGATTAATTATGAGCTTCAATAAGCCTGCTTTTTTTAAACTTACTATGAGTGCACTTTTCCTAATATTTTTAGGATTAGTTACTTTTGGTAATAATCAAAGTAAAGAAGAAGTTTATAAAACTGTTGCAGTTTTTGAAAACACAACAGTTTCACTTGATAATAATCATTATTTAATTTTAGAATCAAATGACGATTCTATTTCTTTTAGAGAATCTGAAATTGAGTTAGAACTTGAAATTGAAACTTTTCTTTTTCAAAAATCTATTTATAGTTTTGAAACACTTTCTACAGTTTTAAAGAATGAATGCTATTATTGTACTCATTTTTATACTGAACAAAGTATTCCACTTTACGATTTGTTTTGTAATTGGAAATTGCACCTTTCTTAATACATAATTTAAAACCTTTTTTAACTGTATTTTTTTACGATTCTATAACATCGTAATAATACGCTATGTATTAACTTTATTTCATTTTTAAATGAATACACATACCGTAGGTTTCGATGAACAACATGTTCTCGAACACCTAAAACACTATTTACCAGCACAAAATCCGCTGAAGGACTTTGTGCATCATAATACGCTACATGCTTTTCAGAAGGATCATTTCTTCTCAGCATTACAAGAAGCTTCAGAAATTTTCGGATACAAGACTTATTTATCTTTACCAGAATTCAGAACTCGATTTGCTAAAAAAGAAATTTCAGAACCTGTTTTAGATTATGTCATCCGAAAAAACAAAGTAGATAAAGATTTTTCTAAATGGAAAAATAATCTATTAGAGAAAAAATATTATGAATACCTAACTGCAAGAGTAGGAACATTGCGTTCTTTTTGGAAAAAAGAGTATGCAATTAATTTAGATAAATCCACTCATGGTGTACTTTTTAGAGTACTATGTGGTTATTTAGATCAAGGTATTGCAATTTGGTCATTCCCAGCTCACGAAGAAGGTTTTTTAGGCTCAATCAAGAAATTAAATGCAACTAGCTTTACAAGTATTTTTAAAACCAATAGAGCAAAAGAGTTATTAGAAAAAGGCACTTCAATTAGCGAATTATTAGCTTTAATTGTAGGTAACCCTTCTTACTTTGAAACTTATTTATTTGATCAACAATTTTCGCACCCAGGTTGGAGTGGAATGGTAGCTACATTAGAAAGTAATCCAAATTCTTTATTAGATAAGAAGAGTATCACATTTAATGAGTTAATCATTTTTGAGTTATTATTAGAATTAGATGCTTTAGATGCTAAGTTTGGAGAGAATTGGGCACCTTTAACACATCGTTTTAAAGATGATGGAGAAAACCTGTTTGAAGCAGTAAAATATGATGAATATTTCGATGTTCTATCGCTATGGCAACAGGCTTTTGAATGGAGTTTGTATGATCAAGTATTAGCAGGGATTAAAAATGCTAAACCTAATATAACGCTAACAGATACTAGTTTTCAAGCTATGTTTTGCATGGATGATAGAGAATGTTCTTTTCGTAGATATATAGAGAGTTTAGACACTAGTGTAAATACATTTGGAACGGCTGCTTTTTTCAATTTCGAGTTTTTCTATAAACCTGTAAATGGAAAGTTTTATACAAAGCTTTGTCCTGCACCAATGACGCCTAAGTATTTAGTAAAGGAAGTAGATAGAAAGAAAAAGCAACCTAAAGACTTGCATTATACTAAGAAATCACATTCCTTATTATTCGGTTGGATAATCAGTCAAACCCTTGGTTTTTCTGCTGCATTCAAGCTGTTTGTTAATATTTTTAAACCAACAATGACACCAGCTACAAGTGCTTCTTTCAAGCATTTAAACAAAAAATCAAAATTGATTATTGAGAATAAAAATTCCAATGAGAGAGAAAATGATTTGCAAATTGGTTTCACAGTTGAAGAAATGGCAAATAGAGCAGAAGGATTACTGAAAAGTATTGGATTGGTGAAAGATTTTGCTCCGATAGTATATGTAATCGGTCATGGTGCAACGAGTGTAAATAACACACATTATGCTGGTTATGATTGTGGAGCATGTTGTGGAAGACCAAGTTCTGTTAATGCAAAAGTAGCTTGTTTTGCAATTAATAATCCAAAAGTGAGAGCTATACTTAAAGAAAGAGGGATTGCTATTCCAGAATCGACTCAGTTTTTACCTGGATTACATGATACAACAAGAGATGAAATTGCTTTTTATGATGAAGATACTTTATCAATTAGTAACAAATCGCTACATCATGAAAATGCAATTACTTTTACAAAAGCATTAGATTTAAATGCCAAAGAACGTTCTCGACGTTTTGATACTGTAGATACTAATCAAACATTAGAAAAAGTACATGATAGGATAAGACGACGTTCGGTTTCTTTATTTGAACCACGTCCAGAATTAAACCATGCAACCAATGCAATGTGTATTGTTGGAAGAAGAAGTTTATCGAAACAATTGTTTTTAGATAGACGTTCATTCATGAATTCTTACGATTATAATGTAGATCCTACTGGAGATTATTTAGCAGGGATATTAGGTGCTGTTGCTCCAGTTGGAGGAGGAATTAATTTAGAGTATTATTTCTCTAGAGTTGATAACCACAAACTAGGAGCAGGAAGTAAATTGCCGCATAATGTAATGGGGCTTATTGGTGTTGCTAATGGAATTGATGGTGATTTGAGACCAGGTTTACCTAGTCAAATGATTGAAGTTCATGATCCAATTCGAATGTTGACGATTGTTGAGCATTTTCCAGAGATTGTAAAATATGCCATTACTAAGAACCCTGCAACCTATGAATGGTTTATTAATGAATGGGTAAAACTAGTTGTTGTTCATCCAGAAACGAACGAGTTGTTTCATTTTGAAAAAGAAGGTTTTGAGAAATACATTCCGATTCAAAAAGAAGCTAATACGGTTAAAGATGTTCAAAAATTAGCGGAACAATCGCAAGATAATTTACTAGTAGGAATTTTAAATTAAGGAAAGATGAATGAAATTTTGCAATTTTTTATAGTACTTCCTTTTTTAGGGTTTGTATTTAGTTTATTTATTCCAGAAGAGAAAGAAAGATTAATTTCAAGAGTAGCTTTTGGAACTGTTTTTACGCAGTTAGTTATTGTTAGTATTTTTGCTGTTTTTTGGATAGTAGATGGTGCTTTCGATTTAAATTTGAAAGAATTTACATTGATGAAAACATCACATTATGAATTTTTTATTGATTTTTATTTTGATAAAGTAACAGCAGTATATTTGTTTGTAGGAGCACTTTTAACTTCTATGATTACAACGTATAGCCGTTATTATTTACATAGAGAGAAAGGGTATAAGCGTTTTTTTAATACGGTTTTATTTTTCTTTTTTGGTTACAACTTAGCTATTCTGTCAGGTAATTTTGAAACCTTATTTATTGGTTGGGAAATTATAGGTATTTCGTCCTTCTTACTAATTGCTTTTTATAGAGAGCGTTATTTGCCTGTTAAAAATGCTTTTAAAGTATTTTCAATTTATAGAATTGGCGATGTGGGAGTTATTTTGGCGATGTGGGCAAGTCATCATTTATTTCATGAAAACATTACTTTCATGGAACTGAATAATTATAGTTTGGTAAACGAACATTTACAAAATCATACTGTAATTGGTGCTTTTATTGCACTATGTTTGGCTTGTGCAGCTGCTGCAAAATCAGCCCAAATTCCATTTTCTTCTTGGTTACCAAGAGCAATGGAAGGACCAACTCCGTCGAGTGCCATTTTTTATGGTTCGTTATCTGTTCATTTAGGTGTTTTTCTAATGTTACGAACATTTCCTTTTTGGGAGCATCAAACTTCTGTGCGCATTGCTATTGGAATAATGGGGCTAACAACAAGTATAATGGCTTCATTAATGGCAAGAGTTCAATCTTCTGTAAAAAGTCAAATTGCGTATAGTTCTATTTCTCAAATTGGATTAATTTTTATAGAAATCGCTTTAGGATTTGATAATTTGGCTTTGTTTCACTTTGTAGGAAATGCTTTTTTAAGAACCTATCAATTATTAGTTTCTCCATCAGTTGTGACTTACTTAATAAGAGAACAGTTCTATAATTTTCAGCCTAAGAAAAAGACGATTGAGGATTCATTACCAAAACGATTAGAATATTCGTTATACATTTTAAGTTTGAAAGAATTTAACTTAGAAGGTTTTATGAATACAGTACTTTGGAAACCTCTAAAGTTGATAGGGAAATCGATGGATTTTTTCAATTTAAAAACACTTTTCATTTTCTTTATTCCTTTATACGTTTTAGGTATTGTTTTTTACGAATTTAGAGAAGCACTTCCTTACAGTGTTATTAATAGTTTGCCAGAAATATTTACATTTATTGGTTTGGTTTGTGTTTTTAAGTCTTTCTCAGAAAGGAAGAATCCTTTAATGGCTTGGGTGTTAATTATAATGAATCATTTTTGGATAGCAATTGCCATTCTTTTTAATGATAAAGTAGATTATTTTGAAATAACAATCTATTTATCAGGAGTAATCGTAACAGGTATTATTGGTGTAATGGCATTGTTAAAGCTTAAAAGTATTGAAGAAAATACATCAATGAATCAATATTTAGGTCATGTTTATGAGCATCCTAAATTTGCTTTTTTCTTTTTAATAGCAGTTTTAGGTGTAACAGGCTTTCCAATAACGACCACTTTTATAGGTGAAGATTTGTTATTTAGCCACATTGAAAGCAATCAAATTATATTGGCTTTTTTCGTATCGTCAAGTTTTGTAGTTTCTGGTATAGCTGGAATACGAATCTATGCTAGATTATTTCTAGGACCACATATTAAAACGTATCACGAATTACCATACAAGTCTTCTTAATTCCTTTTATAAAAAATTTCAAAAATAAATTAATTACTATTTTGAATAAGGGAATCAAATTGAACTTATTTAAGATTAAATATAAAATATATGGATTCAAAAGTTAAAAAAAATATTCCAGCTGATGGATTAGCGGGTTTAAAAGAGCATTTTAAAACAGATGCAATTTCAGGATTTATTGTTTTCTTATTAGCTTTGCCTTTAAGTTTAGGAATTGCAAAAGCATCAGAATTTCCACCAGTAATGGGGTTGTTAACTGCGATTATTGGAGGAGTCCTTGTAAGTTTTATTATGGGGTCTCGATTAACCATTAAAGGACCAGCTGCGGGTTTAATTGTTATAGTTGCTAGCTCTGTTGCAGAATTTGGTAAAGGAGATAATGTTTTAGGATGGAAACTGGCTTTAGGAGCAATGGTTATTGCAGGTATTATTCAGATTTTATTTGGTGTATTTAAGTTAGGTAAACTAGCCGATTTTTTTCCACTTTCTGCTATTCATGGAATGTTAGCCGCTATTGGAATAATAATTATAGCAAAGCAAATTCCAGTTTTATTAAATGATGATCCAGCATTAGGAAAAGGAAAAGGGCCATTAGAATTATTAGCTAATATTCCGAATTTTATAATGAATTTAGATCCAAAGGCTTCATTCATAGGAGTTGTAAGTTTGATTATCATGTTAGGATGGCCAAGAATAAAGAATACTACAATAAAAATGATTCCTGCACCATTAGTAGTATTGTTATTTGCTATTCCTTGTGAGTTATTTATGCATTTTAAAGAAACGGAACCAGCTTATGCATTGGTTAAAATTGGAAATTTTGTAGATAGTCTTGGTTTTAATGCGTGTTTTGATGGTTTTTCAGAAACAGGAATGTTTATTAAATATGTGATTATGTTTGCTTTGGTAGGGTCGTTAGAATCATTATTAACTGTAAAAGCGATTGATTTAATGGATCCATTTAAGAGAAAGTCTGACATGAATAAAGATTTAATTGCTGTGGGTATCGGAAATACATTTGCAGCATTTTTAGGAGGTTTACCAATGATTTCTGAAGTAGCTCGTTCTTCATCAAACGTAAATAATGGTGCTAAAACACGTTGGGCAAACTTTTTTCATGGTGTTTTTATTCTTGCTTTTGTATTGTTAGCAGCTCCAATCTTAGAGATGATTCCAAATGCAGCTTTAGCCGCGATGTTAATTACAGTTGGGATTAAATTAGCTCATCCAAAAGAGTTTGTTCATACTTTTAAGATAGGGAAGGAGCAATTAGCAATTTTCTTAGTTACAATTTTCTTTACTTTGTTTGAAGATTTATTAGTAGGTATAGCTGCTGGTATTATTTTGAAAATGATTATACACTTAATTAATGGCACACCTATTTCATCCTTTTTTAAAGCACCAGCTTTAGTTTCTTTTGAAGGTAATAATTATTTGGTTGAAATTGATAAAGCAGCTATTTTTACAAATTATTTAGGTGTGAAACGTAAATTAGATTCAATTCCTCCTGGGTTTAATATTACAATTGATTTAAAGAAAACAAAATTGGTAGATCATTCTGTTATGGAAAATTTAGAACATTTTAAAAATGATTATGAATCAAACGATAAAAGTACAGTTACTATCGTAGGATTGGAAAACCATAAACCTTTATCAGAACACCCACTTTCAGGAAGAAAAAAAATATAATATAAAATGAAATTAATATTTAAACTAGCCTACTTTACAATTTTTTTAGTGGCTACGAGTTCTTTTGCTCAAAATGAAACAGTCTTAAAAGATGAAACTAATACATGGTTTACTGTTTTGAATCGTTTAACAATAAACCCTAAGTGGAGTGTCTCTAATGAAATTCATGAGCGAACAGGAGCTTTTTTAACAGAACAAGGCACTTTCTTATGGAGACCATCTGTTGATTATCATTTAGGCGAAAACGTTGAGCTTAGTGTTGGGTATTCATATATTAATAATAAACCGAATCATCCCAATCCCAATCCTAAGATTGGAGTAATAGAAAATAACATTTGGGAACAAGTATTATTGAAAAATAAAATAGGAAATG
The DNA here is from genome assembly GCF_021650975.2 of Flavobacterium jumunjinense. Classification (NCBI taxonomy): domain Bacteria; kingdom Pseudomonadati; phylum Bacteroidota; class Flavobacteriia; order Flavobacteriales; family Flavobacteriaceae; genus Flavobacterium; species Flavobacterium jumunjinense. The sequence continues at coordinate 2,393,025 of NZ_CP091285.1, forward strand.
TAAATTTTCAGCATAGATTGCGTCAAGAGCATAGATGGTTTGATACTGTTGGTCAAAATGGAGATGGGAGTTATTCTAAAACTGGAACAGATTATGCTAATCGTTTTAGATATAGATTAACATTGAATACTCCATTAAAAACATTCGAGAACGGTAAAGTGATTTTTTTTCAAGCTTTTGATGAAATTTGGATTCCTCAAAATAGTGGTTTAGCACCAAAAAGTTTATCAAGAAATTGGATGTATCTTGGAGTTGGGTATAAATTTAATACAAAAACTAATTTACAAATTGGATATATGAATCAGAGAGATGTTTTAGCTAATAATACTTTTATTACCACGTCTATATTACAAACAACTTTTGTGAAAAATTTTGATTTATAAAAAAAATATTTGGGAGTTTTATTAGAAAAAGCCGATTATAAAATTTTGAACATGCCCCAAAAAGTTAGACACTATTTGGGGCATTTTTTATGGAAAGAAAAGTCAAGTATTCTTATGCATTTAAGTTAGAATGTGTAGAATTAGTATTAAAGAAACATTATTCAAATGTATATGTTTCAAAGTTAAAAGGTCCAGACGAATCTAATATTCGTAAGTGGATTAGATTTTATAAAAGCTATGGGAAAGAAGGTTTATTGCCTAGGAGAAATCAAAGTTATTCAGCTGATTTTAAGCTAAAAGTATTAAAAACTATAGAAAAGGAATCACTTTCATTAATAGATACTTGTTTAAAGTTTAATATTCCTGATTTAGCTATTATTGTAAAATGGAAAAAAGATTTTGTTAACTTTGGTTTTGAAGGACTACAACCAAAAATTAAAGGAAGACCAAGATCTATGAATTTTAAAAGCAAAAAAAGCAAATCAGCTAAGCCACTAACCAGAGAAGAAGAACTTCTTAAGGAAAATGAAGCATTACGTTGTGAGAATGATTATTTAAAAAAGTTACAAGCCTTAATTCAGGCGGAAGAAAGAGCCAACAAGCGCTAGTCATAATGGAATTAAGGCATAAATATGATTTAAAAGTACTTTTAAATTATACAAATATGGCAAGAAGTAGTTTTTATTATCATCAAAAACAAAGTAAATTAAGTGATAAATATAGAGTAGTTAAAGAACTAATTAAATCGATTTATCACAAACATAAAGGTCGTTATGGTTATCGAAGAGTAACTGATGAACTTCAAAATAAAGGAATAATTATTAATCATAAAACAGTTTTCAGGTTAATGAAATTATTAGGATTAAAAAGCGTCATTAGAGTTAAAAAGTATAGATCATATAAAGGAGAGCATGGTAAAATAGCTCCTAATATTTTAGAAAGAAATTTTAAAGCAACAGCACCAAATCAAAAATGGGCAACTGATGTTACCGAGTTTAATGTCTCTGTAAAGAAGCTATATTTATCACCGATAATTGACTTATTTAATCAAGAAATTATTAGTTATGAGTTAACAGAACGACCTGTATTTAATCAGGTAGTTATGATGCTTAAAAAAGCATTTAAGAAAATACCAAATAAGACTAATTTAATTTTACACTCTGACCAAGGTTGGCAATATCAAATGAAGCACTATCAATATTTATTGAAACAAAAAGGGATTACACAAAGTATGTCTAGAAAAGCAAATTGTTTAGACAATGCCATTATTGAAAACTTCTTTGGAATATTAAAATCAGAGCTGTTTTATCTAAAAAAATACAAGTCTATTGAAGAATTAAAAAAGGAGATAATAGAATATATAAGTTATTATAATAATGAAAGAATTAAATCAAATTTAAACAAAATGAGCCCGATAAAATATCGAGCTCATTATTATCAAAATTAATTATAAATTTGTCTAACCTTTTGGGTGCAGTCTAAAAATTTATAATCGGCTTTTTTGTTAAATTATTCTATAGTAATAATTTGTTCTTCATTATAAACATTTCCTTCATTATCAATACCTTGAATATTCAATTTAATTTGATTTTGATTTAAAGTAGGGATTTTTATTTCAAAGTCACCATTTTTGTCTGTGTAAATTTTTGGGGACCAATGAATTGCACCTATTTTTTTGAAAGTGGGATGATTGTAATTGGTATATGTGAGATTTTTAAACGTATGTTGTTTTTTAAATCCATTTTCAACTATTATCTCTTTTGTTTTTTGAGTAGCCTGTTTTTTGTTTATATACCCTTTTCTAGAATAGACCTTTATAATACCACCTAAGCCTCTCGTTCCATATCCGTTCGGTGTATTTAAGTCTATGTAAATCTCATCGACTTGATCTAACATCATTCCGTCAAATATTGATCCGTCTGGAATTATTACATCGTCAATAAATAGTAAAGCTTCTTTTTTTCCAGAAGCTGAAAGAGTGTCAATATTCTTAAGACTTGTGGAAACAAAACCATTTATTCGAGATCTAATTTTAAATTCCCCAAAACCTCTTTCAATTTTGCAACCATGCATTTCTAAGAATGTAAGTACATCTCTGTAAGTGTTTGCATGAGTTTCAGTTATTTTATAAGGGTCTTTACTATAACTATAAGGATTAGCTCTAAACTCTTCTTTCTCTTTTTGTGTACTTGACAAAATAATCTCATTTAATAAAACTAAGTCGTTAGTTTCAAACAATTGATCGTTTGTGTTTAGGATTTCTATTGAAGAAGAATTGTCATAGACTATCGGATCAATTTTTAATACTTTATTAAAACTAGGATTGTTGTTTATTAATCTAGAATGAATTGCTGTCTTAACGACTCTTTCTTTTTTGTCTAATAATGTTAAAAATATACTAGTAGAATCTGTTAAAACTAAATTCTTAAATTCAAAATCACCATTAGAAGATACAGGAATTGTGTAATTAATACCATCTTTAGATATAAAACGTAATTTACCATCTTCAACATCATAATTGTATATTTTACCTTTAAGGTTAACACCTAAATCAAATTCATAATGAAGTTTTGGTAGTCCTTTTTTTATGTTTATCCAATTGTATTTTGGTTTGCTATGTATTAATGCTATGTCGAACTCAATTTTTTTTGTACGATCGTCACTCGATAAATAATGGTTTAAGTCTTTAATTTCTTCATTTAAGTAACTGTTAATTTTAATTTTATCAAGTATTGAAGACGTTGTGTTGAAATTAGAATTTTCAGGAACAGGGTTTGTACTAATACTAAAAACTCCAATTTTATTTTTTATTTTTCCTTGGATTATTATAGAGTCTTTTAACTGTTGTTTTTTTGAAATAGTAATTTTCGGACAATTTGTCTCATTATAAACAATTCTTTCAGAATGTAAATTCAAGTCATTGTCTATTAAACGAAGGGTGTTTATCCCTTCATATAGTTGATTTTTTGCAATTATTAATTGAGTTGTTTTGTCTTTAATTATAATGTCAATGAATTTAATTTTTTCATTTTGATTAATTAATAATGTGAAGCTTTCGTTTTTATACTTTGCTAATGAAATATCGTTTGTTTCGATTTTCAGGATTAGATTCTCTTTGTTAACATTGTTATTTACGCTAATGTTGAATCCAATTGTTTTAACACTATTTAAGTTTTTTGTAATTGTATTTTTGTCTTGTTTTAGTGAAAGACTATATTTTTCATTGTTTGGATTTGTTAGAAAGCTAAACCCATATCCTTGTTCATTGGTTTTGATAGTTGAAATGACTATTCCTTTTTCATCCTTTAATTCAATATTGTCCGTTTTAAAGCCATCTCCGTTAACATCTATTGCTCTTACAGCGATTTTGTTCTCAGACTGATATAATAAGTTACCACCTTCAATATTATAGCTTAAATCAAAAGGAGCATTAGATTTCTTTTTAATTTTTTGATCTTTTAAATCAAAAATATCAATTTTGTATAAACTAGATTCATCTTCAATAAAATTGTTCATGTAGTTGGTGTAAGCATGAATAAAATAAGTTCCGGTAGGTAGTTTTTCTTTTAATTTTATTTGTCCATTAGTAATACCATTACTCACATAGTTTAGACTGTTATATAACAATTCATTTTGATCGTTATACATTTTTACTACTAAATTGGTAGTGTTAGGATTTAATTTTCCATCTTTTTTATTAATAACATAGGCATTAAACCAAATACTTTCATTAGATAAAAATTTGTTTTTATTAAGATGTAAAAAAACATTTTCACTATTATTTTCAAAATATTTTGAAAATGAAGTTGCAATTTGATTCTTAATAATTTCCTTAGATTGCTGTGCATTTGCTAGCTGAATTGCAATACAAATTAAAAATATAATTTTTTTCATGGTTTTGGTTATAGAGTTATAGGAATAAAAATAATGAAAAAAAACCAATAAACATGATTTATTGGTTTTTTACCTTAGGTATTATCGGGTTTTGATTATTTGTTCTTCATTATAAATGTTTCCTTCATTATCTATACCCTGAATGTTTAGTTTAATTTGATCTTGATTTAAAATCGGAATTTTAACTTCAAAATCTCCATGTGAATCTGTGTAGATTGAAGGTGACCAAAATATTGTTCCAAAGTTTTTAAAAGCCTGATCATTGTAGTTAATATAATTTTGATTTTTAAAGTATAATTGTTTTTTAAATCCATTTTCTACTATGATTTCTTTAGTTTTAGGATTTGTATTTAAATAATTAACATAACCCTTTTTTAAATAAATTTTTATTACACTTCCAAGCCCTCTTGTTCCATATTCATAAGCTAAATTATCAATTAATATTTCCTCTATATTGTTTAATGGCATACCATCTAAAAAGTCAAAATTTATTATTGGAGCATCATCAATGAAAACTAAAGGTGCTTTTCTTGATCCATTTAAACTTGTTTGCGGTCTTCTACTAAAAATATTAACTTGACCTAAATTGTTATTTATATTATATCCATGTGTTTGTAAAAACATAAGAACATCTCTATATGTATTTGCTTCAATGTCGTTTATTTTATAAGAACGATCTATAGCACTTCTAATTTTAGATTGACTTTTTTGCTCTTGTTTTTCAGATAAATTAATTTCATTTAATAAAACAATATCATTGTATCTTGGAAAATATACATCGTTATTTATTTCTTTTAGAATAGTATTGTCATATACAATAGGAGCAATATTGATAACTTTATTGAAGTTAGGAGTGTTATTTATTAGACGAGAATGTATAGCTGTTTTTACAACTCTTTCCTTTTCATCTAATAATGTTAAAAAAACGGTAGTAGAATCTGTAAGAATTAAATTTTTGAATTCAAATTCACCATTTTCAGAAACGGGTACGTTATATTGAATTCCATCTTTTGATATAAAACGTAATTTCCCATTTTCTACATCATAGTTGTATATCCTTCCTTTTAAATTTACTCCTAAATCGAAATCATAACGAATTGTAGGTACTCCTTTCTTTATGTTTTCCCAATTGTATTTTGGTTTGTTATGTATTAAGAACATATCGAATTGTATTTTTTTTATGCGATCTGTTTTTAATAGATAATAATCAAGGTTTTTCACTTCTTCATTTAGGTGACTATTTATTTTAAATTGTTCGTTAATAGATTGTAATGTGCTTGTTTCTGCATTTTCTACTACTGGGTTTGCACTTAAACTAAAATTACCTACATTATTTTTTAATGAACCAAAAATAGTAATCGAATCTTTAGAAATTAAAGTTTTCGAAATAGTAAGTGTCGGTTTGTTAACCTCGTTATAAATAATTCTTTCAGAATGTAGATTAAGGTTGTTGTCTAATAAACGTAGTGTATTTATACCTTCAAATAATTCATTTTTTGGTACTAAAAGAGAAGTAGTTTCTTCTTTTATGTTTAAATCAATAAATTTTATGTTACCATTTTGACTGATAGCAAGTGTAAAATAATTGTCTTTGTTTTTTTCTAATGATATTTTATTTGTTTCAATTTTTAAATATAAATCTTCGTTGTTTGTAGTATTGTTAGCGTTTATATTGAACCCTATAATTTTTACATTATTAAGGTTTTTAATGATTGTGCTATTTTTACTTGATAATGATAAGGTGTATTTTTCATTTGAAGGATTTATTATTGTTGTAAACCCATATCCCTGTTCGTTTGTTTCAATGACATTAATAACATCGCCCTTTTCATTTTTTAGTAAAATGTTAGATGCTTTAACACCATTACCATTAATGTCTATAGCTTTTACCACAATTCTATTATCTGATTGATAAAGTAAATTCCCACCTTCTATATTGTAGCTAAGTGAATATACTTCTTTTGATTTTGATTTTAGATTTGTGTCTTTTGTATTGATAATATCAACTTTAAATAAACTAGATTCATTTTCATTGAAATTATTCATATAATTGGTGAAAGTATGAATGTAATATGTTCCAGTTGGCAAGTTGTCTTTTAACGGGATATGTCCATTAGTAACACCGTTGGCAACATAGTTTAGTCCACTATAGATTAATTCATTTTTGTCATTATACATCCTAATTATAAGGTTTGTAGTATTTGGATTTAGCTTTTCATCTTTTTTGTTTATAACATAAGCTTTAAACCAAATATTTTCATTGGAGGTAAATTGGTTCTTATTAAGATGTAAGTGAATGTTTTCTCGATTATTTTCAAAATAATTAGAGAAAGAAGTTGCTATTTGCTCTTTAAGAACTTCTTTAGATTGTTGTGCATTTGTGAGTTGAAAAGCAACACAAGCGAGAAATAAGATTTTTTTCATAGTTACTTGGATTTATAATTAATACTGGTTAAGTAAGAAATATATCACAAACTATGCCAAATAGATTTTCTTTTATATTGGTAGTTTGTTAAAATTGAGTAGGTTGTAGCTTTTTTAAATATTTTTACCAATGTTCTATAGGGTTTTTCTTGTTTGATTATAAGAAAATTTTTTTCAAAAAAAAATCCCTATGAATTTTTAATTCATAGGGATTTAATAAAAATAAAACTTTATTACATCATTCCGGGCATTCCTCCACCCATGTGGCTATGTCCTGCTGATTCATTTTCTTTAATATCAATTAAAGCACATTCTGTAGTTAAGATCATACCAGCAACAGAAGCAGCATTTTCAAGAGCTACACGTGTTACTTTCTTAGGGTCGATAATACCAGCTTTAAGCATTTCAACATATTCACCAGTTTTTGCATTAAAACCAAAATCACCTTTTCCATCTAATACTTTAGCAATTACAACAGAACCTTCTCCACCTGCATTTTCAACAATTGTTCTTAAAGGAGCTTCAACTGCTTTATTTACTATTTGAATTCCTGTAGCTTCATCAGCATTTTCAGCTTTAATATTTGCTAAGACAGCTTTAGCTCTAACAAGAGCAACTCCACCACCTGCAACGATTCCTTCTTCTACTGCAGCTCTCGTTGCGTGTAATGCATCATCAACTCTGTCTTTTTTCTCTTTCATTTCTACTTCAGAAGCAGCACCAACATAAAGAACAGCAACACCACCAGCTAATTTAGCTAAACGCTCTTGTAATTTTTCTTTATCATAGTCTGATGTAGAAGTTTCAACTTGAGCTTTAATTTGGTTTACTCTTGCTTTGATGTTTTCTGCATCACCAGCACCATTAACAATTGTAGTATTATCTTTGTCGATAGTTACAGTTTCAGCTGTTCCTAACATTTCAATAGTTGCATTGTCAAGAGCAAATCCACTTTCTTCAGCAATTACTGTTCCTCCAGTTAAAATAGCAATATCTTCAAGCATTGCTTTTCTTCTGTCTCCAAATCCTGGAGCCTTCACAGCAGCAATTTTTAAACCACCTCTTAATTTGTTAACCACTAAAGTAGCTAATGCTTGTCCGTCAACATCTTCAGCAATAATAACCAAAGGTCTTCCAGATTGAGCAACAGGCTCTAAAATAGGTAGTAATTCTTGTAGATTAGAAATTTTCTTGTCATATAATAAAATATAAGGATTTTCTAATTCAGCAATCATTTTGTCTGCATTGGTAACAAAGTAAGGAGATAAATAACCTCTATCAAACTGCATACCTTCAACTACATCTACGTATGTATCTGTACCTTTTGCTTCTTCAACAGTAATTACACCTTCTTTTCCTACTTTACCGAAAGCTTTAGCGATTAAATCACCAATAGTTTCGTCGTTGTTTGCAGAAATAGAAGCCACTTGTTTTATTTTTTCAGAAGAATCACCTACAGAAACAGTTTGTTTCCCTAAGTCTTCAACTATAGCCTCAACAGCTTTGTCAATTCCTCTTTTTAAATCCATTGGATTTGCACCAGAAGCAACATTTTTCAATCCTTCTTTTACAATTGCTTGTGCAAGTACAGTAGCAGTTGTTGTTCCGTCTCCAGCTAAGTCATTAGTTTTTGAAGCTACTTCTTTAACCATTTGTGCTCCCATGTTTTCTAATGGGTCTTGTAATTCGATTTCTTTTGCAACAGAAACACCATCTTTAGTTACAGTTGGTCCTCCAAAAGATTTAGAAATGATTACATTTCTTCCTTTAGGTCCCAAAGTTACTTTTACTGCGTTTGCTAATGCATCTACACCACGTTTTAATCCGTCACGTGCTTCTATATCAAATTTTATATCTTTTGCCATAATGTTTTTGTTTAAATTGTTTTAAAGTTTAAATGTTTTAAGTTGTTTTGCGATCAACATTTATCTTTATAGAATTGCGAAGATTTCTTCTTCTCTCATGATAAGGTAATCTTTACCTTCATATTTAAATTCTGTGCCAGAATACTTACCATAAAGTACAACATCTCCTGTTTTAACAGTCATAGTATGGTCTTTCTTACCATTACCTACTGCTACAATAATTCCCTTTTGTGGTTTTTCTTTTGCAGTATCTGGAATAATAATACCTGAAGCAGTTGTTGTTTCTGCTGCCATTGGTTCAATCACTACACGATCTGAGATAGGTTTAATGTTTAATGACATATTTTGTGTTTTTAATTATTAATTAATATGCAAATTGATTTTCAGAAATTGTGCCAAAGCCTTTTTTTGCCATTTTTTCCTAAAAAAAAATGCCAGCACTGACAGGCTGGCATTTTGTTAGAATTGTATTCTAATATTATTTTGCTGCTTCTTCTGTTTTAACAGGAGCAGTAGTTGTAGCTTCAGTCGCAGGAGCTTGTGGAGTTGCAGGAGCAGTAGTCGTTACAGGAGGGATAGTTACATCGTCACCTAAAACTTTTGAATCGTTAGATCCACTTCCATTGAATGCTAAAGTTGATAATAAGATAAGTGCAATTAAAATCCCACCTAATGTCCAAGTACTTTTATCTAAAAAGTCCGTTGTTTTTTGTACACCACCTAATTGTTGTGAACCACCAAATGAAGAAGATAAACCTCCACCTTTAGGGTTTTGAACCATAATGGCTAAAATTAATAAAAAGCAAACAATTGTTATTGCAATTAAAAAACCTGTAAATCCCATAATCTAATTATTATTTTGTTGTAAATCTTTTATATCATTTATTCGGTTTGCAAAGAAACTACTTTTTTCTGGATATTTCAAAATTAAAATTTCATAAGCTTGTATTGCTTTCTGATATTTTTTTTGTTCCAAGTAGACCTTTGCTAATGTTTCAGTCATCAAATGTGTTGGTTCTTCTGTGGTTTTCCTAATATTTGATGGTATTGGAGTAGAAGCTTTAACAGGAGAAATTTTAGGATTTAATTCTATAAAACGATCAATTATATCTATTTTTTTTAATTTTTCAGGATCCAAAACCTCAGTTTCTTCTTCATCTTCTCTTTCAATAGGTGAAAACTTTGTCAATTGAAGCCATTCTTGGAAAGAATGTTTTTCACTCTGATTAAAGTCTAAAGGTTTTCCAATCTCTAATTTTTCTTCAATTTCGTTTTGCTCAACCTGAGCTTCAATAACAGTTGTAGTTTCGATTTTGGTTTCTTCCGAAATTGTAATGTCTACTTTTTCAAAGCGGGTAACAAGTTCTATTGTAGGTTCGTTCTCAATCTCAGTTTGAATTTCTTTTTCTTCAAGTTTTATTTCAGAAATTGTAGTAGGCATTTTAAGAAAAACACTATCTACAACAGTAATGTTATTAATATAGTCGTCTATGTTTTCAATATTATTTTTTTGAAGTGTTGTAAAATTCTCTGAAGTTATAAAATCAAAAAGAATACTTCTATCTGTTGTGTGAGCAGCTGTTTTTTTTAATTCATAATTGTATCGAAAACTATCTTGATTGTATAATCCTTTTAGATGCAAAGCTTTTAAACTCTGAAAAAAGGGGTATTGTTGCAATACAATTTCTAAGTCCATTGTTTGCTTTTCGTTAATAGAAAAGGGATTGTTTAGTAGATATGTTATGTCTTTCGTGTTCAATTTTTTTAGTTATAAATTACCATTTAGCTACAGACTCTGTAAAAATGTCCTGAGTTATTCTTGCGTAGATTTCATCTAATCCAGCAGTTAATCTGGCTCCAATCATCTGCTCGTTTGCTGGATAATCATGGAAGTGTGAAAAACGTTTTTCAAAATCGTCTTCCTCTTTGTTTTTATTTGAAAAACGAACCAATACTGTGATTGATAACCTATTCTGTGCTGCCCTTTGGTCTGCTGTAGCTGTCATAGGTGTAATTCTATAGTCAACAATTTCACCTTCATATAGTAAATCGCCTCCTTGTGGAACAAGATTTAGACTAGTTTGATTTTGTATTATATCTTGTAGCTCTAATGTGAAAATTCTTTCTATTCCAGGTTCAATAAGATCTGCGTTATTTTGAAAATAATTTACTTGAAATGTATCCGCATCAATTGGTTTTGCACCCGTGAAGTTATAATATTTACAACTATTTATTGATGTAAATATAACGGTGATTATTATTATTTTAAAGAGTGATTTCATTTATAAATCGTATTGTTTAATTTTTCTATATAGTGTTCTTTCAGATATGCCTAATTCATCGGCAGCAGCTTTTCGTTTTCCTTTGTTTCTCTCTAAAGATTTTTTTATTAATTCAATTTCTTTAGCTTCAAGGCTTAGTGTTTCCTCTTCTTCTTCAACTGTTTCTGCAAAAAGATAACTTTCATCATCTTCAGAATCATCGTTATACACTTCTGATTCAATAGGTTTTTGAAGAGGAATTAACTCTCTATTTGTTTCTTTTTCAAAAGAGTTGTTTTCTTCATTCTGACCGTAAATACGTTGAATTAAGTTTTTACTTGTTTCCTGTACTTTACTGTTTCCATTTTGCATTAATTCTAATGTCAGCTTTTTTAAATCGTTTAAATCAGCCTTCATGTCAAACAACACTTTGTAAAGTATTTCTCTTTCATTACTAAAATCACTTTCACTTTTCTTAGTGTTAATGACAGACGGAAGATTACTTCCTTCAGACGGTAAATAATGTTGTAAAGTTTGAAGGTTTATATCTCTATTGGTTTCTAAAACTGAAATTTGTTCGGCAGCATTTCTTAATTGTCGAATATTTCCATTCCATCGATATCTTACTAAATGTTGAATTGCTTCATTTGAAAGTTTAATAGAAGGCATTTTGTATTTATGTGCGAAATCGGATGAAAATTTCCTAAATAGTATATGAATGTCGTCTTTACGCTCTCTTAAAGGAGGTAATAATATTTCAACAGTACTTAGTCTGTAGTATAAATCTTCTCTAAATTTCCCTTTTTGGATGGCTTCAAACATGTTAACGTTTGTTGCTGCAACAATTCGAACGTTTGTCTTTTGTACTTGCGAAGATCCTACTTTTATGAATTCTCCATTTTCTAAAACACGTAAAAGCCGTACTTGTGTAGTTAAAGGTAATTCACCAACTTCATCAAGAAATATGGTTCCACCATCAGCAACTTCAAAATAACCTTCACGAGTAGAGGTGGCACCTGTAAAAGCACCTTTTTCATGTCCGAATAGTTCACTATCTATAGTTCCTTCTGGAATAGCACCACAGTTGACAGCTATATATTTTCCGTGTTTTCTGTGTGAAAGTGAATGTATTATTTTCGGAATACTTTCTTTTCCAACACCACTTTCTCCTGTTACTAATACAGAAATATCAGTTGGGGCAACTTGGATTGCTTTTTCTATAGAACGATTGAGTTTTGGATCGTTTCCAATAATTTCAAAACGTTGTTTTATGGCTTGTACTGTTTCCATGACTTAATTTGTTTGATAGTTTAATTCTGTTATTATTAAACAATTTTAAACTACTTTTAACCTTGCATTATTTCAGAATATCCAACTGCTTCACCTATTAAGGTAGCAGCGGTACAATCTGTAATTTTTACATTAACAAAATCACCAGGTTTGTAGTTCTCTTTTGGAAAAACTACTACTGTGCTTTGTGAATTTCTTCCAGACCAATGTTCGCTAGAACGTTTCGAATCTTTTTCTATTAGAACTTCTACTGTTTGCCCTACAAAACGTTTTGTTTTCTCTAATGCATGAACTTGTTGTAGGTCTACAATTTCTGTTAGTCTACGTTTTTTAATATCTTCTGGAACATCATCTTCCATTTTCCTTGCAGCCATTGTACCAGGTCTTTCGGAGTAAGAAAACATAAAGCCGAAATCGTATTTTACATATTTCATTAAAGAAAGAGTGTCTTGATGATCTTCTTCAGTCTCTGTGGGGAATCCTGTGATTATATCTTGCGATAAAGTGATATCAGGAATTATTCTTTTTATAGTGTCGATTAATGTCATATATTCTTCACGAGTATGCTGACGATTCATTTCTTTTAAAATTCGAGTGCTTCCTGATTGAACAGGAAGGTGAATGTAATTACAAATGTTATGATGTTTTGCCATTACTTCAATAACTTCAACATGCATATCTTGAGGATTTGATGTTGAAAAACGAAATCGCATTTTCGGAAATTGTGTTGCACACATGTCTAAAAGTTGTGCGAAATCTACAGCAGTTGCTTTTTGCATATCTGTAGCTTTTATAAAATCTTTCTTCAATCCGCCACCATACCATAAATAACTATCTACATTTTGTCCTAATAATGTTATTTCTTTAAAACCACGCGTCCAAAGGTCTTGGATTTCTTCAGTAATACTTTGAGTGTCACGACTACGTTCACGACCACGTGTAAATGGAACAACACAAAAAGTACACATATTATCACAGCCTCTTGTTATGGATACAAAAGCAGTAACTCCATTGGAATTTAAACGAACAGGAGAGATATCTCCATATGTTTCTTCTTTAGATAGAATCACGTTAATAGCATCTCTACCATCTTCAACTTCTTTTAAAAGATTAGGAATGTCTTTGTAGGCATCTGGTCCAACAACCATATCTACAATTTTTTCTTCTTCTAAAAATTTATCTTTTAAGCGTTCAGCCATACATCCAAGTACTCCAACCTTCATGTTAGGATTGATTTTCTTTACTGCGTTGTATTTTTCTAAACGTTTTCTTATTGTTTGTTCTGCTTTGTCACGAATAGAACAAGTGTTAACTAATACTAAATCAGCCTCTTCAAGATTTTGAGTAGTATTGTAGCCTTGGTTTACTAAAATTGATGCAACAATTTCACTATCAGAGAAATTCATCTGACAGCCATAGCTTTCTATAAAAAGCTTTTTTGCATTTCCTTCTTTTTGTTCTAAAACAAGACTTGTTCCTTGTTTGATTTCTTCAATTGTCTTTTCCATAATACGAATTCATGTATTTTCAGATTGCAAAGATAATACTAAATTATAAATTCTGACAAGATGTCAGATAATGTTTAACATAAGTTTTTTTAATAGTTAAAATGCTTAATGATTACAAAAGTCAATCTGTGAATTCAATAATCTGTTTTGCTAATAATCTTCTTGTTTTTAAGCTTTTTACTACCCTTAATATATAGGAGTGAAATGTGTTAAAGTTAACAAGGAAATACTCTTTTTTAAAACGGTAATTTTTAATTATTGTTATTTCAAGAATGTTTAATTTAAAAAAAAGCCTACTTTTGTCTCAAATAAAAAATGGATAATGGCAAAGAATTTAGTTATCGTAGAGTCACCTGCAAAGGCAAAAACTATAGAAAAATTTTTAGGAAAGGATTATCAAGTTGAGTCAAGCTTTGGTCATATAGCTGACTTACCTTCGAAGGAAATTGGTGTTGATGTAGAGAATGGGTTTAAGCCTAAATATGAAGTATCTAGCGATAAGAAAGCATTGGTTAAGAAACTAAAAGATTTGTCAAAATCAGCTGAAATGGTTTGGTTAGCTTCCGATGAGGATCGTGAAGGAGAAGCTATCGCTTGGCATTTAGCAGAAGAACTGAAACTAGATAAAAATAAAACAAAAAGAATTGTTTTCCATGAGATTACGAAAACTGCAATTCAAAAAGCAATAGAAAACCCAAGGTCAATCGATTATAATTTAGTAAACGCGCAACAGGCTAGAAGAGTTTTAGATAGATTGGTAGGGTATGAGTTGTCTCCAGTTTTGTGGAAAAAAATAAAAGGAGGTTTATCAGCAGGAAGAGTTCAGTCAGTATCAGTGAGATTGATTGTAGAGAAAGAAAGAGATATTCAAAATTTTAACTCTGAAGCTTCATATAGTATAGCTGCCGAATTTACTAATGAAGCTGGAAAAGCATTTAAAGCTAAATTACCTAAAAATTTTGCAACTAAAGCTGAAGCAGAAAAGTTTTTAAAAGATAATATAGGTTCAAATTATAGAGTAGCAGATTTAGAAACTAAACCTACAAAAAAATCTCCAGCAGCACCATTTACTACATCTACCTTACAACAAGAAGCTGCAAGGAAATTGTATTTACCAGTAGGTATAACAATGCAAATTGCACAACGTTTATATGAGGCTGGATTGATTACTTATATGAGAACGGATAGTGTGAATCTTTCTAATGACGCAATGGGAGCGGCACAAGCAGAGATTGAGAGTTATTATGGTAAGGAATATGCTAAACCAAGAAATTATAATACGAAATCTAAAGGTGCACAAGAAGCGCATGAGGCAATTCGTCCGACAGATATGTCTAGGCATACGGTAAATATAGATAGAGATCAAGCGCGTTTATATGATTTGATTTGGAAAAGAACTTTGGCATCTCAAATGAGTGATGCTCAATTGGAACGTACGAATGTTAAGATAGAAGCAGATAATCATAGCGAAGTTTTTACATCAACTGGAGAGGTTATTAAGTTTGAAGGCTTTTTGAAGGTATACCTGGAAGGGCATGATGATGATGAAGAGGAGCAAGAAGGAATGTTGCCAGCAATGAGAGTGAATGAAAAACTTTTGAATAATTACATTACAGGTACGCAAAGATTCACAAGGCCACCTAGTAGATATACGGAAGCTTCTTTAGTAAAGAAATTAGAAGAGTTAGGTATTGGTCGTCCTTCTACTTATGCACCAACAATTTCTACAATTATTAATCGTAACTATGTAGAGAAGGGAACTTTTGAAGGCCAGGAAAGAAATTATAATCAATTAGTTTTCGAAAAAGGAAAAATTATATCAAAAGATTTGACCGAGAATACAGGTTCAGATAAAGGAAAGTTAGTTCCTACGGATATAGGAATGATTGTTAATGATTTTCTAGTAGCGAATTTTAAAACTATTTTAGATTATAATTTTACAGCAAAAGTAGAGCAAGATTTTGATGAAATTGCTTCTGGAAATGAAGATTGGGTAAAAATGATGAGTGACTTTTATAATCATTTTCATCCCAATGTTGTTGATGTAGAGAAAAATGCAGAAAGAGAAACGGGAGAGAGGATTTTAGGAAAGCATCCAGATACAGGAAGACAAATTTCTGTACGTTTAGGTAAATTTGGACCAATGGTTCAAATTGGTGAACAAGAAGATGAAGAAAAGCAATTTGCAAGTTTACTGCCTGAACAAAATATAGGTACGCTTACATTAGAAGAAGCATTGACTTTGTTTTTACTTCCTAAATCATTAGGACAATATGATGGAGAAGAAGTAGAAGTAAATAATGGACGATTTGGACCTTATGTTCGTTTTGGTAAAACATTTATATCTTTACCTAAAGGAGAAGATCCTTTAGATGTGTCAATTGAAAGAGCTGTTGAGCTTATTGAAGAGAAAAAACAAGCTGATGCTCCAATTGCAATGTATAAAGAGTTGCCTGTGCAAAAAGGAGTAGGACGTTTTGGGCCATTTATTAAATGGGACGGAATGTTTATTAATGTAAATAAGAAATATAATTTTGATAGTTTATCTGAAAGTGATATTAAAGAATTAATTGAAGATAAAATTCAAAAAGAAATAGATAAAGTTATCCATAATTGGGAAGATGAAGGAATTAGAGTTGAAAAGGCAAGGTGGGGTAGATCTGTAATTTTGAAAGGAAAAATAAAGATTGAGTTAAGTAAAGATATAAATGCAAGTGAGTTAACTCTAGATAAGGTTAAAGAAATGATAGAAGCAAAAGCGCCTGCGAAAAAGACAAAAGCAAAAGCACCTGCGAAAAAAACGACAACAAAAAAGAAATAATTAATTAATGGTTTTTGATTTTTTACAACCTGTTAGTCGTGATTTCTTAGAGTTTAAAGAGAGATTGTCAAGTCAAGCCTTAGGTAAGAATGCAGAATTTCATACGGAATCTGATTTTCCAAATATAGATAATGCAAGTATTGCAATTATTTGTGTAAATGAATATAGAGGAAGTAATATTGATAATGTTAATGAAAACTTTGATTCGTTTAGAAAAACATTTTATTCGTTGTTTCCAGGTAATTGGAATATGTCTATTGTAGACTTAGGTAATATCGTTGCTGGTGATACAATTGAGGATACTTATTTTTTGGTTAAAACAATAAATGAAGATCTTCAAAGAAAAAAAGTTTTACCAATTTTTATAGGAGGTTCTCAGGACTTAACTTACGCAATTTATAGGGCTTATGATAATCTTGATCAAATGGTAAATTTGGTTACAATTGATGGTTATTTTGATTTTGCAAAAGAAAATGCTTATATTTATGATTCATTTTTAACAAGGATAATAGTTGAAGAACCAAATAATTTATTTAATTTTAGTAATATTGGTTATCAAACGTATTATAATTCTCAAGATGAAATAGATTTAATAGAAAAATTATATTTTGAAGCATATCGATTAGGAGAGGTTTCTAATAAAATAGCGATTGCTGAACCTGTTTTTCGAGACGCTGACTTAGTAAGTGTAGATATGAGAAGTGTTCAGTCTTCTTATTCCGGAAATTATAATAATTTTAGTCCGAATGGATTTGATGGAAAAGAAATATGTGCATTATCAAGATATTCTGGTATAAGTGATAAGGTTTCTAGTTTTGGTTTGTTTAATTTTGAACCAAATGAAAGAGAATCTGCATTAGTTTCTCAATGTGTATGGTATTTTATTGAAGGATTCTCTTTTAGGTCTAAAGAGTATCCATTTGGAAGCAAAGAAGAGTATTTGAAGTATATTGTTTTGATTGGTGAAGACGAATTAGTTTTTTATAAGAGTAATAAAACTGAAAGATGGTGGATAGAAATACCTTTTTTAGATAATGTGAATAATAAATTAAAAAGAAATACGTTATTACCTTGCACTCATGATGATTATTTGTTAGCATGTGAGCAAGAAGTCCCAAACCGATGGTGGAAGGCATATCGACGTAATTTATTGTAGATCAAAGATGTTTTGAGCTTTTGAAACGGTTTTTTTATGTTAATTTTAATATTTTTTTAAGAAATAGCACAAAATAATTGTTTAATTCAAAATTATTGAATAGGTTTACGCCCTTAAAAGTAAAATTATATTAACCCAAATTTGTATGAAGAAGTTAGTTGTATTTACAGCAATCTTATCATTGTTTATCAGTTGTGGTAAAGGAGATAGAGGAGAACTAGTAGCGGCCAAAGGAAAGAAATGGCATCCAGAAAAACCATTTGGTATGACATTGGTGCCTGGAGGTGCTTATATTATGGGTAAATCAGATGATGATTTAGCCGGAATTCAGGATGCTCCTACGAAGACAGTAACTGTGCGTTCATTTTACATGGATGAAACAGAGATTACCAATGGTGAGTACCGTAAGTTTGTAGAATGGGTAAAAGATTCTATAATAAGAACAAAATTGGCTATGTTGGCTGATGAAGTTGGACAAACTGCTACAGACGGTGCTGGTGGTATTGGAGATTATGCTTTTGCAGATGCAAACGTAGAAGAAATGTCGCCATACGACAAGTACATGTATGAAAACTACTATAGTATTGGTACAGATGATGATCCGTATGCAGGTAGAAAGTTGAATAGAAAAGTAAAACTTATAAATGATCCACAGAAATACCCAGATGAGTATTATGTTGAGGTTATGGATTCTATGTACCTTCCTGAAAGCGAGTCGTATAATGGTTTGAAAACAGTAGATGTTTCTAAATTAGAATTTAAATATAGAGAAGTAGACTGGAATCATGCAGTAACTAAGAAAGGTCGTAAAGATTTATATGGAGAAGATAAGCCTATTCCAATTTATCCTGATACAACTGCTTGGATTAAAGATTTTGCTTACTCATACAATGAGCCAATGCATAATGATTATTTCTGGCACCAAGCTTATGGAGAATATCCAGTAGTTGGAGTTACTTGGAAACAAGCAAAAGCATTTTGTGCTTGGAGAACATTGTACAAGAACTCATACATTAAAAAGAAAAAAGGAAGAGATCAAGTTAACTCTTTCCGTTTGCCAACTGAAGCAGAGTGGGAATACGCTGCCAGAGGAGGTCTTGAGTCGGGAGCTTTTCCATGGGGAGGTCCGTATGCTAAAAATGACAGAGGTTGTTTTATGGCTAACTTTAAACCTAATAGAGGGGATTATGCAGCTGACGGTGCTTTGTATACTGTAGAGGCAAAATCGTATGAACCTAACAACTATAATTTGTATAACATGGCAGGAAACGTGTCTGAATGGACTGAATCTGCTTATGATGTAACTGCTAATGAATTTGTTTCTACAATGAATCCAAACGTTGCAGATCGTAATAATCAAAGAAAAGTTGTACGTGGAGGTTCTTGGAAAGATGTTGCTTACTTCTTGCAAGTTTCAACTCGTGACTTCGAATATGCTGATTCGGCTAGAAGTTATATCGGATTTAGAACCGTACAGGATTACATGGGAACTGCAGCAACAGCTACTAGTCCTAAATAAATATTTAACCAATTTTTAATTATATTAACTTAACTAACTAAAATTATTATTATGGCAATTTTAAGTAAAAAACTAATGAATTTCCTTTACGGAATGGGTGCGGCAGTTGTAATCGTTGGAGCTTTATTCAAATTAATGCACTGGCCTGGAGCAGGACCTATGTTGATTGTTGGATTATTAACTGAAGCAGCGATTTTCGCATTATCAGCTTTTGAAGCACCAGAAAAAGAATTAGATTGGTCTCTTGTTTATCCAGAGTTAGCTGGTGGAGATAATACTGTAGGTAAGAAAAAAGTTGAAAACCCAGCTGAAGCTCAAGGTCTTTTATCTCAAAAATTAGATAGTCTATTGAAAGATGCTAAAATTGATGGTGCATTAATGGAAAGTTTAGGTTCTAGTATTAGAAACTTTGAAGGTGCTGCAAAAAGCATCTCTCCAACTGTAGATTCAATTGCATCACAAAAGAAATATTCAGAAGAAATGTCTCAAGCTGCTGCTCAAATGGAAGCATTAAACAGCTTATATAAAGTACAGTTAGAAAGCGCTTCTAGAAATGCTGATGCTAATAAAGAAATTGCTGATAATGCAGCTAAATTAAAAGAGCAAATGCAGTCTATGACTTCAAACATTGCATCTTTAAACGCTGTTTACGGAGGTATGTTAACTGCTATGAATACAAGAGGATAATTAGTTTTATCGATTAAATTAACAAAATTTATTAATTAAAAAAAACTAATTACACAAAATGGCAGGAGGAAAATTAACCCCTAGACAGAAGATGATTAACCTAATGTACTTGGTTTTCATCGCAATGTTGGCATTAAATATGTCAAAAGAAGTATTAACCGCTTTCGGTTTGATGAATGAAAAGTTTACATCATCAAATTCAGCAGCAGGTGAGTCAAACGACAAGTTATTGCAAGTTTTAGAACAAAAAGCTGGTGAGGATGCGTCAAAGTTTGCTGAACCAAATAAGAAAGCGCAACAAATAGCAAAAATTTCAACGGATTTTTATGCATATTTAGAAGCTGTTAAGAAGGATATAACTAAAGATTTTCCTTTAGAAGATGGTAAATTACCATTTGAAGCTATGGATAAGAGTACAATTGATGAAGCTTGGTTTAAAGGAGATGGTTATTCTCCAAAAGGAACAGAAATTGTTAATAAATTTAACGAGTATGTTGCTGGAATTAAGAAGTCTTTAGGAAATGATACTGCGTATCAATTAATCATTAAGGATGTTGAGAAAAAATTCGGTACAGAAGATGTGAAAGATAAAGAAGGGGTCAAAAAGAAATATTTAGATTATCACTTTAAAGGATTTCCTGCAATTGCAACTGTATCAAAATTAACTGCATTACAAAATGATATTAAAGCAACAGAAACTGGAGCTTATAATGTGTTTTTAGGAAATACATATAAAGCGGCAGCTTCGATGAAAAATTATCAAGGAATTGTTATATTAGATAAAAGTGCATTCTTTGCTGGTGAAGCTGTTAAAGGAAAAATTGTTCTTGGTAAATATGATAATAAAACAGTACCTTCTTCAGTTGTTATAAATGGAAATGAATTAGATTTAGCTACTGCGATGGAAAACGGTGCTGCTAATTTTAGTATTCCTTCTGGAAATATTGGAGAACACAAAATTGAAGGTAAATTTACTTTCATGGAAGATGGTAAGCCTGTTCCTGTTGATATTACGGGTAACTATGTTGTTGTACCAAAACCAAATTCTGCTACTATTTCTGCAGATAAAATGAATGTTGTTTATCGTGGGGTAATTAATCCTATGACAATCTCTTTTGCAGGAATTTCAGATGATAAGGTTTCTGCATCTGCAGCTGGTTTATCTAAAGGTTCTGGTGTTGGAAAATATAATATGAACCCTGGTCAAGGTAGAGAGGTTTCAATTAATGTTAGAGGTACATTGCCAGATGGTACTGCTGTTTCTGATAGTAAAACTTTCCGTATCAAAGGTATTCCTGGTCCTAATGGGACAATTAGAGGAGAATATGCTGCTACAGGTCCTAAAACAAATTTAGAGGTTTGTTCAGTAGGTGCTAAATTAGAAGATTTCGATTTCGAAGTAGGTCTTAATGTTACTGGATTTACAATTAAAGTACCAGGACAACCTACTGTTTTAGTTTCTGGAAATAGAATGGATTCAAGAGCAAAAGCAGCTATTGCTAAGGCTCAAAGAGGTGATATGGTTGTAATTAGCAATATCCAAACTAAATTAGTTGGAGCGGGTAATTATATGTTACCTAAAACTTCACCTTGTACTTACGAAATTAAATAAGTATTACAATACAAGTTTATATATAAACTAAATAGAATAAAAAATGAATTGGAGAAAAATTATATTAGTAGGAGCATTAAGTTTAAGTTCAGCTTTAACTTTTGCACAGTCTAATCTTTTAAATGCTAAGACACCAGACCAAATTGGTCAAAAAACAGAGGCAGAATTAATTGCTGATAATGATAAACCTCTTCCTTATGGTTACGTAATGGATAGAGATGTCCTTATGGGTAAACGTGTTTGGGAATATATTGATCTTGATGAAAGAGCAAATTTTCCTTTGTACTTTCCAGTAGAAGGTGATGTTATGTCAACTAAGGAGAGACAACCTCTTTATAATGTCTTGATTAATGGTATTAGAGATGGTAAAATAACTGAGGTTTATGGAGATAGTTATTTCCAAGACAAAAAAACATTAGAAGATATTGAATCATCATTGGTGTTAATTGATACTTCAGATGTTGGTAGAGAATATTACAACGCTGGAGAAGCAATTCCTGAAGAGTATATTACTAAAACTTTAATTGAAGCATTTCACGTAGATGCTTATAAAACAGTTGGATACTGGTATTTCGATAAGCGTCAAGGTGAGTTAAAATACCGTATGCTTGGAATTTGTCCTGTTGTTCCAGATGTTTATACAATGAACAATGAGGAAAAAGATTTTATTGAATTATTTTGGGTTTATTTCCCAGCTTCAAGAGATGTACTACATGAGGCAAAATCTTTCAATAATAAAAATTCTGCAATGCCATTTTCATTTGATCATTTGTTAAATTCAAGAAGATTTACTAGTTTTATTTACCTTGAAGAAAATGTATACGGAGATCGTAAGATTAAAGATTACATGAAAGAAAATGCACAAATGCAATTATTAGAGTCAGAACGTGTTAAAGATAAAATACGTGACTTTGAACAAGATATGTGGAATTATTAATATAGATTTTCTCCAATTTTATATAAACTCTTATCATTTATTTGATAAGAGTTTATTTATTTTAATGATATGATAGATTATTTAATTGTTGGTTCAGGCATAGCGGGAATTTGTTTCTCAGAATTTGCTCTTAATAAAGGAAAAAAAATTGTTGTTTTTGAAAATTATTCACAACCTTCATCTAAAATAGCTGGAGGACTTTACAATCCTGTTGTTTTAAAGCGTTTTAGTGAAGTTTGGAAAGCTAAAGAACAATTAGAGCTTGCGTTGCCTTTTTATGCTAAAATTGAAAATAAATTAGGGATTAAGTTTGATTATAAAATTCCAATTTATAGAAAATTAGCATCAGTTGAAGAACAGAATAACTGGTTTCAAGCAGCTGATAAAGTTAATTTGTCCGATTTTTTATCTACGAATATTATTCCTAATAGATATTCTAGTGTTAATTCTTCATTTGGATTTGGGGAAGTTTTTCACACTGGCTATTTAGACGTTAAATGTCTTGTTGATGCTTATGAGGTTTTCTTAAAGGAAAACAATCTTATAAAGAATGAGCTTTTTGATTATGATAAGATCGAATTTTTTGATGATTATATTTTATATAATAATTATAAGGTTAAAAGCATAATTTTTGCCGAAGGTTTTGGTTTGCATGCAAATCCTTTCTTTAATGAATTGCCTTTAGATGGAACAAAAGGAGAATTGTTGGTAATTAAATCAAAAGATTTAAAAGTAGATGTCACAATAAAATCGAGTGTTTTTATTTTACCAATAGGTGATGATAAATATAAAGTTGGTGCAACTTATGATTGGTCAGATAAAACAAATCAACCTACTGAAGCAGGTCGAAATGAATTAATAGAAAAACTGGAAGAAGTGATCAATTGTGAATATGAAATCATTGAGCATTTTGGTGGAGTTAGGCCAACGGTAAAAGATCGTCGACCATTAGTGGGTACGCATCATCAATATGCAAATTTACATGTCTTAAACGGATTAGGTACAAGAGGTGTTATGTTAGCTCCTTTTTTAGCCAATCAACTATTTGATTTCATTGAAAACGGTACGCCTTTAGACAAAGAAATTGATATTAAAAGAATTTATAAAAAGAAGAATATTATTTAGATTTCCAATTTTTATCGTAATGAACAAATATGTTAATCCATATATTTCTTGATAATCTCATTGTTAATGGCATGAATGCAATAAGCGTCACGATTATGACTACAAAAGCTGTTTTTAAGCTACTATTTAGGAATACATATGAAATTATAAAAGCAGCAACAGAAAATGCAATTCCGAGCCCGTAACTGACATACATTGCTCCATAAAAAAATGAAGGTTCAATTTTATATTTTATATTACAGTGACTGCATTTTTCATGCATTTTGTAAATATTTGATAAATTGTAAGGATTTTT
The DNA here is from genome assembly GCF_021650975.2 of Flavobacterium jumunjinense. NCBI lineage: Bacteria > Pseudomonadati > Bacteroidota > Flavobacteriia > Flavobacteriales > Flavobacteriaceae > Flavobacterium > Flavobacterium jumunjinense. The sequence goes on from NZ_CP091285.1 coordinate 2,416,802, forward strand.
GTCTTCATACATGCTTTCTTCATGACATTTTGGACAACTTCCTGTTAAAATACTATTTAGTTTGGATCCTTTTTTTAACATTTGCAAAAAATTTATACAAAGATACTGTTTACACAAAGTAAATGAGTAACAATTGTAACAAAACTATCATGCTAAATATACATAATTTATCAGTTTCTTTTGGAGGAACGTATCTTTTTGAAGAAGTAACATTTCGTTTAGGTTCAGGAGATAGAGTTGGACTTGTAGGGAAAAATGGAGCAGGAAAATCGACTATGCTTAAAATATTGGCTGGTGATTTTAAACCTGACTCTGGTGTTATTGCTACCGAAAAAGAAGTGAAAATGGGATTTCTTCGTCAAGATATAGATTTTGAAGAGGGAAGAACTGTTCTCGAAGAGGCATATCAAGCGTTTGAGGAAATTAAAAAAGCAGAATTTCGAATTGAAGAAATTAATCATCAGTTAGCTACAAGAACAGATTATGAAAGTCAGATTTATTCTGAATTAATTGAAGAACTTGGAGAAGTAACTCATCATTATGAAATTTTAGGTGGTTATAATTATATAGGTGATACTGAAAAAATATTATTAGGTCTAGGTTTTAAACGTGAAGATTTTAATAATTTAACAAATACTTTCTCTGGAGGTTGGAGAATGCGTATCGAATTAGCAAAGCTATTATTGCAATCGAATGACATTTTACTTCTTGATGAGCCAACCAATCACTTAGATATTGAAAGTATTATTTGGTTGGAAGGGTTTTTGAGAAATTTCTCTGGAGTTGTTGTGATTGTTTCTCACGATAAAATGTTTTTAGATAATGTTACTAATAGAACAATTGAAATTTCGCTTGGAAAAGCTTATGATTTCAATAAACCTTATTCTCAATATTTATTACTGCGAGAGGAAATCCGTGAAAAGCAATTAGCAACACAAAAAAATCAAGCAAAAAAGATTGAAGAAACTGAAAAATTAATTGAAAAGTTTCGAGCAAAAGCGTCAAAAGCTTCAATGGCACAATCTTTAATTAAAAAGTTAGATAAAGTTGAACGAATTGAAGTTGATGAAGATGATAATTCGGTAATGAATATTTCTTTTCCTGTTTCGCAAGTGCCTGGAAGGGTAGTTGTAGAGGCAGAACATGTTACTAAAGCCTACGGAGAAAAAGTGATTTTGAAAGATATTTCGCTTTTAGTTGAAAGAGGAAGTAAAATTGCATTTGTAGGTCAAAATGGTCAAGGAAAATCTACATTCATTAAAGCAATTGTTGATGAATTTGAATATGATGGTACAATTAAATTAGGACATAATGTTCAGTTAGGCTATTTTGCTCAAAATCAGGCGGAATATTTAGATGGAGAAAAAACCTTATTAGATACAATGTTGGAAGCTGCTTTAGATTCAAATCGTTCTAAAGTTAGAGACATGTTAGGTTCATTTTTGTTTAGAGGCGATGATGTTGAAAAGAAAGTAAAGGTGCTTTCTGGGGGTGAAAGGAATCGTTTAGCCTTGTGTAAGTTGCTTTTACAGCCAATAAATGTTCTTCTAATGGATGAGCCAACAAATCACTTAGACATTAAGTCTAAGAATGTTTTAAAGGCTGCTTTGTGTAATTATGAAGGAACTTTGTTACTTGTTTCACATGATAGAGATTTTCTTCAAGGTTTAGCAAATGTTACCTACGAATTTAAAGATCAAAAAATTAAACAATATTTAGGAGATATCAATTTCTTTTTGGAACAACGTAATGCAAACGACATGCGTGCTTTTGAAACTAAAGATGTGCCTAAAGCTTCAAAAAATGTATCTGCAAACCAAGTTGAAAAGAAAGCCCTTTCTTATGAAGAGCAAAAAAAGCAAAAATCATTGCAGAATAGATTAAGTAAAGTAGAGAGCCAAATTAAACAATTGGAAAATGATATTCAGAAAGATGATAAAGAATTGGCTTCTAATTATGATAAATTAATAGAAAATGCTTCTTTCTTTATAGCTTATGAAAAGAAAAAGAAAGAATTGGATCAGTTATTAGAGAGCTGGGAGAATGTACAATTAGAGTTAGAAGGTTTGAATTAGATTTTTTCTAATTGCCCAATAATAAAATCACGTTGTACCAAAGTACCTAGTTTACTATTGATTGTTTCCGATTTAGTTTGAATGGTTGTGAGCTTAAAATCTGATTTTTCAATAAAAGATATAAATTTGGATTCATTATATTTAGTGAATCCAAATTCTGTAAAAGGAAGATTCTTCATAGACTCTTCTGTAACAAAAGTAATGTAGCATTTCCCTTTTTTCTTAAGTATTCTGAATATTTCATTTAATAAATAATCAGGTTCATCCCAAAAATAAAGAGTGTTTACAGTGAATATTTTATCTACTTAATTAGAAGCTAATGGAATGGTTTTTCCATCATATAAATAAAAAGAAGTCTGATTGATAAGTTCATTTTTTTGACAAAATTTTTCAGACTCTTGTTTCATTCATTAAAGGTGAAATATCTAAGCCGATATAAGATAGATTTGTTGCTTGAGTCAATAGATCTTTAATGTGATGTCCGTTTCCGTGACCTAATTCTAAAACGATGTCATTATCAACCAAAGATAGATTTGAGATTGTTTCTTTTGTCATGGTCATGTTTGTTTCATTCATTACATGTCCCATTTCAGTTCCGTTTTCTCCACTTGGATTTCTTAGCTGTGAAGCTAATTCTTTATAATCTTCTTTAGATAATTCTTTCATCTTAACAATTAATTATTTAAAAGGATGTCTTGGTTGCCAAATAACTTCAGGCTCTAACTTGTTGAATATTTTGGGTAATATTTTATTTATTAAACTATTAGTATGATAGATAAAACCTGTCATAATTACTGGTTTTGCACCTATTGAACTTTTTATTTCTAAAGCAGTTCTACCAAATGTAATCTTCTTAAAATTGTTTTCAATTCCAAATTCAGTCATGTTATAGATCATATTTAAATACAACATGTGTTCTTTCTGGAATTTTTCATCATAACCTAGAAAATAGGTTTCAAGCATTTCTTCATTTAAAAGAAGGGTGTGGAATCCAATAAGTATATCATTTTTATAATATCCGAATAATTTAAACCTTTTACCACATTGCTTTTTGAAAAAAGAAAAATGATTTTTAGAAAGGAAAAAAGTATTGAAAGGAGCGTTTAGCGCTACATAATGATACAATTCATAGATTCGTTCTTCTTCTTTCAGAATTTCTTCAAGAGATAATTCTTTTGTAGTTATTCCTTCAATTTTTTTATGAGCTCTTTTATATTGATCACGATATTTCTTTGTGAAATCACCAACATAATCGGCACTAGTTTTCCATTCATCAGATAAATGAAAAATCATATTAGGTTGCGTGTTGAATTCATATATCCGATTAAACTCATAACGTTTTAAGTCTTCAGTAAAATCTTTGTAGAAATCTTTATATGTAACAATATGAATTTTAACTTTCTTCTTTTTGAAATAATCAATTAAATGATCGGTACAATCGATAAGAATTCTACTAATTATTTTTGTGCTAACTTCTTTTTTAAAGGTAAAGCTATTTTCTCCAGTAATCATGTTGTTACCAAGAAATAGAACGTGGGAACAAAAGGACTTGAAAATAAAATTCCTTATATATGTTTTTAAACAATGATCTCTTTCTCCAAAAGATTCTAATTGATTTATATTTAAGTATTGAGCAATTGAAACACCAATTAGTTCAGACTTTTCAAAAATGCCTATAAAAAAACACTGCATATTTATTGGTGCGGAGTTTTGTAGAACACATAAATAGGGTCTTTGTAAAAAGTGATTCGATGAGGCAACACTATCCCAATTATCGGGTAATGTAGCAACATCTTTGTATATTCTAAAAGTAATGTTTTCCAATGTTAAAAAAATCGTCTCGCAAAAATAGGACGATTGATATATAATTAAATGTTAATTGATGAACAATTTTATTTTTTTATTGCCAAGCAGAAAGTATTCCACCCATGATAATCAAACTTGCAGTCCAGTATCCTGCATTAATAAAGATGTATTTCCAACTGCGTTGTTCGAAAAGGGAATTAGTTCCTAATACAGGTAAAACAAAAAACACACCCAATACTGCACCATGTAGCGCACCGTGTTTGAATGAAGAGAACTTACCACCATGTGCTTTTAAAAACGCTAAAACGTGTGGATCCATTCTGTCACCACCAGCTGCTTGTATAACACCAGTTTCGTGAATGACTAATGTTGGCATAATAAAAGCAAGGAGAATAGCAAATAGGAAAGCAAAACCGAAAATTTTTGCCATGTTACCTTTTTTTGCTTTTTCTTCAGTCATGCCAGATTCTTGCATCCAAGCAGTACCAAATACTTTTGGATTGTACCAAATTGCTCCAAGAGCAAACGTACTTAGTGCTGCAACTAAAATTGCTAAAAAATTCATAATTATAGTTTTTACTGGGTTAATTATATCAAATATAAGAAAAATTATTCATGAAAAAATGAGTGTTTTTTTTATGGTTTTCTTACAAGAAAAAAAGGAAAAAGAGCCAATTTCGTATTTATACGTACAAAATACCCTCAAAAATACGTATTTATACGTATTGATTTGTATTGATATTGTAACTAGATTTGAAAAGTTGATAATTTAAAATAAAGTAGAAAATAAATAAAAATGAATTTCATTTCAATAATTAGAGAGTTGCAAATTGGTAAGAGAACAATATTTTTTTCCGTATTAGGTCAAACTTATTATTTTCTTATTGCATTTTTCCTTTTTAAATCAGAATTAATAAATAGACTAGATGAGAATTTTATTTTTGATATCAAATTTTATTACATGATAGGAATAAGTTTCTTAATGTCTAGTATTTGGTTTTTCATAAACGTGGGGATTTCTTCATTTGTATTAATGTTTCATCCTTCAAGTATAAAATATATTGATAATCCATCAGGTGTGTTTATCAACTCTATGATTTCATCAATTGGATACTTAAGTTGTGCCATGTTATTGAATTTTATTCTAGATTATGATTTTAAACATTTTTTAGCCTATGCTTTTAGCTTTATAGCAATTAAAATTTTGTGGGTAATAGGAAAAAATCTATTTACGAGACGAAATTATAGGTTAGACAATACTATTTAATAATGTTTAATGCTTATAAATTGTAAGTAAAATTACAATAAATGAGTTACAATATTTTAAATGTTAAAGAAAAATGAATAACTTAGAGGCATTAACCCAAAACTTTTAATAATATGTCGATAAACAAAAATTCAGGTTCTGAAATTTCTTTGAGTGATGCTGTAGAACTAACGAAACAATTCCAAAATAAATTCCCTAAGGAAATTAAAGCTTCATTTGTGGGTGTAAATAGTTTAAATCTAATTCTAAAGCAAGAAGGCTGTGTAGGTATTCGTGTTTATAATGGTTATGATGTTGATTTAGAAAGGTTTGCTCCTGTTTTGGTAGGTGTGAATGCTGAGGGTAATGATATGACCGACGGTGTTATTTTAGATAAAATGAATCCATGTCCACAATATTGTGATCCTGAAAGTCCATTAGGAGGTGATAAATAAGAATAAAAAAGAGAGCAAAGTGTTCTCTTTTTTATTGATTGTTTAATGAAATTTATAAAATTGATTTATGATTAATGACAACCTAATGAATTTTATTTATGTGCTAGGTATAATTCCATTATTTTTATATATAATAAATAGAAAAGTTGGAGTTGCTACTTATTATTTCTTGCCTTTTTTGTCTTTGTTAGCATTAGCGAGTTTATATGAGTATGTTGGAACTTATTTATTAAGGTTAAATACGGGGTATTGGTTTAGAATATACTCTTTACTTGAGTTTTACGTTGTTTGGTATTTTTATTATAAAATTTTAGAATTTAAAAAATGCTATATAATCTATGGAAGTCTTTATTTATTGCTTTACGGTTACTTATTGATTGATTGGTCACCAAAAAATAAGATAATAGAAGACTTACCATTAACGATTGCTATAACACTTATGGTGGTAGTAAGTAGTTTTTTATGGTTTGTAGATGTTTTTAAGAAAATGGAAGACAAAGCATTATACCGTAGAACCGAGTTTTATTATATCTCAAGTCTTTTAATATACTTCACAGGAACTTTTTTAGTCTTTCTAATGGCTGACTATATTATAAATAATGATTCAATAAAATTACTTGATTATTGGGTTTTAATCATTATTTTTAACCTCATTCTTAGGGTTACATTAATATTTACAGTTTGGAAAGCACGAATCAAGTCGGAACATTAATTCTTATTGGAACAGGACTAATTACTTTATTAGTATTGTTTGTATTGTTTTTAGCCGTTTTTTATCAAACTAATATGATGAAAGTTAAGCGGAAAGAAGCAGAATTGTTACTTAAAACATCTTTAGAATCTGAAAAGATGGAACGTAAGCGAATTGCTGCAGATATTCACGATGGAGTATCAGGAGACTTAAATGCAATTCGTAATTTTTTATCTGTTTTGTATAAAACAGAACAAGATGAAGAAAAAAAATCCTTGTTTGAAGAAATAAAATCAGGAGTAGAAGCTGCTCTTGAAAATACAAGACTTGTTTCTTATAAATTAATGCCGCCTTTATTAGAATCTTCAGGTTTTATAGTCGCTCTTCAAGACTATTTTGACAGAATAAACAGTAAAACAATTGCAAATTTCTCTTTAGAAACGGATCTTGTTTTTTTTGATGTATCTAATGAAATATCCTACGAATTGTTTCGAATCATACAAGAATTCACTACAAATATGATTAAATACGGTAATATAACTAAATGTAGTATTGGTATAACTTTTGAAGAAAAAGTATATAATATTATAATTACCGATGATGGAACACCTTATAATTTTAAAGAATTATACCAAGTATCGAAAGGAACTGGGCTTAAAAATATTAATTCAAGGTTAAAAGTAATTGAGTCAGTTTTGAAACAAAAAAACGTAAGTGACGGAAATCAATTTTTGATATCTATTAAAAAAGTATAGAAATGAAAGTAGCAATTGTAGATGATCATCAGCTTTTTAGAAAAAGTTTAGCACATTTGTTGAACTCTTTTGACGATATAGAAGTAGTTTTTCAAGCCAATAATGGTAGAGATTTTTTAGATAAGCTAAATGAATTTAAAATTGATTTAGTATTATTAGATATTCAAATGCCTGAAATGGACGGATATCAAACCTGTAGAGTACTTAGAGATAAATACCCAGACATTTTTGTGTTAATCATTTCTCAGTTAACTACTAAAGAAAGTATTCATAAAGTAATGGAGCTTGGTGCACATGGTTTCTTTACCAAAAATTCAGATCCAGAACAATTACAGGGTGCAATTCTGAGTGTTAAAGAAAACGGATATTATTTTGGTCAAGAGTTAGGAAATATTATTAGAGAGGTGATGCTTTGGGAGAATAAAAAGCCCGAAGAAAACGGATCAATAGTTATAGATGAAGATTTATTAACGACTCGTGAAATAGAAATTATAAAATTCGTGTCGAATGGAAGTAGTAGTAAAGAAATTTCCGATATGTTAAAGATTAATGTTCGAACAGTTGAATCGCACAGAAGACACATTTTAGAAAAAACAAAAGCAAAGAATTTTATCGGAGTTGTAATTTTCGCATTGAAACATCAACTCATTGCAATCGATGAAATTTAGAAAAAAGACATCTTATTTCCAAAACTACGTATTTATACGTACAAAAAAAGGCTAAAAATACGTATAAATACGTATTGCACGGGTGAATTATTGTTCTTATATTTGGAGTGATAGTTAAGTGTTTTTAGCAGTGGTTTAAGATGTTTTATAAAATAAGCTGCTACAAGAGTCCAACTCGTAAAGAGTTGGGCTTTTTTGTTTTTTATAAAGTATTGTAAATTTGAAAGTTAAATGAAATACCAAAGAGAATAGGTATTATCACTTCTTAACTTTATTAATAGAAAGAATATACTTACGGAACTTGATTTGTATGGAGTGACCTTGATTTAATGACATTTTTTTATTCTGATTTTTTAAGAATCTGCGTTTTTTCTTATAAAGATCAAATAGTATTTAATAAATTATCAAAATAGAATATAAAAAAAACCTCATGCAATATGAGGTTTTTAATATCTAAACGTAGCGTTTTGGTAATGTGATTATTTTTGCTTCTTCGTAATATCGTCTAATAATTTAATTTGTAATAAAGATTCTGTCGAATTACCTCCATTACCACCTATAATCATATTAGTAGGAACTTGCATTTTCGATAACTCATGAGCCACTCCAATTCGCGTTTCTTTTTCAATTTGTGCTCTTTCTTGAGGTGTTAAACCAGCGTTTACTTTTAAACGGTTAGCATCAGCTTCTGCTTTTTCTTTAATTAATAAAGCTCTCGCTTCTAATTCGGCAGTTTTAACAGCAATTTCTGCTAATTGCCTGTTCGATTCTTCTTCTTTAACTCTAGTTTCTATCGCAATTAAAGTGTTTACCTGCATTTTCTCTTGTTTAACTCGTTCAGCTGCTTTGTCTCTTTCACCTTCAGCAACAATACGTTGTTGTGCTGCTCTAGCAGTTTCTACTTTTTGAATTTCAATAATTTTTTCAGCAGAAATATCACGTTGTTGTTTTAGTTTGTCTTCAAAGGCTTTGTTTAAGTCTACATCATCAATAATTACTTGTGCAGTAATAATCTTATTTACATTAATTTCATGTGGAATTCTTTTAGGAATGCCGTTTACAAAGATTTTTTCGTTACGAATGAACTTATTAATCTCCTTAATTCCTCTTTTCTTTTTAAGAACAGAATCTACTCCAACTTCATTATAGATAGTATCTCTAACTTCTACTTTTTTAACGACAAAACCGCCATTTTTTAAAGCGTCTTCAATTGTCATTCTATAATCGGTTGCTGAACCTGAAACGTAATCTTCAGCTGAATACATAAACGTTACATTCTTAAGTTGCTCAGAAACCGTTGGAAGCAAAGTGTTGTTAATTAAGTTAGAAGGTTGTCTGTAGGTTTCAACTAATTTAATAAATGCGATATCATCACTTGGCATTTCGAATCGTACGGATGCATAAACATTGGCATCTACTTTATCTATAAATCGAACGTTAATACCGTTTGGAATAATTCCTTCAATGCCTGTAACATCTTGTTTGTAGTTCCCTTTTTTGTCTAAAGCAACACATTTAATATCAATAAACTTTTCCCATTCTTGAATTTTACTAAAAGGGACAATGAACTTAATTCCAGGAGACATTATTGTTGAACGAGCACCCGTAGGACTTAAGATGTAATATTGATGTCCTTCTTTTGCAAAAATTACAGATTCTGCTAATAGTAACATAAATAATCCAAATCCAAAAAGAGCAGATCTTAATTTAAGATCCCACATGGCAATAAACCCAATATAAGGAGGAATTTTACTTCCGTTTTTAATTAGATCGTCATGTTTTTTACGAATAAATGGTTGAACAAATGTTATTGTAATTGCAAGAATTACAAATAAAAAGCCTAAAAATGTTAGCATGGTTAATAAATTAAATTAATACTATTGAGTTTGTTTTTGTAATTAGAACATTTTATTGGTGCTTGATTAGTTCTTTGCTAATTCAAGCTGGGTTTAAAACGAATTATTGTTTTAAATCTATTAGTTTTTTATGGACCGGTATTAAAAACTAGTTTAGATTTGTTCTATAGTAATTGTACGTTAAGTTATGTTAAAAAGTTACAAAAAAAGTTAAATATTTTTTAGAAGAATAATTTAAATTGCTAGTTATTAATGTTTTGAATCTTTTTTTCGAATTGATATTTTATGATGTATTTTGATAAAAAGAGTTGGAAATAAGTATAGAATGAATATATTTTTCGCAAAAAATATTTAAAAAAAATAAAGATTGAAGTATAGGGAGAGGTTAAATAAGCAGTAAAAAAAACACTCATTGCATGTTTAGCAAGCTTTCCAAGTGTTGTTCACGCAACAGTAAGCAATGTCAGTAATACAGTTTACAGGAATCATTGCTGCATCATTTGGACAATAATTACCTGGTGTTGGGCAAATAGAGCGGATACCTCCAAAAACCACTTTTTGTTCAGACTTGTTTAAAACATGACCGAATTTCGAAACTTTTTTCAACATAATTTTATAATTTAAGATTAATACCAACAATATACAAAAAGTTGCGATAACGATTTGTAAAATTCTAATGAATAATAGATGAAATTATAAAAACAAACTAGTTTTTCTTTGTTTTAAATAAAGTAGTAGGTTAAACAAAATACGTATTTATACGTATAAAAAACAGCTTGAATTACGTATAAATACGTACGAATTACATAAAATCAGTTTCTTTTAAAGATTTGATGAATAAAAACTTATTTATTTTAAAAATAGAATTAATCTTGCTTTTTTATTGGTTACATAAGTTTTCTAAGGTATTCGTTTCTGCGTTTTAATGATTATAAAATGAAAGTTTACTATCTTATTTTCCTAAAAATATATAAATCTGCTGTTGTTGTGTATCCAATTCCTTTTTGAGAATTAATTAACGATGTTATTGTAATGTTTTGTTTCTTTTTTGGAATGAAATAAGAGGAGAGATTTTCTTCAGAAATTTTATTTTTTCTATCACAATTTATTGTTGCAATAAGTGTAAAATTGTCATCTAAATACGCTACTCCTGCATCTGCATGGCTGTTATTTACTAATAAAAGGCCTCCTATTTTTAAATATTTTTTGCACGGTTGGGAAATGATTCCTCCATAATGGGATATTAATAAATCAAAAGACTCTTTTGCTAAAGGTAATGGACTGTTGTAGTTTTGGCCAAAAAACTGAATAGTAGTATCTTCTTGATACTTTTTTCTATTTATTGCCATCTCATTAACAAATTCCATCTCTTCAAAAAAAGATAATGCTCCCTTGTCACTATCTATATATGTAGTTTTTGGAAAAATAAAAGAAGGTGTAATATGTGCAAAACTACCAGGATATAAAACACTTTCAATAGCATACTTTGCCTTTAATGCTGTAAAAATCTCTTCTCTTTCAAAGTTACGGTCAATATAATATTTTTTATAGAGCGCTTCCATTTTGTCTTTTTTAATCATAATAATACTTTTTAGTTTGAAAAATAACATATATTTGTCGCAAAAATACGACATTAGTCTTTAAATTGAGAAATGAAAACAAAAAATATTTTAATCGAATCGGCTATCGAAGCGCTAAATGAAGATCAATCATGTAATATGGATGTAATTGCTGATAAAGCGAGGGTGTCGAGGAGAACACTTCATCGTTATTTTAGTTCCAGAGAACAAATGATTAAAGAATGTGTAGCAACTATTATGTCGAATATGCTTGTTGATGTAAAAAGAGTTCTTGAAACTGAGAAAACGGCAATTAATCAACTACAACAAATGTTTGAAGACGATATTAAGAAAGGGCAACATTTTGAGTTTTGTAAAAAATTTGCAGATGAATTCATGGAAGAAAAAACAAAAGCAGAATTTAAAGAAATGGGAATCTTGTTTTATAAACTTTTAGATAAATTGAAATCACTAGGAATTATTGATGTGCAACTTTCTAATGAATGGTTGTCTTATGTCTGGATGGGAATAGTAAGAAGTACTAATCAAGCATTAAAAGATGGAATTATTGCTCCAAAAAAAGCGAATGAGTTAGCATGGAAAGCTTTTTCTAGTGGAGTTGTAATTTAGTAGAACATTAGTGAATAGTAATTGGTTTAAGTTCGATTTTTTGTTTGTATAAAATGTGAAAAATAATGATAACATGATAAATAATATAGAATTAGATGTAGTTATTGTTGGTGGTGGACCAGCAGGAATGAGCGCAGCCTTAGTATTGGGAAGAGGGTTGATGAAAACGGTTATAATAAATGAAGAGAAACCAAGAAATTTAATCACGCAAGCATCTCACGGAATTCTTACTCGCGACGGATTTCATCCAAGTGAGTTTCTTGAAATTGCAAAAAGGCAATTGGAGCAATACAAAACTGTGACATATAAAAAAGATAGTGTTGTTCAAGTTAAAAAAAATGAATTGGGTTATAAAGTAAAGACAAATGAGGGTGATGTTTTTGTTGCTAAACGAATTTTATTCGCAACTGGGTATAAAGATAATTTAGCAGCTATTAATCTTAATGGAATAGAAGCGGTATATGGAAAAACAGTATTTCCATGTCCTTTTTGTGATGGATGGGAAAGAAAAAATGAATCATTAGCCTTGTTTGGAAGTGAAGAAGGAGTAGGGCATTTTGCAAAAATAATTAGTAATTGGACAAACGATTTAATTGTATTTACTAACGATAAAAAACCAATTGGTAGTGCAGAGAAAGAGACTTTAAAGAGAAATAATATTAAGGTTGTAGAAGAGAAAATAGAAACATTAATTTCAGAAAATGGATGTCTTAAAGAAGTAAGGCTTATTAATGGAGAAAGTATAAAAAGAACAGGTGGATTTCTGTTTAGTACAGGTGAAAAGCAAGCAACAGATATTCCTGAAAAATTAGGGGTAGAAGTATCTGAAATAAGAACGTATCAAGCAAACGATTGGGGAAAAACAACAATTGAGGGGATTTATGTAATTGGAGATGCAAAAAATAATTTTACAGGAATCATTGGTGCTGCATCAGAAGGTTCTCTAGTTGCGGAAATGATTATATATGAAATTATTGAAGAACGCTGGTTGAGTTAACAGTAGGAGATAGTGTTTTTTAGTATTTCATAAGCTTTAATAATTAGAATTATGTGAGTAGCTTTTTTTAGTTAATCTAGAGTTTCTAAATTCTCTTCCTCCATACTTTCTTTTTTTTACTTTGTAGAAAGTAATCAAATCATCTCTTGTTTTATCTCTTTTGCAACAAACATTGAATAAGAATAAAACTGAAAAATATGAATAAAGCCATTCCAATGATTAGCTTATATCGCTTTGCGATGCTAATTTTTATAAACCATTTAAATTTATAAACCATGTTTGCAGAAACCGTATATACTATATATAAAAGCTTGCCCGAAGCAGAGAAGACACGCTTTATTGCGATGTTGAAAAAAGAATTGAAAGTAAAAGAAAAACCAAGGAAAAAGAAAGCGAGTGATGTTAAGAGTAAAGAGGAGTATTTAGATATTGTCTATAGAATTTTGTCAAACAGAAAAAAACGCACTAACTAATAATGCACACCCTAACGATTCGTAAGTTTTTTTGTGTTTATTTCCTTGACGTTGAGGATACATAATTTGAGCTAATTAGTTTTTACTTCCGAAAATCAATCATCAATCAAAAAACGTAATCAATTATGAGTATAAAACGAGTAAGTAAAAAAGAAGCATTAACCTCATGCGGAACAAAACTAAAGAAAGGCTACAAATATGTAAAAGGTGGAGGTGTGGTTAAAGTAACCGCTAAAAAGAAAGCCAAATCTAAGAAAAGTAAATTTTCTTAATGCTAAAAAAACTGTTGCAATTTTTGTTGCAACGGTTTTTTTGTTAAGTTGGATTTAGAATTAGTTACTTTTTAGTGGTTGTTGTGTATTATACCTTGTACTAATAAGATTTAAGTTGTAAAATTTTGTAGGTAGCCTTTTAAATAGTTTGCAAAATCCGAAGGATAAAACTTTTAAAAATAGTGATTATTAGAAACGTTAATATTTTTGGTGTTAAAAGCGCCTATTTTGTTAAATATCAGAAGTTTAATGGTGGTATTGATTTAGTTTTATTATTTTTATAACTATACATTCCCTGTACAGGAGCAGTCTAAATCTCAACAGACTTTACTATTTTGAGAATAATAATAAAAAAATAAAATATCATGTTAAATAAAATTTCTGAGTTATCGGGAGTAAAAGTCCTTGATAAAAGTAAACAAAAAAACATATTAGGTGGAGACCCCATTTTTATACCAGCAAAGCGTTGTGCTTATGATAATTATAGTGCACTTATTGAAGGTTGTGCAGTACAACCGCCTGATAATTCTACTCAGCTGCCCACTTGTATTTATATTTGTGAGAACGGACGATGGGTAAAACATCCCTATTGATATAGATTAATTAATTAAGACTTGTGAGTACGATTTTGTATTCATAAGCCTTTTTGTAGTTAAAAAGTATTCTAATTTGCTAGTTAATTTAGTTAGTTATATGTGACCCTAGCAACACTATGTTTTATAAAATTCATAGCTTGAATATAATTTTTCAATATTTTCAGAACTGTATTTTTCGATTTCTATATTTTGTTTTAAAAAATATTCAAAATCAAGTTCTGAAATAACTCTTTTGTAGCTTTATCTTCAAAGTTTAGTTTTCATTTAGAGAGGGTTTACGTCTATAAATAATACTTTTACGGTTTTTAGTAATGAGGCTGAAAAGTTTTGAATTTGTCGTTATGAAGTTATGTTTAAAGATAATGGGTGTTTCATTCAACCTAACTCATCTTTTTGCAAACCACCGAGTACGTGAACCGTACGCTTGGTGGTGTGATGCGTACTCTGTCAGTTACTAACAGAGCCGTCTACTCATATCTTTGTGAGTAATATAAATCTATAAGCGGAAGCAATAAATCTAAATAGGGTAGGAAACTGTCTAAATGATTATAACAAAAAGACTTATTGCGTGAGCAATAAGTCTTTTTGTTTTTAACTTTTTTTGAACATTTTATAAATTATACTTACGCTTCTTTAAACTTTATGCCACTAAATTGATTGTATTACGGACTATTAGAATATTCCGCAGGAATGTTCGTAAGTCGGCAGTGACCTAGCAATTAATTATACACGGCTTGTGTGTAGGCTTTACTTTATTATTTTAATTGTTTGTATTAAATCGTCTTTTTCAATCTTTAAAAAATATACTCCTTTTGATAATTCTTCTAAATTTATTGTATTCAAATTGTTTTTTAAATTTCCTGTCTTACTAGTTTTTCCACTAATTTGGAATATTGAAAACTTACTATTCTTTAGTTTATCTTTAATTTTTATATTTAAATAATTGTTAACTGGATTTGGATAAAATTGAATATTTATATCAACGAAATTGTTTTCATCTGTACTTAATGATTGATTATAGAGTTTAGCTAAACCATTAAAAGCTCCAATCCACTTTATTCCATTATTATCAATATTTAGAGATAAAATGCTATTGTCTGGTAAATCAGAATTTGATGTTAGATATGAATTGCATTCGCTGAAATTCAGTAAGCCACCATTACTACATTCTTGATTAGCACCAATCCAAATATTACTATTTACATCTATTGCTAAAGAAGTTGTTTGACAGTCAAGTAAGCAAGAATTATTAGAGCCTAAATAGTTGAAGTATTCCCAATTACTGCCATCAAAACTTTTTATACCATATCCAGCACTCATCCATTTTTTATTGTTGCTATCAATTCTTAATGAATTTGAACCACCAAACCAATTTCCAACTGAATTGTCATTATAGATGTTCCAAGTATTACCAGTAAATTCTACTAATTCATTTGCTGTTGCTAACCAAACATTGTTATTGTGGTCGATTGCGATTGAAACAATTGAATTAGTTGGTAAATTTGAGTTAGTTGTATTATAATTAGTCCAATTAGTTCCGTCAAATTTTGTTAGACCTGACGATGTTCCAATCCAAACATTTCCATTATTATCATTAGTAACACAATTAATTTGGTTGTTTGGTAAATCAGAATTTGATGTTGTAAAATTTACCCAATCTGTATCATCAAATTTTATTATACCATTTTGCCAAATTCCAAGCCATTTATTATTGAGATTATCAATGGAAATATCAATAATATGGTCTGTGAAAATATTTGTATAAAAAGTATAATCATAATTAAAATCCATTTGTCCTGAAAATGTTTCTTGATGAACTATATCACTTGTATTTGAATTATAAAAAATCATATCGACAGAAGATGAATCTTCAATATAATATTCTATTTGAAAGTCAGTCGCATTACTTGGTATTTCTATAGTAAGTAAGTTAGTTGAATAGTCGTGATCTGAATTTATAGTTCTTTTGAGCCATCTGAAAAATGAATTAAAGTTGTTGCATAAACAGAAACCCAACTTTGTAAAACTCCTGTTGTGAATTCTATTTTATGAATATCAGTTGTGCCTTGTGAATTAGTAGTGTTAAATATTGTCCAATTTGTATCATCAAATTTTGCAATTCCAGCACTACCATTGTTAAACCAAGAAGCAATCCATTTATTTCCTTCGCTATCAAATTCAATATCACTGATAACATTGAATGATAAATCAGAATTTAAGGTATTGTAAATAGTCCAATTTTCTTGTGATAACACAGAATTTGAAATAATGAATATTAAAATAATTAAGTAATTTTTGTTCATAGTACGTTTTTTTTTTTAGCTTACACACAACTTGTTTATATGTATGACAAGCGTCATTCTTTATTTTAAACTATCCTTTTAAAACTTGCAATGCGTATAAATACGTAATTTTGCCTGTTTTTCGTACGTATTTATTCGTAGAGAAGGTTTATTTATTTAAAAAGTACTGTTTTGCTTTTATTGTTTTTGTAAAAATAAAGAGAAAGTAAATAGTAATTTTACGGTTTTTAGTAATGGGGTTAAAAAAATAACTTTTTTTACATTTTATCAAGAAGTTCACTGTAGTCATCAGGTAAAGCGGCATCGATATCTCTAAGGTACTTATCAAGAGCTGTCATCGTAGTGTGCCCAGTAATAAGCATCAATTTGCTTTTTGCTTCAAATGGAGTTGAATCTTTTACTAACTCGTTGTATAGTTTAGTAATATAAGTATGTCTGAAGGAGTAGAGTCCGTAATCTTTTCCAAGTCCTAGGGGTTTCTATACAACATCATTAAAACGTTTAGAAAAATAATCTCTTTTGTTTGTTTCTTTAGTGTCCCAAGTATCTCCAATTTTATTAGGAGTAAATAAAAAAATAATTTTGATCCAGGTCTTTTAAGTCAGGTAGTCTTTTAATAAGGATTTCAGGAATTATTTTTACTTTATCAATTTTGTTTTTAGCTTTCACGAAAAGCTTTTGTTCTTCAATATTGATGTCTTTTAGTCTTAAGCGTACTACTTCTACAGGTCTAAGGAAGTTAAAAGAAATAAATTGAACAAAAAGTTTTAAAATAGGATCTTCATTGAGTTTCTCAAATATTGCAGCTTCTTGTTTTTTAGAGTAAGTTTTGTTTCTTTCTGGAGTTGCTTTAAGAACGTTTATTTTACTTATGAAATTTATTGTTACAATTTCATTATCTTCTAATGTTTTGTAAAGCATTGATAAGCAAATTCTCGTGTTGTTTCTGTTTCTAGGGGAACTTTCTTCAAGAACATGATTTAAGTAAACAATGACTATCTTTTTTGTAATAAAATTGATAGTACTGTTTTCGTTGAGTCCTGTGTTTTCAAACAGCCATTTTTTAAATCGAGTAACCCTGCTTTTAAAGTCGGAGAAACTTTTTTCGGCCAATACTGATTTTTTTATCTCAAGTACTAAATCGAAAGATTCTTTTATGGTGTGTTTGTTTTTATTTTCGAGAATGTCAGAGTAGGGGTTAAATCCGTTTTTAAGGATCTTCTCTATTGCTATACAAAGATTTTAGCGGCTTCTTTTCGTTCTCTTAAGGTATTGTATTTGTTTATACCAACATAAACAGGAGTTTGTCTTTCGAGTTTATTTGTAATAGGGTTTCTGAAGGAGTAATAGATATACCAGCGTTTATTTAAATCGCCTTTAGCATTGTAAATTTTTGGTTCTGTGTAGTCTTTCAAAATTTTAAAATCGTATGCATTTTTGTATGCATTTTGTAAAATCTCTTTAGTAATAGACATAAAAAAGCGGTTTTAAATTGCTTTAAAACCGCATAAAATTTATTTTTTTTTGCCTTTGCTTAGTAGCGGGAACAGGACTCGAACCTGTGACCTTTGGGTTATGAGCCCAACGAGCTGCCTACTGCTCTATCCCGCGATATACTTGCGTTTCAATAAATAACTTAGTAGCGGGAACAGGACTCGAACCTGTGACCTTTGGGTTATGAGCCCAACGAGCTGCCTACTGCTCTATCCCGCGATGTACGTTTTGTATTCTCAATAAATAACTTAGTAGCGGGAACAGGACTCGAACCTGTGACCTTCGGGTTATGAGAGATACTATAGTTTGTTAAGTATTGAAAACACTAGAGTTTTTAATCGCAATATGTCAATAAAAATAAAAAAAGTATGCGTTTTAGTATGCAATAATTTTTTCAAATATAGGATAATTTTTTCGGATTAACTTCTTTGAATAAAACAGTAAAAAAAGCAGTCTGTTTTTTGGTAGTTAATTCTGTAAATCTTCGTACTACTTTTTTTTATTCTCAAAAAAATATAATACGAAGATATATATCCAACCTAAAATAATTACTATAATATATGGAATATGTGTATCACCTAGAATACCGCTAATTGCTACTAAAGTGATAAGTAAAATTATAATTAGGGTATATTTTTTAATAATTTTTTCGTTTTTCATTTTTCGAATATTTCTTGATTTGCATTTTTCTAAATTACTAGTTTTAAAAAAAAAAGGCTTTCTAGTTAAAGAGAGCCTTCTTTTAGTATATCTTAATTTTTTTAAAACTGATAACCTAATCTTAAACCTAATCTTGGTTGCCAAACATCTACATTAACATTGTCTATGTCTCCTTTTCCTTTAATTTGCCATTGCCACATAATGCCAGCAAATGGATCTATTGCAAAATTCTTTACTTTGAATTTATATCCAATTTCTGGACTGAATAATGAGAAATAAGAAAATGTACCTTTAAAACTGCTGAATAAAAAAAGTTTTTCATATTTAATATTACCATAGCTAATATAGTTACCTAAATAAAGACCTTTGTTTTCTTGTTTGTTGTTTAAATAGCTTTTTATTCCTGTTTCAATTACAAAACCAGTTCCGTTATCTTTAAAGCTACCTATTTCGTAATCCATATTTGCAAAACCTACATTTAGTATATAGCTAGTAAAATGCTTTTTGTCTTCTTTTGATCTTCCTCTTTCAAGGCTTAATCCTAGAGTATTAATGTTTCCTCCAGAGAAATAGGTTGAAATTGTTATTGGTTCTCTTTTTTGAGCAAAAAATAAAGTTGAGAATAATAGCGTTGTAATAAGTAAAATTTTTTTCATTGTTTTTGAATATTTATTGATTTGTATTTTTCAAAATTACTAGTTTTTATTACTATGAGTCAATACGTATTTATACGTAATTTTCATTGTTTTTTGTACGTATAAATACGTAGTTTCCTAAAAAAGAAGTCTGCAAACTTAATTTTTCATTTTAAAATAGCTGTACGTTTTCTCGCAATGAATAGTAGTTTTAACAAAATATACAGTTTATCTGTAAAATTAATTTTTATACGAATAACCTTAATTTTAACATATTTTGCAGAAAAAATGTAACGTGTTTAACATTTGAATTTAGTTACTTTGGGTTTCTGAACCGATTAAATTTTTAAATGAGTAATTTTATACTATTATTAATAAATAAATTTTAAGTAAAATGAAACATTTTAAAAGTTTTAAATCAGAAAAAAATCTATTAACAGTTAAGCAGCTAAGAGCTATTAACGGAGGTGATGATGCTCCAACAACTACTGAACAAGAAGAATTAGAAAAAGATAGAGGCGGAGGGCGTCCAAAAACAAATGGTTAAAACATGATTAAAAGATTAATTCCTTCATTCCTGGTAATTTTATCAGGAATGATTTTATTAGGTGATATTTTTATAGATCATTATCAAATTGAATTTGATAATCTATACGGTTATAATTCAACCTCTAATTTTGTTTATTGGTTGTCTATGATGGTAAGTCAGGTTATATTAATTATAGCATCTCAATTTAGACCTTATAGAATTAGTTATTTATCTCCTTTGTATATTCTTTTTCTCAATATGTATTGGATTTTTATTTCAGATGATTACAACGATAAATCATATTTTAACATTGGTGTTTTGGGGATTTCTTTTGCAATATTAGTTGCTGTTTCTTTAATCACTATGATAATAAATAAAGAAAAACAAGAAGCTATTGCTACTAGTTCCCGTATGGAATTATTGGAAAGGGTTTTTGATTTAACGGTTTTAAAAATCAAAAAAAAGCAATAGGAATTAATGAGATCTGAAAAATCAAAAAAAGCTGTAGCTACTTATTCAAAATTAAATTTCATTGTTGCTGAAGCAATAGACAGGGTTCATAATGGTCTGTTAACTGAAGAGGAATACAATGAAATAATTTTAAATGTAGAAATGGAAATGAAAAAAACGGAAAGAACCAAACAGGGCATTCCGTTTAAAGATTTTTTATACAGAATTATAAACTAATCCAGAAGTATTATTTTTTGCTTTTGTGGTGTGTTTCTATATTTTTTGCTTTTTCTAAATTCTCTTTCAATTTCATTAATTCAAAATATTCTTCAATTTCACTAAAAAGAGTTTTGTTTGTTTCTAATGAAGTATCAAGCTTGTTTTCTATCCTAGTAATTATCTCTAAAGTGTTTTTCTCTTTCTCGTAACTTTCTACTTTCTCTTTGTAGAAAGCAATCAATTCGTCTCTTATTTCAATCTCTTTTGCAACAACATCAATATTTGTTGCAACATTTGTTGCAATGTCATTTTTAACAAACTTTCCACTTTTAGTTTCTTCTAAAGATGTGTTTATAAATGCATCAATTGTAATGTCAAAATATTCACAGATTCTTTGTATCGTGTCTATTTTAGGTTGTGCTTTTTTAGAAATATAAGTATTTATTGTACCTCTTTTTAAATCAAAGATTGCACCTAATTCATCTTGTGAACTTCTCATTCTAGTAACTAAATAAGAAATATTTTCAGAAATATAATTTTCCATGTAAAAAATACGAGTTTTTAAAATACTGATTATCAAATAAATATAAATTATAACGCATTTTATATGATATTTTAATCGTAAAATATGCGAGATATCAAAAAATATATGTAATATTGTCGTATCAAAATACGAAAAAATGATAAGTGTAGCAGAATTTAAAAAGGAAAGAGATGCGAAAGTAAAATCGCGTTATGAGGAGAAAAAGGAAATTTCTGGAAGAGTGGCTGCTCTTTCAGAAACTGCTACCGAGTTCGGTTTATCCAAACATACAGTAGATAGTATTATCTATCCTAGAAATAAAAAGAAAACCAATATCGTGCCAAAACTGGAACAGCTTGCAACAAATGTTGCAACAAATATTGAACAACAATAAATCTAATACTAAAAAATATGAGTACACCAATTCCAATAGTTGAGCTTGCATCGCTTTGTAAAGTCAACTTTGATAAGCCACTTAAAATAAATGTTACTGTTGAAATAACGCTACCCAATGGGGAAATATATTTGGGAAGAGGTGAAAGCGAAGAAGAAGCTGCACAATATGCAGCAATTGAAGCTTTAAAAGAAATCTAGTTACAAACAAACAAATATAAACATGGAAGAAATAATGAAATCACAAGAAAAATACATTAAAAGAAGCTCGTTCTTTTTTGGGTGTTTTATAGGGTTAACGGTTGGTTTACTTGTTTTTTGGCTGCTTACTTATTTAATAGTTACAGGAAGTTTAAGCTTTAAATTTTAGAACATGACGAACCAAATTATTGAAAACACAAAAGCATTCCAGGAACTAGCTCCATTAACAAAGGCAATCTATCGTCAAAAGACAATGATGAACAGGGTTAAAAGCGAGCTTGAAATAGCAAGAGAAATTGGGATTGAAGAATATAACAATTTATACAATCCAAGACCATATACATTAAAAGTTATCACAGAATTATTATCTATCTAAGTTAAAAAACAATGTTTGCAGAAACCGTACATACTATCTATAAAAGCTTGCCCGATGCAGAGAGGGAACGCTTTATGGTTATGATGCAAAAGGAGATGCAAGCAAGAGAAAAACCTAAGAAGAAAGTTAGAGTAAGTAATGTTCCAACGGTAGAAGAATACATAGACATTGCTTATGCAGTAATGAACAGAAGAAAAACCAGCATTAAACAATAATGCACACCCTACCAATTCGCAAGTTTTCTTGCATTTATTCCCTTGAAGTTGAGGACGCACAATTTGGGTTAATTAGTGTCCTCTTCCGATAGGTTAACTACAAACTTTATAGCATGAAAGGAAGTCCAAAATACAGAACCATTCAATCCGATTTAGATAAAATTGGATTAATGACCGCCATAGTAAGAGAAGGAGCAAAGACCTATACTTTCATTATTAACGGACAAGTTATAAAGTGTTTTAAAAGAAGAGATTCTATAAACAGAAGGCTCTTAAAACTTCATAAAAAGCATATAAAAACGCAAAGTAATTAAAAATCAAAGCTATGAAAAACGTACTATCAAAAATCAAATGGAAATTACTTTTAATTTCTTCAACGATCACATTTATACTGTTAACGCCACTATTATATCAATTGGCATTGTCCTATAAATCACAATCCATGATTAACGATGTTTTGGTGTTTTCTAAGTCTTTTATAGTTGCACTTGTGCTGTTGTTTTTTATCACTTTTTTAAATAAAAACAAATAGCATGCAAGATTCAAACCCACTTGGTGCATTATTTAAAAGTTCTATTTTTGGTAAGATTACACCAGTAAACAACGGAAATAATGTTCCCACTATCTCGTTGCAACATTCATTGCAACAACAATCGAAAAGCGTTAAAACGAATAAATCAAAACCTACAATATACGTTCCTTCTAGTAGAAACGAACGCCCTTTGTATGCTGTTTATCCCAACATAAACAACGAAGCATTTACTGCAACAATGAATTGTTTTAGAGTCTTTGTTGCAAAACTAAACGACTACAGAAGAGACGAAAACATATTGATTGACAACTACAACGAAGAAGTGAAAAAGATTGAATTAAACAGCAATCAAATCACGTTGAAAAAGCTATTCATTAAAAAACATAAAACCCTATGTGCAACGCAATACAACAAAGAAGTTGCTGCTTTTTTCGATACGCATAAATTTAAACTTCCAAAGAAGAAATTACACATTGTAAAATACCAAACAGAGCTTGTTTTTCAGCAGTTTTTGCATGAATATGCTACGCAGTTAAAGGAAAACACAAAAGTATTCAAACAGTTAGGCATTGAAGAGAAAAGACCATTAAAACAGCTTGAAATCAATTCGTTTAAAATTGTTTCGTTGCAACGTAATGGCGTGAAAAGTATTGATGTTTCTAAAGAGACAATAAAGAACCATAGAAGGCATTTAGTAGAAGCAGGAGTATTGTTTGATTATACCTTTTGCGGACACAAAAGAGGTGTTAAATGCCACATAAATAGCGAAATTTTGACGGTTTTAGACCTCAAAACCCAGCAATTAACCACTATTGAAAATCAGTTAGTTAAGGAGAGAACCGCTAAAAATTTTGGTAATAACAAAGAGGTTACCGTAACAGAATTAAAGAATAATAACATAAAAGAGAATGTTGAAAACATTTCTCTTGGAAAAGGAACGGCTTCGCCTGATAATTCATTTGTTTTTTACGGTAACACCAATTCGCAAGATGAAAAAAAGCAAACTGGGGCGGCCGCGAAAAATGTTAAACTTTCTGAAAGTTTACTAAAACTAATCGAAAACGAGTACGATTTGTGTAATAATCTAGCAGCAGGGAAGTACAACAACTATAAACCTATCGATATTCGTGCTTTATACCAAGAATCTTTAAACGGAACCACAACTCGAGAACAGTTTAAAGAATTGGTTATTCAAGATTTTTTCAAAAATGCAGCTCGACTGTACAGAAACTCAACTCCCTATTTTGGTTCTTGGTTAAAAGCTTACTTATCGTGGATGCAACGAAAATTCTTAGTCAATGGGAATTTATACCGCAAGGATTTAATGGTAGAGAAGCTGCAAGAGTTCCGCTGGAGATTGAACCATGCAACAAAATGGTTTCAAGCAAAAGGAGTGCGCCCATTATTCCCAAACCAATATTTTGACTTTACAAGAACGACTTCAAAGGAAATTGGTTTTGAGTTTACTAAAAACGCATACACAAGAAGTCAAAACTCATTAACCAACAAAGCAAAGCAAGAAAACAAGATGTTAGCCGATGCTAAAAAGCGAAAAGAACGCATCAACCATGCAAAGAAATTCGATTTAGCTTTTAAACGTTTTACCAACAATAGAGCAACGCTTAATGATACGTTAGACTACATCAAAAACAACTTACCTGAAAACTTCAGGGATAAGTTTAGCGAACGATTAATTGAATATTCAACTAAAAAATAACGATATGGCATTTTGGAGTAAAGACAAAAGTAAAATTAAACTAGCAGTTATGTTTCCGCATGGACAGAAAAACCAAAACTGGTATTCGCCTATAAAGTATAATAACTGGACCAATGAAAGAATCATTCAAAAGACATTGAACAACGTACAAGAAAAGATAAAAGGCTTTTCTAAAATTCAAGTCTATGACGTTGCAACGGACACGCTAATTTATATAATTGAACCATGAAAAAGATTGTTATTAAAAACGTATCAGCAGACGAACTATTAACGTTGCAACAAGAAATGTACGATTATCATAATGCGCTAGAGAAAACGTTTAAAAAGGCATCAAATCTATTAGATGCGATTATTACATTAG
Organism: Flavobacterium jumunjinense; assembly: GCF_021650975.2. Lineage (NCBI taxonomy): Bacteria > Pseudomonadati > Bacteroidota > Flavobacteriia > Flavobacteriales > Flavobacteriaceae > Flavobacterium > Flavobacterium jumunjinense. Next base: position 2,441,489 of record NZ_CP091285.1, read on the forward strand.
ACATTGCTTTTCGATTATGGTTCTTGTTTAGAACAAAGATTGAAAGGCAAACACCAAAGAACGGTTTTCAGATTTCTTTAAATGCATCGGAAGCTGCCGTATTATTAAAAGTATGCCTTTGGAGTCATAAAATTGGAGACTATGAGAGAAACGTAAAATTGAAATACTCTAATTACCTGGACCAACAAATAAAGAGTTTGTAAAATGATATTAACGAGATTAGGCAACAAAAGAAAAATGAAAGAGCATTTATATAGTTATTTCCCTGAACACAAAATGAGAATCGAATTGTTTTTTGGTGCAGGTGGTTCTTACTTCTATTTGCCAGAACCAAAATACTCAATTCTTAATGACCTTGATGATGATGTTACAAATCTATACCATGTAATTAAGACTGATAGAAAAGAGTTTGAAAAGGAAATTTTAATGATGCCAATTACTCAAAATTTAATTAAGTATTGGAAGAATAATCAAGAAAGTGATCCTATTAAAAAAGCCTTACGTTTTATTTTACTATCTAATTTTACTTATTTAGGTAAAGGAGATACGTTGCGTTTAGGATTGGATAACACAAAGAGAGTGTTAATTAAGAATATTGAGCCTACTTTTTTAAAACTTCAAAATACCAAAATTACAAATGATGATTTTAGAAATGTGATACCTAAAATTTCCTTCAGTAAAAAGTTGCTTACAAAAAAGCAGTCTTTTGTTTACCTAGATCCAGTTTATTTGGATACTGAACATTATTATAAAGTTCCAAAATGGACTGAAACAGATACTTTAGATTGTTTTAAAATAATGCAAAATTCAGGTATTAATTGCGCAATGAGTGAATTTGACAATGAAATGATTTTAGACTTTGCAAGCGATTTTAAAATGAAAGTTAATTATCTAAAAAATAGAACTAATATTAGAAACAGAAGAAATGAAATTTTAATAACTAATTATAATAATACACCTCAATTAAAAATTGAATTATAACCTACCTTAACTATCCCGTTGCAATGAGTCAAACAAAGCCAATCCCTTTTTTAGTAGACAAAAAAAAACTTAGAACAATGTATAACGATCTTCCCAGTGGAGAAGTTATTGGAGCTTTAAAATTTATTGTAGAAAAGACAATTTTGAAAACTCCTTTTTCTAAACGAACAATTAAATGTCAAAGCTTGAATCATTTAGAATTTGCCGAATTCGTTGCAATGTACGGTACACCAAAAGGTTATTTTATCACCAAAGAGTTTGAACAAACCTTGCAACAATTAAAAGCAGACAACACAAAAGAAACCGCTTCTAGGATTGAAAAATGCATCGCAGAAATTAGAAAGAAGTTCACAGAATTAAACACACCTGAAGAGAAACTAAAAGCGTTGCAACAAAGTTGTTTTGCTTACAACTTGGATGCAACGTTTATTAAGAAAATTATAGGATTTAAAAATGATTAGTTATGAGAACAAAAATTATTTATAAAAAGGGTTGGTATCATTTAATTAGAATAAGATTTTTTATAAATGAAGAAATAGACTATTCTAAAAATTTAGAATGGATAAAAAATAAACAACAGAAATATCACTTTTTTTTTGAAGAACAGTTAAGAATAAAAAAGAAATTTAAACCAATTTTTTTAGAGAGTAAAAAAAATAATAACGCAACACAATTATGGCAAAAGCTTTAAAATCGGATAAACCATTATATGCCCTAATCAATAAAAATTTCATTATTAGAGTATTAGAAAATCCAAAGGAAAACCCGCTAAAAAACACCAAATTAACCTCTGCAAACAAGCTTTCAAACTATTTGCAAGACGAACCGCTTAAAATGAAGCTTTTTAACAAAGCTTTAGATGGTGGAAAAGATAAATACACGTTTTTAATACGAAGTAGGCTTAAAATTGAATTTCATGCAAAATAACTTTTTTTTAAAGTTATTTTATCTTTCTTTTAAATAGGTTTTTAAAAATGGAAAATAGTTTTCTTTTTTCAAAGTATATTCCACACCCCTCGCAAAGTATTGGGTAATCTTCTTTTTCAAAGCCATATCTTTTTCTACAGTTATCACAGAATTCAGCCATAATTATACTTCATTTATTAATTTAAAAACTGTATCAATTATATTAATTTTTTTTGTTACTATTTTTTCTAACCCATTTAAGTTAATATCTACTTCAAAGCCTCGTTCTAAATAGATGTTTATTTGCTTGTGATTCCAGTAAAATCTAATTTCAGGTAATAATTTTTTAAGATTTTCTTCTTGTCTTTTCTTAATTTGTTCAAAATTTTCTTTGCTGTTAAATTTGAAATCAATTCGACCGTTTATAATTAAATCAATTCCTTTATATGGGAAATCAATAACTGTTACATGATCTTTAAAACTGATATCATATGATGGGTATCTTGTTTGTAATATTTTTTCAATAGATGGAAGGTAAAAGTTCCATTGTTCATTATATTTAGAAGTAAGTTTTAAATGCTTTTCAATTAAGTTATTTTCATTTATTAGACTAAAATCTTTTTCAATCATTGATGAATTCTTGATTGATTCAACTTCTTTTAATGTATCATTAAATATTTGTAAATCATTTTCTTTATCAATTAAAATCCCCATTTCCCTATTATTTCTTTCTGAAAATTCATATAGATTCATTGAAGTAATTATCATTGAACTTTCATTGAAATAACATTTTGCATGTAGGTTTTCGCAATAGAGAATTTCTATGTTTTTCAATGAGTAAAGTTTTTCTTTCTCGCTATTAGCTAATTGATTTTTGCCATAAATTAAAGTTATTCTAATGTTTTCTTTGTCAGCATCATAAATTCTTTCTAATAGATTTCTACTTAATTTTAAATATGGAGTAACAAGAGTAAGAGAGTTTATAGAATTTAGAATAATTTGTTCAATATAAAATGAGTTACCTACAGTAGTTAAAAATTTTGCCATTACGTTTAAAATAATTCTTTTGAAATTCACTTCTGCGAATATAAAGGGTTTCGTATTCAACTTAAATACATTTTTTATGTACATTTTGTTAAAATTTTCACTTCCAAATCTAAACTATTTTTTTTCATGTTTGCAATGCGTATAAATACGCAGAAAATAAAAAACAGCCTCTTTTTTTAGGTTTCACTTGCTATCACTTATAACGTGTTGCCCTCTCTTGTTGTCTCTTGTTCCCACTTGTGTTTTTGTTGCAACGCCTTGTTGCAATTTTGTGTCAATCAATCAGCAAATCAATCTAACAACAAGTGAGCAATTCATTATTTAGAAATTTGAAAAACGGTGCTAAGTATAACGCCCTTATCAAAACAAATAACTGTAACAAAGTTTATGAAGGTAAGGGCAATACTTTCTTCACTATCGAGCTAATGATTAAAAATATTCAAGAAAATTACAAACAAGCGGTTTTGTTAGCTCCTGAATTTAAAAAACAATCATTAAAAGAAACGTGTCAATCAATACATTCTTTTTTGTATTGGCATTTTCAATACAAGCAAGATGAGAAGCCTCAAATGGTTCGTTCACTCAATTGCTCATGGCTTGAAAGATTTACGGGAATTGATTGTAAAAGCTATTCAGTTAATGGAGGGATAATTTTAAAGCAATTAGGAATAAAATTCTATATCAGAAAAATAATTCAGGAGGTTAAAAAGCATGATATAGGATTAGGTAATTATTCTCATGTTTATTTAATAGTTCCATTAAATCAAACAACAGGTTCTTTAAATCAAGGCTATTATACGATTGATGGAACATTACCACACACAACCGAACCATTTTACATTAAAGAAAAATCATTTTTTATGGATAATAATTTACCACATTATAGTTTAAATGGTCCATCAGGTTTGCATGGAGAAGAAGCAGAAGAAAACACATGGTTAGATAATAACTGGGAAAGTATAAAATCAAAACTAAGCTGTTGGGGTGGTTCTGCGTATGATTTAAACAGAGCCAAAAGTGACATGGAAGGCATTTTGGGGATTCTTCATACTCATTTAGAAAACATCAACACTTCGTTAGCATCTGACAATATGCAAGCATTAGCAACATCGGTCAACCGATTTATAGGTATTGCTGCTTGGAACGCTTCGCTTGTTGGCACAAAAAGAAGTCATTCTTGGCCAAGTGATTGCACGAAAAACAATTTAAAAATCACACATGAAGCGTATAACTTTTATAGATATGAAGTCACCAACGCATTGATGATTTACTTGGATACTTACTTTACAGGCATTCAAAATGGTAGTGTTGTATATGGTAGAGTTTCCCGCTCAGGAGAAGGCGTTCAAGAAGCGTATACTGGAGAATGGGCGACATGGGAAGACCAAGACATTGTTTTTGACATTCCTTTTGTAAAGTACACACCCAAACCCAATATAAATATTCCCGCTTTTGAAATCACGCCTTATGTAGGACAAACAAATACTTCCAATTTTGATGTAGGCACTTTTTTACAAGGCTTGTCCAATATCATTAAAACCATTGGAGGTTCTTCAGGAGGAGGTTCAACAGGTTCGGGAACAGGCACGGGGAGTGGCTTTGAATATGACAATAACAATCCTGATAATCCCACTTACAAACCATCAACCAGTAAAGCAGTTTTAGGATGGAGCGCAGCGCTTGTATTAGGTGGAATAGCCTTTACTAAAATGAAAGACAAACCAAAAGTAAAACCAAAAACAGAAAAATAATGTATCAAGATAATTACAGCATAGAAGAAGAAAATCAAGGCTTAAACGGTTGGTTTGGTAGATTTTTAAAAGGAGTAATTGTTCGAGCTGCGGCAATGGTAGATTCTTATTTGTCAGTTCAAACAGCAGGTCTTTCGGCAGAAATAGGAAGTTTTGCTTCATGGGCTGATACTATTGGAACAGGTTCAGGAAATAATGGATGGTGGCAAAAAGGAGCATTACCGATTTACAATATTGAAGATGACCCAAGGGCACAATATGAACCCAACAGTATTGAAGAAACCGTTTTAACAGCATTTGCTGATAATTTGGCTAAGATTGTAGGATTAGTTAGTGAAGATGCGATTAATAAAGTACAACAGCTTCCTTTTTCAAATCAGAAAATTGCGAACGCCAACGCTTTGTTGCAACGCATTGCAACAGTGAAAGGCTATTATCAATTTCACGAAATGGAAAGGCTGTCTTATGCAGCGGTACAATTGAGAAACTTACTTATTGAAAGTTTATTTATCCCCGTTGAAAAGTTATTGCAACAGCAAATGGAAAAGGATGCTTCTTCATTTTTTCAAACCAATGTTGTAGTGAGTATTCCATCAAAAACAATGATAACCGATATAGCACCTTTTCAAAAAGTGTCTGTTATTCCGATTAAAGCGAGTTTTAAAATTTACGAATTGCACCCAAAATTAGATTTACCACCTGATGATGTGATTGTGGTAGATAACCCACCAAAAGGAGATGAAGGCATTGAAATTTCACCACCACCCAATGATGATGATGTCGTGATTACAGTTCCCGATCCAACGGATCCAATTCAAACGACAGTTCCCGATTTAAGCGTAACTCCAGAAGGTTCAGGATTGCCTTGGTTATTGTTAATCGGAGGCAGTGTCTTAGTGGTTTGGGCAACAAAGAAAAAGAAGAAAGAAAAGAAATAATATTAATCAAAAATCGAATACAATGGAATTAAAACCAATAAAAACGGAGCAGTTAAGCTCGGGAGTTGTTAATGTTGTTGGAGCAGGAGCAGGCTTTATGCTTCCGGGCGCTTTAGCCAATATGGTTGCTAAAGTAAAAGCGGAAACAGTAGTAACTGAAGCCCAAAAGAAAAAGAAATTAATGGTTAATGCAGCCTGTATTTTAGCGGGTATCGCAGGAAGTTTAGCAGTAAGCGGAAAAGATACTGTAGCAGAAGGTGTAAGAGCTTTATGTACAGGTATTGCAGGAGGTGGAATTAAAGGCGTTGCTTCTCATTTACTTGAAAAAGAAGTAGCCAAAACAGATGCAGCAAGCAACAAAGGAATGCTTTTACGTGGTGCACTTGGTTGTCCACAGCCAACAATGAACCAAAGTAGAATTACACATTATCCAACCTTAAATCGACCAGGGCGATTAAGACAACCAATTTTTCAAAGCAACCCTAGTTTAGAAATAGGAACAAACGACCCATTATCGTAAGTCGTAATTAAGAGTACAAGAATTTTAAAATAGAATCAAACCAAAATAAAAAAGAACAAGATGCAAAGTATCACATTAGAACAAGCTGTAAGAACAGCACAACAATTAAAAACAGGAGAAGCTTTACCTTCTGTAATGATTTTAAATACAGAATATTTTCCTAGAAAAGCGGTGAAATTCACATCGGGATTGTCTAATAAAATAGAGAATACCGAGCTTATTTTACCAAAGCACGTTAAAGAAGTAGGGGTAAGGAACATCGATAAGGATCAGTTGGATTATCCTTTTTTACCAACAGGAATAAGATTGGTGTTTGACACAACAACAGCAGATGTTACTCCTAATGTTGCGGACTATAAAGACAATGCACCTGTGTATTGGGCAAATGGAGAAATCACTATTTTTCAAGATGGTGTGTTAGCAGAGCTTCCTGTTTCTGTCTTAGCAAACAACTTTAATCCGTTGACTACTACGGATGATTTTTTCCCATTAGCTCCTTTTTTAATTCGTCCAAATAAATCCTTTAAAATCAGTACATCACTTGCAGGTGTTGCACAAGCAGGTCATGCTTATAGAATTGAAATTCTAGGAATTGAGTTTGTAAAGAATTCAAGAAACTAATTAATCAAACCCAAAAGACTGCAAGTTTTTTGCAGTCTTTTTTAACTCTTTTCAAATGGAAATAACATACATAGAAGAAGTAAAAGACATTACTGTTTTAAATGGAAAAACAGGAGCTGTTGTTGATGAAGCAACCGATGTTGATGGTTCATTAATTGTTGGAGTTGTCATTTATCACGATGCTTTATCAGTGAATCCAAGCATGATAAAAGCGTCATTATATGGCAATCAAAAAGAACTGTCAAAGATGCAACATATTGACAATTATAGAAGTAGAGAAGCATCTTACAGCGAAGGATTTAAGCCTGTAGAACCGATGGAATCAGGAAAGAGAATTCGTTTTGAAATTCGTGCTGATAGTGCATTCACAGCAGATTTTAAAGCGCAATTAATTTTAATAAAAGAGAAAAGAAAAAACTGTTAATTATGGCAAAGGTTGTACTAACATCAAAGGAAATATTTAGAAAAGACAAGGTTCGAGAGCATAACGTAACAAGTCTTGTTATTTCAAATCTTGATACTAAAGAAGCGCGTTTTTTATACAATGGTGTACCAAGAATAATCCCTCCATTTGATGCGATGTACAATGTGCCAGTTGGCAGTTTTGAATTCTCCAATTACGGACATCACTTTGATATTGACATTCAATTTGATAGTGATACTTATAATCTGGTGGTTGATTATTCAATACTACTAGAAGCTACTAACCCTAACAATTGTAGATAATGAGGCAAGAATTTATACAATTAGTTCAAAAGTTACAGACAGATGCTTTGGCAGCGGTTTCTGTTTCCAATAAGAACAACTATCAGGAAATTTTAAAAAGTACCTACGGGCATGAACTAATTCAAAAATATGGTTCGGTTCAAAATTACTTTGAAAAGTTGAACCAAGAAGGACATACTGATTTAATTATTCAAGAATGGCGAAAAAACGGAAATACTAAGGTGCGAAAAAACAATCCTTTTGAAGTTTCTTTTTTAGAAAAGCCACAACCGACACAAGTGAAACCACAAGAACCCACAGGAAATATGTTTCAAGGATTAAAAGGAACAGGATTAGGCTTTACCGATGTTCTGACAATGAACACTAATTCAGAGTTGAAAATTCGATATGAAATTGAAAATGAATTCTTAAAAAAGGAAAACAAGAAACTTCAAGATGAAGTTTTACAGTTAAAAGAGAATTCATTAAAAGACAAATACGCAGGAGATAAGAAAAACCAAACTGGAGAAGCCGTTAATAATGCCATTAACCAACTTGGTCCAATTGTACAATCTTTTTTCCAACCTAGAGAAGCACCCACCGCATTAAATGCACCTGTGCAAAATTTATCAGAAATAAAAAGCCAGTTGCAACAATTATTGCAACACACGCAATTTTCAGATGCAATGGCAGAATTACTGCTATTAGTGAATAATAAAATCAATGATGATGACGGATTTTATGACAAGCTAGTGCAATTATTAGAACAACAACCTTAAAAAAAACACAAGATGCAAAAACAAATCTCATTAACAGTACAGCCTTCCAATGCAGTTGATTTAAAGGCAAAGCAAAAAGCGTTAGAAGCTATTGCTTTATTAGAAACAGACACATTAACCTTTTTAGGCGAGTTAGCCAATTCACCCAAAGCGGTTAAGAAATTAAAAGACAATAAAAAGCTCATTAAAACAATGGTCATGTAGTTTGTGTTGTGTCAACCACACTTTGCACTTGCCTTGCGGGTGTGGTTTTTTTTGAATCATTAAAACAATAAAATAGTATGTCCAAAATAGTTGATAAAGCCAAAAAAGGTCTTGAAAAAACAGGAGAAGCCGTAAAGAAAAATAAGACCCTACTGCTCATTGTAGGCAGTGTAGCGGTGTATTCCATTTATAAAATAGTATCCAATACCACCTCGGCAGTTGATGATATTTTTAATCCTGATATTGACAATGAAGTAGAAGGTACTGGAGGAAGTACACAAGGCGCATCGATTAGCAACCAACAAGCAACCAATTATGCGCAACAACTTTTAGATGCTATGAATTATAATCCGTGTTGGATTTGCTACGGAACCGATGAAGAAAAGATTTTAGCTGTTTTTCAGAGGCTAAAAAACACAGGCGATTTTATCAAAGTCTATAATGCTTTTGGTAAAAAAGATTACAACGGTTATAACTCACCTCCCGATGGAATTTTAGCCAATTTAGATAGTTATGAGCCGCGTAATTTGGTCTATTGGTTAAAATCAGAATTAGAGCCGAAGGATGGCGATGTGTATGACATCGTTAAAGAAAGAGTAGAGTTAGCAGGTTTCACATTTTAATTCAAAAGCAATGTTAGTAAAAGGAAAAATAACAGATTATGAAGGCTTCCCCATTTTTGATGCAACGGTAGTTATTAAAGGAAGCGATCCTATAATTGGAGCAACAGCCAATTTTGATGGGAATTACGCCATTAATGTAAATAGAGGCGATATACTGAAATTCTCTCATGTGGGTACAAACCAAATCATTGAAAGAAATGTAACCGCTTCAATGACAACATTAGATATTGCCATGCCGAACGAATTGCAATTGGATGAAACGGTTGTAATAGGAAAGAAACGCACCAATTGGTTTTGGTTACCTCTTGTTATTGTTGGTGGTGCTATTGCTGTGAATCAGTCCAGAAAAGAGAAAGCAACACCCAAAAAAATCAAAATCTAATGACTTCTTATCTAAATAGTACGCTCCCCAATTTACCTAGAGGTTTACGCAACAATAACCCGGGCAATTTGATACAAACAAATATTCCCTGGAATGGTAAAGTGCCACTATCTCAAAACACCGATACGCGTTTTGAACAATTCTACGAATTACGCTATGGTATAAGAGCTTTGATGTTGGACTTGTATAATGATTTTTACAAAGGAAAAAACACAGTCACGCAATTAATATCAGAGTTTGCGCCCCATTTTGAAAACAATACCGATGCTTATATCCGTTCGGTTATTAGTGGCATCGGTTCTAATGTGATTGGAACACTTACTGAAGAAAAACTAATCGGATTATCCAAAGCCATTGTTTTAATGGAAAACGGAGTGAAGTATAAAAACTACATCACCGATAACGATTACAAACAAGCGGTAGCCATTTTAGGAAAACCCCTTAAAAAAAAAGCATAGGAATTTTGCCAGTTTTGGCACTCTCAACGGCTATAATTTTAATGATTAAGAAACTAAAACATGATCGGAAATAAACCTTTTTCACGCCCAGCACTTGACGAATTAAAAGACAAATTACTGGATAGTTATAACGGAGTAAGAGCCGAACCAGTTGATACAACTTTAAACGGTTTTCATATTGAGAAAACAGAAAATAAAAGCATTGGATTTTCGGTAGTCAATAATGATAATTCGGGCAATGCAGCGCAAGCTAACATTATGGTTAAAGGAAGTGGAAAACTCTATTCCAATTATGTTGGATTAAGTTATTACAACAACAATTATTATGTAGCTGCTTTTAGAAATAGCGGTTTATTGTTTTCTGATAAAACCTTGAATTTAGCAACATGGTATAACAATCCTATTGTTTTTAGAACAGGTGCTACCTTTTCAGGAACAACACCAAAATTTACCATTCATGGCAACGGACAACTTCAATTGGGCGTTCAACCGACATTAAATAATGCAGTTACTAAACTTTTAGCCATTGATGAACTTGGAAACATTGTAACTGTCGATAAACCTTAAAAAAAATAGATATGCAGCTTTCAGAATTACTCAATTACATACTTGGTGGAACAAACCTTGCAACAATTATTTTAGGATGGAGAACCCGCAAAACAGATGCAGTGGATAAGATGGCTGATGTCTATAAAAAAATGTCGGAACAAACAGAAAAACGATTGAACGAAATGCAAAAAACATTAGACGAATACCGTACAGAATTAAACCAGTATATCAATCAATGTTCTAAATGTTCCAATAACAAACTAAGAAAATGAAACTACTAAAAACACTCTTAGCAATGCTATTGCTCTTGTTTGTTTCTTGCGCTGTCAAGCACAAAGAAAAGCAATATGAAAAAGAAACAGTACAACTAAAAAGCACTACCCATTCTAAAAGCACAGCTTTAAAAGAAACACTTGCAACAAAAGCAATTGCTACTAAAAAAGAAGTGGAGTTTGAAGTGTCAAATATAAGCTATCAAGGCAATAAAGGCGATTCGTTAGTTATTACAGAAACCAATTTGAATACTGGAGTAACAACCAAGAAAACGTATCAAGGTTCGGGAACATTCACCCAAACCAAAACAAAAGGAAGTACTTCAGAAAACATAAAATCGACAACAAGAAATCAAACTTCACAAAACAAAGCAGCAGAAAATCAAAACCATTTGGATGCTAAAATACAACGATCCAAATCTAAAAAGTTAGTGGATAAACAAACCTTTTTTAACTGGTGGTTACTATTGCTTTTAGTAGTAATTGCAATTGCTTGGTATTTGAACAAAGAATTCAATTGGGTTTTCAAATTGTACAGTCAAATTAAGAAAGTTGCAAGTCTAATTTTTAAATAATTGAACCCATGAAAAAAAGTACCTGGTACATCATCGGAACAACAACATTATTATTTCTAATTATGGGAACAAAAAAAGCATTCGCAAAAATAACAGCCAATCAAAACCTAAGAACCTGCGATTCGCATGGGTGCGGTTCTTTTGGAGCAAGTAGAGGCAACAGAAAACATAATGGTATTGATATTATAACAGTACCAGGAGAAAAAATCATGAGTCCAATTTCGGGAACAGTAACGCGCTATCCTTATCCGTATGGGAACGATTTAAGTTATACAGGCATTGAAATTGTAAATTCAGAATACAAAATAAAAATGTTCTATTTAAAACCAATTGCACCAATAGGAAGCAGTGTATTTGCAGGTAAAATAATTGGTGTTTCTCAAAATATAGCTGCTAAATACAGTGCAGCAATGACCAATCATGTGCATTTAGAAGTGTATAAAAAGCAAGGAACTAACTGGATTTTAATCGATCCTACAAACTTATTTTAATATGAAACCAATCCTAAAAAAAGCAATATTAATTTCAGGTGTTTCTTTTGCAATAGTAGGTGTTTTAGCCTACAACAAAGTGCAGAAACTAAAACGTGTTTTTGAGAAACTAGAAATTAAACCCGTAAGCGTTCGAAATCTAAAAGTATCATTTACAGCCATCACTTTTACAACCGATATTCTATTTGTTAATCCAACCTCAGAAGAATTTTCTGTGAGTGGTTATGTGGCTTCTTTAAAGCGATTGAACTTCTTTTATTCAGGGAAATATATAGCAACCATTCGCCCAGTAATAAATGAAATCGAAATTCCAGCCAATAACAAATTACTGTTTAAAAACTTACCTGTAGAATTGCCTTCAGGAGAAATTTTAGGTTCAATAATGGAACTTACCTCATTCGATATTAACAAGCTAAGTATTGAAGCTTTTATTGATGTTGCAGGTTCAGAATATAGTATAAAAGGATAATATGAGTAAATCGATAGCACAATTTAACGCACTTAACGGAGTTGTTGCAACACGAGAAGACTTGTTGCAAATTATTAAACTCGCAAAAAACGAAGAACAAAAACACCTTGTTCGAAAACTAGAAAATATCTTAATCACGCATTCCGACAATGAATTTGAAATAGAATTAAAAGAAAACGCTTTTGAAGTTGTACCCAAAAGTTGGTTGTCAGGCATTGAGTTTGACGATGCTGTAGACGAAGATTTTACAGGGTTGAATAAGGCAGTTTCTCCTTCAGATATTTATCAAATGATTTCAGATAGAATGGTCAAGATGATAAAAGAAGCGAGCGGGAGTGGTTATCAAAAGAAATGGAAAAGAACGGAAGACCAGTATTTAATACCGTTTAATTTTGATACTAAAAAACGATATAGAGGTGTAAACTCTTTGTTGCTTACTGAGTTTGGAAGTTTACCTAACCCTTACTTTATGACATTTAAGCAGATTGAAAAACATAACGGATTTTTAAAGAAAGGTTCTAAAGGTTATCCAGTAATTTATTTCACTAAGTTGTATAAAGTTGATGACAAAAAGAATGACTATACTTTTGGTTCTTATGATAAAAAGAAAGTGATTGATTATGCAAAAAAGAAAGGTATTGATATTGCTAACATTTATTATCTACCAATACTTAAATATTACAATGTTTTCAACGGTCAGGATATAACTGGGATTGATTTTGATTTGAAGAATTTTAAGATTGGTTATTTAGCTCCTGAAATGAAAATTGATAAAACGAAGGAAGTAGAGCGATTAATAATTGCAGATGAAATTATCAATAATTATCCTTCTCCAGCTCCAAAGTATATTGAAAAAGGGAATGATGCTTTTTTTGATCCTAATAGAGATTCGGTAACAATGCCACCAATTCAATCTTTTGAAACCTTACAGGATTATTATAGAACAAAGTTTCATGAATACGCACATAGTACAGGACACTTTAAAAGATTGAATAGAGATTTTTCAGGTAAGTTTGGTTCTAAACCCTATGCTTTTGAAGAATTGGTAGCAGAATGGGGCGCTACTTTTTTAAGTGCTGAAGCAGGTATTATTTGGCATAATAATACAAACCATGCTGAATATTTAAAGAACTGGAATAACGCTTTAACGTATATTAAAGAGGATACAAAATTTGTTATGCGAGCTTGTACAAAAGCGCAAGAGCTAACCGATTTTATATTGCAATTTGATGAGTCGAGTACGCCTAAGTATTTAAAGAACGTTGTTCAGAAAAGCGAAAAACCAACTGAAGAAAAAGAGCCTTTAACTAAGAAAAAGCCAAAAAAGAAAACCGTTAAAAAGCCAGTTGGAGCCAAAGAAGAACCAACCAAAGAAGAAATAAAAGAAGCATCAGTAAAGCCTGTAAAAGTCGATAAAAATGGACAATACGGATTGTTTGGTGCAAAAAAGAAACCCAAAGCAAAACTTTCAGGAGTTCCCATTATTGAAGAACAAGAAGCAGAAAATCCCGTTGCAACAAACAAATTAATGCAAATGCAATTTGATTCCTTACCTATCAATGAAGAGTGGCAGGAACTCATGCAGCACCCAGCAGCTAATTTGAAAATTGCGATTTGGGGAAAACCAAAAAATGGTAAAACTTCGGCATCCTTACAAATGGCAAATTATTTCACCAACTTCGGGAATGTGCTTTATAATTTCGCAGACCAGGGCTTTAATAAATCAACACAAGATTTATGGATTAACTCAGGGTTAGCAGACAATTCAAATGCCTTTCCTGATGATTCCGATACCATAGAAGCACTTGAAAAAGAAATTGCAACTGGGAAATATAAGTTCGTTTTTATAGACATGATTTCCGATTACATACGATTAGAAAAAATTAAGCCGGAAGACTTCAAAAAACGATTCATTAAAAAATACCCTAGTGTATCCTTCATTTTAATTTTTGAAGTTACCAAAAGTGGCAACTTCAAAGGGGATCAAGGTTGGACACATTTAGTCGATGCAATAATGACCGTTGAAGATTTCTTAATTGAAAACAGAGGTCGCTATGGAATGGGGGAGCGTGTCGTTTGGGAAGAGGGCTTTAAAAAGGTCAACCCTAAGAAATATCAAGAATACTTAGAAAGCAAAACAACCGATACAACGGAAGTAATAGAAGAAGAACAAACTGAAAATATACCTGGTCCCGTAACTAACGTTCCAGAATTTTCATTTCAAATACAATAAATCAATCATCAATCAAAAAACGTAATCAATTATGAGTACAAAACGAGTAAGTAAGAAAGAAGCATTAACCTCATGCGGAACAAAACTAAAGAAAGGCTACAAATATGTAAAAGGTGGAGCTGTGGTTAAAGTAACCGCCAAGAAGAAAGCCAAATCGAAGAAAAAGTAAATTTTCTTAATGCTAAAAAAACCGTTGCAATTTTTGTTGCAACGGTTTTTTTGTGGTTTTATGTTTAAAGATAACGGATGTTTATATCGAGCTTAACCCATCTTTTTGCGAACCGCCGAGTACGTGAACTGTACGCTTGGTGGTGTGATGCGCACTCTGTCAGTTATTTGCGGAGCTGTCTACTAGATTGTGGGTAGTTGTTTTACTTTTCCCAGCTTATTCTATAATAAAATCCAATTTCAGGATTTAATAGATGATATTCGTAACTTTTAGTATTGCGATCAAAAGGTATTTCACGTATCTTATCAAAAGTAGCAGATACATCAGAGTCAATTTTTCTTTTTTCTAAATTAGCATTCTGACAAAATTCGGGCGATTTGTTTTTTAAAATAATTCTGTAATGGATAATGTCAATTTCACTTACTACTCTTGTTTCAACATGAGACAAAGAAACCTTATCAACATCGTCTAATTCAGCTTTAAAATGAAGTACAAGGTTTTGATTAAAGTATACTGGTTTTTTAAACTTTAATAAGGCACGGTCATATTTTAATGGATTTTGTTCGTCAACAATGTTTATTACGTTTTGTAGATTTGAGGTTACAACAGGCATGTGAGTACCAGTCCATTTAAAATGGTATTCCATTTCAGTTAATACTGGTTTTTTTACTTGTATTAGCTTATAAGTTTCATAAAATATTTTATTCCCGTCTATATTTTCATATTTAATGAAAGTAGACCTATTCGCATGGTCAGTTTGTTTGGTGTTTAGTACCTTATAAAGATTATATACTAAATATGAAGTAAAAATAAATAACATTAAGCAAAAGAAAGATAATGCTATTATAATTGAAAAATTATCATTTGCAATCAATACTAAAAGGCCTAGTATTGACGCTAATGAACCAAAAAAAGCAAATTTACCTGAAAATAAAGAGCTTAAATTATTGAATAAGTTTTTTTTACTCATTTAAAATATAATTTATATAAAACTACATTTTTTGCTATGTTATGCATCTCCTCCCATAATATTATTATTATAAATTACTAATTATACAAATGTACAATAATTTTTATTTTCTAGTATAATATTAAGTTAAATTTTTAATATGAGTTTCGGATTTACAATTAGCAACAACGTTTTGCGATGTTGCATTAGTGGCTTGTAATTCAAGGCTGACTATAACAAATATAGAAAAAATTTCGATTCGTAGAGGTTTTTCTGAAGGGAAAAATAAGCCGAACTATTGATTAAAACAGTTATGCAATAAGCACCATTGTTGGAAGCAGTATTTTATTCACCTTCAGCCGTATAAATCATAACATTTTTAACAAATGTGTCTTTAATAATTTTGTTTAATTCTCTCATATTTTCAAATTGCTCAACTTTAATCTGATTACAAATAATATTATGAATCTCTTTCGGTAATTCTGTAGAATAACCTCTATTAAATTTTTTAATAATGTCTGTAACTCGGAATTCAACAAACTTCTTTTTATCTTTTACACTCAATAAAGTGAAGAATCCTTTGTAATCGAACCTAGACCTTAATTCAGGTGATATTCTCTTAGGAAAATCTTCTTTACTTATGTTTGAAGTAAAAATTATAATAAATCCATTTAAGTCAATATCTTCTGATAGAGAGCTTCTCATTTTTCCGTTTTCCAATACGTCTAGAAAATAATTAAATAAAGTTGCATTAGATTTTTCAAACTCATCAATTAATATCAATCCAGTATCTGAATCATTTACCCTAATGAATAATTCTCCTGTATCACTCCCAATATAACCTCTTGGACTTCCAATTAATGAGTTCAATGAATTGTCACTACTATAGTTACCAAAATTTACTTTAGCTAGTTTTTCTTTTCCTTTTAATGATTTATGTATTGCTCTTGCAACCTCTGTTTTTCCAACACCTGAATCTCCCATTAGGAATATGGAAAGAACTTTATGTTCTCCTAACTTATTGAAAACACGAAAATTTCTAATTAATTCTTCAAAATCTGCTTTAAACTTATCATGTCCATAAATCTTTTCCGCAAATGACTTTGTGAAATCTGAAATTTCATCGTTGCTTAAATCTATTATTTTTTTGTGTTCTAATTTCTTAAGTTTTCCAGAAATTTCCTGATCATCGATTACTTCAAATTCATCAACAATATCAAGTTCTTTAAATTCTTCAAAGCAAAACCTAAGTTCATATTCAAATAGCTTTTTGAAATTATTATCTGCTATAAATTTCGTTTTTTGTGGAAAGAGAGGAAATACAGATTCAGAATTATATTGAATACCATTTATGTGTGCTAAAGAACTTATGTCTATTATTTGATAGTACTCATTTATTTCTGAAGCATTATCAAAATTACGTAAGCTATCTGTAATTGAAATTATTTTTATTCCTTCTTTAGCTTTTAGTCGTTTATAAAAATCAAAGTAATTTTTATTATAAAATAATAGTTTATCAATCATTTTACTCTGGAAGTGTTACGTTTTGAACTATTGCTAATAAATCTATATAATGAAAAACTTTATTTTCTTGATTTGAACTAAAGAATAAATTACTTGGATTTTCTGTTTTTGTTGTGTATTGGCTATCTTGAATTTCTTGATTGTCATTTTTTTGAATACTATTTAGATTTTGCAAATTTCCAACTTCTTGGAAGAATTCAAAAGAATTTTTTAAAGAATCAACTTTAATTTTTCCTTTATATAGACCAACAACCGAAACTTTGCCAATAAATAAATCGTCAACGCTATAAGAACTTTCAAATTCACTTTCAAAAGTATGTGGGATTTTAACTAATAACTCTTCTTCTGAATCATCAATTGTTCCTCTTATTTTGTAAGCATAATCTTTAAACATCGAATTAAAAAGGTTGTTTATGTCAAAACCATCAGCTCCAGGAATATTCATTCCTTTAAAAGTGCCACTCGCAAATAGCTTTACTGTTCTTAATTCTGCTTCATTCTCTAGAGAAAGATTAACGTTATCTATTTTAATCAATTTTCCTTCTTTCAATTGAGAAAAGTCAGTAACAGTTTGGCTTTTTTCAATAATCTCATTTAGAATGATTGATTTAGTAGTTTTTATTTCGAATGTTTCAAGTACTTTCTGAGAGTCCGATTTGATGTTTTTACTTCCTGCTTCAATTCCAGTATTGAAAAAGGTTAAAAAATTAGCACCTAATTTTACTCGATAATCAATATCTTTCACTTTAGTCTGGTCTGTTTGTTCCTCTCTACTTAATGCAATAACGTTACCGAGCATCATTTTAATCTCATAAACTTTCGGGAAGTTGATGTAGTATATGTTGAATATCATTTAATTCTGTTTTTCTATTACTGATTTTTTTTGCATTACACACAACTTGTTTATATGTATGACTGAATCATACAAAGTCATCCAAAATTGGTTAGATATGTATGACAATCGTCATACTTTTTTCAAATTTAAACTTTCCTTTTCAAACTTGCAATACGTATAAATACGTATTTTTAACTGTTTTTTGTACGTATTTATACGTAGAGAAGGATTATTTCTGTAAAAAAGTGTTTTTTACTTTCATTGTGTTGGTAAAATTAAGGAGAAAGTAAATAGCTTTTTTACGGTTTTTAGTAATGGAGTGAAAAAAAATAACTTTTTTTATATTTTATCAAGAAGTTCACTGTAGTCATCAGGCAAAACAGCATCAATATCTCTAAGGTATTTATCAAGTGCTGTCATTGTAGAATGTCCGGTAATAAGCATCAATTTGCTTTTTGCTTCAAATGGAGTTGAATCTTTTGCTAACTCGTTATATAGCTTAGTAATATAAGTATGCCTGAAGGAATAGAGACCGTAATCTTTTCCGAGCCCTAGGGGTTTCTTTACAACATCATTAAAACGTTTAGAAAAATAATCTCTTTTGTTTGTTTCTTTAGTGTCCCAAGTATCTCCAATTTTATTAGGAGTAAATAAAAAATAATTTTGATCCAGGTCTTTTAAGTCAGGTAGTCTTTTAATAAGGATTTCAGGAATTATTTTTACTTTATCAATTTTGTTTTTAGCTTTCACGAAAAGCTTTTGTTCTTCAATATTGATGTCTTTTAGTCTTAAGCGTACTACTTCTACAGGTCTAAGGAAGTTAAAAGAAATAAATTGAACAAAAAGTTTTAAAATAGGATCTTCATTGAGTTTCTCAAATATTTCAGCTTCTTGTTTTTTAGAGTAGGTTTTGTTTCTTTCTGGAGTTGCTTTAAGAACGTTTATTTTACTTATGAAATTTATTGTTACAATTTCATTATCTTCTAATGTTTTGTAAAGCATTGATAAGCAAATTCTCGTGTTGTTTCTATTTCTAGGAGAACTTTCTTCAAGGACATGATTTAGATATACAATGATTATCTTTTTTGTAATAAAATCGATAGTACTGTTTTCGTTGAGTCCTGTGTTTTCAAACAGCCATTTTTTAAATCGAGTAACCCTGCTTTTAAAGTCGGAGAAACTTTTTTCGGCCAATACTGATTTTTTTATCTCAAGTACTAAATCGAAAGATTCTTTTATGGTGTGTTTGTTTTTATTTTCGAGAATGTCAGAGTAGGGGTTAAATCCGTTTTTAAGGATCTTCTCTATTGCTATACAAAGATTTTTTGCGGCTTCTTTTCGTTCTCTTAAGGTATTGTATTTATTTATACCAACATAAACAGGAGTTTGTCTTTCGAGTTTATTTGTAATAGGGTTTCTGAAGGAGTAATAGATATACCAGCGTTTATTTAAATCGCCTTTAGCATTGTAAATTTTTGGTTCTGTGTAGTCTTTCAAAATTTTAAAATCGTATGCATTTTTGTATGCATTTTGTAAAATCTCTTTAGTGATAGACATAAAAAAGCGGTTTTAAATTGCTTTAAAACCGCATAAAATTTATTTTTTTTGCCTTTGCTTAGTAGCGGGAACAGGACTCGAACCTGTGACCTTTGGGTTATGAGCCCAACGAGCTGCCTACTGCTCTATCCCGCGATATACTTGCGTTTCAATAAATAACTTAGTAGCGGGAACAGGACTCGAACCTGTGACCTTTGGGTTATGAGCCCAACGAGCTGCCTACTGCTCTATCCCGCGATGTGCGTTTTGTATTCTCAATAAATAACTTAGTAGCGGGAACAGGACTCGAACCTGTGACCTTCGGGTTATGAGCCCGACGAGCTGCCTACTGCTCTATCCCGCGATGTGTGTTTTGTATTTTCAATAAATAACTTAGTAGCGGGAACAGGACTCGAACCTGTGACCTTTGGGTTATGAGCCCAACGAGCTGCCTACTGCTCTATCCCGCGATTTGTGAGTGCAAAGATATAACGATTATATTGAAAAGCAAGACTTTTTTAAGGTAAAATTTAAATTTCTTCTATTCGTCTGATATGACTACCTTTGTACAATAAAATTTAACATATGGAACATAAAGCGGGATTTGTAAATATCATAGGAAATCCTAATGTGGGTAAGTCAACCTTGATGAATGCATTAGTAGGAGAGCGATTGTCTATTATTACGAGTAAAGCGCAAACGACTCGTCATAGAATCTTAGGAATTGTAAATGGAGATGATTTCCAAATGGTGTTATCAGATACTCCAGGAATTATAAAACCAGCATATGAGTTGCAAAGCTCGATGATGGGGTTTGTAAAAAATGCTTTTGAAGATGCAGACGTTTTAATTTATATGGTAGAAATAGGAGAGAAGGAGTTAAAAGATGAAGCTTTCTTTAATAAAATTATCCATTCTAAAATTCCTGTTCTATTATTATTGAATAAAATAGATAAATCAAACCAAGAAGAATTAGAAGAACAAGTAGCTTTGTGGACGGAAAAAGTGCCAAATGCAGAGATTTTTCCAATTTCAGCATTAGAAAATTTTAATGTGCAAATGGTTTTTGATAGAATTATAGAATTATTACCTGTCTCACCACCTTTCTATCCAAAAGATGCTTTAACAGATAAGCCTGAAAGATTTTTCGTAAATGAAACTATTCGCGAGAAAATCCTTTTAAACTATGAAAAAGAAATCCCTTATGCGGTAGAGATTGAAACAGAAGAATTTTTCGAAGATGAAAAAATAATACGAATTAGAGCAGTTATCATGGTAGAACGTGAAACGCAAAAAGGTATTATTATTGGACATAAAGGAGGTGCTTTAAAACGTGTAGGTATTCAGGCACGTGAAGATTTAGAAAAATTCTTTGGTAAGCAAATTTTTCTAGAAACCTATGTAAAGGTGAATAAAGACTGGAGAAGTAGTGCGTTTCAATTACGCAGATTTGGGTATAACCAAAAATAAAAATTACGTAGTAATTACTTTCTTCATTAATTCATCTAGTTTTTCCATTTGTGGAATTCCTCTTTTTCTGTTGTAACGTGCGAAAAAATAAAGTGCAAACCAAAAAATAACCATAGCCGTCATTATTGTTACGTCTAAAAATATTTTTTGGTTTAATTTCCATTTTGAATAAGCAATTATTGAGAAAATGATAAAAATTCCAGCAATAATAAAATGTAAAAACATAAAGAAAGTCCATAAGACGGGATCAGGGCCATACAAACCATTAATAGCTGTGTTCCCGTCTTCCATTTCTTCCATTTCAATATGTAAATGAGGAGAATATTTCTCTCTTTTTAAAACATCTATGGTAAACCAAATGTGATTATCATGCATTTTTATTTTGTAATCGGGCTCAACCGTAGCTTTTAAATCTTCAAATTCTTTTTTAATTGTTGCAGTAGATTTGTTACAAACGCTATAAAAACGTAATCTAAGTTTAAGATTTTCACTCATGGAATTTGGGATTTTTGGTACACTAAATTACAAAATATTTTTTAAATTAACATTCTTTGTAGGTTTTTTATAGGTTTGATTAATAAACTTATAAATCTAACGTCAAATTTATAATTTCTAATCCTTATCTTTGTAGCTTCAAAAATATATGTATGAATAATATTGTAGCCATAGTTGGAAGGCCAAATGTAGGTAAATCAACATTTTTCAATCGTTTAATAAAACGTAGAGATGCCATTGTTGATGCTGTAAGTGGAGTTACCCGCGACAGAAATTATGGAAAAAGCGAATGGAATGGAAAAGAATTTTCTGTAATTGATACAGGTGGTTATATAAAAGGATCTGATGACGTTTTTGAAGGAGAAATTCGACGTCAAGTAGAATTAGCAATTGATGAAGCAGATGCGATAATTTTTGTAGTAGATGTAGAAGATGGTGTTACAGCTATGGATGCTGAAGTAGCTAAATTACTTAGAAAAGTAACAAAACCAATTTTATTAGCGGTTAATAAAGTAGATAATGGAGCACGTGAAAAAGATGCTGTAGAATTTTACGCTTTAGGATTGGGAGAATATTTCACAATTGCTGGAATGAACGGAAGTGGAACAGGAGAATTATTAGACGAATTAGTTCGTGTTTTACCTGAACTTCCTGAAGTTGTAGAAGAAGAAAATCCATTACCAAGATTTACTGTTGTAGGTCGTCCAAATGCAGGGAAATCATCATTTATTAACGCATTAATTGGTGAAGAACGCTTTGTGGTTACCGATATTGCAGGAACAACGCGTGATGCTATCGATACTACCTATAATCGTTTTGGTTTTGAGTTCAAATTGGTAGATACTGCTGGAATTCGTAGAAAAGCAAAAGTAAAGGAAGATTTAGAATTCTATTCTGTAATGCGTTCTGTTAGAGCTATTGAACATAGTGATGTTTGTATCTTGATGATAGATGCAACACGTGGTTTTGAAGGTCAAGATCAAAGTATTTTTTGGTTGGCTGAAAAAAACAGAAAAGGTATTGTGATTTTGGTAAATAAATGGGATTTAATTGAAAAAGATACCATGTCTACACGTGATTATGAAAGAAAAATACGTGAAGAATTACAACCTTTTACAGATGTGCCAATTTTGTTTGTTTCTACTTTGAGCAAACAACGTTTATTAAAAGCATTAGAAACAGCTGTTGAAGTATATGAAAATAGAAAACAACGTATTGCTACTTCTAAGTTTAATGATATGATGTTGCCAATTATAGAAGCAATGCCACCACCAGCATTAAAAGGTAAATATGTGAAAATTAAGTATTGTATGCAATTGCCTACACCAACTCCACAGTTTGTATTTTTTGCTAATTTGCCACAATATGTTAAAGATCCATATAAACGATTTGTAGAAAATAAGTTAAGAGAGATTTATAACTTTTCAGGAGTTCCAATCGATATTTATTTTAGACAGAAATAAAAAAAATAGCTTCCAGTTTTTGGAAGCTATTTTTTTTGCTTGAATAATTGCTTATTCAATTATGATTTTTTGAGTAATTGTTGAATTGTCATTTTTTACAATGTTAAGTACATAAATTCCTTTAGAAATAGTATTATTAATGTTGAAGCTTATTGTTTCAGAATCTAATTTATCAAAATTGATTCTTTGTTTTTCTCCTGTTAAACTAAATAATGCAACTTCATTAACGTTTTTTGGGTTGGCAGAAATGTTTAAAAGTTGTCCTCTATATATTGGATTAGGGAAAATGTTTTCTGTGATATTCTCTTCTTGATTGTCTTCAATTTCAATTGTAGTATTGAACGAACTGTTTTCTGAGGTATTAATTTCGATATCATCAATTTCCATTTGAGCTTTTATGTTTTTATTAAATTTTGAATTGGCTTTCATTGAAGGAAAAAACCAAAGTTGAGCATTGTTTTTTGTTGGTGTATATGTAATATGAATTGTTTCCCAATTTGAAATTTTATTAGAAACACTACTAGTCCAAACTAATTCACTTGTTTTTAGAGCTTCTTTTGTGTTTGCTATTGAAGAAGCAGTTAACTCATTTGTAGTTCTAATATTTGCTTTAGCTTTAGCCTTTCTTCTCTCTGAATAATTTGCATTAATATATGTTTTCATTTTAAATGAAATATGATAGGTTTTTCCTGCTATGAAATTATAATTTGTATAAATTCCTTCGCTTGTTTCACTATTTGCACTTAATAATGCCCAAGTATTATTGTTTGTATTCTTTAAAACGGTTGGAGTTCCGTGGCTAGCTGACCATCCTTTTATACAACTTGGAGCAACAAAACCATTACCAGAACAGTTTCCGTTTAAACTACCGTTTGTTACTTGTTGTGCGTTTATTGAAATGAATAATAAGAATACTAGCGGAGTGAAGAATATTTTTTTCATTTTGAAAGATTTTTATAGTTTGATTTTTTAACACTACAAAGATTCATGTTTTTGCAGAAAGAATATCAATGTAAAAGCTCCTTTTTGTAGGGGGAAAAACACCCTTTTTTCATCGAGAACATGTATTTAATACAATAAAAGCTGCCTAAAAAGTTAGGCAGCTTTGTTTTATTACTGTGAATCTGATTATTCTACAATTAATTTTTTAGTAGAAATGCTATTGTCTTTTTTAATAACTTTTATAATATATATACCTTTAGTTATTGAATTTTCTAATGGAAAAGAAATTGAGTTAGCATCTTTAATAGAGAAATTCAACGTACTTGACTTTCCTAATAGATCCATGATTATAACTTCGCTTACATTTTTAGAGTCAGTAGTGAAAGTACAACTATTTCCTTTTGCTACAGGGTTTGGTGATAATTGTTCAAGAAGAGTAGTATCGTCTAATTTGTTAAAAGTTTCTCCAAGAAATACTTCTTTTACATCTTTAGTTTCAATTGCATATACTGCACCATTTGCTGATTTTCCTTGAATTACAATTCTAAATGCTTTTCTTGTTTCTCCCCAAGGAGCACAATCATTCCATGTTCCATGTTTAATGTAGTACCAAGTGTTTATTACTAAGTTAGTATTGAATGTTGCAGTTCCTCCATTGTTACTAACAGTTGGATTACTTCCTACAACTGGGCTATTTCCTGAAGTGTTTCCATTTGGAGCATAAGAAATTGACCAATGATGACTTACGAATACAGAATTAGGTGCAGCAATTGCTGTTACATTTACGTTGTTTCCAACATTAGATGCATTGATTGAAAAGTTTGTTGTATAACCTGTCCAAGCAGCAGTTTGAGGAAGTGCAGTTCTTGTCTCTCTCCAAGAAACACAGCTATTATATACACCATGCTTGATGTAGTAGTTTTTGTCTTTAGATAAACCTGTAAAAGTCGTTGTTGTACCACTTTGTATTGTTCCTACTAGTCCTGAACTATTAGCATCTGTTATTGAACCTGCAACTGAAGATTCAATTAATCCCCACCAGTGGTTTACTCCTGAAGAAGTATCATTAGCAGTAACCGTTACACTGATTGTTCCGTCTGGAGCACAAAATGAGTTAAAGGTAAAAAGTGATGATGCATTAGAATTTAAAACTCTAAACTCATGTGTTGTAGGCACCCATCCAACACAAGGAGGAGATGCAGTAGCTACTTTAATTTGATATTCATACCCAGAAGCAAAAGCATAACCTTGACCATTAAATATAGAAGTCAAATTTAAAACACCTAATTGCCCTTGTGTCCATCCGTTACCAGCAATTTGTGTTTGCCATTGAAAAGCACCTGTTGTTCCAATTGGTCTTCTCCAAACATCAAGATAATATTGACTTTCTCCAAAAGATGCTGCTCCGTCTAATAAAATGCTTTCTCCTTCACAAAAATCTGTTTTCATATTATTATTTGCATCTTCAAAGTGAAACACTGAAGTTACAGGAGGTATAATTTGTATGTTATCTATCTCCATTTGAACTTGAGCAGACCCATTTGTGGATGAGTTTGCAGCCATATAGGGGAAAAATGATAATTGTGTGTAATTTTGATTTGCGATAAAATTAACGGTAACAGTTATCCAATTGCTACTACGATATGTAGCAATTGTACTTTGTAAGACAATTTGTCCATTATTAAGTAGCGTATTTATTCCAGCATTTTGGGATAAATTGTTAAGAGCTTTAACGTAAACCAATGAATTTAGTACAGTTTTATTAGGATTACTAATATTTGTTGAGGTTTTAATGTCAAAAGAAATTTGATAACTTTGTCCTTGTACGAAATTATAATTAGTAAATATTCCTTCTCCTCCTCCAGAGTGAGACCACATCCAAACCCACGTGTTAGAATTTACTACTCCAGCAGTACTTGGAGTTCCATGAGATCCTTGCCAACCTTGTACGCTTGTAATGCCATTGTTACCTAGGCTAGTAGCATTCAAAGTTCCGTTTGTAACGCATTGCGCGCTTGTAATTCCCCAAATTAGGAATAGTAATTTTGTAAATAAATTTTTCATCTTAAATAAATTATTTGATTTTCTTAAATTGTTTTGTTGTGATCACATTGCAAAGATTAGAACTTTGTAGAACAAAACGTTTTATGGATAAACCTTAGTTAATAGGGGAAAAACACCCTTTTTTAAAAATAACTTATTTAAGATGTTGTAAATCTGTGTTTAACGAATGCTATTTAATGCTTTTTTTTGAATAATTTCTAATATAGGTTTGTTATCTATTTTGCTTTCTAGCCAAGAAAGTATGTCTAAATAAAGAAAAGCACGTTTTTCATAGGGATGATTTTCATATACTTTTAAACGAGCGTGTAATTTTTTAAACTCTCCTTTTAATTGATGCGGGTAAATTGAACCTAGTCCTTTTAGAAACTTAATCATTTCTCGTTGTACTTCATGAAGATCATTCATTTTTATTAAGAACTTATAGGTGCTTTTTAATTGAATTTCTAACTTATAATCTAAGCATGCTTCATAATGTGCTACTAAACTTAAAACTCTTGCAAAGCACATTAAGTCTTCTCGCATGGATAGGTTTTTGTTATCTATAATTTTTTGAAGAAATTCAATGCATTTTACAGTATTGCCTAAACCAAAATACAAACAAGCAATTTTGTAATAAATAACCATGATATGGTGTTCATCAATTTTATCACGATTAATCTTTAATTTTTTTAATACTTCGTCTACTAAATATAATCCATCATTAAAATTACCTTCTAAAAAGTGCAAATTGAATTTACTGTTATATATACATAAAAAAGTTAGAATATTAATATTGTCATTCTTAGGGAAGGCTTCATGATTGATTGTTTCTTCTAACTTTTCAAGGCTTTCCTTGAAAAAAGTTTTATGTTTAATTAAATATAAGCATTCCAATAAGTAATTTACACCTTTAATATACCAAACAGGATTCAAGTAGATCATCTTTGAATTGTCGTAGAACAAATCGACCCATTTTTTAGAATATTTATAGCAAGCTAAAAAATCCTGAATTAGGAAACTGTGCCAAAGATGTGCTTTGTATAACCAAAGTTTTTCTCTAAAGTCTAAATCGGAAATTGAATAATTAGGAAGCTCATTATTGAAAAATTCGGTAATCGATTTCATCTCATCATCACTTTTTGCATAACCACTTTTTAGCATTATACTATACAGCTGTAATGATAAATTTGATAGTTTACTAGCAATAACATTCTGTTTGCTCAATTCTTTTGCTTGTAATGTCAATTCATCTGCTCTTCCAACAATACTTCTAGTGATGTATTGAGATTCAATTACTTTTTCAAGCTCAACAATTTCATAGGCTATGTTTTTTTCTTGGTTCTCAAGCGCAATAACTTTTGCTTTTTCTAAAATTTTCAAACTTTGTTTGTATAAGCCTTTATGATATAGAATAGTAGCAAAATCCAATTGTTCTCTAATTAAAATGCGAATGTTCTGATTTACAGGATTCATTCGTAAACTAATTAAAATTTGTTTGTATAAATGTGCCTTCAAATTGGATAATTGTAGTTTAGTTACAATTCTACTTTTTAAAATCATGTCTTCGTTATAATCATCCGTTTTATCCAATAAATTGAATAATAATAAAAATTTAGCATTTTCATTTACATCAAGGCGATTAGCATAAAGCTTAAACTGTCTTTTTTCAGACCTAGAAAGCGACTTGATTAATATGAATAAATTGTCTTTATGTGCGTTAGCCATTGTAAAATTTTATTTTTTAATCTATTGATTTTAAATCTTTTAGTTGTTTTTTAATTGGTTTTAATACCGTAAAACAAGATTTTAAAAACCCTTTTTACAGTAAGCAAAGTATAAATTTGTCTTCATTAATTAAAATTAAGTTTAATAAATCTTTTATGGAGAATCAGAAAGTACAAATCTTCGACACTACACTTCGTGATGGTGAACAAGTACCTGGTTGCAAACTAAACAAAGAGCAGAAGTTAAAAATTGCAAGACGTTTAGATGAATTAGGTGTAGATGTGATAGAAGCAGGGTTCCCAGTTTCTAGTCCAGGTGATTTTGAAGCAGTAGAAGCTATTGCTAAGAATGTAAATAATGCAACAGTTTGTGGACTTACAAGAGCTGTTAAAAATGATATTGAAGTAGCGGCTAAAGCACTCAGAAAAGCAAAAAAACCAAGGATTCATACCGGAATAGGAACATCTGACTCTCATATAAAATATAAATTTAACGCATCTAAAGATGAAATTATAGAACGAGCTGTTAACGCTGTTGCTTATGCAAAAACATTTGTAGATGATGTAGAGTTTTATGCAGAAGACGCAGGAAGAACAGATAATGAATTTTTAGCACAAGTTTGTACAGAAGTTATTAAAGCAGGAGCAACAGTGCTTAATATTCCTGATACTACGGGTTATTGTTTGCCAGAAGAATATGGAGCAAAAATAAAATACCTAACAGAAAATGTTATTGGAATCGAAAAGGCAATACTTTCTTGTCATTGTCATAACGATTTAGGGTTAGCTACTGCAAACTCTATTGCAGGTGTTATTAACGGAGCACGTCAAATAGAATGTACGATTAATGGTATTGGAGAAAGAGCAGGAAATACTTCGCTAGAGGAAGTTGTTATGATATTAAGACAGCATCCAACATTAGGTTTAGATACGAATGTAAATGCAAAATTATTGAATGAAATGAGTAGAATGGTTTCAGAGAGCATGGGAATGTTAGTGCAACCTAATAAAGCTATTGTTGGCGCAAATGCTTTTGCGCATAGTTCTGGAATTCATCAAGATGGAGTTATAAAAAACAGAGAAACGTATGAGATTATTGATCCTGCCGATGTGGGTGTAAATGAATCATCAATTATATTAACGGCAAGAAGTGGAAGAGCAGCTTTGGCTTATAGAGCAAAAAAAATCGGATATGAACTAACAAAACTTCAGTTGGATGTAGTGTATCAAGAGTTTTTGAGATTAGCCGACAGAAAAAAAGAAGTAATTGACGACGATGTACACCGTATTATTGAAGTTAGTAAAATTGGAATTTTAGTATAAGTAAAATGGAAAAGAAAACCTTATTTGATAAAGTTTGGGACAGTCATGTAGTCAGTGAAGTGCCAAATGGACCACAAGTTTTATATATAGACAAGCATTTAATTCATGAAGTAACAAGTCCGCAAGCATTTGCAGAGTTAGAAGAAAGAAATATTCCTGTTTTTCGTCCGAATCAAATTGTTGCTACTGCCGATCATAATGTACCAACAATAAATCAGCATTTACCAATAGAAGACGAATTATCGAAAAATCAATTGGAACAGTTAACAAAAAACTGTGCTAAAAATAATATAGAGCTTTACGATTTAGGACATGAATACCAAGGAATTGTTCATGTTATAGCTCCTGAGTTAGGAATTACTTTACCAGGGATGACAATGGTTTGTGGAGACAGTCATACGTCAACACATGGTGCATTTGGAACGATTGCATTTGGAATAGGAACAAGCCAAGTAGCTCAAGTTTTTGCAAGTCAATGCTTATTGTTAAATAAGCCTAAGAGTCTACGCGTAAATGTTGAAGGGAAATTAGGAAAAGGAGTAACGCCAAAAGATGTTATTTTATATATTATTTCTAAAATAGGAACCAATTCTGGAACGGGATATTTCTGTGAATATGCAGGAAATGTGTTTCAAGAAATGTCTATGGAAGGAAGAATGACGGTTTGTAATATGAGCATCGAAATGGGTGCTCGTGGAGGAATGATAGCACCAGATGAGGTTACTTTTGACTATGTTAAAGGAAAGAAATTTGCACCAAAAGGAGCTGTTTTAGAAGAAAAAATAGCCTACTGGAAAACATTACCTACAGATGAAGGAGCTGTTTTTGATAAAGAATATCATTTTAAAGCAGAAGATATTGCACCAATGATTACGTATGGAACTAATCCCGGAATGGGGATAAAAATCAGTGAAAATATTCCCAACTTAGAAGATGTTTCTTTTCAGAAAGCATTGGATTATATGGGATTTAAAAAAGGACAATCATTGATAGACAAACCTATTAATTATGTGTTTATAGGGAGCTGTACCAATTCTAGAATTGAAGATTTTAGAGTAGTGGCAGATTATATTCAAGGTAAACAAAAAGCCAAAAATGTAATTGCATTAATAGTTCCAGGATCACAACAAGTAGCGAAACAAATTAAAGAAGAAGGATTAACTACAATTTTTGAAACTGCAGGTTTTGAAATTCGTCAACCAGGATGTTCTGCTTGTTTAGCAATGAATGATGATAAAATTCCAGCGGGTGAATATTGCGTTTCTACATCAAATAGAAATTTTGAAGGACGTCAAGGTCAAGGTTCAAAAACATTGCTTTCTAGTCCGTTAGTAGCTGCAGCAATTGCAGTAGAAGGAAAAATTATAGATATAACCAAACATTTAAATTAAATGGAAAAGTTTATAAAATTAAAATCAACTGCGGTTCCTTTACCAGTTGAAAATATAGATACCGATCAAATTATACCCGCTCGTTTTTTAAAAGTAACAAATAAAATAGGTTTTGGAAATAATCTATTTAGAGATTGGAGATATGATGATAAAGACCAACCGATTACCTCTTTTGTATTAAACAACACTTCTTTTTCAGGTACAATATTAGTTGCAGGAGATAATTTTGGGTGTGGAAGTAGTAGAGAGCATGCAGCTTGGGCATTAACCGATTACGGGTTTAAAGTTATTGTTTCTAGCTATTTTGCTGATATTTTTAAAGGAAATGCTCTAAATAATGGATTGTTACCTATTCAGGTTTCGCCAGAGTTTTTAAAAAATATTTTAAATCGTATTAAAGAGAATCCATTAATACAATTAATAATCGATTTAGAAGCACAAACGATTTCTGTTGAAAAAATAGAATTAATTGAATCGTTTGAAATTGATGCTTATAAAAAGCTATGTATGATTAATGGTTATGATGATATTGATTTCTTGATTAGTAATAAAGAGAAAATTGAAACATTCGAAGCTAATAGGAATAAAGAAGAAGCAATAGTTAGTTAAAAAAAAGACACATTATGAACTTAAAAATAGCAGTTTTATCTGGAGATGGAATAGGACCAGAAGTAACAAAAGAGTCTGTAAAAGTTTTAAAAGCTGTTGCAGAAGTCTATGGGCATACATTTGAATTTCAAGAGGCTTTAGTTGGAGCTATTGCAATATATGAAAAAGAAAACCCATTGCCAGAGGAAACATTAGCACTATGTAAATCGAGTGATGCAGTTTTGTTTGGAGCAATTGGTGATCCAAAATATGATAATAATCCAGATGCAAAAGTGCGTCCAGAACAAGGTTTATTGAAGCTAAGAAAAGAATTAGGTTTGTTTGCAAATATTCGACCAATAACGGCTTATGATTCTCTTTTAGAAAAATCCCCATTGAAAAAAGAAATCATTCAAGGAACAGATATGGTTATCTACAGAGAGCTTACTGGTGGAATTTATTTTGGTGAGAAAAAGCTAAATGAAGACAAAACAATAGCTTCAGATTTATGTGAGTATTCACAAATTGAGATTGAACGAATTGCTCATTTGGCATTCAAAGCTGCACAAGTAAGAAGGAAAAAAGTAACTCTTGTAGATAAAGCCAATGTTTTGGAAACTTCAAGATTGTGGAGAAGAGTAGTAACAGCACTTTCAAAACAGTATCCAGATGTTACATTAGATTTCCTATTTGTAGATAATGCAGCAATGCAAATGATACTAAACCCAAGTCAGTTTGATGTTATTCTTACAGAAAATATGTTTGGTGATATTATTTCGGATGAAGGGAGTGTTATTGGTGGTTCAATAGGATTGTTGGCTTCGGCATCTGTGGGAGATGGAACGGCATTGTTCGAACCTATTCATGGTTCCTATCCTCAAGCAACAGGGAAAAACATAGCAAATCCTATTGCGTCAATTCTAAGTGCAGCAATGCTTTTAGGACATTTTGGATTAAATGAAGAGGCAAAAAGAATTCAAGAAGCAGTAGATAGAACGTTAAAAAATAATATAGTTTCTGTAGATATTAA
The DNA here is from genome assembly GCF_021650975.2 of Flavobacterium jumunjinense. Classification (NCBI taxonomy): domain Bacteria; kingdom Pseudomonadati; phylum Bacteroidota; class Flavobacteriia; order Flavobacteriales; family Flavobacteriaceae; genus Flavobacterium; species Flavobacterium jumunjinense. Next base: position 2,473,475 of record NZ_CP091285.1, read on the forward strand.
TAAAGAAAACCCTTCTTCGACAAGCTTAATTGGAGATGTAATTGCTGAAATGATTTTGGTTGATGACCAGTCGATTAGTAGTTCTTTTTTTGAAAATATTAAATTAGGGAAGTCTGTTTATATTTAATTGTTAAAATAGTGTAAGATTTTTTCTATTTACAATTTAAAAGCTTTATTTCGCACTTTATTTGTAAATCGTTAAAAATTATTTCATTATGTTCAAAAAGTACTATTTTTTTATAGTAATAATAAGCTCTTTGTTTAGTTTTGGTCAAAACAGCTATACTATTTCGGGTAAATTGCTAGACGAAAGTCTAAAATTGCCATTAGAATCTGCTACGGTCTATTTTTCAAAAGCCAAAGACTCTTCAGTTGTTGATTATACCATTTCTGATAAGAATGGAAATTTCAAATTTAAATTAAAAGCGGTCGATTATCCTTTGTATTTAAAAGTTTCTTATTATGGTTTTTCAGATTATAAAAAGGAATTTAAAAACATAAGCAAAGATTTAGATTTAGGAACGATTTATTTAGTAGAAAATGTGTCAACATTAAATGAGGTTATCGTGAAATCTGAGATACCACCAATTATAGTTAAAACAGATACATTAGAGTTTAATGCTTCTTCTTTTAAAGTAAGTCCAGATGCAAATGTAGAAGCATTGTTGAAACAATTACCTGGAGTAGAGATTGATGATGAAGGGAAAATAACGGTAAATGGAAAAGAAGTAAATAATATATTGGTAAACGGAAAACCATTTTTTGGGAAAGACGGAAAAATAGCTACTCAGAATCTACCTGCCGATATGATCGATAAGGTTCAGGTTACAGATACTAAAACAAAGCAAGAAGAGCTTTCTGGAGCGGCAGCTAGTGAAAATTCAAGTACTATAAATTTAACAATACAAGAAGACAAGAATAAAGGACTCTTTGGAAAGGCAACAGTAGGATACGGTTCAGATGAAAGATATGAATCGAGTTTACTGTTTAATTATTTTAAAGATACTCAGAAAATTAGTGTCTTAGGTTCTTCAAACAATATTAACTCTACAGGGTTTTCAATGGACGAAATCTTTGATAATATGGGCGGTGGTCGAAGTCGTTCTATGTATATTAATGAGAATGGAAGTTTTGGGATTAATGGTATGCGTTTTGGTGGAAATACAGGAATTACAAAATCGAGTATGATTGGTTTTAATTTTTCTGATGAATGGTTTAATAAAAAACTAGACCCTAATGGGAGTTATTATTTTTCTAACGCAATCACAGAAAATAAAAACAGAACTAGTAGAACGAATCTTTTACCAACAGGAAATACAAGTACGAATTCTGAATCTAATTCAAAATCAGATGTTTTGGGGCATAATATTAGTTTAGATTTTGAAGTTAAAGTAGATTCAACTACAACATTTTATATTTCGCCAAGTGTATCGAAGAATAGAGTAGATAGTAAATTTTCTAGTAATGCAAGCTCTTTTGACGCTTCTAACAACTTACTGAATGAAAACACAAGTATAAACAGCAACTCAGATGAGAGTACTAAGTTCAGTAATACGATATATTTTTATAAGAAATTAAAAAAGAAAGGAAGAGGTTTCAGCGTGTCCTTTAAAAATGATAATAGTAAAAATGAAAGTTTTTTAAATACTATAAATAATACTGTTTTTTATCAATCAGGAAACCCAAATGATTCGAGAGATCAAAATCAGTTTGATGAGGTAAAAAAAGAAGAGTATCAAGTAAAACTAGATTATACTGAACCTATTTCAGATTCTTTAACATTGTCTTTTGAAACTTCATTTAAAACAGAAAAAAGTAACAACGCAACAAATACTTTCGATTTCGATACTTTTACAAATTCATATTCCAATTTTAACGGTCAGTTATCCAATACAATTGATGGCTTGAATAATACATTTAATTATGGAATTGGACTTCGCGTAAGAAAAAGTAAATTTAGAGGAAGCATAAAAATGGGAGCAGATTTCTTAAATTACGATAATCAATCCGAATATTTAGGTGTAAATACAGTGGTTAAAAATAAGTATATTTATCCAAATTTAAATGGTTATTTTAGTTATGAAATAGGAAAGTCTAAATCTATATATAGTCAATATTCGTACAACGCAAGCCTACCTTCTGCTCAGCAATTATTACCCTTCGAAAATTTAGCAAACCCATTAAATACTGTAATAGGTAATGCTTTTTTAAAACCGTCTGAAAATTACAGTTTATATTTAAGTTTCAATAATTATGATTACGCAACTCGTTCTGGATTTTATACCTACGGAGGTGGAGATTTTGATAGAAATAAAATTGTAAGTTCAACCGTTTATGATAGCGATTTTAAAGCAAATACAACCTATCAAAACATTGATAATACCTATAATTTTTATGTCGGATTTAGTGTAAACAAATCGCATAAAAAAGAAAAAAGAACAATTAAGTATGGTTTTGGAATGAACTTAAACTATAATTTTGATCAAGGATTAACCAATGCTGTTTTGTATGAAGCTAAAGGAATTCAAATTAATCCTAAAGTTAATTTCTCGTGGGATATAGAAGATATGGTTACAATAGCTCCTTCTTATAGATATACGTATAATACAAGGTCATTTAAAAATTATGTAATTGATAATACTAATAATTATAGGCATACATTTAAGGTTGAAGCAACAACCTATTGGCCAAAGAATATAGTGTTAGGGAATGATTTTGGATACACTTATAATTCAAATATAGCAAATGGCTTTCAAAAAGATTTTTATTTGTGGAATGTTAGTTTAGGCTATAACTTCTTTAATGAGCAATTACTAGCAAAAGTTAAAGTCTATGATTTATTAAATCAAAATGTAAACGCAACAAGAACGATTACACCAACTGCAATTACAGATACAGAGAATACAGTGTTACAACAATATGTAATGTTTTCTTTAACCTATAAATTGGAAAAGTTTGGAGGCAAGAAGAAAAAACGCAATATGTTTTTTGTTAATTAGAATTAAAAAAGCGTGGTTTTCAAATGAAGGAAACCACGCTTTTTTGATATTAGATTGTTGTAATTAGTTGAACGAAGTGGTAATAGACATACCTAAACCTGTGCTTGGAGGAACAAATCTACATACACCACCGGCACAAACTAAACCACCTCTTTGTCTACCATAATTAATAGCAAATCGAGTACTTCCTTTTTTGTAAGCACCACCAAAGTTATAGAAATGAATATCGAAAGGATCAGTTTCATGGTCAATTAGGTTCGCATCTTTATCATAGCCATAATTATACATATCCGAAGCAAAAACAGAAAATCGTGTGTTGATGTTATATTCAAATAACATAGCAATCCAATTCTTTCTGTCATTATCAGCCCACATATGTTCAATAGCTAATTTAGCAGCTCTACCTTTTGATAAATTATAATCAAATTCAGCGGCTAAGATATTTGCTTTTATAACAGTATTGGCAGCCCCAGTGATTAGTCTGTTGTTGTAATATTGATTAATGAAAGCAAAAGTTGAACTGAATTTCTTGCTGAATTTTTTATTTATTTCAAGGTTGAAATCTGAAAAATATTTTTCTCCAGCCCCTAAGAAATCTGTTTTATATTCTGGAGGAAAGAGGTTGTAATCTCCTTTAAGATTGTTCCAATTACTGAAATTTGCAGAAATTTTTGTTCCATATTTTCCACCTAGTGCAGTTTCCTTTGGAAAATCATAATAAATGTCAATTTGCCCACCAATCTCTCCTGCTTTCGCAATACCATTGTCAAAATCTAAAGAAACGCGAGCTTGTGCTTGATAAACGTAAATGTTTGCTAAATTAAAATGATGTTGTTTTGTTAAGCTAGGAACAAAATTCATTAACCTGTCATTATAATAGATACTCGTTTTTTCAGGAGAAAAAACTTCAGGCTCTCTTTCAGAATAAAAACTCATGTTTTCAAGTCTTCTAAGGGTTACATCTAGTCCAAAACCTTTTTTAGAATAACCTCCGTTTAGGAGTAATGCAGATCCAGGTTTTACAAAGTCATTATAAACCGTTTTGGAGTCATACAAAATACCATCTTCTGTTTTGAAATTATATTCAGCGGAAAAATAGAAGCTGTTTTTTGAGAAATTTAATCTCCCAGCAAATCCATTCGTTAATTCATTAAAATTAGGATTTATTATTGTGGTTGTTTCTTTTCTTCCAACATAACTGAAACCTAATGACAAATCGGAGCTTTCAATTTTTAACATTCTGAAAAGATTAATCTCAGAATTAAATCCAAAAACGTCTCCATTTGCTATATCAAACCCTGTTCTTTGTCTTCCGTATAAGGCAGTAAAAGATAGATTGTCTGTTGGTGTATATTTAATTTTACCACCACGAAGTGCATTGTTTATTCCTAATGATCGATCTTCCCAACTTCTTAAAAGTAAGCCACTTCCGAATTGTTCGTAAAAATAACCAGCTGTTGCATTAATCTTACTAGATCTATAATTTAAATAGTAAGTTGCAACGTTTGCTTTTTCGTATTTAGGATTGTAATTTAATAAAGCATTAGGCAAATAACCTTCACCTTGAACGCCTGCAGTCCATTTTCCGTAATTATAATTAGCATTTAAATAATTGTTAGAACGAAAAGGGTCTTCTGGGTGATTAATTCCTCTATCTTTATCGTTAGTATACCATTGAGAATTTGACTCAAAGCCACCAAAAAAATTTCCTTTTATCTTTTCTTTATCTTCTTGTGAAAAACTTATTATGCTAAAAAAGACAAAAGAGAGTATTGTAATTTTTTTCATTATTATAATCCTTTGAGTGTTTCTAATAATTCATCTTCAGCTCCAGGTGTGTGACCGTTTTGGATATAAACAATTTTACCATTTTTAACCACAACTAAATAGGGGATATTTGCTATAGATAATTTTCTTTTTAAATCTTGATTTGTATCTAAAAGAAAAGTATACTCCCAACCTTTACCGTTTATCATTGGTTTAACTCTTTTTTCTGTTCTCGAATCGTCTGTAGCAACAGCAATAATTTCTAAGTCCAGTTCTGATTTCCAATCGTCATACACATCACTGATTGATTCTAACTCTTGGATGCAAGGAGCGCACCAAGTTGCCCAAAAAGAATATACATATAATCTATCATTTTTGTTAAAATCAGAGGTGTTAATGTTTTGATTGTTAAGGTTTTTTAAAGTGATTTTAGGGAAATCCTGTTGCGCAAGGCTTATGTTTGCTGTGAAAAGGATAAAAAGCAAAAATTTATTCATTTTTTTGAGAATTAATTAGTTATTTTGCAAATAAAATAAAATTAATCCAATTTTTAATCTTTAAAACTATTTTTTATTAAATTAAACTAAAACAAGCAACATTATGAAAAAAATTCTTTTAGTATTAACTGTAGTCAGTTCTTTTTTTTACACCTCATGTAGTAGTGATGAAAAAAATGATGGAGATGGAGACTCATCAACAACTCCATTAACAAGCATTACTGCATCATCTAACTTGTCAATTGTTGATAAGGGAGATACTGTTATTTTTTCTGCAACAGGAAATAACGGTGTTAATTTGACACCTAACGCTACTTTTTATGTAGATGGAGTTCAGATATCTGGAAATACTTATGTTACGTCTACAGTTGGAACAATAGATGTATACGCAACTCATACTCCTTCTGGAGGAACGATGATGACAGCTGCAACTATGCAAGTAACTATAAATAACGTTATTCGATTCAATAAAAAAGTATTGATTGAAGACTTTACAGGAACATGGTGTGGTTATTGCCCAAGAGTTGCCCAAGCTATCGACTTGGTAAAAGCACAAACTTCTGATGCAGTTGTAGTTGCAATTCATAGAGGTAATGATCCTTATAATTTTACAGGAGCAGGAGCATTAGAAAATCAAATTGGGTTAACAGGATATCCAACAGCAATGCTAAATAGAAACATTGATTGGGAATATCCAGAAACATCTACTTCGTCTGTAAATCAAGCAGTTGTAATGACTGTGGGAGCTAATCCAAAATTAGGAATTGCAATGGAGACAACTACAGCAGGAACTACTTCTACAGTAGATGTGAAAGTGAAATTCGGTAGACCATTTACTAATTTAAAATTAGTTGTTTATGCATTAGAAAACGGATTAATTTACGATCAAACGAATTATACTTCATATTTTGGAGGTAGTAGTACAATTGCTAATTTCGAGCATAATCATGTTTTAAGAAGTGTTTTAACAAGTAGTATTCTTGGAGAAGATATTACAGGAAATACTAATTTTGATGATAATTTTACTAAATCTTTTACTTACACTATACCTTCAAGTGTTAATGCTTCAAATGTTCAATTTGTAGCTGTAGTTCTTGATTCATCTGGTAGAGCAGTAAACTCTAGATCAGTTGGAGCAAATGAAAATCAAACATTTGAGATAGAATAATTTGGTTATTTTTTATATTTGATAAAGAGAGCTTGATTACTCAAGCTCTCTTTTCTTTTAAAATAGTATTTTGTTAATTATATCTATTTATTCAAGATGTATATTCTATCTAAATATAAAGCCATTTTTCATAGGATCTTTTGGGTCAATTAAAAAAGTATGCATTCCTGTTATATGAGCACTTCCAGATACTTCTGGAATTACTGCATTGTATTGACCATAAATAGTTTCTTCAATCATGGCACATTTAAAAACAGAATCAGTAATGCTTTCAATAGATAGTGTTTTGTTCTTTGATAATGAGTTTCGAGCATGTTCAATTGCTACTCTTCCTGAAACTCCTGAACCTGTGGGTGAACGATCAACTTCTCCATCTGCAAAAACACAAACATTTCTTAAATCATTGTTTTTGTTATTTGGAACATCTGAAAAAATAGTACCATATAAAAAACTTAAGTCCGATTCAAAGGGGTGCAGTATGTCTTTGTTACTTTCCATTACAGCGTGTTTAATCGTCATTCCTAGATCTATTATTTTTCGATAGTTTTGAGCGCTTAAAGAGAGGTTTAAATTGTTTTTGGTCAGATCAACATAAGCATAAAACGCACCACCATAAGCTAAATCATAAGTTAGCTTACCAAGTTCGGGTATAATAATAGAACAATCAAGTGCAACTACAAAGCTAGGAACACAATGAAAACAGACGCTTTCAATACTACCATTTTTTACATTAACAAAAGATAGTATCCTTCCGCAAGGTGCATCAATCTTAAGTGTGTTTTTTCCTTCTTGTACTTCAATCCATTTCATTTCTACAGCCAATGTACTGATTGCAATAATGGCATGTCCACACATTGTGCTATAGCCTTCATTGTGCATGAAAAGTATTCCAAAATCGGCATCATCTTCATCGTTTGAAGGTAATAAAATACAACCATACATATCTGCATGACCTCTAGGTTCATACATTAAGCTAGTTCGTAAATAATCATAATTATCTTTAATATATCTTCTGTATTCTAGAATTGAGTTTCCTTTTAATTCGGGGAAACCAGAAAGGATAACTCTAAGTGGTTCTCCTCCTGTATGCATATCGATAGTTTTGATAGCCAACCAATCTTTAGGCGTTTTAAATTCTTGTTGTAACATAATTTTTTGATAGACAGACATAGACTTGAAGTATTGGTGAGTTTTTTATGAAATTAGAATATAAAAATAAAAGAAACATATCATATAAAAGAAACTTCACTAGAAAGTGGTTAACTTTTAACAACTATTAGATAATATAGTATTGGTTTTGTCTGCATTTTGACTTTATTAAACTAAAAAAAGATGAACTGTTTAGCTCATCTTTTTTTAGTTTTTATAATTAAAAGTAAGGTGTTACCAACTACCTCCTGCACCACCTCCAGAGAAGCCACCTCCTCCAAAACCGCCACCGAAGCCTCCGCCTCCAAAACCACCTCCAGAAGAACCACCACCAAAACTTCCTCCACCGCTTCCACGACCTAGGCTACTTAGTATGATTATATCCATTAAGTCTGGTCCACCATGTCTTCCTCCAGAACCACCACCACGATTGTTTTTGTTTCGGGAAATCAGGATGATCAAGATGATGAAAAAGAGTATAAAAATAAAAATTGGAAAATTACTTCCTTTACTGTTTCGTTTCCTCTCTCCTTTGTAGGTTCCTTTAATGACTTCAAAAATAGCTGTTGTACCTTTATCTAGACCATTATAATAACTTCCAGCTTTGAACTCTGGGATTATTACATTTCGAATAAGTTCCCCGTTTATACCAGCAGTTAGCTTGTGCTCTAAGCCATAACCAGGAGAAATCCATATTTTTCTATCTTTTTTTGATAATAAAACTAGAATTCCATTGTCGGTATCTGCTTGACCTATTCCCCATTTTTGTGCCCAATTAGGAGTAAGTAAGCCAATGTCTTCTCCTTTTAAATCGTTAATAGTAACGATAACGATTTGAGTTGTAGTAGAGTCAGAGAATTTAACTAATTTGTTTTCTAATTGCGCTTTTTCCGACTCACTTAAAACACCTGCATAGTCATAAACAGATGTTTGTGATGATGGTTTCTCAGGAATATCATATTGAGAAAACCCTACAAAATGCATTAGTAATAGTGTTATTCCTAATAGAAATTTTATTATTTTAAAAATTAAATTTGTCATTATCCTCTTGATATTTCATTTGGAAGCTCATTAGTATCGTCAGATTGATAAGGAAAAAACGTTTTCAATCGTTTCCCAGCCTCAATGATTCCATTAACTAATCCGTCCTTATTATTTTTGTTTTTGAAATGTTTCAAAACAATATCTTTTGTTGAATTCCAAAAATCATCACCTACAACTTTATTAATACCCTCGTCACCAAGAATAGCAAATTGTTTATCAGTCACGCCAACATAGAAAAGTACTCCGTTTCTCTCTTTAGTATTTTGCATTTCTAAGGAAAAAAAAACCTCCTGTGCTCTTTCGAGCGGAGGTTTTTCTGAATGTTCTTCAATATGTACTCGGATCTCTCCCGAAGTGTCTTTTTCTGCGGCTACAATAGCTTGAACAATTTCTTGTTCTTCGCTTGCTGTTAAGAAATCTTCTGTTTTAGACATTTTATTTAAAATCAAATTCTACTTCAGTTGGTTTTTCTGCACCTGCAACTGCTTTGAAATAAGCTTTTTCTTTAAAACCAAACCAGCCTGCAAAAATGCTATTAGGGAATATTGTTACGTGATTATTATAAGGCTTAACGGCTTCATTAAAACGTGTTCTTGCTGTTAATATTTGATTCTCAGTACTCGATAATTCATCTTGTAACTTTAAGAAGTTTTGATTGGCTTTTAGATCTGGATATCTTTCTACAGATACTAATAATTTACCTAAAGCACCTGTTAATCCTCCTTGCGCTTCATTAAATTGAGTTAATTGTTCAGGAGTAATGTTTGTAGGGTCTATTGTTACAGAAGTAGCTTTTGCTCTAGCATTTATTACTGCTTCAAGTGTTGATTTTTCAAAATCAGCAGCACCTTTAACAGTTTTAACTAAATTTCCGATTAAGTCATTTCTACGTTGGTATGAGGTTTCTACATTTCCCCATGCTTCTTCAATGTTTTGGTTTAGTTTTACGGCTGTATTATTTATGCCTTTGAAATAACTATATCCAATTATAACTAATAAGCCAATAACTATCCACGGTAAGAATTTTTTCATAATTTTTGTTTTAAAGATGATTTTTAATATTTAATAATTGTGTTTTTATGTTTTCTAATTTTCTAATAATCTCAAACTTATCTAAAGTTTTTTTCTGATTTTCTTTTAAATGTGTTTTTGCACCTTCTAGTGTAAATCCGCGTTCTTTTACTAAATGGAAAATAAATTGTAAGTTCTTTACATCGTCTGGTGTAAATTTTCTATTGCCTTTAGCATTTTTCTTAGGTTTTAAAATATCAAATTCCTTTTCCCAAAAGCGAATTAAAGAAGCATTCACATCAAAGGCTTTAGCTAATTCACCTATGCTATAATATAATTTATCTTTTGGTAAATCGATGTGCATAATTATTTAAATTCTATTTTTTTATAATTTTAAAACTCAAACCAAGTACTGATGACGGAGACTAAACACTAATCCAACGACTGATTCTCTTGTGTTGCTAAATTTGAAATCGCAATATATTCTTCGGCAGAAATACTTCCGTAATAGAAATTAATTGGATTTACTTTTTCTCCATTTTTAATTACTTCATAATGTAAATGCGGAGCTTCACTTCGGCCAGTACTTCCAACATAGCCGATAATATCTCCTCTTCTTACTTTTTGTCCAGGCCTACAATTGTATTTGCTTAAATGCGCATATAAGGTAACATAACCATAGCCATGACTTACTTCAATATGGTTTCCGTAACCAGAAAGCGAATTATCTGCTTTTAGAACGACACCATCACCAGTTGCATAAATTGGTGTTCCAGAAGGGGCAGTGAAGTCCATTCCGTAATGGAATTTTCTAATTTTTGTAAAAGGATCACTTCGGTATCCATAACCAGAAGCCATTCTTTTTAAATCTTCATTTTTTACAGGTTGAATAGCAGGAATAGCAGCTAATAGTTTTTCTTTTTGTTTTGCTAGAACAACAATTTCATCTAACGATTTGGATTGAATGACTAGTTCTTTTGTTAATTGATCTACTTTTTTTGTAGTATTTATAACTAAATCAGAATTATTATAGCCTTCTAAAGATTTATAACGATTGACGCCTCCAAAGCCAGATTTTCGTTCTTCATTACTAATAGGAGTAGTGTTAAAATAAATACGATAAATATTATTGTCTCTTTCTTCTATAGCTTTTAAAACTTCATCCATTAACTCTAATTGTTTGGTTAAAAGCTTGTAGTTTAGCTTCATAGCCTCTAGTTCTCCTGTTAGTAATTTATCCTTAGGTGTTTCGAAATAAGGAGTGTTTATCAATAATATTAAACATAAAAAACCAAACAAAGCAGAAGAGAGTAGGAACAAAAAAGCATAACCAAATTTTTTACGACGTTGAGGTTTAATGCGTTTATAAGCTAAATTTTCAGAATCGTAATAATATTTTACTTTAGACATGTTTTAAAATTACTATTTTTGCACCAAATTGAATGGTGTATAATGGTTATACGAACAAAATTAAAAAATGTTTCATTTTAATCTATTTTTTATAACGAAACTTTTAGTTTTTTTGTATACAACGTTCCAGACTATTTGATTTAAAAGAAATTAGGTTTGTAAAACCTTGAAAAATATAAATAAAAATAAATTTTAATGAAATCACAAGACATTCGCAAAGCGTACTTACAATTCTTTGAAGGCAAAGGACATTTAATTGTTCCTTCTGCACCTATTGTGCTAAAAAATGATCCAACTTTGATGTTTAATAACTCAGGAATGGCCCAATTCAAAGAATATTTTTTAGGAAACGCAATCCCTAAAAGTAATCGTATAGTCGACACGCAAAAATGTCTTCGTGTTTCGGGTAAACATAACGATTTAGAAGATGTAGGTTTTGATACCTATCATCATACTATGTTTGAAATGCTAGGAAACTGGTCTTTTGGTGATTATTTCAAAAAAGAAGCAATTGCTTGGGCTTGGGAGTTTTTAACAGATGTATTGAAACTAGATAAAGATCGTTTATATGTCTCTGTTTTTGAAGGGAATGAAGAGGAAAATGTTCCGTTTGACCAAGAAGCATTTGATATTTGGAAACAATTTGTAACAGAAGACAGAATCATCTTAGGAAATAAAAAAGATAATTTCTGGGAAATGGGAGATCAAGGACCTTGTGGACCTTGTTCGGAAATCCATGTCGATTTGCGTACCGATGAGGAAAGAGCGGCTAAATCGGGTAGAGAATTAGTAAATGAAGATCATCCGCAAGTAGTAGAGATTTGGAATAATGTATTTATGGAATTTAACCGTAAAGCAGACAAATCATTAGAAAAATTACCTGCACAACATGTAGATACAGGAATGGGATTTGAGCGTTTGTGTATGGCAATGCAAAATGTAACTTCTAATTATGATACCGATGTTTTTACACCACTTATTGAAAAAGTAGAAAAGATAACAGGGTTAAAATATACTTCAAACGAAGTTAAAAATATAAGTGAAGAACAAAATAAAACGAATATTGCCATTCGTGTAATTGTCGATCACGTTCGTGCTGTTGCTTTTGCTATTGCAGACGGACAATTGCCTTCTAACACAGCAGCGGGTTATGTAATTCGTAGAATTCTACGTCGTGCTATTCGTTACGGCTTTACTTTTTTAGATACTAAAGAACCTTTTATCTATCAATTAGTAGAAGTGTTGGCGAATCAGATGGGCGAGTTTTTCCCTGAAATTAAAAAACAACAAACTTTAGTAACCAATGTGATTCGTGAAGAAGAAGCTTCTTTCTTGAGAACTTTGGAGCAAGGATTACAATTATTAGATACTGTTATTCTAGAAACAAAAGTGAAAGAAGTATCGGGTATAAAAGTATTTGAGTTATATGATACCTTTGGTTTCCCTAAAGATTTAACGGGATTAATCTTGAAAGAAAGAGGTTTGTCATATAATGAGGAAGAGTTCGAAATAGAACTTAAAAAACAAAAAGACCGTTCTCGTGCAGCTTCTGAAGTTTCAACAGATGATTGGAAAGTTTTAGTTGATGGAAATGTAGAAACTTTTGTAGGATATGATGAAATTGAAAACGAAGTAAGAATTACACGTATTCGTAAAGTTGATTCTAAAAAAGATGGTGTTTTATACCAAATCGTTTTAAATAATACGCCATTTTATCCAGAAGGTGGTGGGCAAGTAGGAGATAAAGGAACTTTAGTTTCAGCAAATGAAACGATAGAAATCATAGATACTAAAAAAGAAAATAATTTAATATTACATATTACAAAACAGTTGCCAGAGAATATTGAAGCTAGTTTTGTGGCTAAAGTAAATACTGGTTTAAGGACAGCGTCCTCTAAGAATCACTCAGCTACGCATTTAATGCATTTGGCTTTAAGAACGATTTTAGGAACACATGTGGAACAAAAAGGTTCTTTGGTAAACCCAAATAATCTGCGTTTCGATTTTTCTCATTTTTCAAAAGTAACGGATGAAGAAATCAAACAAGTAGAAAATTTTGTTAATCAAAGAATAGAAGAACAGATTCCTTTAATAGAAAGAAGAAGTATTCCAATTCAACAAGCATTAGACGAAGGAGCGATGGCTTTGTTTGGAGAAAAATACGGAGACAATGTTCGTGCGATTAAGTTTGGAGATTCTATGGAATTATGTGGAGGAATTCACGTTGCAAACACAGCAGATATTTGGCATTTTAAAATTATTTCTGAAGGAGCTGTTGCAGCAGGAATTCGACGTATCGAAGCAATTACAGGTGATGCTGTGAAAGATTTCTTTGCGAATCAAGAAAACACATTGACAGAAATTAAGGAAACCTTGAAAAATCCGCAAGATGTTTTAAAAGCTGTAGGTTCATTGCAAGATGAAAACGCTAAGTTGAAAAAACAAGTAGAGCAGTTATTAAAAGATAAAGCAAAAGGATTAAAAGGAGATTTAGCCGCTCAAATTCAAGAGATAAACGGTATTAAGTTTTTAGCAACGCTAGTAGATTTAGATGCAAATGGAGCAAAAGACTTAGCGTATGAGTTAGGGAATAATGAAACCAATTTGTTCTTAGTTTTAGCTACTGCTACAGAAGACAAACCAATGTTGACGTGTTATATCTCTAAAGAATTAGTTGCGAACAAAGGTTTAAATGCAGGACAAGTAGTTCGCGAATTAGGAAAATACATCCAAGGTGGTGGTGGTGGACAACCGTTCTTTGCAACTGCTGGTGGAAAAAATGTAGACGGAATTAAGGAAGCTTTGGAAAAAGCAATTGATTTTGTGAAATAGTAAAAGAATAATTACATTTATAAAATCCCTTTTAGTTTCATATGCTAAAAGGGATTTTTTTATTTTTTGGCTTACTCAATTTTTCTAATAAATGATACTTTTTTAATCAAGCTGTTATCAAGAGATAATTAATTTCGGTTGCTTTTCAGTATTCAGAAATGTCCTCTTTATATTGAAGCATGAACTATAAATAAAATAGATTGTTTTAATATTTTTTAATTATACCGTTTAATAAAGGCTGAAAAACAACATGTTTTTTAACAAAAATTCCTCTTTGAAAGATGATTTCGAAGAGGAATTAGGAGTGTTTTTATGTAGAAAACAGTACGGAAAATAATGTAAATTAGAGTTTAGCTATAATTTCTGCGTATATTTTCTGTGTGTGTTGCGTATTTATGTTGTGTGTTTCTCCATAGTTAATAATGGCACCGGCAAACAAATTAAGTTCGTTATTTTCTTTGTTGCTGTTCACATCTAATTGTAGTGAAGTAGGAGTAGATGGTGGAAACGTTTTAGCTTTTTCAAAAGTAGCAGCTATTACATCTTTAGCTAAAGGAATGTTTTTCATTTTTGCAATTGCCTCAATTTCTTGCATTATTGCTGTCGCCCTTTGTATTAATAACTCATCTTGGCAAACATCACCAATTGGTCTATTATAGCGAGCAGTTACCAATCCGAAACTAGCAATAAACATAAATTTTGTCCAAATTGCAGGAAAAGCATCTTCTTGAAAATCGACAGTTGCTCCACTATTTTTTAGTAGAGAAACAACCCATTGAATGTCTTCTTGTGGATGATTTGGGTCTTTGCCTAAAACAATTTTACCAGTAATTCCTTTGTGTTCGACAATTCCTTTTTCTTTAATATGAGAAGCTACATAAACACAAGCTGGTAAAATTGTGTTTTTTGGTATAATCTTTCGAATACGTTCATAAATGTCGGCACCATTCATCAGGGGAAGAAAAATTGTTTTTTCGTTGATAACGGAGAGCAGTTGCGTACAAATATTTTCTAAATCATATTCTTTTACACATATTAGAATTAAATCGGGATTACTTATTTCGCTACATTTTTCAATAATAGCATCAGGGAAAGTAATATTTTTTTCATGTTCGGGAGACAGTAAGGTTAACCCTTTTTCCTTTATAATTTTATAGGTAGTTTGTCGTGCTAAAAAAGTAATATGATAATGCGAGTTAGTGTTTGCTTCATTAATTTTGAAACCAAAATAGCCACCAACACCTCCTGTGCCAATAATGATTGTATTTTTTATATTCATTAGAGAAGTTTTAATAATTTGTTACAGCAAATATCCAAACAAAAAATGTGTAGCAACTTGTCAAATGGAAAGAAATTAAAGCAGTGCTGTTTTTTTTCGAATTCTGCTCAATGAAGTATCTGTAATGCCTAAAAAAGAAGCAATTATTTTTAGCGAAACATTCTGAAAAATAGTAGGCTGATTTTTCAATAAATTGAGATACCTTTCTTCTGCAGTGTTTTTTGCCATTTCTAAAACCCTATCATGTAGTTTGTAATAATTAACAACAAAAAGCATCCGACTAAATTCTCTAAATTCGGGAATAGAATGGAAGTTTTCTTGTACTGTTTCTAGATCGGTTTGCCAAAAAGTGCAATCGGTTAAGGTTTCGTAATTTTCTTTGGTGGGTTGTTCTTTAAAAAAGGAAAGAAAATCGTTAACAAAACAAGGAGCCGTAAAAAGATTGGTTGTTATTTCATTTCCCTTAGAGTCGAAAGTATAGGAACGAACATAACCCGTTTCTAAGAAATAGGTTTTATTGTTAATTCTGTTTTCAGCTAGTAATAGCTCGCTTTTTTTTAGTGAA
Source organism: Flavobacterium jumunjinense (assembly GCF_021650975.2). Classification (NCBI taxonomy): domain Bacteria; kingdom Pseudomonadati; phylum Bacteroidota; class Flavobacteriia; order Flavobacteriales; family Flavobacteriaceae; genus Flavobacterium; species Flavobacterium jumunjinense. The sequence continues at coordinate 2,489,196 of NZ_CP091285.1, forward strand.
AACGATTCGAATTTTTTAGTAATCTGACAAACAATAGCATCTTCAATTGGAAATAGAGAATGAAAATAGTGATTTAATGCCTCTTTGGTCATGTGTTGATTTATATTTTGTTTACAATTTTATTTCAACTACTGCAACAGCTTCAATTTCGATTAACCATTCTTCTTTTCCTAACGCTTGAATACCAACTAAGGTACTGGCTGGATAATTTTCGGTATTTAGAAATTGCTTGCGTACTTTACGAAAGATAGGTAAATCTTCAGTAGGATTAAAATTAACAATGTAAGTATTCATTTTTACAACATCTTTAAACGTAGCATCGCATTGTTCTAATTCGCGTTCTAGGTTTTTAAAAGTTGCTATTGTTTGCGCTTCTAAATCAACTCCATCACCAATTTGTCCAGATATATATAGTGTTTTAAAATTACCAGTAGTAACCGCAACGGTTTGCGAAAAACCTTCATTGGGATTGTAGTATTTTTTAGAGAAAGTAGTCATTTCGTATTAATGTTAAAGTTTAGAATGTTTTAAAAAATTGTGCATACAAGTTATTGTTTTTTTTATTTCTTTGTAAAAAATAAATACAACAATGAAAAAATTTTTAACACTAGTAAGCGCAATCGCTTTGGTTTTTACATCATGTTCAAAAGATGATGATTCTGGAACAAATGAAGCAGAAAACACTCTTTTAAAAAAAACAATCTATACTGAGGGAACAGATACAGATCTTTATGATGCAACTTATGATGGAAATAAGATTGTAAGTTTTATAGGTAGTACTGATAATTCAAAAACCTTATACACCTATACTGGGGATTTAATAACTAAGATTGAAGATTTTGATAATACGACTTTAGAGTTTACAACTAATTATTTTTATAATAATGGGAAATTAGTTTCTATGGAAGAAATTGAATCAGGAGCAACTCAGAAAAACAGAACAGATTATACCTATAACTCAGACGGTACAGTTTCTTTTACTAATTATTCTATAGTGATAGCGACTAACGTAACGAATACTATTCATAATGGGAAATTATTTTTCGCAAATAATAATATTATTAAGAAAGAAGTAATTAGGACTAATTCAACATCAACAACAACGTATTTGTTTGATGATAAAAAGAATCCAGCAATAAATATTATTGGTTTTGATAAATTGTTAGACGAAGATAAATCTCAAAAAAATAATATAACTAAAGAAACTGAAGTTGCTGAATATACTTCTGGAGGAACTACAACTACCGATACTTATATTACTACAAATGTATTTAGCTATAATAGTAGCGGATTTCCTATTCAGAAAAAAGAATATGATGAAAATTTAGTATTAGATCATACAATTGATTATTTCTACTAATATTCTAAAGAAAACAAATAGTAAGAAACCCAAGACCAAGTGTTTTGGGTTTCTTTTTTATTGCTATTTTTGATAAAAATTACCAAGATGCAATTTCGAACCTCAATTCCTATTCGTAAAACTTCAATTCCTATCGATTATCAATCGAAGATAATTTCTTTAGGTTCTTGTTTTGCCGAAAATATAGGTAAGAAATTCAATTATTTTAAGTTTCAAAATAGCGTGAATCCTTTTGGCATTATTTTTAACTCGGTGTCTTTAGAAAAAGTAATTACACGAAGTGTTACTAAGCATTATTTTACCGAAAAAGATGTTTTTTTTCATAATGATTTATGGCATTGCTATGAAGTACATTCTGAATTATCGAACCCAAATAGAGATTCATTTTTAAAGCAGTTGAATGAATTAATTGACGCTACCCATACACAGTTAAGAGAGGTGACTCATTGTAGTATTACACTTGGAACTTCATGGGTATATCTATTTAATGCAACGAATGAAGTTGTAGCCAATTGCCATAAAGTACCGCAAAAACAGTTTTCAAAGCAATTGCTATCGATACATGAAGTAGAAACAAGTTTGCAAAATATTGTGTCTTTAGTTACTGCTGTAAATCCGAATTGTAGTTTCATTTTTACCGTTTCTCCAGTGCGACATATCAAAGATGGTTTTGTAGAAAACAATGTCAGTAAAGCGCATTTAATTAGTGCAATACATAATTCACTGAATACTGAACACTTAAAAGAGAACGCTAACTACTTTCCTTCCTATGAGATTATGATGGATGAGTTGCGCGATTATCGTTTTTATACTGAAGACATGCTACACCCAAACACAATTGCTGTGGATTATATTTGGGAGCAGTTTAAGAAAGGATATATTTCCGAAGCAAGTTTTTCAACGATGGAAGAAGTGTCTACTATTCAAAAAGCATTAGCACATCGTCCTTTTAATCCCAACAGTGAAAGTCATTTGAAGTTTATAGAAAATACACAAAGAAAAATTAGTAATTTGCAGTCGGAATTTTTATTTATTCAATTTTAAAAAATAGCGCATGGGTTTATTTAATGGTCTCACCGAAATAAGAAAATGGATAGTTGTTGTATTACTAGGATTAGTATTGTTTCTTGGATATAAATTCTTTACAGCGACAAGCCAAACTTCAACTATAGAATCAGATACAAGTCTCATTCAGCAGCAAATTAAAAATGTGGGTAAGCTAGTGGTTACCGAAGGTCATTTTGCAGAAGTATTGACCTATAAAGACCGAAAAGAGACCTATATTCCAGGTTTGAACTTCGATAAAAAAGCATTAGTTGTGATTAATGCCGATGTTACTGTTAGTTTTGATTTGAGTTTGGTTACTTATGATATTGATGCAGAAAACAAAATAGTAACGATTACCAATATTCCAAAGGAAGAAATAAAAATTAGTCCAGAAATTAAATATTACAATACCGAGTCGAGTACGTTTAATGAATTTACAGGGGCAGATCATAATAAAATAAATAAATTAGCAAAAGAAAGTTTAGCCAAGCGAATTGAAAAATCGACATTGAAATCGAACGCTAAAAATAGATTGCTATCCGAATTGTTTAAAATGCAGATTCTAACCAATTCGATGGGATGGACATTACAATATAACGGAAATGTAATTCAGAAAGAAACCGATTTAAAATTATAAATAGGAGTATTCACTGGTTTTTATATAAAGCATAAAAAAAGGTATCGAGAAAATAAAATCTCGATACCTTTTTTGTTTTACAGCATTTCTCAATTTTTATTAAAAAACGGTTTATTTAAAATAGTAGTGTCTACAATTTACTTTGTAAACTTGTCCAACCACCACCATTAATACAGTCAATACCATTTTGTTTTAAGATAGAAGTTGCTTGTCCACTTCTCATTCCCGATTTACAACATGCAATAACAGGTTTGTTCCATTTTTTGATTTCTGCAATTTTCCCATCCAAAACTTGTAAAGCAATATTTTTAGAACCTTCAATGTGTCCGTCTGCAAATTCTTGTGATGTTCTAACGTCTAAAATAATTGCACCTTTAGCAACAAAGTTTTCAATCTCATTGTTTTTACTGCCTAATCCTAATATGTTTAAAAGTCCCATAATTTTCAATTTTATACAGCAAATATAAAGGGTATATTGAAACCTATTTGTAACAATAGTTACTTTATGCGGTTGCTGTTTCTAAGATTAACTCTAATCCGTTGTCTATTAATAATGACGCTTCTGGTCGTGCTAACTTTACAGCAGCTAAGTGATTAACAACTTTGTTTAATAAATCGGTATCGTTTGTTTTCTTTGCCAATTCAGCAATTTCAACACTCAATAACCAATCTTTTTTATGATTTGCAGAAACAGCTCCGAAAGCCTCCTTTAATGTTGTTGTTGCCTTTTTTCCTTCCCGAAGGTTACGAACACTTTTGTATAGGATTTCTAATTCTTGTTTTTCAACAGAAACTTTTGGTTTTATAGTAGTCGACGAAGGTACGTGCGTAATCATATCGAAACTATTCACATCGGCAGGGCCAGAAAAAGCAGCAATAACTTCTTTTCCAATTGCCATATCATACACGCCCCATTCCGGTTGGAAAAGCATGTTTCCTTTATGTGTAACCGTACAATCTTTTAGTTTAATTAATAAAATTTCCCCTTTCAAGTTACGAGTTCCTGTAACAATAATACCCGAAACAATAATATCACCTTCAAATTCAAGAATTACTTTTTCACCTTCAAAAATATCATAGGCTCTCAAATCTCTTGGACTCATGTCTTCAATCGTCAGGTTAATCCCTTTAAGCATACCTATTGGAGATCCAAAACCTTCCGCGTGGTATTCGGTACCATGACCAACTAATTCTTTTTCTCTATATGAAAGTGCTGTTTTTCCAGTAGTTTGCACATAAACAGGTTCTCCGTCATGTTCAATCACGTTGGTAAAAACACCCGAAATTTGAAGACCAGTACTCAATTCGATAGTTCCTAACGATTGTGAATCGATTAGTTTTTTAACGCTAGACAAACCACCAGTTCGTAAAGCCATAGTATTCGCAAATTCTTCCAAAACAGAACTCAAATGTGCAAAATCTGGCGTTACATATAATTGTGGTTGTGGTTTTGTAATATCAAAACTTTTATCGGCAGCCGAAATATTGTAAGACAGTTTCTCTACATTATCAGTCATGCACCATGCACTTTCTCCAATAGAAGAAAGCAAACCAGCACCATATATTTTTGGGTTGTCAACCGTACCAATCAAACCATATTCTACAGTCCACCAATGTAGGTTTCGAATACGAGCCATTTCCGATAATTCACCCATATTATTTTGAAGATATTCTACTTGGTCTTCTGCGGCTTTAATTTCGTTTTCTGGCGTACCTTCTGCTTCTTTCAAAATAGAAAGCAAACGAATGGCTTCATACATTTCATAGTCATGAGAAGAAGAAATGGCTTTACAGCCAATTTCTCCAAAACGGCGTAAATATTCTGCATATTCTGGATTTGCAATAATAGGAGCATGTCCAGCACCTTCATGAATAATGTCGGGAGCGGGTGTATATTCTATGTGTTCTAATTGACGAATATCGGAAGCAATAACTAATACGTTATAGGCTTGAAATTCCATAAAAGCATTAGGCGGAATAAAACCATCTACTGCAACCGCAGCCCAACCAATTTCTTTCAAAATACGGTTCATGCCATACATGTTTGGAATGTTTTCAATCTCCAAACCTGTTTTTTGAAGCCCTTCCAAATAGGATTCATGTGCTACTTTAGACAAATAATCGACATTTTTACGCATTACATAGCGCCATACTGCCTGATTGATAGGTGTATAGTCTTCATAGTCTTGCGGCTTAATGAATTGTTTTAAATGTTTTGGTAGTCTGTCAATCAAAGGGTTGCTTTCAAAATGCGTTTCCATAGTTTCACATAAAATTATTGTTGCGTAAAAATACGAAATTTTTGCGTGCCTTTTTCTAGTGCTTTGCTACAATATTTGTTAAATGTGTAACAAATTGTAATGTTTGGATTTGGGAAATGATTTAATGGACTTTATAGAAAAGCCTTTAACAAAGTTTTACTTAATGTGGGTTTTGTTAAAGGTGATACATGGGTGATTTGAGTAACGGTATTGGTTTTAAATAAGGCAATTCTGTCAATAAAAGATAAGAAGTCTTTGGTGAAATTATATTATGTGTTAAACAATTTTGTTAAAGGTTAAATAGAAAAAATGAAAATTTATTCAATTAAACTTATGAAGCTAGATTTCTTTTGAGCTCTATTCCCGTATTGAGTCATTCTATTATTTGGATAAGTTAAAAATAAAAATCTTTCTGCTCTTGTTACAGCTACATAAAAAGCATTTTTCTCAGATTCAAACTCATTTCCTTTTTTTTGAACGGCTCTAAAGTCTGGAAATGCACCTTCTGTTAATCCAATTACAAAAACTATTGGATACTCTAATCCTTTAACAGAATGAACCGTTCCTAATGTAATACCATTTTGATTATTTCCTACATTTGTAATTCCTAATGCTATTTGTGTTTTAAAATGTTGTAGATTTTTCATCTCATTTCTAGTCTCTTTAGAATAGTTTTTCCAGAGGTGTTTGAAAGATTGTATGTCAAAAATAATCTTTTCTAATTCATTAATGTCGTTTTCCAAATTTTCGTATTTAAGCTTTATTTTTTCTTCAAGATTATTTAATGTTATTGAAAAGTTATTAATTCCATTATCAACTAGCTCCCATGATTCAATTAGTATTTGGTAATTTTCTTTACTATCTTGATCTGTAATTTTGCTTTGTATTTTTTTTAAGTTTTCAATACTATTCATTTTAGAAAGCAATTCTATATTTTTTAATCCCAAAATTGTTTGAATTTTCGAATAATGTAATTGATCTTGATTATTAGACAAGATACTTAATCCTAAATCAAATAATATTATTAATTCACTACCAAAGTCTGTAACATCAGAGCCTCTTTTATAGAAATAATTCAGTTTTTTTCCATTTATGTTCCTTTCTTTTAATTCTTGCTCAACACTCTGAAAAAGAAACTTATTTCTAGCTAAGATGGCTATTTTATCTAGAGTTATATTTCCTTCTATATCATCATGTTTTTTTTGCTCTACAAGTTTTTCAATTTCATCAATTATCCATTTAGCTTCTTCTTTATCGTCATGAAAAGAGTTGATTTGAAAAAGGCCTTTTGGTGCTTTTGAATCAATTGATGAAGAGTTAGCTTTAATTTTATTAGCGATTTTCAAAACAGCCTTGGATGATCTATAATTAGTAGTTAATTTTATTTCTTCCGCATCAAAATCTATTTTAAATAGAGAACTCATATATTTAATATCTGAACCATTAAAGTGAAAAAGGGATTGATTGACATCCCCAACCATTAATACATTTTTATGTTCTCCATTACACATGAGTTTGATAAACTCATATTGAGCAAAATTTAAATCTTGAGCCTCATCTATTGAAATATATTTGTATAATCTTCTGTAAATTTTGGCAATTGAGGGTCTTTTTGCAAATATTTTATATGCTAAAAAGATTACATCATCAAAATCAATTGCATTTTGTTGTTTTAAAAGTTCATTGTAGTTCCAATATATATATTCAAAAGCATCATTACTATTCTCAATAGGATCAATTAATTTTTTCTTTTGATTGCTAATATATTCTAATACTTTGTAAACAAAACTTCCTTTTTCTTTATTCTCAAGTTTTAAATAATAGTCTTTTAATTCAGGATTATTTTCGAAAACTTGAATTAATAAAGTTTTTCTATCTTCTTCTTTATCAAAAAAATGAGGCATTTCATCAATTCCAACTGAATAACCTTGTTTGCTAATAATTTCTAAACAAAAACTATGGATTGTCCCTATAAATGCACGGTCGTGTATATCTTCAACATCTTCTAGCCTTAATCTCATTTCTTCTGCAGCTTTATTTGTAAAAGTTAAAGCTAAAACATGATAATTACCTTCTGCTAAAAGATTTTTAATTCTTTCAGTTAAAACCCTAGTTTTTCCACTACCAGCTCCAGCTAATACTAATAAAGCATTGTCTTTGTGAAGTGTTATTTTTTCTTGTATCTCAGATAGGATCATTTTTTTTCTTTTTTTAAAATATTAAAATCCTTATTAATGGCATCAAACAATGCTTTTATTTTAGTTGGTATAGTAAAATCCCCATATTCATCAATTTTTGTGGTTATACTTTCTGCAATTTGAGAAGCATATTTAGTTTTTCCTTCACTTAAACAATCTTTCAAAGCTCTTTGTATACCTTCATCTCCATTATAATCTCTTTTTTTTTCTCCTTTACCTTTTTTTAAAGGTGTGCCATTTAAAGAAGGTATGTAATTGTTCATTAAATAATTATCCTCATTTTCAATGCTATCAATTGCACTATTTAACTCATTTATAAAACCTTCATTTACAAGATAAGTTTCAAAATTATTGTTATCTCCTAAATCAATAAGTTTGTTATCTATATTTATATTGCCAAAAACACTTTTTACTTGTTTTTTTACTTCTTTCACAGTATTTTGATCAGCATCACTAAAAATGAACCATGGAATATTTAAAAATTTTGCAATTGATAAAAAAGAAGTATAATTTTTATTACCACTTACACCTATAAAATTTAATCCTAATTCAAATGGATAAACACCATAATATTTTTCAGCAAAGATAGGTAAAGCTTGTTCTTCTGTTTCTCCTTCAAATAAAATAATTGCTTTAGCAAAAAGTAATTCTCCTCTTGTATTCATTATCTGCCTTCTTATTTTTTTTAATTCTTTGGAATTTATTTTACCATCTAAATCTTTTTTAAGTAAATTAATTTCAGCCCAATTTTTCTTTTTTAATTCCTCATTATTTTCATTGTTATCAATTTCTATTTTAAGTGAATTTATTTCATTATCTATTGAATCACTCAATTCTAATGAACCAATTTTTAATCCATTTTCATCTTTATAAAAATGTCTTAAGTCGGTTAGTTCAGATTGCGCGGCAATAAAAGGTGAATGAGTACTAATTATTTTCTGTCCTTTTATATCCGTTAATTGTTTGAATAAATGTCTTTGCGCATTAGGATGTAAATGCGATTCTGGTTCTTCTAAAGCAATTATTGGTAAAAATGGATCTTTTTTATTAGTGTTTTTTTCGTTTTCATTCCAAGAAATAAAAGCATTTAAAGTAAGTACTGATGCCCAACTCCTTGTTCCCATACCATGATAGTCTAAAGGGAAGTTACCTTGCTTTGTATCTTGAAAATTTATATTTAAATTTCTTCCAATATCTCTTATTTTTTTATTTATCGGTGATATTTCAACACCATTACCTTGAGAATTGACAGTTTTATTAAGTTTTTCTAAAGTTGTTTTTAAATGATCTAAAATAGGACTTTCAGTTATAATGTTTTTATTTATAGTATCTAATTCCTTTTCAATACTCTTTATTTGCTCTTTATTAAATTCCAAACGTTCAGTAAGTTTTCCTAAATAGGAAGATCTATCTTTTAAATCTGACATGATATCTCTTTGTGCATCAATAAAAAATAAAGGCATTGATTCAATTTTAGGAAACCTAGGTTTTGTTTTCGTGTTTTTCCAGTTACTAACAATATCACCATTTTTATCAATCATTGAATAATCTTCCCAATTGTTTAATTCTAATGTTTCAAATAAAAAACCTTTAATTGAGTCTTCATATGCACGTAATCTAAAACAAACAAATTCATAATCATTGTTATCGGTCTTGATAAGACCGCTTAAATCATTTGTAGCCCAGTTGTCTTCAAAATTTTGTAACCTTAGATTGTTCTCGTAATCATAAGATACTATTCTTATATCAATTAGTATTTCTTTGCTTTCTTCTTCTGAAAAGTAAAAATCTTCTTTTGAAATACTTCTCCTTTCCGCACCAATAGCTAAATGTAATGCTTTTAAAAATGAAGTTTTTCCTGCATTATTTGCACCAACAAGGATTGTTGTTGAAGATAAATTCACTTCAATATCCTTGATTCCTCTAAAGTTCGATATTCTAACTGTGTCTATTAATATTGACATATTCTATTTTGTATGAATGCTAATTTACGTTTTTAAATAAAACTCACCAATTTTACTTATTGACACCTTCCTGTTCAAAAAAGTCTTGTAATATAATTTAAAAACAAATTTTGTTTCTAGGTAAAACTACCTGTTTTATAAGTCAGTAAAAATAAAAGAATAGCGTGAGTATTCCTTGTGGAAAACCGTAATAGCAAAAAAATAATTTACCTAATTATTTCTACAAACATTAAACAGTTTTCAAAGAAGATTGTTTTGAAAAAAACGAACAGAAGTAGTTCGTGATAAAAAAAATAAAAAAATAAATTGTATCACAAAAACGTGATAAAATAAAAACTAAAATAAAAATAATCACAAAGCTGTGATAAACTTTATTTTTTAAAAAATAAAATCACAACTATAATTTAGTTTTTTTTTCAGTCTAGTTGAATCGGCTGGATTATGTATTGGCTTACACGTTTTAATAAAAATAGTTTGTTACTTTAAATAAAAAGCGCTATGTTTAAGATTAAATATGTAGAGTATAAAATTTTGCAATTATTCTTTTTTGAACAGTTAGTATTTCGAGAGGATTTGATTATGCAAAAGCTAAAATCGTTAGTAAAATGAAAAATTTAAGAACACATGTATTGGCATTTTTTATCTGTATTGTTGCAACGGTAAATGCTCAGACAACTAAAAAAATAGATGTCGCAAAAAGTAAAGTGGAATGGTTGGGGAAGAAAATTTCTGGAGAACATAATGGAACGATTCAAATAAAGAGTGGTGCCTTAGTGTTTAAACTTGATAAATTAGTAGGAGGCACTTTTACTATGGATATGACTTCGATAAAAGTGAATGATCTAGAAGGCGATTTAAAAAAAATATTAGAGGGACATTTAAAATCGGAAGATTTTTTCGATGTATCCAATTATCCCACAGCATTGTTGGTTTTTAAAAAGGTTACTCAAAAGGCAAATAATATAACAACTGTTACAGCCGATTTAACAATAAAAGGAAAAACGAATCCAATAATCTTTGATGTGAAAACGAACAAAGATACTGCTACAACGATTTTAGTTGTAAATCGAGAAAAATATGGTATTAATTATAGTGGTAATTTTATGAATTCACTTGGAGATAAGGTAATCCATGAAGATTTTGATTTGGAGGTTGTTTTGAAATTTTAATCATTATAGAAAAGTGGCTTACTTTTTGATATTACAATAAACATGTTTCCATAACATATAGAAGTTTAAAGTTTGTAAGTTGCGGTATTTTGTTCCATAGTGAACAGAATACCGTTTTTTTTTTGTTACTTATTTTGTAAAATAAGGCTGTTCTTGTTTTATTGAGATATCTTTTTTATTGATTTTGTATAATGAAAAAGGACTCTAACGACTAGAAATGGTTATCTAACTACAAAAACTATTCTTCGAACGATTTTTTTAAATTTTTTTTACGTAAAAAGAATAATTTTAAAAAGGAAAACTACTACTTTCTAGTAGAGAATAGCTTTTTATTTCTAAAATAAGGAATTGATTTTTGAGAAGTTTTATTTTAGAATCCTATTTTTTTATAAAATAGGTAATGTGTTGATTTTTATTGTTTTAATTTTAAGAATAATTACATTTTATCTGTATCGATTTAAGAAAAAATTATAATTTTTTTGTAGTTTTGTACCGACTTTTTACTTCAAATCAATACTTTATAATGAATACAGAAAGTAGAGCACTACTTTAAAAAAAAGTATTTACTATAAAGTGTTAATCAATTATAGTAAAAAGCAATTAATAAATTAAATTTCAAATATATGAAACAAAATTACTGCTATTTATTATTACTGTTTAGTATAGCACATTTTACTTTTGGACAAGTGGGTGTGGGGACTACTACTCCAAATGGAGCTTTTGAGATAAATTCGAGTACTCAAGGTCTAGTGATGCCAAGAGTGAGTTTAACGTCGTCTAATGTTGCTGCCCCAGTGGTGAACCCTAATGGAGGTGCTATTTTAAGTGGAACGATGATTTATAATACGGCTACAGCAGGAAGTAGTCCGAATAATGTAGTACCAGGATACTATTTTTGGGATGGTACAAAATGGTTGCGCGTTACTACGCAATCAACAGCTTCTAATCCAGATTGGTCAATTGCGGGGAATACAGGAACTACTGCTGGAACTCACTTTATAGGAACTACAGATGCTGTCGATTTTGTTGCTAAAACGAATAATACAGAAAGATTAAGAATTAAATCGACTGGAAATATTGGAGTTGGAACAACAAACCCATTGAATTATTTGCATTTAAATGAAGCAGGGCAAACCACAGGCATTTCTACTAGTTATGTGAAAGGTCAAATTATTACTGCAACAGGAGCAGGATTTGCAGGTGGGCTTTCAGGTCCTGGTCTTTATTTAGAAAATTTAACCAATACCGCAGGGAATAAATTGATGAAGATGAATTATACAAGTAATTTAGCTAATAAAGGAATATTAAACTTTCAAGCAGTTTCAGATAATGCTTCTACTTCTGTAGCGGCAGTTATGGCACTTACACATGATGGTTTAGTTGGAATAGGCACAATAGATCCAGCAAATAAATTAGAAATAACACATGGGAGTGCTGGTAATTCGGGATTACGTTTTACTAATTTAACAGCTGCTTCAACAGCTACAACTCCAGCTCCAAGCAATAAAGTATTAACAGTGAATGCGAATGGCGATGTAGTGTTAGTTTCTTATACAGAATTAAATAAAGCGGCAGTAACAGCAAATAGGCAAACAGGATCTTCTGGTTCTACTATTAGTGTTGGAACAATGGCATATGAAAACTATGACGGAAACTACAGTAATAACTTAGTGCTTCCTGCTTCGGCACCATATATAGGTTTTGAATTGACTATTTATTGTGGTTCTACTTTTAGTACTACTATTTTAAATACGAATACCGATATGGGAGCAAGTACAACAATTACTACAGGAAACTCCAAACACTTTAAATGGGGTGGAGGCAAATGGCAGTTGTTAAATTAATTAAAAAGGGTACTATTTCTAAATAGTACCCTTTTTAATTTTACCCAATCATTTGGGCATATAAATCTTCTTTTTCATTAAGGTATTCAAACTCGAATCCTTTCTCTTTCATCTTGGTTTGAATAGGAGTAATGTCGGTTTTGTTTTTCAATTCTAAACCAACAATTACAGGACCCGATTCTTTACTGTTTTTTTGTTTGTATTGAAAATAAGTAATATCATCATCGTCTCCTAAAATATCATTTACAAACTCTTTTAACGCTCCAGGTCGTTGCGGAAACTGAATCATGAAATAGTGTTTCAATCCTTCATATAATAAAGAACGTTCTTTTATTTCGGCAGTACGTTCAATATCATTGTTGCTTCCGCTAACAATGCACACTACATTTTTACCTTTAATTTGGTTCTGATAGAAGTCTAAAGCAGCAATGGTTAACGCTCCAGCGGGTTCAACTACCATGGCTTCTTCGTTATATAATTGTAAAATTGTAGAACATACTTTCCCTTCTGGAACTAAAATAATATCGTCTAAGTTTCTACTGCAAATGTCGAAATTGCGATTGCCTACTTGTTTCACAGCTGCTCCATCTACAAATTTATCAATACTATCTAAACGGGTGTTTTCTCCTTTTGCAATAGATGTTTTCATTGAGGGTGCACCAGCGGGCTCTACACCAATAATTTTAGTATTCGGGCTCAATTTTTTAAAAACGGTAGATAGGCCTGAAGCCAATCCACCACCACCAATAGGTACAAACACATAATCGATTGTGTCCTTGTAGTCTTCTATAATTTCTAAACCAACAGTTCCTTGACCCGCAATTACTTTAGTATCATCGAATGGATGAATGAATGTTTTTTTATTAATAGTTGCATCGTCAATTGCTTTTAGCGAAGCGTCGTCGAAAGTGTCACCAATAAGAACTATTTCGGTATATTCTTTTCCAAAAAGTTGTACTTGTTTAATCTTTTGTTTTGGGGTTGTTTTCGGCATGTATATTTTGCCTTTAATTTGCAAAAGATTACAGGAATAAGCAACTCCTTGTGCATGGTTTCCAGCACTAGCACAAACAATTCCTTTTTCTCGTTCGGTTGTTGTTAGTGAACTCATTTTATTATAAGCGCCTCTAATTTTATAGGACCGAACTACTTGTAGATCTTCTCTTTTGAGTAATATATTCGATTGAAATTGACTAGATAGATTTCTATTCACCATTAACGGAGTAGGGAATACCACACCGTCAAATTGTTTTTTAGCTTCTAATACCTCTTCAAAAACGGTCATTGTTGTTGTTAGCATGATTTTTAAGATCAGGAAATTTTTATCTATTCTCTTTTATCTATTTTCTTTCTTCTTTTTTACGCTACAATTTTTTTCATTGCAGTCATTGCAGCACGCAATTCGGCACCACATTTTTCGATAGAATGATTTCGAATACTTGCATTAATTTTAACAAGTTCGAAGTTATCGACATTTCTATTAGCAGTATCATTAAAATTTTTACCAATTAAATTAGTGTCTACTTTCTTCATGAAATCAGCTAAAAGAGGTTTGCAGGCATGGTCAAATAAATAGCAACCATATTCAGCAGTGTCCGAAATAACACGGTTCATTTCATATAGTTTCTTACGAGCAATTGTGTTCGCAATTAATGGTGCTTCATGTAAAGATTCGTAGTAAGCCGATTCTGCTTTAATACCAGAAAGTGTCATCGTTTCAAAGGCTAATTCTACACCCGATTTTACAAAAGCTACCATTAATGTAGCATTGTCAAAATAGTCTTGCTCATCAATTTTTACATCACTTGCAGGCGTTTTTTCGAATGCAGTTTCTCCAGTAGCTGCTCTCCAAGTAAGAAGATTTTTATCATTTTGTGCCCAATCTTCCATCATGGTTGCTGAAAAATGTCCCGATAAAATGTCATCCATATGTTTTTCAAATAGCGGAGTCATTATCGTTTTCAGTTCTTCAGCCAGTTTGAATGCTTCCACCTTTGCAGGATTCGATAAGCGATCCATCATATTGGTAATACCACCAATTTTTAAAGCCTCGGTAATCACTTCCCAACCATATTGAACTAATCTAGAAGCATAACCAGCATCGATTCCTTTTTCAACCATTTTATTAAAACTAAGAATAGAACCCGTTTGCAATAGCCCACAAAGAATGGTTTGTTCTCCCATTAAATCCGATTTTACCTCAGCTACAAAAGAAGAATGTAATACACCCGCTTTGTGACCGCCAGTTCCAACACAATAGGCTTTTGCAATTTCTAAACCATCTCCGTTTGGATCATTTTCTGTGTGTACTGCAATTAATGTTGGTACACCAAAATCACGTAAATATTCAGCACGTACTTCAGAAGCTGGCGATTTCGGAGCAATCATAACAACTGTTATGTCTTCTCTAATTTTTGTACCTTCTTCTACAATGTTAAAACCATGAGAATAAGAAAGGCAAGCTCCTTTTTTCATTAAAGGAACCACTTTGTTCACAACATCCGTATGTTGTTTGTCAGGAGCAAGGTTAGAAACCAAATCGGCAGTAGGAATCATAGTTTCAAAAGTGCCCACTTCAAATCCGTTTTCGGTAGCATTAATAAAAGAAGCTCTTTTGTTGTCAATAGCTTCTTGTCTCAAAGCATACGCAACATGCAAGCCACTATCGCGCATGTTCTGCCCTTGGGCTAATCCTTGTGCACCACAACCTATAATTACTATTTTTTTTCCTTTAAGTTTTGTTACACCATTGTTGAACTCTTCACTGTTCATGAAATCGCATTTCCCTAGTTCTTGTACTTTTAAACGATGCGGTAATGAGTTGAAATAATTTGACATTTTATATTTATTTTTATATTGTTTTTAGAAGCTAATCCAGCTATTCATTACAATCTTTTTCTTAAAAATTCATTTTTGTAATTTATAAAAAGAGCTTCCTTTGGTCGCTTTTCTATAAAACAAAAGCAATAATTTTCTAAAAAAAGGATTTTCACTCCTATCTGGGCTAATTCTTTAATCTATTCTCTTTGTTCTCTTTTCTTTGTTCAAACTACATCTGAAATATCTTGCTTTTATGATTCAGAAATTCATTATTAACAGGATCTTTAGCAGGGTTTTTTAAATCCATATTGACTAATTTTTTATGCAATCCTTCACTCGATTTAATAATAGCAATTCTAGAACTTTTGACAAATTCAATTAATCCATACTTGTCTAGCTCTTTAAGAAGCTTATCTATTTCATGGTCTTGTCCTGTAGCTTCAAAAACCGTATAATCGTTTCTAATCACAACCACATTAGCTCCAAACTCTCTAAGTAAGCGTTCTACTTTTGCATTTTCGACAATAGCAGTTGTTGGTACTTTATAGAGTGCAATTTGTTGCCAAATAATCTCGTCATTAGTATTGTTGTATACTTTTAGTACATCAATTATCTTTTCAATTTGCTTGACTAAATTTTGTACTACAGTTGCCGTTTCGTTTATAACAATTGTGAAACGATAAATGTTATCAATCTCGCTTGGAGAAGAATTGAAACTGTCTAGGTTTATTTTTCTTCTAGAGAAAATAATGGCAATTTTATTTAATAGCCCAACTTGATTTTCTGTATAAACGGTTAATGTGTGTTCCTCTTTCATATATGTAATGATTGTTTTTTAGTGGTCATATATGTTATCCACTTTTTATTTATTGCTATTTGCCTATGCAAACTTTTTGTTAATGATAATTTCATGTTATATTTCTTCCTTACTAAGTACTATTTCTGCAACTCCTTTTCCTTGTGGAACCATTGGGAAAACATTATCTTCATGGAGTACTGCAACTTCTAAAAGATAGGAAGATGGATGATCTAACATTTCTTTAAGGCTTGCTTTCAATTCTTCTCTTTCGGAAATTTGTTTTCCATCTATTCCATAGGCATTGGCTACTTTTACAAAATTTGGACTTTGAATATCGGTAAATGAGTAGCGTTTTTTATGAAAAAGTTCTTGCCATTGTCGCACCATTCCTAAAAAACTATTGTTTAGAATTAGTATTTTAACATTAGGTTGAAATTGCATAATAGTCCCTAATTCTTGCAGATTCATTTGTGCTCCTCCATCGCCCATTATAGCAACAACTTGTCTTTCTGGTGCTCCATATTTGGCACCAATTGCAGCAGGAAGTGCAAATCCCATTGTACCTAAACCACCACTAGTAATATTACTACGCGATTGGGTTTGTTTGGCATAGCGACAAGCTATCATTTGGTGTTGTCCAACATCGGTAACAATTACAGCTTCACCATTAGTTAGTTCGTTTAGCACATTTAATACTTCACCCATTGTTAGTTCCCCTTCTGTTGGGCTGAGTTCTTTATTGATAAGTTGAGTGGTTTCCTTTTCTTTTCTTTTATCGAATTCTCTAAACCAATCTTGGTGATTGTTGTCTTGAACTAGTTGTGTTAAAAGAGGAAGCGTTTCTTTGCAATTTCCCCAAACAGGAACAGTTGTTTGTACGTTTTTGTCAATTTCAGCAGGATCAATATCAAGATGAACAATTTTTGCTTGTTTTGCATACATATCTAATCGACCAGTTACACGATCATCAAATCGCATTCCAATCGCTATTAAAACATCACATTCATTGGTTAAAACATTTGGACCATAATTGCCATGCATTCCCACCATTCCCACACCTAACGGATGGTTAGTTGGTATAGCACTCATTCCCATAATGGTCCAAGCGGTTGGTAAACCTGCTTTTTCAATAAAAGTAATAAACTCTTTTTCAGCATTTCCTAAGATTACTCCTTGTCCAAAAACAACAAGTGGTTTTTTGGCTTTATTAATTAAAAGCGCTGCTTTTTCTATGTACTCATTTCTTACAATTGGTTCAGGACGGTAACTTCTAATGTGTAAACAAGGTCTGTATCCTTTATAATCGAAAAGTTGCAATTGTGCATTCTTCGTAATATCAATTAATACAGGGCCTGGTCTTCCCGATTTTGCAATATAAAAAGCTTTGGCTAATACTTCGGGTATTTCATTTGCATCGGTTACTTGATAGTTCCATTTGGTAATAGGTGTTGTTATGTTGATGATATCCGTTTCTTGAAAAGCATCGGTACCTAATAAATGAGCAAAAACTTGTCCTGTTATACAAACTAAAGGAGTAGAATCAATTTGTGCATCAGCTAACCCTGTAACAAGATTCGTTGCTCCAGGACCACTCGTAGCAAAAACAACCCCCGTTTTTCCACTCACTCTTGCATAACCTTGTGCTGCATGAATGGCTCCTTGTTCGTGACGCACAAGAATGTGTTTTAAACTGTCGTTAAAATCATATAAAGCATCATAAATTGGCATTATTGCTCCTCCAGGATATCCAAATACAGTTGAGACGTCTTCAGATAATAATGCATCAATTACAGCTAAACTACCACTAACATTATGTGTTTTGGTACTTGTGTTTTCTTTTAATTCTTGGTCTAATGTTTGCATAATCATTACTTTTAAAATTCGTCAGTAACACATCCTTCTGAGGCATCGGTTACCAATTTTTGATATTTGTATAATACTCCTTTTGTTACTTTTGGTTTTGGTTGAACAAAGAGTGCTTTTCTTTTTTGCAGTTCTTCATCACTAATTGCTAAATGAATTCTATTATCGACGGCATCAAGTTCAATTAGATCTCCATCTTTCACTAAGGCAATAGTTCCACCATCATAGGCTTCTGGAGAAATATGTCCCACTACAAAGCCATGTGTTCCACCGCTAAATCGTCCATCAGTAATAAGAGCAACACTTTTTCCTAGTCCAGCTCCAATAATTGCAGAAGTAGGTTTTAACATTTCTGGCATTCCTGGACCTCCTTTTGGTCCTACATAGCGGATAACAATAACATCTCCTGCTTGTATTTTTTTATCTTCAATACCTTTGATTAATTCTTTTTCTCCATCAAATACTTTGGCTGGTCCTGTAAATTTTTCCCCTTCTTTACCAGTAATTTTGGCAACCGATCCTTTAGTCGCAAGGTTTCCATATAAAATTTGAAGATGTCCTGTTTCTTTGATAGGTTTTTCGATTGGTCGAATGATATTCTGACTTTCGAAATCGATATCTACTATATCTTTTAAATTTTCAGCTACTGTTTTTCCTGTAACCGTAATACAATCACCATGAAGCATTCCTTTGCTTAGTAAATATTTTAAAACCATTGGAACACCTCCTTTTTCATGAAGATTTTGCATTAGATAATTTCCTCCAGGTTTAAAGTCGGCAATAAGTGGTGTTTTGTTACTGATTCTTTGAAAATCATCTTGTGTAATTTTAACCCCGACGCTTTTCGCCATAGCGATAATATGTAATACCGCATTTGTACTTCCTCCAAGTGCGATTAGGGTTGTAATTGCGTTTTCATAAGCTTTGAATGTCATGATGTCTTTTGGACAAATGTTCTTTTCTAATAATAACTTCATGTAGGAAGCTGCTTGTTTGCATTCTTCTATTTTATCCTGAGAAACGGCTGGGTTAGAACTAGAGTAGGGAAGACTCATTCCTAATGCTTCTATGGCAATCGCCATTGTGTTTGCGGTATACATTCCTCCACAAGCACCTGCACCTGGGCATGAATTTTTTATGATGCCTTTGAATTCTTCTTCGGATATTTTTCCTGCAATTTTTTCTCCTAAGGCTTCAAAAGCAGAAACAATGTTTAGATCTTTTCCTTGGTATTTTCCTGGAGCAATTGTGCCACCATAAACCATTATCGAAGGACGATTTAGTCTTCCCATAGCAATAATAGACCCTGGCATATTTTTATCGCAACCAGGAATAGCAATAACACCATCATAATAATGACCATCAACTACACTTTCTATACTGTCTGCAATGACTTCTCTGCTTACTAATGAATAGCGCATTCCATCAGTTCCGTTTGTAATTCCATCGCTAATTCCTATAGTATTGAAGATAAGTCCCACCATATTTGAAGCATTGACTTCAACTTTTATATAGGAAGCTAAATGATTCAAATGCATGTTGCACGTGTTTCCATCATAGCCCATTGAAGCAATTCCTATGAAGGCTTGTGCTAGTTGTTCGTCTGTTAATCCTACTCCATAAAGCATAGCTTGTGCTGCTGGTTGTGTAGGATCTTGTGTTACTGTTTTGCTGTATTTATTAAGTTCCATTTTTTAGTTTAATTGTGAGCTTAACTCTTTTTCTAATACTAGGTTTTTATAAGCTATTTGTAATTTTTTACCTAAGCTATTGTCCCATTCTAATGGGAATTCTTTTTTGTCTAATGATTTTATTCCTATTACTTCGGCAGCAGTTCCACAATAAAAAGCAGCATCTGCATCATTTAATTGTTCTAACGAATATTTGCCTTGATGTAGTTTTATATCTAATTCTTTACATAACTCTATTATTGTAGCTCTAGTAATTCCAGGAAGAATGTTTCCTAGTTGAGGTGTGAAAAGTTCTCCGTTTTTTTCGAAAAATAGATTAGCTCCAGGTCCTTCGGCAACAAAGGCTTCAGTATCTAATAATAAGGCTTCGTCAAATCCTTTTGCTTTTGCTTCGTTCGTTGCAAGTATAGAATTGATATAATGTCCGCAAACTTTTGCTTCTATTTTTATCGATTTAGGATGTGGTCTGCAATAGGTAGAAACACAAAGATTTAATAGGTTGTCTCCAAGATAGGTTCCCCATTTCCAAGCGCATATCATAATATTTACACCTGTTGGCTTTGATAAGCTCATGTTTGGGGCACAGTAAACTATAGGTCTTAAGTATGCATCTGTAAGGTTATTTAATGCTAATAGTTCATATGATTTCTCAATTAATTCATCAATGTCATATTCGAATGGAATGTTGATTAATTCACACGATTTTTTCAATCTATCGTAATGTTCTTTTGCTTTAAAAATTTTTGTTCCAGATTCTGTTTTGTAAGCACGTATTCCTTCAAAAGCACCATAGCCATAATGTAAAGTCTGTCCGTATAAGTCAGTTGTAGTAGTTAATGATTTTTTAAATTCTCCATTGCTGAACAATAGAGTATCTTGATTATAATATGGATTTGCGTTTGTATTCATTTCTTTTTTATTTTTAAAATAAAGTGTAAAATTATTAATGTGAGTTTTTAAAAAGTGTCTGTTTAATTATGTTATACAGTATTTAATTGTTGTTTTTGTTGTTTAATGTGTTGTTTTTCATGTGATTGTGTTTTTGTTTTTATGATGTTTAACAGCTTGTTTTTATCTAATTTATTAAAAGTTGAAATGTTTATTATTAATTTTTTTAACATTATAGATGTGTTTTTTGTAAACTAGAATCTGTTTTTGTTGCGTTTGTTGTAAAAAAAAAGCCTTTCTGTTTTACGAGAAAGGCTGTTACATATATGCAATATTATCCTGACTCGTTTGGGTTTACGAATGACGATGATTACGATAATAATAATTGTTGCGATGTGGTTCATGTTTTTTAAATAAAAAAGCCTCCTAAAAAATTAGGAGGCTTCATGTATGTGTTTATTGCATACTATCTCCTATCCCAATTTTGGAATAATAATA
Source organism: Flavobacterium jumunjinense (assembly GCF_021650975.2). Lineage (NCBI taxonomy): Bacteria > Pseudomonadati > Bacteroidota > Flavobacteriia > Flavobacteriales > Flavobacteriaceae > Flavobacterium > Flavobacterium jumunjinense. The sequence continues at coordinate 2,510,235 of NZ_CP091285.1, forward strand.
GAGACAATAATAACAATAGTATTTTTCATATGTGTTCAGTAAATTTCATTTGTTTGGAACAGACATATTGTTAATGTCAATTTCATAAATGTGTTAACTGTGGGACAAATCTAGTAAATTAATTTTATTTGCAAACTTTTTTCTAAAAAAAATCGTTAAAAATGTTTTTTTTACATTTTTAACGATTTTAAAGTATTGATTTGTAGTTGATTATTTTATTACAGGAGGATATTGTTCCAGAATTTTAGAAACAAATTGATGTGTACGTTCATCTTTTTTGTGTGTATTCTTTGTTAAATATCCTGTTCCTTCACCTTGCCAAACCATTTCTTTTGTCTTTGCATCTACGATGTCGATAAATAATGTTCCTTCAGGTGTTCTCGAAACTGAAGAGCTATTCATTCCCCAATATGGATTCCAACCCCATCCAAAACCAACATTATTATACACGTCGATACGTTCTCTTTCTTTAGTAAAAATACTTAATAACATGTCTGGATTTTCACTTTTAGAAAAACCTTTAGCACTCATTTCTTCATCTATAGAACGAAGAATTCTTTTTTTGTCTAAATCTGAAATTTCAGCTTTATCAATGCTACTTTTTAAATAAGCATAAGTTTTATATTTGCCAAACTCAGCTTTTTTGTCATAATCAGCATTCACTCTTACAGAGCTACAAGATGCCAATACAAATAGTAGTAATACAGGAATTAAATTAATTTTTTTCATAGTGTTTTGTTTATGGTTAAAGCGTTTAATAGGTTAAAAGCTTTAACCTGTTAAACTATAATAATGATTCATCAACTATATTAGGGATGGTAACTTTCAATAAAGGTTGCGTTTCCATAGCTCTTTTAATCGCAAAAATTGCACCTTCATTTCTAGCCCAACTTCTTCTTGATATTCCGTTGTTTACATCCCAAAAAAGCATCGATTCTAAACGTCTCGAAGCGTCTTTAGTACCATCAAGAACCATGCCGAAACCACCATTGATTACTTCACCCCATCCAACACCTCCTCCATTGTGTATAGAAACCCAAGTAGCTCCTCTAAAGCTATCTCCAATTACATTTTGGATTGCCATATCTGCTGTAAAACGTGATCCGTCATATATATTAGAAGTTTCTCTGTATGGAGAGTCTGTTCCAGAAACATCATGATGATCTCTTCCTAAAACAACAAAGCCAATTTCTCCTTTTGCAATGGCCTCATTGAACGCTTTTGCAATTTTAATTCTTCCTTCTGCGTCTGCATATAAAATACGAGCCTGTGAACCTACGACTAGTTTGTTTTCTTGTGCTCCTTTTATCCATTGAATATTATCAGCCATTTGCTGTTGAATTTCAACAGGAGAGCTTGTCATCATTTCCTCTAATACGTCACAAGCAATTTTATCTGTTTTTGCTAAATCTTCGGGATTTCCTGAAGCACAAACCCAACGGAAAGGACCAAAGCCATAATCAAAACACATTGGACCCATAATATCTTGCACGTAACTAGGATATTTGAAGTCAATACCATTTGAAGCCATAATATCAGCACCTGCACGAGAAGCTTCTAGTAGAAAAGCATTTCCATAGTCGAAGAAATAGGTTCCCTTTGCTGTATGCTTGTTTATAGCAGCTGCGTGAAGGCGTAATGTTTTTTGTACTTCTATTTTAAATTGATCTGGATTGTTTGCCATCATTTCATTCGATTCTTCGAAAGAAAATCCAGTAGGATAATAGCCACCAGCCCATGGATTATGTAATGAAGTTTGATCGGAACCTAAATCGATATGTAATTCTTCTTGGTCGAATCTTTCCCAAACATCTACAATGTTTCCTAAATAGGCAATTGATACAATTTCTTTGTTTTCTAATGCTTTACGAACACGGGCTACTAAAAGAGTGATGTCTTCAACGACTTCATTTATCCAGCCTTGTTCGTGTCTTATTTTTGTTATTTTCGGATTTACTTCGGCACATACTGTTACACAACCTGCAATATTACCTGCCTTGGGTTGTGCACCCGACATTCCGCCTAAGCCTGATGTTACAAATAATCCTCCAGTTGGCGATTTTTTGATTTTTCGAAATCCATTAAGAACGGTTATTGTTGTTCCATGAACGATACCTTGTGGGCCAATATACATATAACTTCCTGCTGTCATTTGCCCATATTGTGAAACACCTAAAGCGTTCATTTTTTCCCAATCATCAGGTTGAGAGTAATTTGGTATAACCATTCCATTTGTAACAACAACTCTTGGAGCTTCTTTATGAGAGGGATATAATCCCATTGGATGACCTGAATACATGGTTAAGGTCTGTTCTTCTGTCATTTCTGCTAAATACTGCATTGTTAACAGGTATTGTGCCCAGTTTTGGAAAACAGCTCCATTTCCACCATAGGTAATTAGTTCATGTGGATGTTGGGCAACGGCATAGTCTAAGTTATTTTGAATCATGAGCATTATCGCTTTTGCTTGCTCACATTTTCCAGGGTATTCATTAATTGGTCTAGCCTTCATTTCATAATCTGGACGAAAACGGTACATATAAATGCGACCAAACGTATCAAGCTCTTCTTTAAATTCAGGTAATAAAGTAGTATGATGCTTAGCGTCAAAATAGCGTAGTGCATTTTTTAAGGCTAATTTTTTCTCTTCATCTGAAAGTATTTCTTTTCGTTTAGGAGCATGATTAATAGCTGCTTCAAACGGTTTTATATTTGGTAAATTGGAAGGAATTCCTTCTAGAATTTGTTCTTTAAAGGTCATTGTAATGATGTTTTTAGATATTCTTAATTTTGTAAAATAAACGTACATGTGATAATGCATCACAAATTATTGTTTAAACGAAGCTAGGTTTCCCTTCAAGTGCTAGGGATAGCGAATATCTGACCTATGATAGGACTTATATATCTTTATTTTGTAGTGAAATAATAGAATGTCCATTTCTTATTTTTTTACTGTTCCTGTTTTTTTATCATAACCATACGGGCAATGACGGCAACCACTTTTACAACAATAGCCTTTTTTTAAATGATAAGTAGCGGTAAAACATTTATATCCCTCTGGTGTATAATAAAAATCTTCTCCTTCTATTAATTTATTTGGGTCTAATTTATTGTTCATGTAGTAACTAATATCTAATTTTATTTTCTTAGATTCCTCAAAAATAAATATTTTTATCTAAGTTTACTTGCTTTATTTCGATAAAAAGAAGGAATGAGCTTATTTAATTTATAAAACATGATACTTTTTGTTTCTAAATATTTAATTCCAAAGCAGTTTAGAGGAGTAACAATTTATCCTTTTATTATTTTATCTAAAGAAGAGGATAAGAGAAATAAAACATTAATTTACCATGAAAAAATACATATAAAACAACAAGCAGAAATGTTAGTTGTTTTGTTTTTTATTTGGTATGTAATTGAGTTTTTATTTCGTTTTCTTTATTGTAAGAATTGGATGCTTGCTTACAGGAATATATCTTTTGAAAGAGAGGCTTATGAAAACGAAAAAGACCTTAACTATCTAAAGAAAAGGTCTTTTTGGTCTTTTTTAAAGTATATTTAATAAATTACTTTTTTATACAATATTGCTCCACTTATTGATTTTATTTGGAGTAGTAATGTAGTTTCGTTTTTTAGTAAATTTGAAATTACTATTTCGTTTGAATTGATGTTTTTAACGTGTGCTAGTTTTCTGCCCAAGACGTCAAAAACCTGAACAGACTCTAAAGGCTCACTTAATGATTTTATAATTATATTTTCATTAGGAATTACAAGGATCTCATTCTCGTTAAAACTATTATCATGTGTGTCTAAAGTAGTATTTGTGTATCTCAATATGAAACGATTGTCAATGCTTCCGGCTACTGAGTTGAAATCATATGGGGTTACTCTTAAATCATGTATTATACCTGTCTGTAGATCTTCTAAATAAATGCTTTTTGAAGTATCATTAAAAAGGCCGTCTAAAGCACCAATTGCGATTTTATAGTTTCCATTTTGAGGAAGATACATTCCAATAGGAACTAGGTCGTCACTATTGTAAGGTAGTTGTCTTCCTTGAATGTTTAGTTTTTCGTTTTCAGTAATTGAATAAATATCGAAAATGTTTTTATCATATGCAGTAGCATCATATAATCGGTCTAAATTATTAGTCGCATTAGTAATATAACCAACTAATGTTCTTGTAGAGTTGTTGTTGGTATCAATTAGATCCAACCAAATTCTATTTTTATCAATTTGTGTAGTTGTTGCTGTTTTGTAGAATTGACTATTATCATAAGAACTACTTCTCATGCTATTATTGAATGAAAGATTTTCAGTAGTTGAAGCTGAAGTATGATTCATTAAAACAAAAAATCCTTGTCCAGCAGCTATGTATCCATTGTAGACCCCTGGACCAGAAGAACTTCCTGAAGCATTGTATGTGATATAATCATTAAGTGAATAATTGTAGCTGTAATTTTGATAGAATGGAGCCGGAATAGAAGAACTAGGAAATGTTCCATGTGTCCAGATTTTTACAAAACCAGCTATGTTTGTGTTTAGTGTTAAAAAATCTAATGCATCAATAGCTGATGGATATGGATTTCCAACAAGGTTCCAGTTGTCGTCGTCTCTTGTAACTGGAGTTGTAGTTGGTCCTAGATAACTTCCACCATTGTAAGTGCTTCTGCTAATAGGTATAGTTACATTTCCGTTATTAGGTGTTCCTGTAAATGTTTGAGTATAATTTTGATTAGACGTAGAGTAGGAATCAGGAGCTCTAACAATATACCCTTTCCCGGTTACCATGGATTCCGATGTGCTTATCCAATTACCAAAGTTACTTGTGTAAGCAGTTGTTGTAGTTGGTGCCCATTTGTATCTACGGCTACTAGTTATATTAGTTAACGAATAATTAGAAACAGGAGAAGACCAATATACATAGTCGTATTGACGAATATTTGCATCTCTTTTTAATTCCATAATTCCACTATTAGAGATGTTATTAATTTGGATTAAACTCGCATTATTTTCAATTTCTAGATTACCTCCAGTATTAATGTTTACCCAATCTGTTATCGTTAAGCTATTACTAGGAGTAACTGTTAATTTAGCACTATTGTGGACGGATAAATTAAGTCCTTCACCATTGTAGTTTGTGCCGTTTACAATAGGGTTATTTGCTGTTGTAGGTACTATTACACAATCGGAAGCTGTAGGTGTTCCAACAGGTGTCCAATTGTTAGCATTTGTCCAATTAGTGTCAATTGATCCATTCCATACTTTACTGTCTTGTATTGTTACGGTTGTTTCACTAAGCTCTTTTAATACTGCACCCCCACATAGTTGGTAAGTAACTTCTGCGGTGTAAGTAGTCGTACTACTTGGGCAGACATTGACTTGATCTGTTGTGCCTATAATAGGTCCAGATGTTCCTGAGCCTTCGTGCCAAGCAATAGAAGTAATAGAGTTTCCGTCTGGAACAAATCTCCAAGCTTCATTTGTTATTGCCCAATTTGTGTCTAGACTATTTCTATTTGGTGCAACCGTAGCAATCGTTCCTGCTTGATTTTGGATACCTACAACGGCATTTCCGTCGTTCCAAGTTCCAGCACCAAGATTGTCTATATTTTTTTCTTGAATGTAAACTTCAATGACATTCGTGTTTTCATATAATACCATCATTCCTGTGTAAAGTTGTGAATTTTCTTCATACATAGGGACATTGCTCCAAGAGGCAACTAGTGCACGGCAACCTGTGTTTAATGTAATTAATTCCCAGCCAACTTCACCTCCCACTGAAGGGTCAATATCATGAAAAACTCCAAAAATAGCATTCCCTATTAAGGAACCATCTCCAGCAATAGGTAGATCTGTACTAAACTCCCAACCGCAGTAGCCTCCAGGGTTATTATTAGTAGTGTCAAAAGTAATCACACCGTTAGATCCAATTAAGCATTGACTATACGTGTTTCCATAAAAACAAAAATCGAACGGTAGGTTTACTACAGATGACCAAATATCGTCTGTGTTAACACTTAATGGGTTTTGTAAACACTCAAACTGATATGGCGGATTGTATGGTATAGATTCAACACTATAAGAGGTTGTTTCTCCTAAGTTTAAATACACTGCTTCAAGGTCTACACATGTCGAAGGAGCGCTACAGTTAAAAGATGCAGGATCTGCACCGTTTAGTCCTAAACCACCAGAATCAACAGAAGGGCAACCTAATGATGTTGTGCCAGTTCCGTTACCTTGTGTGCATCCAGTAGGAGTAACGGAAGTAGCGCAGATTCCAAAAGTTCCGTAAGTATTTCCGTATCCCCAAACTCTAATATATATTGTGCTTCCAGGAGTTAAGCCTGTTCTAGAAATATAAGACATTGCTCCGTTTGTACTATCGTCGTCGTCACATTCCAGTAAAGTGAGTCCACTACAAGTTCCTGTGTACCATGCCATTCCTGAATTAGTCATTGTTCCAGTTTGCATATCAATAGTAACAATTCCATTTGCAGGTGTAACTACTGAAAACCACACGTCTCCACTAGAGTAATTTCCGCATCCAGGAGTAGGAGGGGTTGAAGGCGTAGTAGATGCTGTTGCTGCGCTATTTGAGTAAGAAGTATAAGTGCAAGTTGTGTTTAGTGTTAACGCGATTGCAGCGGTACAATTGTCATTTACAGGGGCTGGAGTTGTAGCACAGATTCCAAAAGTTCCGTATGTATTTCCGTATCCCCAAACTCTAACATATATAGTATTTCCTGGAGTTAGTCCAGTTCTAGTAATATATGACATTAGCCCGTTTGTGCTGTCGTCGTCGTCACATTCTAATAGTGTTAAGCCGCTACACGTTCCTGTGTACCATGCCATTCCTGAATCTGTCATTGTTCCAGCTTGCATGTCTACTGTTACTTGTCCATTACTAGGAATAAGTATGGAGAACCATACATCTCCGCTTGAATAGCTTCCGCAACCTGGAGCTGGAGGTGTTGAAGGTGTTGTTGATGCTGTTGCAGAAACATTCGTGTATGTTGTGTAAGCACAAGTAGAATTTAATGGTAGTGCTATTGCTCCTGAGCAATTATCATTACTAGGTGTTTGCCCATTGATTTTTTGAATTGTGACTATACTAAATAGAAACACAATCGCTGTGATTAGCAAGTAATTTTTTCTCATATTGATAGTTAATAGGAAACTAACTTACTAAAAAAAAAAAAAAGGTTAAAGTTTTATTGCTATTATTTTGATTTTCAGGGGTAATAATCGATAAAGAGCAATAAAAAATCTATAAAGTGTAGATTTTTATTACTCTTTTTATGATAAAATTCACAATATTAGATACTTGAGTAGTGATTTTTTATTTAATATCTTGTTTTTTTGAAGTTGCAATACTTTGTTTTAGCTCTGTTGGACCGTAAGGAAGTCTTAAGTCTTCATAATAAGAAGTGATGTTTCCATCTTTATCTTTTGAATTAGCTCTATTTCCTACAATATGCCAAGAAAAATCAATATTGCTTTTTCCGTTATTTAATTCTTTTACAAGGAAACCATTCTTGCTTTTTTCGGTTACGTAAACCCCATTGCATTCTCCTTCTAGCTGTATGAAAACTTTAAGAGGATGAGTAGGGTCAATTTTTAATGAGTTGGCTACTATTTTATCGAGTTCGATGTAGCTTTGACCATTTGTTAATTTACCTGTTCCATAGTCTTCAAATAAAACCTCGGGAGCCTCCGGACAGAACATTATTCTTGGTGCATTGTTTTCGTCTGGTATTAGTGAAGAAACTGTTCCGTTTCCTACTATTTTATAATTTGTTCCACCTGTTGCAGTAGCGTCATTATTGTGATTGTATTTTAATCCTACATAACTGTATGATATCCCAGCAGCAGTTGTTCCTCCTGTGAAATAGCCTCCGTATAGAACTCTTCTAGAAAGTCCGCTTAATGGAGATATAATTAAGTCGTCTTTTCCTGCTAATGAAACGTAAGCACTACCATTATCGGTTATAGGATCATTATCGGTGTCTAGGAAGAAAACACCAGCGCTGTTACCATTGTGTGCCGCATTGTTTGGAGCTCCGTTACCAGTATTTCCATATATTCCATGACTGTTTACTCCAGCTCCAGCTATCCCTGAGCCTTTTAAAGAGAACACCCCATTAGTACCGTTTACGGCTCCGAGCACAGCTGTTCCGATTGAGTGTGAGTTTCTTGCCCAAACTGCATTAGCTATATTATCAGTGTTGCTAGGAACAACACAGTCATTAGTTCCTGCTGCTGTAATTTGAAGTTGAGCAGAAGTGGAACCAGTGTTGTTTATTGCAACAGTACCACCACTAAGAATTCGCATTCTTTCGGTATTATTAGTGTTAAAGTGTAAGGCTTGAGTATCTGTTGTTCCTAAGAAATTTGTACCTGCTGTTGTTCCGCTATTTCCAGATAAGGACCAGTCTAGTCCTCCAGGAGAACCAGCTAAGGCAATCCATTTTGTTCCATTCCAAAAGTAAAGTCCAGGGGCAACATTATTTGGAGATGTTCCTGCAGTAGCTGTGTTCCAAACTACTGTTCCCGAAACTAATGCTCCAGTTTGTGGGTTTAATACTGGTGCTGCAACTGTAGTTGAGGTTAGTGCTACTTTTGGAGGGATTAATCCATAGACAGAAGAACTTATATCTAAGGCTCCGTTTGGAGTAGTGGTTCCAATTCCGACTTGTCCCTGAGATAGGTATAAACTAAAAAATAATAGTCCAGTAAATAGGTGTCTTTTTTTCATAATATGTGTTTTTTGTAGTTTTTTAGGATTAATCAATGTAAAAATAGGTATTAAAACCTCTTTAAAGGTATAGTAAAATCACCTTTTTTGTTAAAATTTAAACAATAATTAATTATTTGTATTTTTTTATTGTTGTGTTTGTTTAATATTTTGTACCTTTTCATAAGTTCAATTTCTTTTTTAAAATGTTTATTAATAAACGATTAGAAGAAATGGGTTTTAAAAAAATAAAAATAATTTGATGTTTGGATAATTATTTTTTGTTATTTTTGTAGCGTAATAAATGAAGTTAAATTATTGAATATGAAAAAAATACTACTAATCTTTGGAATTGTTTGTTTAGGCTTTGTAGATCTAAATGCACAAATGTATGTTAGTCCAAGCAGTTACGTGTTTGTTAATGATCAATATGTATATGTAAAGCAAGATGTGAATTTGGCGAATAATGGTAATTTCTATTTAAGAAATTCATCACAATTGCTTCAAGGATCAACTGGAAGTGGAACAAATACAGGATTGGGAAGTTTGTCAGTCTTTCAAGAAGGTACTTCTAATAATTTTGGATATAACTACTGGTGTTCTCCAGTTGGAGTTCCTTCAGCTTCTGTTGGGAATTCAAATTTTGGAATAACAAGGTTGTTTAGACCAACAGCAATAACGACAAGTGCTACTCCAACAATTTTAGCTTCAAATGTAAGTAATGGTACAACTACTAATAGTTCACTTTCTATTGCTTCAAAATGGATTTATAAATTTGTTCAAGCGAATCAATATGGTTCATGGACTTATGTTGGTAATGCTACAACTATTGCTCCTGGAGAAGGCTTTACAATGAAAGGTGTTTCTGGTAGTGATACAACAGTTGCCGATGCGGTAGAAACAAAACAAAATAATCCGGGTAATAACCAAAGATATGATTTTAGAGGTTTACCTAATGAAGGAACAATTAATATTCCAGTAGCTAATGTAGCTGGGCCTAATCCTAATAGAACATTAACTGGTAATCCTTATCCTTCTGCTATTAATTTAAATTTATTTTTATTAGAAAATAGTGGTTATACAGTGAATTATTCTACTGGTGCAACAACCTTTGTAGGTTCTCCAATTATAGATGGAAATGCTTATTTTTGGGAACATTCAAAATCTGCTAGTTCTCATTATTTAAATACTTATGTTGGAGGTTATGGGACTTATTCTCCTAATAACACAAATGCCTTTTCTGTAGGAACTTATGTTGCTCCAACATGGAATACATATAATAATGATGGTACTTTAAATACTACTGGTACTTCTTCAGGAAGTACATATAAAAGAATGTTTGCACCAGTTGGACAAGGTTTTAAGATTCAAGGAGTGGTTGCATCTGGAAATGCGCAAATGAAAAATGCATATCGTGTTTTTGTGAAAGAGGGTGTTGCTAGTAATTCACAATTCGAAAAAAATGCGAATACGACTAATTCTGGAAATAATACTTGGGATGAAATTCCTAACGTTGCAAATGTAGATTATACTCAGTTTTCAAAAAATCAGGTGCCTCAGTTTAAAATACAAACAATATTAAATGATCAGTTTACTAGAGAAACAGCAGTTGCATTTAATGAAAATGCTACTGATGGCTATGATGTTGCTTTAGATGCAGTAACTTCGGAATCAAGTTTGCCTAGAGATACTTATTTTCCAATAGAAGGTGATAAACAATTCGTAATTACAACACTTGCTTTTGATGAGGATAAAAGAATACCTTTAGCTTTTAAAGGAGATATTCAAACTACATTTAAAGTAACAGTTTCTGAATTATTGAATTTTGATTTAGCTAATAATATTTATGTTCATGATAAGGAAATGGATACGTATTATGATATAAAAAACGATAGTTTTTCAATAACATTACCACCTGGAGTTAATACTACTCGTTTTGAAATTACTTTTAAAAACGCAGATAGTACATTAGGTAATCCTACTGAAATTGCAGATTCTTTTCAAGTGTATCAAAATAATGATAGTGGAGTATTAACAGTGTTCAACTCATTAAATAAAGATGTAGCTTCTTTAAGTCTATATGATGTGACAGGTAAAAGAGTTTTAAATAAATTAAACTTAGGTACAGCAGAACAATATGAAATATCTACTTCATCTTTAAGTGAAGGGATTTATATTGTTAAAGTTCAAACTAAAGATAATTTAAGTGTAAGTAAAAAAGTATCTATCTTTAAAAAATAAATACTACATAATAAATAAGCTTTGAACCTCGATTTTTATCGGGGTTTTTTGTTATTTTGCAAAGTGAATGAGAAAATAGAAATATCTTTACCTAATAATATTCAGCTCTATATTAAACGAGAAGATTTATTGCATCCATTAATTTCGGGAAATAAATTCAGAAAGTTAAAATATAATATTCAAGAAGCTAAAGATACAAAATCGAAATTGTTGATTACTTTTGGAGGGGCTTATTCTAATCATATTTTAGCTACAGCAGCAGCTGGGAAAGAATATGATTTTTCTACATTAGGATTTATTCGAGGAGATGAATTAAAAGATAAAGTTTTAGAAAATCCAACATTATCAAATGCACAAGATTTAGGAATGAGTTTCGAGTTTATTTCTAGAGAATTGTTTTCTAAGAAGGAAGATGTCTCTTTTGTTTCTGGGATTCAAGAAAAATATCCGAATAGTTATATTCTTCCAGAAGGAGGTACAAATGAATTAGCGATAAAAGGATGTGAAGAGATTTTAAATGAAGAAGATAAAACGTTCGATTTTGTATGTTGTGCAGTTGGAACGGGAGGAACAATTTCTGGAATCATTAATTCTTCATTTGAAAATCAGAAGATAATTGGCTTTTCTGCATTAAAAGGAGATTTTTTGTCTGATGTAATTTGTAAGTTTGTAACAAAAAAGAATTGGATTATTAATTCCGATTATCATTTTGGAGGTTATGGTAAAATTACAGATGAGTTAGTTGACCATTTAAATGAATTTCATTCAAAGACGAATATTCCGTTAGATCCAATTTATACAGGAAAAATGGTTTATGGTATTTTAGACTTAATAAAAAAACAATATTTTCCTAAAAATTCAAAAATATTAATCATTCATACGGGTGGTTTGCAAGGAGGAAAAGGGGTTAATTTAGTTAGAAAGCAAAAAAACAAAACGCTATTACATTATTTATGATTAAGAAAATAATATATTTTATTATTGTGATTTTTATTACAAGCTGTGGTGCTTCAAGAGGTAAGGGAAGTAGTCATGCTAAAAATAGAGTAACAAAAAAAACTCCCAAGAGAACAGTCACTGTTACTACAAGAAAAATTGTAACTAAGAAGCCAGTAGTTTTGGATAATACGGCAACAAGTACATCAGAAGAATTAGAAGCAACTTCTAAGGTTTCAGTTACGTATAGAAATGTTAGCGATTATATAGATGGTTTTAAGGATATTGCTAAACAAAACATGGAAGAATACGGTATTCCTGCAAGTATAACTTTGGCTCAAGGAATCCTAGAATCGGGTGCGGGTAATGGTCGATTGAGTAGAGAAGCAAATAATCATTTCGGAATAAAATGTCACAAGGGATGGAATGGACCATCAATTACTCATGATGATGATGCGGCACAAGAATGTTTTAGAAAATATAATGACCCTTCAGAATCATATAAGGATCACTCCTTGTTTTTAACATCAAGAAGTAGGTATAACGGATTGTTTAAGTTAGATAAAGGTGATTATGAAGGTTGGGCAAAAGGATTGAAATCTGCGGGTTATGCTACAGATCCAAAATATCCTACAAAATTAATTAGTATTATTGAAAGATATGAATTGTTTCAATATGATAATGAAATTTTGAGCAGAGAGAATACGAAAAAACAAGATAGAGTAGTAGTTGAAGAAGGAATTGTTAATGGAACTACCTATGAAATTCAGAAAGGCGATACACTATATTCAATATCAAGAAAATTTAATATGTCTGTTGATGAAATAAAAAAGGTAAACGGATTGAATGATAATTCGTTATCAATTGGACAAAAAATAAAAGTAAAATAATGTTATATAAAAGAAGTAGCGAATTATTTGTTGAAGCAAACAAAGTAATTCCTGGAGGTGTAAATTCTCCAGTAAGAGCATTTAAAGCAGTTGGAGGTACTCCTATTTTTATTAAAGAAGCAAAAGGACCCTATTTATTTGATGAAGATGGTAATAAATATATAGATTATATAAACTCTTGGGGGCCTATGATTTTAGGTCATGCCTATGAACCAGTTGTTAATGCAGTAATTGATAGAGCAAAAAAGGGAACTTCTTTTGGAACACCAACTGCTTTAGAAACTCAAATTGCTGAATTAGCAGTGGCAATGGTACCTAATATTGATAAAATCCGATTTGTAAGTTCTGGTACAGAAGCATGTATGAGTGCTATTCGTTTGGCAAGAGGTTTTACTAAGAAAGAAAAAATAATAAAATTTTCAGGATGCTATCATGGGCATTCAGATTCATTTTTGATTGCTGCAGGAAGTGGAGCTATTACTTTTGGAATTCCAAACAGTCCTGGTGTGACTTCAGGAACTGCAAAGGATACTTTATTAGCCAAATTTAATGACATTGAAAATGTAAAAGCATTATTTGAATCGAACAAAAATGAAATTGCAGCCCTAATTATTGAACCTGTTGCAGGGAACATGGGGTGTGTTCCTCCACAGAATGAATTTTTAAGTCAATTGAGGCAAGTTTGTACAGAAAACAACTGTTTGTTAGTCTTTGATGAAGTAATGACTGGATTTCGCTTAGCAAAAGGTGGAGCACAAGAGCTTTATAATGTAAAAGCAGATATTGTTTGTTATGGAAAAGTAATTGGTGGTGGTTTACCTGTTGGTGCTTTTGCTGCAAGAGAAGAAATTATGAATTATCTTTCTCCTTTAGGACCAGTATATCAAGCAGGAACATTATCAGGAAATCCTTTAGCAATGGCAGCTGGATATGAAATGTTAAAAGCATTGAATACAGATGCTGCAATTTTTGATAGACTTGACGAGAAAACTGCCTATTTAGAAAAAGGTATTCGTAGCGTATTATCGGCTAAGAATATAATTTATACCATAAATAGAGTAGGCTCTATGATTTCTGTGCATTTTGACGAAGGTGCAGTGTGTGATTTTGAAACGGCTAAAAATGGAGATAACGATACTTTTAAGAAATTCTTTCATGGATTGCTTAAAAGAGGAGTATATATTGCTCCTTCTGCTTATGAGACTTGGTTTATTACTGATGCTCTAACTTATGAAGATTTAGATTATACTATAAAAGCAATTGATGAAGTTGCAGACGAATTATAATTTTATTTAATGATATTTTAAAAGCCTCAATTTTTTGAGGCTTTTTTTTATAATAATTCAAGTGATAAATGATATTAGTTGCACATTTTGCAAAATTCGGCTTTAACTGTAGTATTTCGTAATAGATTTTTGTTTTCTTTTTGCCAATTGCACCAAGCATTTTTGTTTAATTGATAGGCTTTTTTTAGAATGTATTCTAAATCGTCGCTATTTTCATTAGTTTCTCTAGCGGCATAAGTTTGTGCTAACAATAAGGCTTCTTCCTTGCTAAAAGTGGGTTTCTTCATTTCGGCTTTTAATAAAGGAATTGTCTTGTAGTAAGCATTCCAATGATTTAAAAACAAACCAAGATTTACTCTATCTTTTGATGATTTAATATTATCTTTAAAACTACTATAAACTTCTTTAAAGTAATGATTTGTGCCTTCTGAATCATTAATATGGTTGGCATAATATAAAGCTACATAATTATAATTCGCTGTCAAATTTAGATCGTTATCGAACAATTCGAAACTATCTTCTAAACTTTTTGGTTTTGTAACATTGGCCAACTTAGTAGTAGAAACATCCCAAGTATTAAGTAAATCTTCATTGGTAACACAGTATAGATTCAATAAATTGTGTTGTGTGTCTTTATTGAAAGTGTCATATTCGTTTAACCAATGTTTTAAGAATTGTACTGTTTTAAAATGGTTATAATGATGGTGCTTTATAAGTGCTGCACACGCATTTTGTACTAATTTTTTATTGGTCATTAATTCACTAAAAACTATTTCATCGAAAATAGCAGAACAAAAAGTAACATCATATAGTTTAGCAAGTGCTAAGTTAGCTCTGTTGTAATCTTTTTCATAAATCCCTGTGCGCAAGTTAACCTCATAAAGAAATTGCAGATACATTTCATTATTTGGGTTTTTAGTTTCTATTTCTCCATAATAATTAGCAATAAGCTTAGAAACACGTTGTTGGTCTAAATACCTGTTCCAAGTTGTTTTATTGGCATTGACATAGTTTCTAATTTCTTCTTTTGATTTTGTAGCCAATTCACCTAAATTTTCCATTTCAAGTTGAATATAGCAAGTTTCCCAATTTTCTTTAGCAATTATTTTTGAAGGTTTAATGGCTATATCTAAATGTTCTTTTCCGTAGTTTTCAATAGCAATTGCTCTTTCTTGATATAGTTTTTGATTGAGATCTTCATTTCCTTCTATAGAACTATAACTATATATTTGGGTAGAATGAATGGTTTCATTAATGATAGTAAAAGGGATTTCAATTTCTTCGATTACTTCTTCATATTTTCCTTCTGAGAAAGAAGTTGTATTTTCATTTGTGGCTATTTCATCAAAATTTTCAGAAGATAAAGCATCATACTCAATGATAATTCCGCTTTCAGAAATAGCATCAACATTTAAAAATGAATCATTAGTAATATATTCATTGGTGTCTTCAAATTTTTCAACAATTTTATTACGTTCAAAAGCAAAAGAATGTTCGTCTGTTTTAATAATTCCTTTGTTGCTAAGAATGGTGTTTTTCGGAATTTCTACTATGGGTTTAATAGGAAATAATGCTATAGATCTCGACTCAATATCGATAGGAACTGCATATTCACAAGCACAATTGTTGAAAATAAAAACCATATTTAGAGTAAAGTTTTTGCCTTTTAAATGTTTTGGTACTTTTCCAACTTTGGTTATTATTTTAAAGTCATTTTTTGCCTTATTATTACTTAATAATTCGTCTCTATAAATAGGTTTAGAGAGTACACCATCATAAATGGGAGAAACATCAAAATTGTTTTTGGATGCACATTGAAATTGATTCTCTTCAATAAAATCAATCGCAATTGCGTCACTTGGATCTTTGAAAATTCGTTTAAATTTTTCAATGTCATAATAGTAAAGGATAACATCATCACCTTCAACTCGAAGTCCGTTACCAATATGAATTTGATCTCCTAAATCGACATTTTTGCAATAAATACTCTTTTCAGATAACCCAAATGCATTGTTAGATAATTGATTAGGAATAACAACACCCTTTGCTCCAAAAACATTGGTTGCGTATAAACGTCTTGTTTTCTTGTCAAATGAAAAAGCAATTCCAGCTAATTCATAATCTTTACTAATCATGTTTCTATAATGCGGAGGTGATCTTTTCCATTGTATAAAGACTTTCTTTGCTAAAGCAAGAATATCTGTTTTAGAATAGTGTTTTACATCTATAGTGGTATAGAGTACATTTTCTCCAAATACATTAAAGTCGTTTCCTTGATAATATTTTATACGGTCTTTAGGGAATTTTTTGTCAATAACCATTTGTTCGTGTGATAAATTATTTTCCTCATTCATATAGATACTATGATCTTGAGCGGCTTTGAATAATATTGGATCTTCCTTTAATTCGCCTAGTTTTAATGTTTTTCTGTGCGAATTAATTTGTTTCAATACTTCATCACTTAATTGATTATAATCTATGATTAAATCCTGTGCAGAAACGGAACAGAGATTTAAAAATAATATGGCAAATAGTATTTTACGCATGGATGATATTTTTAGGGATGACTATTGTGAAACTAACATTGTTTTCAATTGATCTAAAGTGGTTTCTTTAAGTTTGATGTCAAAGTTAATTTTAGAATTTTTATCAAGATAAAATGAATCGTAATAAATCTTTTGATCATTATTAGTATATATTACAACTTTCATTTTTCCTAAAATTTTTATATTTAAAGAGTTTGAATTATAATTAATATATTGTTTTATACAGGAATTTGATTCCAAGTAAATTATGTTAACAGAGAATTGACTACATTTTATATTTATATTAAAATTAATTTTTTTTTCAAACTCAAACTCCTTAATTCTATCAATATTTATCCAGTTTAAACTACCTGATGTTAAGCTGTATATTTCATTTTCATTATTATAAAGATTTTCTATTATTGTGTCTTCTCCATTTTGAATTAACCTACCATTTTTAATCTGGTATCCTAAATTCAGATAAAAACTTTTATTATTATTGAATAATTTAGTATCTTGTTGTTTTAATATTTCATAAAAAGTTATTGAGTCTTTTTCTTTGATAATATTTAGACTATCAATACTTACTTCTTTGAGGAAACTTTTGAAGCTGTCAACGTTGTTTTTTTTCAGATATTCGAGTTCTTTAATAAAATCAGGAATTGATATTTTAATTTTCTCATCTTCAAGTTTCCATTTAAAAATAGAGTCATTGTCATTAGTGTAAATATTGCTTTTCTCTAAAATAGTATTAGGGAATTTTGCAGTGTATTTCCTCCCTTTTTTTATGTTTAACTGCTTTCCTTCTTCAGTAAAATTAATATATATCATTCCAGAAGATTCTAATAGTTCGTCTTTATCTGTAATTGTAGATAAACCGTTTAAAATCATGTCTTCTTTGGTGAAATACTCTTTTAGTTCGAATTTTATCTTACCATTAGTATAATTATCAAACAAATCAAAAGGAATAGCGATTTCTGTGCCTAGTTTTCCTTTTAAAAGCGTATCGTTTTTTAGAATAAATTCACTTGTATAAAGGTTGTCTGTCTTTAATTGAGACTCAATTTTTGCTAAATCAGATGTTTTTTCTTTTTCACAAGAAATGAGGAATAAGCCAAAAAGAAGGTAAAGGTAGTTTTTCATAAAAAGTCTTTTTTTTATGATTCTCAAACTTCGTGCCAGTTGTTAACGACTTGTTAAGATAGATTTTTGATTTAATTAAAAAATGCTTTTATTTTCTTTTTATCTCCAACAACCCAAACGATATCATTTTTGCTAAATAATAGATTCGATTCGGGGTTTAATATTCGTCGCCCATTATGTTCAACACCTACAATCATCCCGTTTGTTTTTTCACGTAAATTCGATTCACGAATGGTTTTTCCAATAAACCATTGATCATTCAATTCATATTGTTGTAATACAATTTCCGATTCAATAAGCGACTCTGTATTGAATTTATGAAACTCTAAATATTCTGCAAATTGTTTTACTTGTTCATCCGTTCCAATGATACTAATTTCATCATTTGGATATAATTTTTCTTCTTTTGAAGGAACATAAATATGTAAACCACCCCGTTTTATAAAAGCTATATTTACTCCAATGGTTTCTCTAATTTTTACTTCTTCTAGTGTTTTACCCGCTAAGTCAGATTCGGCACAAATAGTGAAATTTGCCATGTGTCCATCCCAAGGTGATAAATTGTTTCGATTTATATTTTTGGTTGTTGTTTCTCTCTGATTAAAATTGATTATAAAGCGTTTTTCAATCTTATGGTACAGCCGATTGATGTTTTTTGGAAAAATCATCATAAATACAATTGAAAAGGCAAACGCTAATAATGCTATTTCTGGTGAAAAGAAATTATTGAGCATTAACCCGACAAAGAATACTGCAATTACTATTCGAATAAAAATTAAAACAATAACAGGGCCATAATATTTTTTATTTTTTAATAACTCTTGCACTTCCGCTTTTGCAACTCGTTTTAAAGATAACGCCCATAAAAACGGAGCTAATACCAATAGTGTTATTAATGCTGCGATTATATTTCCATAAAGCACATCTTCTAATAGCGGTAATAGAAAATTTTTCGACATTAGAATAATAGCAAAAAGTATAACAGAATATAGTATTACTTGTACTAAATATTCTTTTATAACTGTTTTCCATGTGCTTACAGTTTTTATGGCTTGTGAATTAGCACTGTATAATTCGATTTTTTTAACCCATTTTTTAGGTAGCTTTTTTTCAATAAAATTAGCCGTTGGAGAAGCATATTTAATCATGAAAGGAGTTGTGAAAGCAGTTACAGCAGAAACAGCAACAACAATAGGGTATAAGAAATCACTTGTCACTTTTAAGGTAGTTCCAAGTGTTGCTATAATGAATGAGAATTCACCAATTTGAGACAAACTCATTCCGGTTTGTATAGATTCTTTTAGGGACTGTCCAGAAATAAGAGTTCCAATTGTGGAGCTTATTGATTGTCCGAAAACGGTAATAACAGTTAATATCATTACAGGAAAGGCATATTCAACTAAAGTATCAGGATTGATCAACATTCCAACAGATACAAAGAAAATAGCGCCAAATAGATCTTTTACAGGTTTTACTAAATGTTCAATGTGTTCGGCTTCATTAGTTTCTGCAATAATAGACCCCATAATGAATGCACCTAATGCAGGAGAAAAACCAACCTCAGAGGCGAAAATTACCATTAGTAAACAAAGCGCTAATGATATAATTAATAGCATTTCGTCTGAAAGTAAATGTTTTAATTTTTTTAGTAATGTTGGAATAAAGAAGATTCCAGAGATGAACCAAATAGATAAAAAGAAGAATAGTTTTAATAAGGATTGAATCAGTTCGCTTCCTGAAAATTGTTGACTTACTGCAATTGTGGAAAGTAAAACCATCATTAAAATGGCAACAATATCTTGTACTATTAATGCTCCAATAACATTTCCAGCAAACTTTTGTGATTTCACGCCCAATTCATCAAATGCTTTTAGAATTATTGTTGTGGATGAAATTGAAAGTATTACACCTAAAAAGATACAATTCATATTGTCCCAACCCATAAATCGTCCTGCATAATAACCTAAAACTATCATAACAATAATTTGAGTTAATGCAGTAATTGAAGCTGTTCCTCCTACTTTTAGTAGTTTTTTAAAGCTAAATTCTAATCCTAGGCTAAATAATAAAAAAATAATTCCTATTTCTGCCCAAACTTCAATGCTATTTGTATCTTTTACAGTTGGGAAAAAATTAAAATTTGTACTTGCTAGAAAACCAGCAACTAAGTAACCTAAAACCAATGGTTGCTTAAGTTTACGGAAGATTAATACAGAAATTGCTGCTGTAACAAGAATTAAGCCTAAATCGTTTATTAGAACAGGTAAATGAACAGCTGTGCTTGCAATAAATGAAAATAACATTGTTTTTTACTTTTCTTTAAAAGTACTGAATTGGTAGAATTATTGCACTTTTTTTTGTGAAAATTAACAATTTTTTGCACTAAAAAATCCATTAGTAAATGCTAATGGATTTTAAAAAATATAATGATTTGTTTTTAATAAGTTTAAACGGTCTCAGTATTTTCTTCTACAGCTGTTTTTTTAGATTTTATTAAATTCAATATGCTTTTAAGAGCTGTTTTTATAGCATCGGAACTAGATTTTTTCTCTAAAAGCACAATCTTGTTTTCTAATGATTCATAATTTGCTTCTGGATAATTATTAATCATATTACTGAAATACTTATCAATTCCATTTGCTAATACTTGTTTTCCATTTTCAGAATAAGATTTTTCATTATTAATTTCATCTAATAATAAAGCATAATTACTTATTTGAGTTTGAATATTAGACTTGAGTATTCTTTTGATTTCTTCAGAATTTGGATCGTCTACGCTTTCAGTTATACTTAAATTACCTAACATGAAATAGTAAGATTGTAATTCTAAACCAAATTTAAAAGTTTCAAGATATTCAACTTCATAAACATATTTGTCTTTTTTATCTTGTGCGTTATAGATTTTCATCATGTCTTGCCAAGCAGTAAAAAAAGAAGTTGCGACTTCGTTTTTATGTTTGGTACCTAGTTCTTTATCATCTAGAATTACTTTGAAATTATTTATATCAATCAATTTTTCAACGATTGCTTTGGTTTTAGGGTCATCAAGGGTTGGTAATTTTTCATCAGCTGTATAACCAAAACGCAATTGAGTAATTGCTTCACTATAATCTTCTACTGTCCAAAAACGTTTGTCTAGAGGAAACTTGTCTTCTTTTTTTTCGCAACTAATAATAGTGATTATTGTAAAGAGTAATAATATTAAATTATTTTTTTTCATGGATTAGAATTTTAGGATTTTTAAATTTATCTAAACGGGTTAATGTACTATCAATTAAATTTTGATATTTTATTTGTTCATTATAAATATAACTATGATGTGTGTCATAATCGTATTTTCTTTGAAATATTTCTTCTTCAAGCTTAAACTTTTGAATGATATTTTGAATGTTGTCTTTTGAATAATTTTTTGTAAAAATGACCTCTTTTCGAGATTTTCTTGCAAATATTTCCGTTATTTTAAAATGATATAATTCGTGAGACAATAAATCAGAATAAACTGTTTTATTGTTGTATACAAAAGATCTGGAAGGATGAAAAAAAGCTTCAATTGTAATTGTTTTGTTATCTGTTTCTAAATCAATAGAAGTAACAACATATGCAAAATGCTCACTTCCCATAAATCTTTTCTTAATAAACTCTAAACCTCTAAAATTCTTAAAATCGATGCTTTTAAAATTACTATAAGGAATTGGTTTTTCATAATCTAGATAGTTTGTATGGCTAAGTAATAGAAATGATAATAATGTAATACCAATAAGAATAAAATTATATAAAATTATCTTTTTAAGATTGAGCTTAGGTCTCTTAAAAAGTTTTAAATAAACAAATAGTTCTATCAGAATCAATGGGATATAGATTACAGATAGAACTATTATTATAATTTTTTCGTCTTTTAACATGAATTATATCCCCAAATAATTGCTTGGAGTAATTTGTTTTAATTCAGTTTTAATGGCATCAGAAACATTTAAAGTTTCAATGAAAGCTTTGATAGACTCTTTAGTGATAGCTGCGTTAGTACGTGTTAACTCTTTTAACGCTTCATAAGGATTAGGATATCCTTCACGTCTTAAAATAGTTTGAATGGCTTCAGCAACAACAGCCCAATTTTTCTCTAAATCTTCAGCAAATTTATCTTCGTTCAATAATAATTTATTCAACCCTTTTAATGTCGCTTCAAAAGCAATAATAGTATGTCCGAATGGAACACCAATATTACGAAGAACTGTACTATCTGTTAAGTCACGTTGTAAACGAGAAATAGGTAGTTTTGCAGAAAGATGCTCGAAAATTGCATTAGCAATCCCTAAATTACCTTCACTGTTTTCAAAATCAATTGGATTTACTTTATGGGGCATTGCGGAAGATCCAATTTCACCTGCTTTTATTTTTTGTTTGAAATATTCCATAGAAACATACGTCCATATATCTCTATCTAAGTCAATTAAAATAGTGTTGATTCTTTTTAAGGCATCAAAAAATGCAGCAAAATGATCGTAGTGTTCAATTTGAGTAGTAGGAAAGGAGTGGTGTAAGCCTAAGATATCTTCTACGAATTTAGAACCAAAAGCTTTCCAGTCATTATTAGGGTAAGCTACTTTATGTGCATTGTAGTTTCCTGTTGCACCACCAAATTTAGCTGCGAAAGGAACATTGAATAACAAACGCATTTGTTCTTCTAAACGCTCTACAAAGACTAATATTTCTTTTCCTAAACGAGTAGGTGAAGCTGGTTGACCATGAGTTCTAGCTAATAATGGAATATCTTTCCATTCGACACTAAGGTCTTTTAGTTTTTGAATTACAGATATTAATGAAGGTAAATATACATTTTCAAAAGCTTCCTTTGTAGAAAGAGGAATTGCAGTGTTGTTGATATCTTGTGAAGTTAATCCGAAATGAATAAACTCTTTATACTTTTCTAAACCTAAAGCGTCAAATTTACTTTTAATAAAGTACTCAACTGCTTTAACATCATGATTAGTAGTCTTTTCAGTTTCTTTTATCCATAATGCATCCTCAGTAGAAAAATTAGTGTACATTTCTCTTAAAGCAGGGAATTTAGTTGCTTCAATTCCTGAAAGTTGCGGTAACGGTAATTCGCATAACGCTATAAGATACTCTACTTCAACCTGTACGCGATATTTTATTAATGCTTCTTCAGAAAAATAAGGAGCTAAATTTTTTGTTTTGTTTCTATATCTTCCATCAATAGGAGAAATAGCATTAAGTTCTGTCAATTGTAACATTTCGTTGTGTTGTTGTTCGTTATAAAGTGATTTTTAGAATCTAATTAAAAATTCGCTTCAATTTTAAAGATGCAAATATAAGTAGAAGTTTATAAAGTATAAAAGTTTACAGAACTATATAATAATAAAAGAAACAAGCTCAATGATATGTTGAGCTTGTTTCTTGATAAAGGTATAAGTATAACTTGTTTTTTTAAACTTTTCCTAGAGTATATAGTTGCTCAAGAGTAGGACTAAGACTACCTCCAGCAGGTTCTAAAGTAATACCAAAAGCTTCTGCTTCTTCTGCTTTTTCAACTTTAAAGACTTTAGAATTGCTAGCGGTGAAATTATTTAATAAACCAATACTTTTTGGTGTTAATGGATCTAATTTTAAACCCCAAACTTGATACACTTTTCCTTCTGGAGGAATAGGTAGACCAGAAGCATCAATATATACTTCTTTGGTTTCTTTGTTATAGTAGGCTTTGGCAAAAGCATTTGGAGCTACTTCTTGACCCGCTAAAGCAACTTGTGTGTTCTTATTATCTCTAACAATAGATAAAATTTGTTCAGCATTTTGTTTTTGAAGTTCTAATGTTACGATAGACTCTTGCATTTCGCTTTTGTCTACAGATAAGTTTTTAATAACTGCATTAGACTGATTCAGTTTGTAGAATTGAATTCCAAAACCTAAAACAAATACTGCTGCCGCAACCCAGCCCATATATTCGGCATAATTTTTTCTTGGTTGTAGTTGTACTACTTTGTTTTTATCTAAAAGCTGTTTTCTAATTTTCTCATAATTAGTTGCCGAAAGATGAGGAGCTACACTATGAGATAAGTTAATAACTGCATTTTCTATGGCTTTTATTTCTTCTTGAATTTCAATATGATTTTTAGCCATTTCTAGAACTTCATTGTTTTCTTGTTCGGTAAGTTTACCAAAAACATATAATTCTAAAATTCCGGATTCGATGTATTCTCTACTACTCATTGATAATCGTTCTTAATTCATTCATACAATTTCTATTATTTGTTTTTACAGTACCTAAAGGCATCTCAAGTTCATCAGATGCTTCTTGTTGTGTATACCCTTGAAAAAACAATAATTCGATGATTTGTATACACTTAGGTTTTAGCTTCTTTATGAATTCCTTTATTCCAATAGCATCGATTCTGTTTAATGCTTTTGAATTGTCTTCTAAAATATATACGAAATTTTCTGCTGAAAGGTTTTTTTGACTATTGTTATAGCCTTTAGAACGCAACTTATCAATGCTGGTATTTCTAGCAATGTTTAGCATCCAAGTGTAGAGTCGACCTTTTTTTTCGTTATAAGAATCTATATTATTCCAGATTTTTACAAATACTTCCTGAAGTACATCTTCTGCCTCTTCTTTGTTTTTTATAAGGTTATAAATAACTCCATATAAACTCTTAGAATAATTGTCATATAATAATGTAAATGACTGATTATCTTTTTTAAGTAGTTCTTTAACTAATAGTTCTTGTTCCATAAATAATGTAGTTGGAGCTAAAGTACTAAAAAAAAGTAGTATTTCTTCATGTTAATTACTCATAACTTTTAAATAAAGAAAAATCAATTATAGCTTTTAAGTTTACTTTGGGTTTTATAAATTTGAACACGATGAAAAAAGATTTAGAATTATTAGAATATTTAGAAGGTTTTATTTCAGAAAATAGAAAACAACGTTTTTTAGATATTCTTGAAAATAGAACCAAGCATTTTACTGTTGCAGTAGAAGATGTGTATCAGATGCATAATACGAGTGCTGTAATGAGAAGTTGTGAAGTCTTTGGTATTCAGGAGTTAAATGTAATTGAACAAAAAAATAGCAAAACAATAGATAAACAAATTGCATTAGGTGCAGAAAAATGGGTGGATATAAATGAATACTCAAATAATAAGACATGTATTGATGTGTTGCGAAAAAAAGGTTATCAAATTATAGCAACAACACCACACAATGAATCTTGTTTTTTGCATGAATATGATATTACTAAGCCTACAGCTTTATTTTTTGGAACTGAAAAAGAAGGGTTGTCTGAGGATGTAATGAATAATGCAGATGGCTATTTAAAAATCCCTATGGTTGGTTTTACGGAGAGTTTAAATATTTCAGTTTCTGCAGCAATCATTATTCAAGATTTAACAAATAGACTTCGTAATTCGAATATAGATTGGAAACTTACTGATGATGAGATTATTGAAAAAAGATTGGACTGGACAAGAAAAACAATAAAGAATATTGATTTTGTTGAAAGCCGATTTAATAATGAACCGAAATAGTTTAAAATTATTTATTCTTCTTTAATATTTTATATTCTTCATAACAAGCGCTAATTGCTTCTAGAATTTGTAAATCATTAGCCGATTTAATGAAATACTCAGAATAATTGCAGTTTTGAAGGATTTGAGGAATGTCGTCTTTGTCAATTTCTAAAAGAGCAGCAAGTGTTTCTCTGTCAAATTTCGAAGCAAGAAGATTTCTTACAGTGTCATCTTTTTTCATCTCTTTTAATTTCCTCATCTGTCTTGGTCTTTTACCAAAGGCATTGTAAAGAAAATCTGCGGGATTAAAAATAGCACCAAGTACCTTAGTTACTGCTCCTGGAGTTTTTTCACCAGCTTCATAACCAGCATCTAGGCCAGAAATGCTATATCTATAGCTATCTCCTTCTACATGAATTAGTTTTGTGTCAACTTCCATGTATCCCGTTAAATTGTATTTTGAAATAATAACCTCTTCTAAGGCATAAGCTTTCTCTGTAAGTACAATTTTTGAAGTTTTATTTTTTACCCAGTCATTTGTGATTTTAACTTTGATTGTTTCAAAACCTAAATACGAAAATAATAGTGTGTCATTTAACTTTGCGTTTACCTCAAAAAAACCATTTCCATCAGTAATTGTACCACGAACTTTAGTAGTGTTTATTACGTGAACATTGCTTATCGGTAATTTGGTCTCATTATGAACGACAGTTCCTTGAAGAATAGAGGTTAGTGTATCATTTTGACCGACAATCAAATTTGATAATATTAAAAATAAAGAAAGGAATATATATCTCATGGGGTAATTGTTGATTCAAAAATACAAATCAAAAAGATATATTGTCTGTTTTTTTTGTTTTTTTATAAGAAAATTAACGAATCGAACTTTTGTTTTAAATCCTATTATAGGAAAACCATTACTCTTTTTGTATATTGCTATTTACGGGTAAAAATAGAAACTAGATATAAACAAAAAATCCTGCAATTGCAGGATTTTTTTTAATGAGTTAGCTTTTCGAGAAGCGCTTTATTACTGTTCAATTTTTTTAATTGATCGGGTGTGATAGAAGCTTCAATTTTCTTTAAGATTACATTTGAAACAACTGCTTTACGTTCTTCATTTGTAGCTTTAGAAAGTTCTTCATATTTATGGTAAAATAAGCGATAAAAATCAGCCTCGTCTTTATCTCCTAATTGTAAGTATTCTTTAATGTCTTTAGCTTCTTTCTTAGCTAAAACTGCAATTTCTTCATTCACATTTTCTTGAGCATAAGAACCCATAGTAAAAGCAAAGAACAAAACTACAAAAGCGAATATTTTTTTCATTTTTTTAAATAGTTTATAGTTATAATCTACCAAATCTAAAATATTTATAGTTATAATCCAAAAAATGTTTAAAAAAAACGTTAATCTTCTTTTCTGTCCTTTTTGTTTTTAGCGTGTTTTTTTCGTTTGTGATGCCCTTGTTTTTTTGATTTTTCCCACTTTTCAAACTGTTCAGATGTTAATGTTTTTTTGAATTTATTTTTCATTTCAATTTGATGGTCAAGCATCTCGTTTTTCATTTCAAATCGTTCGTCTGCAGTTGGTTTTTCTTTTTTTTCTTTTCGACTTTTCATTTCTTCTCTTTTTAACGCTTTCTTTTTCGCTTGTTCAATAAGAAAAGGCTTGATTTCTTTTTGCTGTTTTTCTGTTAAGTCTAATTCGAGGATCATTTTCTTAACATGAAGTTCAGCCATTTTTTCAGGATCTATTCGTTCTCTTTTGTTTTCGTTCTTTTGAGAAAAACTAATTGAACTAATACATAATAGGATCATCAATAGCGTGCTTTTTAATTTTTTTTGGTTCATCGATTTCATAATTAGAATTGTTTTAATGTTTAGTAATTAGATACTTGATTTTCGAAATAGTTTAATTTGAAGATAAAAAAAATAAAAAATAAGATTAATTGTGATAAATTATTCTGCCATTAGTATATTTGCATTGTGAAAAAAGCAATGTTCATTTTAGCCGTTTTTATGTTGGTTAAGCCAATTATTCCTGTATTGGATTATATTGTTAATTATGAATATATTGCAACAGAACTTTGTGAGAACAAGGCAAAACCAGAATTAAAGTGTAATGGTAAGTGTCATTTGACAAAGGAGCTGGCAAAAGTTTCGGATGCTGAAAAACCAATTTC
Organism: Flavobacterium jumunjinense; assembly: GCF_021650975.2. NCBI lineage: Bacteria > Pseudomonadati > Bacteroidota > Flavobacteriia > Flavobacteriales > Flavobacteriaceae > Flavobacterium > Flavobacterium jumunjinense. The sequence goes on from NZ_CP091285.1 coordinate 2,537,702, forward strand.
TTCAGAAAAGAAACAAACCTTGCATCAAGAGATAGAAGTTTTGTTTTGTAAACAAATTGATGAGTTAAATCTAATGTTTAACTTTTGTTTTTTAGAAAAAGTAAAAGAAACTTTTTATCAAGATTTGTACAAATCTGTTGCATCCTATTCAATCTTTCATCCACCCATTTTTATTTAATAATTTATTTTATGCAATGTTTTAATCTCAAAATTTCAAAAAACGACTTTGAGGTTCATGACATTCATTAGCTATTAATTCAGTATAGATGAATTAGTAAGGTATTTATGTACCTAAAAAATGTTTGATTTTTATCAAACAGTAATCACGTATTAATTATTAAATAAGAAAAAATGAAATTTCAATTAAAAAATATAGTAGCTATAATAGCTGTCACTCTAGTGTTGGTATCGTGTTCAAAAGATGATGAATCAGTAAATGATGTAACAGGTATTGGAAGTGTTAAATTAGAGTTTGATCAAGTATATAAAGACGCAAATTTTGCAGCGAATACAGCTTATATAAATTCAAATGGAGAAGTTGTAAAGGTAACTAAAGCAAAATACATTGTAAGTAATATTGAATTAGTACGATTTGATGGTTCAGTTTATACTGTTCCAAAAAGTGAAAGTTATTTTATTATTGATGATTTGGCACCAGAGACTACTTTGTTGCAACTTCCAAATATTCCAGCAGGAAATTATACAAAAGTAAAATTTGGAATAGGTGTAGATGAGGCTCAGTTCAGTTTAGGAGCAACAGGACAAGGGGATTTTCTAACAACTGCTCAAGATGCAGGAATGATGTGGTCTTGGAGTGCAGGCTATAAATTCGTTGCATTTGAAGGTACGTTTACTTCTGCGACAGTGACAACAGATGCTCAATTTAAAGTACATACAGGGAAAACGGGTACAGATTATAACTATACAACTGTGACTTTGGATTTTCCAGATAATGCATTAGTAAGAGCTAATATTATACCTCAAATACATATTATGGCCGATTTGTCTCAGTTAATTGATGGGACAAATAAAATAAATCTTTCTGAACAAGCTACAATAATGGGGGGAACTAAATTGCCTTTAATTACAGCTAATATTTCAAATATGTTTGAAGTACATCACGTACATAATGACTAAATAATTATAAAAGCTGCTAATTTTTATTAGCAGCTTTTATTTTAAAAAAAAATAAAAAAATGAAAGCAGAATATATACTATTGCTCGTTTTTTCTATTCTTTTTAGTTGTTCGAGCGAGAAAGAAGATGATTCTTATGAAAATATTTCTATCGATTTTCAGGTACCGAGCAATTTTCCGCCAATTTCTCATGATTTAGCGAATAATCCATTAACTGAAAAGGGATTTGAACTTGGGAAAAAGTTGTTCTACGAAGGACGCTTGGCTTCTGATGGAATAGTTTCTTGTGGTTTTTGTCATATTCAAGAAGATGCATTTACACATCACGGACATACTTTTAGTCATGGTGTAGGAGATAACATAGGAACTAGGAATACACCACCAATACAGAATTTAGCCTATCAAAGCGCTTATATGTGGGACGGAGCATCTACTCACTTAGATTTGCAACCAATCATTCCATTTACGAGTGAAATTGAAATGAATGGTAATTTTTCTGATGCGATTGCGATGATGCGTGCTGATCCTGAATATCCAAAATTATTTAAGCAAGCGTTTCCAGACGGAGAGGTCAATGCAGAAAACATGCTAAAAGCATTAGGACAGTTTATGGTTATGGTAACTTCTTCCAATTCTAAATTTGATAAGTATAGAAGAAATGAAGTAGGAGGAACAATGAATACAGATGAATTAGAAGGTTATGCTATTTTTAATCAAAAATGCTCATCTTGTCATGCAACCGATTTGTTTACGGATAATTCATTTAGAAATAACGGTTTGTCTGTAAATCCTGCAATAAATGATGTTGGACGATATAGGGTGACTGAATTAGAACAAGATAAGCATAAGTTTAAAGTGCCGAGTTTAAGAAATATTGAAAAAACAGCACCATATATGCATGATGGACGTTTCTTTACTTTAGAAGCTGTGCTGAATCATTATAGTTCTGGAGTGGTTAATTCTTTAACTTTAGATGCTTCTTTAAGCGAAAATGGAACGTTAGGAATTCCATTAACAACGTCAGAAAAAGTAAAAGTAATTGCTTTCTTAAAAACACTAACAGATTATCAATACCTAACAGATAGTCGCTTTTCAGAATATTAAAAAATGAAGAAAATAATAATTTTTATGCTTATTTTTCAATTCGGTTTTGGGAATGAAAAAGATAGCATTTCAGTGATAAATCCTTTTTTGAAACATCATATAAGTTTTGAGAAATATGATTTTTGTGATTCTTGTGGTTGTTCTGCAAGTGGTGGAAGTATGGGTTTTGCTTCGATGTTGAATTCTAATTTTGTAGGGATTCGCTATTTTAATCAATCCTATGAAAGTAACGATGGTTTGTATAGTAATTCTCCTTGGTATCAAGAAAAATTTAACACAGTTCAGGTTTGGGGAAGAATTCCAGTGATGAAAAACGTACAAATATCAGTTTTAATCCCGTATCATTTTCATTCTAGAGAAAGAGCAATTGGGAAACAAAAAATAGAAGGTTTGGGAGATATTACAGCTTTAGGAATGTATCAGGTATACGAGACTAAAAAAGATAGTACTTTTAGTCATTCTTGGCAAGTAGGAGCTGGTTTAAAAATGCCAACTGGTAAGTTTAATGAAGCAAATTCAGGTGCAGTAAATCCGAGCTTTCAAGTAGGAACAGGAAGTTGGGATTATCTTTTCGCAACCGAATATGTTATAAAAAGAAAACAGTTTGGCTTAAACAGTATGTTGAATTATATTATTAAAACAGAAAACGACAAAAAGTATCGTTTTGGAAATCAAATCAATTATGCAAGTACTTTGTTTTATTGGTATGAAGCTTCAAAATTCGTTATTTCACCACAAATTGGAATTGCAGGAGAAGTATATAAAGATAATTATCAGCATGGTCAAAAATTAAGAGATACAGCAGGTGATATTGTATTTAGTAAATTTGGTTTTGAAATTGGGAAAGATAAATTCTCCTTAGGAGCTAATGTGATGTTACCTATTAATCAAAACCTTACAGGAGGTAATGTGAATGCGAATTACCGTTGGAGTGTAAATTTTAATTATAGCTTGTAAAAAAGAAAAACCATTAAGTTATTTAGAAATTAAGTTAAGTCTTAATGCTACTAAATACTTTAATGGTTTTATATAAAATGATTTCTCAGTTTAACTATTTTCCTAAAAACTCAGCAATTTTAGCATCACCATCTACTTTAATTTTCATTAAACCATGTTTTGTAATTCCTTTGCTTGCTGCGTCCCACTTTTTACCGCTTAATTCCGATTTTGTTTTTAAATCACCAATAGCAATTCCTTCGTTGGCTTTAAGAATTTCAATAATATGTTTCTCGTCTTCCGTTAATTCTGGACCTTTTTTCTCAGGACGCATTTGTGGGAAGAATAAAACTTCTTGAATCGATTGATTATTAGTCAAAAACATTAAAAGTCTATCCATTCCAATTCCTAAACCAGATGTAGGAGGCATTCCATATTCTAAAGCTCTTAAAAAGTCTTCATCAATAATTCCATTTGCTTCATCATCCCCTTTTGCTGCCAAAGCCATTTGGTTTTCAAAACGCTCTCTTTGGTCAATAGGGTCGTTTAATTCAGAATAAGCATTCGCTATTTCTTTACCACAAACCATTAACTCGAAACGCTCTGTTAATTCTGGATTATCTCTATGTTCTTTACATAACGGAGACATTTCTTTCGGATAATCTGTAATGAAAGTTGGTTGAATAAAGTTTCCTTCACATTTCTCGCCAAAAATTTCATCAATTAATTTTCCTTTACCCATAGTATCGTTCACTTCGATTCCCATAGATTTAGCTGCTTCAAACAATTCTGTTTCGGTTTTTCCAGTAATATCAAAACCTGTAAATTGCTTAATTGCGTCAGTCATTGTTACGCGAGCATATGGTGCTTTGAAGCTCACTTCTTTATCACCAAAAACCACATCAGAAGTGCTATTTACTTGTAAAGCACAATGCTCTAAAAGATTTTCAGTAAATTCCATCATCCAGTTGTAATCCTTGTAGGCTACATAAATTTCCATTGCTGTAAATTCTGGATTATGTGTTCTGTCCATTCCTTCGTTACGGAAGTTTTTTGAAAATTCATAAACACCATCAAAACCACCAACGATTAATCTTTTTAAGTATAATTCGTTAGCAATTCTCATGTATAATGGAATGTCTAAACTATTATGGTGTGTAATAAACGGTCTTGCAGCCGCTCCACCTGGAATAGATTGTAAAACAGGAGTTTCAACTTCCATATAACCAGCTTCGTTAAAAAACGAACGCATGGCATTAAATAATTTTGTTCTTTTTATAAAAACTTCTTTCACTTGTGGGTTTACAACCAAATCAACGTAACGCATTCTGTATCGTAATTCAGCATCAACAAAAGCATCAAATACATTTCCATCTACATCAGTTCTAGGTAATGGCAAAGGACGTAGCGTTTTACTTAAAAAAGTAAATTTATCCACACGAATACATTTTGCACCTACTTTTGTAGTAAATAATTCACCTTCAACACCTATAAAGTCACCTAAGTCAGTTAATTTTTTAAAAACCTGATTGTAAAGTGTTTTATCTTCATCTGGACAAATGACATCTCTATTTAAATACAGCTGAATTCTTCCTTCGCCATCTTGTAACTCTGCAAAAGCAGCCTTACCTTGATCACGAACACTCATTAATCTTCCAGCAACAATAACGCGTTTACTTTCTTCGAACTTTTCCTTTATCTGTTTCGATGTATGATTTACAGGGAATAAATCTGCAGGATAAGGGTTAATACCAAGGTCACGCAAAGCTTTAAGCTTTTCTCTTCTAATGATTTCTTGTTCTGAAAGTTGCATAATTATTAATAAATTGTATTTAAGTTCGCAAAGATAAGTCATTGCAATGTATCAAGCAATCTTTTGTAATTATTTTGAAGCGAAAGCTTAAGGCATCTCGACTAAACCATTTTCCTGCCATGCACTTTATCTTTTTTGTTCCGAATAGTTTTATTGAAAGACAAAAAAGGATGTCGTTTCTGTCAGGGCTATAAGTGAACTATTTGTATATTTGTATTATTAATATTCAATACATTATTTGTGACTCAAAATAAAAAAGTTCAACTACAAGACTTAGGTAATAGAGATTATAAAGAAATTTGGGATTATCAAGAAGCACTTTTTAAAGGTGTGGTTGATGTAAAAATTGCAAACCGAAGAGAGGACGCAAATCAAGAAACGCCTAATTATTTCCTTTTTGTAGAGCATCCACATGTTTATACATTAGGGAAAAGTGGAGATTTATCTAATCTATTGCTTTCGGAAAAACAATTAGAAGCAAAAGCAGCTACATTTTATAAAATAAATAGAGGCGGAGATATAACTTATCATGGTCCTGGGCAAATTGTGGGTTATCCTATTTTTGATTTAGAAAACTTTTTTACAGATATTCATAAGTACTTGCGTTTTCTAGAAGAGGCAATTATCCTTATGTTAGCAGAATATGGAGTAATTGGTACGCGTAGTGAAGGAGAAACTGGAGTATGGTTAGGAGTTGGTACTCCATTTGCAAGGAAAATTTGTGCAATGGGTGTTCGTGCTAGTCGCTGGGTAACAATGCATGGTTTTGCTTTAAATGTGAATGCAGATTTAGGTTATTTTGATAATATCATACCTTGCGGAATAAAAGGAAAGGCCGTTACCTCAATGCATGCAGAATTAAATAAGCAAATTGATGAGACAGAGGTGAAAAATAAAATAATAAAACATTTGTCATTTTTATTTGAAGCAGAGTTTGTAGATCTACAAGTCAAGGCTTAGTTGATCGGGAAGTAATTTAAAACTCATTCTGTGGTATTTTGTTGGGCCATATTTTTTTATGGCCTCACGATGTTCCTTTGTTGGGTAGCCTTTGTTTTTTTTCCAATTATACATAGGGAATTCTTCATGAATTTTATCCATATACTCGTCTCTGTATGTTTTAGCTAAAACAGAAGCAGCGGCTATACTTAAAAATTTGGCATCACCTTTAATGATGCTTTCATTGGGTATTTTTTTTAATAACTCAATTTCTTTAGTAGAAAACACCTTTCCTTCTTTATTTTTTATTCCTAATTTAGAGAAAATAGCTCTATTTCCATCTACAATTATAAAATTCGGAGTTGGATTTAATTTTAAAACACATTCTTGCATTGCTTTCATCGAAGCATTTAAGATGTTTAATTCGTCAATCTCCTTGTTAAATATATGTGTGTGTGAAAAAGAGATAGCGTTTTCTTCAATCTCGGGTCTTAATTTAAATCTTTTAACTTCCGATAACTGTTTAGAGTCGTTAAGTATAATTGATTTGTAGTTAAAAGGTAATATTACAGCAGCAGCAGTTACTGGCCCTGCAAGACAACCTCTTCCAGCTTCGTCAGTGCCACATTCAAAATCGAAACTTGTGAAACGATTGATTAACATTTTTTATTGCAAAAATATAATTTTGACGCAACTTAATTCCTTTTTTAGCATCTTTAATGTATAATATTTGTATTTATTATGTATTAATTGGTTATTTTTGTTGAAAATTATTATTTATGAGTAAAAAATTATTATTGTTATTACTATTTAGTTTGTCAGTCATAGGTCAAACAATAGAGGAGAGAGAACTTATTGTTAAAGATTATGACAAGGATAAATTAAAAGAGTTAAGTCTTTCGTACAATCAATTGTATGTTAAAGGTAAAGAGGATGCTATTCAAAAAGCGAAAGAAATGAATCTTCCATTGACTTATGTGGATGAAAAAGGTTTTTTTGCTGAGTTAATGTATTTTGAAGGAGATCGCCCTGTGTATTATAGAACTACAAATGCTGGTGCGGCAATAACGACTAAAGCGAATAGATTAAACAGCGGAGGCTCGTTAGGATTGAATCTTAATGGTCAAAATATGATAGTTGGTATTTGGGACGGTGGAGCTATAAGAGCTACACATCAAGATTTAGTTGGTAGAGTAGTTCAAAAAGACGGTGCTGTTTTTACGACTTCCTCAAACGAAACTGCTCATGCAACCCATGTTTCTGGTACAATGATGGCTTCAGGTTTTGGAGGCTTAAGTAGAAGAGGGATTGCGTATGAGTCAACTTTGTGGGCAAATACTTGGGGAAGTGATTTGTCAGAAGCTACTACACAAGCAGCAGAAGGGCTGTTGCTATCTAATCATTCATATGGGGCTATTGCCGAGGATCTTAGTTTATGGCAATTTGGAGCTTATGATGCAACATCAGTAGCTTGGGATAATATTATGTATAATGCACCTTATTATCAAGTGGTTTTTGCTGCTGGAAATGACAGGGATAGTTATCAAACTTTAAATCCAACTAAAAATGGTGGGGATTTATTAACGAGAGCTGGTGTTTCTAAAAATGTTTTGGTAGTAGGAGCAGTTAATCAGGTTGATAATTATACTGGTCCAAGTTCAGTAGTAATGAGTGATTTTAGTAACTGGGGACCTACAGATGATAAGAGAATAAAGCCAGATATTTGTGCAAAAGGGGTAGGTGTTACATCTACAACGTCAAGTGCGGATGATGCATATTCTACTTTGAACGGTACTTCTATGGCAGCGCCAGGTGTAACTTCTTCTTTGTTATTGTTGCAGCAATATTATAACCAATTAAATGCAAATTATATGAGATCAGCTACGTTAAGAGCGTTATTGATTCATTCTGCGGATGAGGCGGGAACTAATCCGGGGCCTGATTTTAAATTTGGATGGGGGCTAATGAATTCAGAAAGAGCTGCGCAGCTAATTTCAAAGAATTCTGCTGGTCAAACTGTAAATGGAGCAATAATTAGAGAGTTTGATTTAGCAAATGGTGCTACGTATACAATGGATGTTACTGCAAATGGATCTGCTCCTTTAGTTGTGACTATGGCATGGACAGACCCTGCTGGAACACCAAATTCAAATGGGACTAATGATGATGCAACAATAAAATTGGTTAATGATTTAGATATTAAAGTGGTGAAAAATGGGGTTTCTTCCTATCCTTGGGTATTGTTTAACGGGAATGTTGTTTTGCAATCTCTTAATAATAAAGACAATGTTGAGAAGATTGAGGTAAACAACCCGTCAGGGACTTATCAAATTCAAATTTCTCATAAAGGGACTTTACAAGGAGGTAATCAGCAATATTCATTAGTAGTTTCGGGTATTAACTCTACTTTAAGTACTCAAAGTTTTGAGCTTGGTTCTGTAGTTGCGTTTCCTAATCCGACTACTGGTTATTTAAATATTGACTCTAAAGGTTTGGAAATAAAAATCTTAGAGTTGTATGATATGACGGGTAGAAAAGTTAAAGATATAAAAGGAAACTATAATAATACGATTTCTGTAGACATGACAGATTTTGAAAAAGGAGTTTATATGTTAAAAATATCAGATGGAGAGAGTTCGAAAATAAAAAATATTATTAAAAATTAATATTTTTTAACATGGATTTTTTTAAATCTGCTTTTTTTTTGATATGTTTGCTATAATAAAATTAACCAAATACAAATATTATGAAATTAAATTTTAAATTGATTTGTTTTCTATTTGTGCTCTTAATGAACGGTGTTTCATTTGCGCAAGTAAAAACTATTTCTGGTATTGTTTCTGATAGTCAGGGTCCTCTTCCTGGTGCGTCGGTAACAGTTTCTGGAACACAAAAAGGTGTTATTACTAATTTTGATGGAGGTTTTGAAATCAGTGCTACTGTTGGTGATGAATTAACTTTCAGTTACTTAGGTTACAAAAGCAGAGTAGTGGCAGTAGGGGCAAGTAAAACAATTAATGTGACTTTACAAGAGGATGTTGTAATAGCAAATGAAGTTGTTGTTAGTGGTTACCAAGTTAAGAAAAAAGAGGATATTACTGGGTCATATTCAGTTATCACAAGAGAAGACTTAGGAGATCAGAAAGTAACTACTATTGGAGAGGCTTTAGTAGGAGTTGCGGGTGTTCAGGTTGTTAATAACTCAGGGCAACCAGGTTCAAATCCTACAATTCGTTTAAGAGGTCCTGCTTCTTTAAATGGAAATTTGAATCCACTTATTATATTAGATGGAGCTGAGTATAGAGGGAATTTAAATACAATTAACTTTGATGATTTACAAAGTCAAACTGTACTTAAAGATGCTGATGCTGTTGCTATTTATGGAAATAGAGGAGCAAGAGGAGTTATTGTATTGACAACTAAAAAAGGTAAAAACAAAAATGGCTCAGGTCAATTTAGTTTTGCTACTTCTTACGGTATTTCAGATAAAGCAATGAAAGAATATGATTATGTAGATGCAACTCAAATGATGCAATTAATATGGAAAGCATCTAGAAATTCATTTATTAATGGAGGTTTGGATCAGGCAACTGCTTCAAACTTAGCATCAACTACTTTGACAGGTCAAACAGGAGGGTACAATCCTTTCAATGTTGCTCAGCCAATTGATAACAACGGAAATGTTGTTGCAGGAGCAGAATTGTTATATGATACTGATTGGTATGATTTAGTTACTCAAAAAGCATTCAGACAAGATGTTAATTTATCTTACAGTGGTAATACTGATAAAACTAATTATTTTCTTTCTGGAAACTTCTTAGATCAAGATGGTATAATGTTAAACTCTAAATTTAAAAGGGTAAGTGGGAGATTCAATCTAGAAACAGAAGCTAAAAAATGGTTAAAAGTTGGTTTTGTAGGAGGTTTCTCTGATTCATTTTCAAATGTACCAACACAAGGTGATAATGCATTTTCGAATAATCTAGCGTTTACTCGTTCTGTATCTAATATATATCCTGTTTATACTCGTTCAGTTGTTGATGGTTCTTTAGTTTTAGATGGTAATGGAGAACCTATTTATGATTGGGGTGATGGTGCTAATGGTGGTGGAACTAGAGGTTTTTACTCACCTTATAGTCCTCTTTTTATAGCAAATAACAATTTAAATAAATACGATAGAACAAGTTTTGATATAGCACCATATATTGAAATAAGTTTTGCAAAAGATTTAAAATTAAAATCTCAGTATTCATATAACTTCTATTTAATTGAAGGTAATACTTATCAAGATCCTCGTTTTGGTTCTGGTACTGCTGTTAACGGTAGAAGTACTAAGGATAGAGATGTTACACAGTCTTTTACTTGGTTTAATACATTATCATATAATAAGACTTTAGCTGAAAAGCATAAAATCTCTTTATTAGCAGGTCAAGAAATGTATGATACTACATTTAAATCTATGAATGCTTCTGGTACTGGTTTTCCTTTAGCAGGATTAGATGAATTAGATTTAGCAACTACACCTGCAAGTGTAGGTTCTTTAACACTTCAAAATAGATTATTTAGTTTCTTTGGTAGAGGAGATTATAGTTTTGATAGAAGATATGCAATTAGTGGAACTTTTAGACGTGATGCTTCATCAAGGTTTATTGGTGATAATAGATGGGTGAACAGTTGGTCTGTTGGAGGTTCTTGGACACTAACAAATGAGAGTTTCTTAGAAGGAATAAATAACTTGGATTTAATTAAAATTAGAGCGAGTTATGGTTTAGTGCCAAATGAAGATATTGGTAGCTCATCACAGTTCTTATTTCCTTATTTTGGAGCTAATGGAAATGGGGATGGAGGGGATATTATGACTTCAAGTGGTTTAGTTCCTACTAGAAATTCTAACCCAAATTTAACTTGGGAAGTGCATAAGAAAACAAATATTGGTTTAGATTTTGGATTCTTTAAAAATAGAATTAATGGATCTTTTGAATATTATAATAATAAAATCACTGACTTAATCTATAGAGAGTTTTTACCGCCTTCTGAGAATGGTGGGTTACCAACTTGGGTTAATTCCGCTTCTATGACAAATAAAGGTTGGGAGTTAGAAATTAACTCAGTAAATGTGAGTAATGATAATTTTTCTTGGAATTCTAGTTTTTCAATTTCAAGTGTGAAAAACAATATCGATTATATTAAGGCACCTAATTTAACAGGTACTTTTAACTGGGATACTGGTCATGATAGATATGAATTTTACATGCAAGAATGGGCAGGCGTAGATTCTGCAACTGGAGCGCCTTTATGGTACCAAGATGTTTTAGATGTTAATGGTAATGTTACTGGTCAAACTACGACTTCAACTTATGCTAATGCAACAAGATACTACACTGGTAAATCTGCTTTACCTGATTTTGATGGTCGTTTTGCAAATATGTTCAAATACAAAAATTTTGATTTGAATATTGTAATGGCATACCGTTTTGGTAATTATATATATAATGGTGATTATGCTGGTTTAATGCATGGTTTTCACGGTTCTAACCCAGGATCTCAATTACACCCAAATATTTATGATGCTTGGGAACAGCCTGGAGATGTAACAGATGTACCATTGTTATCTTTAGATAATGATCAATCAAACTCTAGATCTACTAGATGGTTACAAAAAGGAGATTTTGTTCGTTTAAGAACTGTTTCTTTAGGATATTCTTTGGATAGAAAAATATTAGATAAAGCAAACATAGCTTCAATGCGTTTATATGTTTCTGCGGATAATTATTTTACTTGGAAAAAAGAGGATAACATTGATGATCCAGAACAATCTTATGATGGTCAAACGAGTGATAATACTACAATGTTAAAAACATTAACTTTTGGTATTAACGTTAAACTTTAAAAAAAAAATATTATGAAAAGAATTTTTTATAGCTTTATATTTTTGGTAATTGCTTCACTTGCCTTTGTGTCTTGTGATGTAGAGAGTTACCTAAGTGAGCCACAACCTACTGATGAGGTTGCTGGTAGTGTAGTTACACCTGAATTAGCGCTGGTAGGTATGTATGGGGCATACAGAGATTTCTATGGAGGAGCGCATGATGTTGCAACTTCTAAGTCTTTTGATTTAGGATCAGAGGTTATGGGTAGAGATTTACAAGTTCCAGATTTTAACTGGTATATTTTTGAACACAGATGGGATGTAGTTGCTAGCGCAAACGCTAGAAGAAATGTTTACATTTGGGAGATGTTTTACAAATTAGTTTTTCATGCTAATAATGTAATGTATGTTTTAGATATTAATTCTGATGGAATGAGTCAGGATAGAATTGATGCATATAGAGGTCAGGCTTTGAGTATGAGAGCTTTAGCTTTTTATAATTTAGTTCGTACTTTTCAATTTACGTATGCCAAAAACCCTAATTTACCTGGAATTCCTTTAGATTTGTCTGTTGCTGATGCAGTGGGTAAGCCAAGGGGTACTGTACAACAAGTTTATGATCAAATCTATTCTGACTTAAATGAAGCAATTTCTTTATTGGGGACAAATAGGTTTGGGGATAAGTATAGAGTGAATGTTAATGTTGCTAAAGGTATCTTTGCAAGAGTTGCATTAGAAAAACAAGATTATACAAGAGCACAACAAATGGCTGCTGATGCTCAAGTTGGTTTTCCTTTAATGGATAATACAACATATGTTGCTGGATTTAATGATTATAACAATGCAGAATGGTTATGGGGATTCCCTTTTATAGCTAGTGAAAATTGGGGATTTGCATCTTTCTATTCATTTATTGATCATGATAGAGCTGCAGGTTATAAAGATATTTTTATAAACTCTGATTTTTATAATTTATTTGGAGCAAATGATATTCGTAGATCTTTAATCGTAACAACAGGACAAACTTTAGCTTCTGGTAAAATGTACAGAACTAGAAAATTTAGAGATGTTTCTGATTTGACTGGAAATCTTGTTTGTATGAGAGCTTCAGAAATGAAGTTAATCGAAATCGAAGCGAAAGCACATTCAAATTTAGTTGGAGCTAAACAAGATTTATTGACTTTCCAATTACTAAGAGATCCAGATGCTGTTTTATCAACGGCAGCAGACTTAAATACTTTTATTGATGAAGTATTAGTTGAAAGAAGAAAAGAATTGTACGGCGAGATTGGTGTTGACTTTTATGATATGAAGAGACATCAAAAATCGATGCAAAGAGTTGGTAATGCAACTCGTGCTGTAGTTGGTTATGGAATTTTTGATGTAGTTCCTGCAACTTCAAATAATTGGAATATGTTAATTCCTCAGAGAGAAATTGATTTAAATCCAAATATTAGTCAATCAGATCAAAATCCTGTTGATTAATTTTATCAAATATTTAAGACCTACAGAAATGTAGGTCTTTTTTTATTCCCTAAATTCTCATTACATTTGCTCATATTTACTATGTAATGAAAAAACTGCTCATTTTATTCTTTGTTTTCTTTTTGAATCTTATTTTTTCTCAAAGAGATAATTCGCTACAAAATAATGGTTCTTCTGAGGAAAAAGAGAAGTCACCTTTTTCTCTCAAGAAAAAAGAAGAAAAACCACCTATTAGTCTCTACAAGATTTATACATTAGAAAAAGACACTACCTTTGTCGATACTACTTTATCAATCGCTAAAGAGTATAAATATAATTTACTTCGTAAAGATATTTTCGGATTAATTGCATTTGCTAATGAAGGACATACTTATAATACTTTAGACTTTGGTTTAATCAGAAAAAAGGTAAATCCAGTAATGGGATTTTCTGGTAAACATTTTAATTATCTTGAGGTAGAGGACATAAAATATTATAATGTTCCTACACCGTTGTCTGATCTTTATTTTAAGACTGTAATGGAGCAAGGGCAATCTGTTGATGCTTTTTTGACAGTGAATACCAAACCAAATTTAAATTTTTCAATTGCTTATAAAGGAATACGTTCAATAGGTAAGTATATAAATAATATTTCAAGTTCTGGAAATTTCAGATTTACTACAAGTTATTTTACTACAGACAAAAGATATCATTTAAATGCACATTTTACAGGGCAAGATATTTCTAATCAAGAAAATGGAGGGATAAAAGATATCAATCTTTTTGAATTAAGTGAACAACCCTATAATCAAAGAGAAAGATTAGATGTCTATTTTAATGATGCTACTTCTTTATTGAAAGGAAATAGATTTTTAATAGATCATTCTTATAAACTGAGTAAGGATAATTCTAATAGTTTCGTTATTCTTCACCAATTTAATTATGAATATAAATTTTTTAATTTTGAACAAATAACTTCAAATGAAAGATTTGGTAACTCTTTATCTGGTACAATAAATAATAAAACAAGATATAATCATTTGTATAATAAATTAGGATTAGGATTCACTACAGATAAATACGGTGATATTTCAGTTTTTATTGATGATAATAATTATAATTATTTTTATAAAAGTGTTGTTTATGATAATGTTGGAAATATTTCTGTGCCAAATGCTATAAATGATAGAATAACATCAGTTGGTGGAAATTTAGATTATAAAATTAATAAATTCAATTTAAAATTATTAGCTTCCAATTCAATTACTAAACAATCGGTCTCTAATATTCAAGCTTCATTAGATTATAAATTGAATAATGATTTTAAAATTCAATTTGAGTATCAAAAAATAAATAGTCTTCCTAATTTAAATTACACACTTTATCAAAGTAGTTATATAGATTATAATTGGTTTAATAATTTCAAAAATGAAAAAACAAATCAATTTCAAGTTTCTGCTTTATCCAAATGGGTAAAACTAGAAGCTAAATATGCTATTTTAGATGATTATTTGTATTTTGACAATGTATTAAACGATATAACAAAATTAAATGTTAAACCGTTTCAGTCAGATAAAACTATAACTTACGCTTCTGTAAAAGCCTCTAATGAAATTAAGTTTTGGAAATTAGCACTAGATAATACTTTTTTGTGTCAAAACGTAGAAAATTCTGATAAAAAATTAAACGTACCTCAGTTTGTAACTAGAAATTCTTTATATTTTTCAGAACATGTTTTTAAAAAGGCAATGTTTATTCAAACCGGTATAATTTTTAATTATTTTACAGAATATTATGCTAATGATTATAATCCATTATTAGGAGAGTTTTATACTCAAAGTGAAAGAAAAATTGGTGGTTTCCCAATGATCGATTTCTTTATAAATGCAAAAGTAAAACAAGCTAGACTTTTTCTAAAGGCAGAACATTTTAACTCCTCAATGACAGGATATAATTTCTATTCAGCACCAAATTATCCTTACAGAGATTTTATCGTTAGATTTGGAATAGTGTGGAATTTCTTTAAATAATCTGAAACGAAAGTTGTTGCATTCTTGTTTTCCATATTCCTGCTGTTCGTTTTAGTTTCTGAAACTAGTTCAGAAAGCTATCACTTCCATCAGGGTTATAGAGTTGGCTATTTTCTTTTTTGTATTCTTAATATTCACGCTATCTTTGCAAAAAAAAAATAAATTTTAAATAAATTAATAAAATCTAAAAGCATTAGTTTTAAACGATGTGAACAATATCTTAAAAAATGAAATACGCAAAAAATATATTAGAAACTATTGGTAATACACCATTAGTAAAAATAAATAATTTAACTAAAGAAATTGATGCTTTAGTTCTAGCAAAAGTAGAAACATTCAATCCAGGTAATTCTGTTAAAGATAGAATGGCTGTGAAAATGATTGACGATGCGGAAGCTGATGGAAGACTAAAACCAGGTGGAACTATTATAGAAGGAACTTCTGGAAATACAGGAATGGGATTGGCTTTAGTTGCTATTGTTAGAGGTTATAAATTAATTTGTGTTATTTCGGATAAGCAGTCTAAAGAAAAAATGGACATACTTAGAGCTGTTGGAGCAAGAGTTGTAGTTTGTCCTACAGATGTTGAACCATCAGACCCTAGATCATATTACTCGGTTTCAAAACGTTTAGCTGAAGAGACTGAAAATTCTTGGTATGTTAATCAGTATGATAATCCAAGTAATGCACTTGCGCATTATGAACAAACGGCCCCAGAGCTTTGGGAACAAACCGACGGTAAAATTACACATTTTGTTGTAGGTGTTGGAACAGGAGGTACAATTTCTGGTGTTGCAAAATATTTAAAAGCAAAAAATCCAAATGTTAAAGTTTGGGGAATTGATACTTATGGTTCTGTATTTAAGAAGTATCATGAAACAGGAATTTTCGATGAAAACGAAATTTATTCTTATATAACGGAAGGAATTGGTGAAGATATTTTACCTAAGAATGTTGATTTTTCTTTAATAGATGGCTTTACTAAAGTAACAGACAAAGATGCAGCTGTATATACAAGAAGATTAGCTTTGGAAGAAGGAATTTTTGTAGGAAATTCAGCTGGTGCTGCAATTAAAGGGTTATTGCAATTAAAGGACAATTTTAAACCAGATGATGTTGTAGTTGTTCTATTTCATGATTCAGGAAGCAGATATGTAGGTAAAATGTTCAATGATGATTGGATGCGTGAAAGAGGTTTCTTAGAAGAAGAAGTAACAAAAGCTGTAGATTTGATTAAAGATCATCAAGATAAACCTTTAGTGATTGTTAGAACTGAAGAATTAGTATCTCATGCAATTGAAAGATTAAAAAGGTATAAAATATCACAGATTCCTGTTATAGATACAACTGGTTTTGTAGGTAGTATTGATGAGACAGATTTGTTCAGAAGTTATGTTGAAGATAAAAATATTGCTGATAAACCGATAAAAGATATAATGGGTAAGCCATATCCAATTGTTAAAGCAACAGCTTCAATGGAAGAAATCTCTAAATTAATTAATAAAGATAATCAAGCGGTTTTAGTTGAATTAGAAAACGGGAAGCATCATATTATTACAAAACACGATGTAATAAGTTCAATAAAATAAATAAATAATTTTTTTATTAAAAAACCTGTAAGTCTTTAGACTGCACCCAAAAGGTTAGACAAATTTATAATTAATTTTGATAATAATGAGCTCGATATTTTATCGGGCTCATTTTGTTTAAATTTGATTTAATTCTTTCATTATTATAATAACTTATATATTCTATTATCTCCTTTTTTAATTCTTCAATAGACTTGTATTTTTTTAGATAAAACAGCTCTGATTTTAATATTCCAAAGAAGTTTTCAATAATGGCATTGTCTAAACAATTTGCTTTTCTAGACATACTTTGTGTAATCCCTTTTTGTTTCAATAAATATTGATAGTGCTTCATTTGATATTGCCAACCTTGGTCAGAGTGTAAAATTAAATTAGTCTTATTTGGTATTTTCTTAAATGCTTTTTTAAGCATCATAACTACCTGATTAAATACAGGTCGTTCTGTTAACTCATAACTAATAATTTCTTGATTAAATAAGTCAATTATCGGTGATAAATATAGCTTCTTTCCAGAGACATTAAACTCGGTAACATCAGTTGCCCATTTTTGATTTGGTGCTGTTGCTTTAAAATTTCTTTCTAAAATATTAGGAGCTATTTTACCATGCTCTCCTTTATATGATCTATACTTTTTAACTCTAATGACGCTTTTTAATCCTAATAATTTCATTAACCTGAAAACTGTTTTATGATTAATAATTATTCCTTTATTTTGAAGTTCATCAGTTACTCTTCGATAACCATAACGACCTTTATGTTTGTGATAAATCGATTTAATTAGTTCTTTAACTACTCTATATTTATCACTTAATTTACTTTGTTTTTGATGATAATAAAAACTACTTCTTGCCATATTTGTATAATTTAAAAGTACTTTTAAATCATATTTATGCCTTAATTCCATTATGACTAGCGCTTGTTGGCTCTTTCTTCCGCCTGAATTAAGGCTTGTAACTTTTTTAAATAATCATTCTCACAACGTAATGCTTCATTTTCCTTAAGAAGTTCTTCTTCTCTGGTTAGTGGCTTAGCTGATTTGCTTTTTTTGCTTTTAAAATTCATAGATCTTGGTCTTCCTTTAATTTTTGGTTGTAGTCCTTCAAAACCAAAGTTAACAAAATCTTTTTTCCATTTTACAATAATAGCTAAATCAGGAATATTAAACTTTAAACAAGTATCTATTAATGAAAGTGATTCCTTTTCTATAGTTTTTAATACTTTTAGCTTAAAATCAGCTGAATAACTTTGATTTCTCCTGGGCAATAAACCCTCTTTCCCATAGCTTTTATAAAATCTAATCCACTTACGAATATTAGATTCGTCTGGACCTTTTAACTTTGAAACATATAAATTTGAATAATGTTTCTTTAATACTAATTCTACACATTCTAACTTAAATGCATAAGAATACTTGACTTTTCTTTCCATAAAAAATGCCCCAAATAGTGTCTAACTTTTTGGGGCATGTTCACTTTGATTTGCAGGTTTTGTTTTTTCTGTATATTTGTACTTTAGTATAAGCCAATTAATTAGTATAAGCCACAGAATGAAAGAAGATTTTTTACACCATGTTTGGTTGCATAAAAGAATTGATGTAACCCAATTGTTTACTACGAAAAAGGAGAAAATTGAAATTCTCAAATTTGGACAATACCTTCAAACTTCAGGTCCAGATTTTTTTAATGCACAGCTCATAATAGCCAATCAAAAATGGGCTGGAAATATTGAAATTCATGTTAAATCATCAGATTGGTATTTGCATAATCATGAAAAAGACAAGAATTACGATAATGTCATTTTGCATGTTGTCTGGGAACATGATATAGAAATTTATAGAAGTAATAATACAGAAATTCCTGTTTTAGAATTAAAACAATATATAAAACTATCAGATGTCAATAGGTATAAAGATTTGTTTAGACCTAAAAAATGGATTAACTGTGAGAATCAAATTAATAAAATCGATAATTTTAAGTGGTCGAATTGGAAAGAAAGACTATTTTTTGAACGACTAGAACGAAAATCAGAGTTCATTTCAAGTTTGCTTGTTGAAACTAAAAACGATTGGGATGCAGTGCTTTTTTGTTTGTTAGCAAAAAATTTTGGTTTAAATATAAATGGAGATTCTTTTCTCGAAATTGCAAAATCAATTCCATTTTCTGTAATTAGAAAAGAAAAATCCGAAGTTGAAAATTAGACTGCACCCAAAAGGTTAGACAAATTTATAATTAATTTTGATAATAATGAGCTCGATATTTTATCGGGCTCATTTTGTTTAAATTTGATTTAATTCTTTCATTATTATAATAACTTATATATTCTATTATCTCCTTTTTTAATTCTTCAATAGACTTGTATTTTTTTAGATAAAACAGCTCTGATTTTAATATTCCAAAGAAGTTTTCAATAATGGCATTGTCTAAACAATTTGCTTTTCTAGACATACTTTGTGTAATCCCTTTTTGTTTCAATAAATATTGATAGTGCTTCATTTGATATTGCCAACCTTGGTCAGAGTGTAAAATTAAATTAGTCTTATTTGGTATTTTCTTAAATGCTTTTTTAAGCATCATAACTACCTGATTAAATACAGGTCGTTCTGTTAACTCATAACTAATAATTTCTTGATTAAATAAGTCAATTATCGGTGATAAATATAGCTTCTTTCCAGAGACATTAAACTCGGTAACATCAGTTGCCCATTTTTGATTTGGTGCTGTTGCTTTAAAATTTCTTTCTAAAATATTAGGAGCTATTTTACCATGCTCTCCTTTATATGATCTATACTTTTTAACTCTAATGACGCTTTTTAATCCTAATAATTTCATTAACCTGAAAACTGTTTTATGATTAATAATTATTCCTTTATTTTGAAGTTCATCAGTTACTCTTCGATAACCATAACGACCTTTATGTTTGTGATAAATCGATTTAATTAGTTCTTTAACTACTCTATATTTATCACTTAATTTACTTTGTTTTTGATGATAATAAAAACTACTTCTTGCCATATTTGTATAATTTAAAAGTACTTTTAAATCATATTTATGCCTTAATTCCATTATGACTAGCGCTTGTTGGCTCTTTCTTCCGCCTGAATTAAGGCTTGTAACTTTTTTAAATAATCATTCTCACAACGTAATGCTTCATTTTCCTTAAGAAGTTCTTCTTCTCTGGTTAGTGGCTTAGCTGATTTGCTTTTTTTGCTTTTAAAATTCATAGATCTTGGTCTTCCTTTAATTTTTGGTTGTAGTCCTTCAAAACCAAAGTTAACAAAATCTTTTTTCCATTTTACAATAATAGCTAAATCAGGAATATTAAACTTTAAACAAGTATCTATTAATGAAAGTGATTCCTTTTCTATAGTTTTTAATACTTTTAGCTTAAAATCAGCTGAATAACTTTGATTTCTCCTGGGCAATAAACCCTCTTTCCCATAGCTTTTATAAAATCTAATCCACTTACGAATATTAGATTCGTCTGGACCTTTTAACTTTGAAACATATAAATTTGAATAATGTTTCTTTAATACTAATTCTACACATTCTAACTTAAATGCATAAGAATACTTGACTTTTCTTTCCATAAAAAATGCCCCAAATAGTGTCTAACTTTTTGGGGCATGTTCAAATTTAGAAGCTTTGTTTTTTGGAATGGCAAATCTTTTAGAGTCAGATTTTCAAGATGAATATTGTAATCGCTTAAAAACAAATTGGCAGTATTTAAAAATAAAATATGCATTAAAGGATAATATTTCAGAAGAAATTCAATTTTTTAAACTCAGACCAGACAATTTTCCAACAATACGTTTGTCTCAATTTGCAGAATTGTATAATATAGTTGGAGATGCTTTTTCAAAATGTATAGAGGTTAATAAAGTAGAAGATATATACGCTTTGTTTTCTGTTAAAGCATCTAACTACTGGACTACTCATTATAATTTTGAAAAAGAAAGTGTCTTTAAGGTGAAGAAAACAACGAAATCCTTTATAGACTTAATAATTATAAATACGATAATTCCAATTAAATTTCTCTACTCAAATTATTTAGGAACAGAGAATTTTGAAGAGTTGATAAATTTATTAAAACAAATTCACCCAGAAAACAATGCTGTTGTTAAAAAGTTTGCATCGTTAGAATTAGATATAAAAAACGCATTCGATTCCCAAAGTCTAATACAATTAAAAAATGAATATTGTAATCATAATAGATGTCTTAAATGTAATGTTGGTATAGAATTAATTAAAAATTAATTACATTTGGTAAAAATAGAAAGTTAATTTATGTATAAAATACTTTATTTTTTCGAAAAGAACGGCTTTTTTGTTGCCTCTAGATTAGCAGATAAATTAGGAATGAGAGCAACAAACGTTCGCTTGTTTTTTATCTACATTTCTTTTATGACTGCTGGATTAGGTTTTGGCGTTTATTTAACTTTAGCTTTTCTTTTGAAGTTAAAAGATATGATTTACACAAAACGTTCATCTGTTTTTGATTTGTAATGTTGAATTTCAATATATTAACTTTTCTTTGTTTTTTCGATAGTTTTCTTATCTTTGAGAAATTAACAACCAATAAATTAATATGTCAACAAAAACAGAATCTTGGGGTTCAAGGGTAGGACTCATCTTGGCAATGGCTGGAAACGCTGTTGGATTAGGTAATTTCCTTCGCTTTCCCGTTCAAGCAGTTCAAAATGGAGGTGGAGCTTTTATTATTCCATATTTAGTATGTTTCTTAGTAATGGGAATACCATTATTATTTATAGAATGGTCTTCTGGTCGTTTTGGAGGTCGTTCAGGTAATCATAGTACACCTTATATTTTAGATTCTATGGCAAAAGGTAGATTATGGAAATACATTGGTGTTTTTGGAATCTTTACCAATATTGCCGTTGCAGCATATTATTGTTATATAGAGTCATGGACAATGTCTTATGTCTATCATTCAATAGTTGGAACGTTTAGTGACATGAGTCAAGCTCAAGTTGCAGGTTTTTTTGAATCATATACAGATATTGCAGAATCAACTACGGGTATTCCTTATGAAGCCGTAATTTTTTATATAATCTGTTTACTTTTAAATACTTTTATATTATCTAAAGGATTAGGCGGTATTGAAAAAGTTGCTAAAATTGGTATGCCATTATTAATTTCATTTGGTGTAATTCTAGCAATTAGGGGGTTAACTCTTGGTACTTCTGGAGCATCTGATATTTTTCCAGATGCAAATGCTTGGGACGGATTGAACTTCTTGTGGACTCCACAGTTCGATTCTTTAACAAGTCCAAAAGTTTGGTTAGCAGCTGCAGGACAAATATTCTTTACGCTTTCTGTAGGTATGGGAACTATTCACTGTTATGCAGCTTACTTAAAATCTAAAGATGATATCGCGTTAAATGCAGTTTCTGCAGGTTTTATGAATGAATTTGTAGAGGTAGTTTTAGGAAGTTTAATTGTAATTCCAATTGCAGCTGGTTATTTAGGTTTAGACTGGGTAATTCAAAATGCAGGTTTTGGTATGGCTTTCCAAACGATGCCTTATTTATTCCAGCAATGGGGTAGTTCACTAGCGATTATTGCAGGTGTTTGTTGGTTTGGATTATTGTTTTTTGCGGGTATTACATCTTCATTAGCAATGGGAACACCTTGGATGGGCTTCATGAAAGACGAATTCAATTGGTCTAAAAATAAAGGGGCTTGGTCTTTTGGTGGTTTAGTACTAATTATGGGACTTCCAACAGTGATATTTTATAAAGAAGGACTTTTTGATCAGTATGATTATTGGGCAGGTACTGTAAGTTTAGTTGTCTTTGCATTCCTAGAAACAGTTTTGTTTTCATATATCTTTGGAATTAAAAAGGGATGGGCAGAAATTAATAGTGGTGCAGATATTAAAATACCTAGAATCTATAAATACATCATATTAATAGTTACACCATCATTATTGGCATGGGTGTTGATTTCAAGTATTCCAGATTGGATCGATAAGGTAAAAGATAACGATACAAATAATAAGGAATGGTTTGCAAAAGAATTTCATGCAGAAAATTTTGATGGGGAAGGAAAAAATTCAGGAACTGTTGTTGAAGTAAGTGCTAATGCTGTTAAATTCTCTTTTGAAGACACGAAGAAAGTATTTGATAAAGTAACAGAAAAAGTTAAAGTAATTGATTTTACTAACTTTAAAGAATATAAATTCAAAGAAAAGAAAAATCAGGTAGTTGTTGTTCAGAAAGGCGATATTGTAAAGCCTAATGATATAATTGCAACAGGAGATTTTACAAATAATACGTTATATAAATTCGTCGGAAGAATGTTATTACTTTCATTGTTTGCCTTAATATGTTTAATAGTTTATTTTGCATATAAAAAAAGAGTAAAAGAAGGTAGAGCAACATTATAACTTTAAAATAAAACTAAAAATGAACACATCAGCCTTAATAACAATGTTAGCAGCTCAAGGAATAGTAGTTTCTTTTGCAAGTTATTTTTTCTATAAAGTATTAACAATTCCACCAAAACAAGAACCAGATTCTTACAGTGAGAATGACGATGAATTAGTTAGACAAAATGACTAATTTATAATATATACATCTGATATAGTACAACTATTTTGAAAAAACAGATGAAACATTTAAAATCCTACTTTCTATTTTCGCGAGAACATAGAAGTGGGATTTTTTTATTGATTTTACTAATTATTGGTGTACAAGTGTTTATCTTTTGTATTAAAGATAATAGTTTTGTAAGTGAGTCAATACATGAAAAAGATAAGTATTGGATTTCAATGCAAAGTCAAATTGACAGTATTAAAGATCAGTCTAAAGAATATAAATATACTATTCAACCATTCAACCCAAATTTCATATCCGATTATAAAGGATATCAGTTGGGAATGTCTTCCGATGAAATTGATAGATTACATGAATTTCGCAAATTGAACAAATTTGTCAATTCGGCTGAAGAGTTTCAAAAAGTGACTAATGTTTCAGTTGAATTGCTGGCAAAAATCAAACCTTACTTTAAATTCCCAGATTGGATTAATAATAAAAAGACAAAAAGTAATTTTGTTAATTTTGAGAAAAAAGTAATGGAGAAAATAATTCCAGTAGATATAAATATGGCTTCAAAAGAAGATTTAATGAAAGTCTATGGAATTGGAGATAAAATTTCAGACATTATTATAAGTGAGAAAATGAAGTTTGGTTCATTTGCCAGTATAGATCAATTGCAATTTGTATGGGGTGTTTCTCCAGAAGTTTTTGAAAGCTGTAAAAAGAGATTTTTTGTAAATGAAAATGAAGATGTAAAGAAGGTAAAAATCAATGTTGCATCTATGAAAGAACTAGCCAGATTTCCGTACTTTAATTATAGTTTTGCAAAAGAAATAGTTACTTATAGGAGTATGAATGGTAATTTTAAAAATGTTGAAGATTTGGCAAAAATTAACAATTGTCCTTTAGAAAAATTAAAAATAATAGCCTTATATTTGAGCTTTGATTAGAAAAATTCAATAAAAACAATAAAAACAATTCGAAATATATGAATTCATTATACTTCACGGAAGAGCATCAATTATTCAGAGAGAGCCTACGAGATTTTTTAAACAAAGAAGTTGTACCACATATTGAAAAATGGGAAAAAACTGGAACAATTGAGCGTTTTATATGGAAAAAGTTTGGAGAAATGGGTTTTTTTGGCATTCGATATCCTGAAGCATATGGAGGATTAAATTTAGATTTGTTTTACACAGTTATTTTTTTAGAAGAGCTTCAGAAAATAAAATCGGCAGGTTTTGCTGCGGCAATGTGGGCGCATTCATATTTAGCAATGACACATTTAAATGCAGAAGGTGATGAACGAATTAAGCAAGAATATTTAGCGCCTAGTATTTTAGGTGATAAAATTGGAGCTTTGTGTATTACAGAGCCTTTTGGTGGAAGTGATGTTGCGGGAATGAGAACTACTGCTGTTAAAAAAGGAAATAAGTATATCATTAACGGTTCAAAAACATTCATTACAAATGGTGTTTTTTGCGACTATTATGTTATTGCTGCAAAAACAAGTCCAGAGCTTGGTAATAAAGGAATAAGCATGTTTCTTATGGATAGTAATCTAAAAGGAGTTACAGCTACAAAGCTCGATAAATTAGGATGGAGAGCATCAGATACTGCAGAAATTGCATTTGATAATGTTGAAATTCCAGAAGAAAATTTAATGGGAGAAGAAGGGAAAGGATTTCCGTATATTATGCAACATTTTGCTCTAGAACGTTTAATTATGGCTATAAATGCTCATGCAAGAGCTGAATATGCTATCGATTATACAATTGAGTATATGTCACAACGTGAAGCGTTTGGGAAAACTATAAATAAGTTTCAAGCATTAAGGCATACAATTGTAGAACATGCAACAGATGTAGAACATTGTAAATTATTTAATTACGCTGCTGTGGCTAGATTAGATAAAGGAGAATATGTGGTTAAAGAAGCTACCATGGCTAAGTTAAAATCAACAAAAGTAGCAGACGAAACAATTTATAGTTGTTTGCAAATGTTAGGCGGTTATGGTTATATGGAGGAATATCCATTAGCGCGTTTGTTAAGAGATAGTCGTCTTGGTCCAATTGGAGGGGGAACATCTGAAATTTTAAAAGAAATTTTATCAAAAATGATAATTGATAATAAAGATTATAAACCAGCAGTTAAACATTAACTGAGTTTAAATAAAAAATGCCCCAAATAGTGTCTAACTTTTTGGGGCATGTTCATTTTGAGCAGTTTTTTTTATTTAGAAGCTATTTCCAGCTTTCGCCTTTATCTTTCATTTATTTTTCAAATAAATAAAAGGATATCGTCTCTATCTGGGCTATTGAATAATGAGTTTGGTGATAAATAGCTATAAAAGAATGTTTTTTTTAATTAGGATATAAATAAAAAATCACTACTTTTGCAGTCTAAATGAAAGGGGGTGCCTAAACTATGTTAATTATACCTATTAAAGACGGAGAAAATATCGATAAAGCGTTAAAGCGTTATAAAAGAAAATTCGATAAAACTGGAACTGTTCGTCAATTGAGATCACGTCAAGCTTTTCACAAGCCATCAATTGTTAAAAGAGCTCAGATTCAGAAAGCTGCTTATATTCAAAGATTAAAAGAGTCACTAGAGTCTTAATAATTTTTTAGAATTATATAATAAAACCGTTAGGAAATAAAGTGTAACTTTGTTTCTTAACGGTTTTTTGTTTAATAATTATGGATGAAAATTTAATAGCATATCAAGATTATTTAATTAAAGAAAAGAATTATTCAAAGCTTACTCTGAAGGCTTATGTTTCAGATGTTGAGAGTTTTGGTGTTTTTTTATTTGATTTTCATGAAGGAGTTCAGTTTGTAGATGTTGGTTATTCTTTAATTAGGTCTTGGATAGTTAGTTTGGTTGAATCTGGGGTTTCTAATAAAACTGTAAATAGAAAGGTGTCGTCTTTGAAGTCTTTCTATTTGTTTTTGCTTAAAATAAAAGTGATAACAGTAAACCCGTTATTGAAACATAAATCTTTAAAAGTGTCGAAAAAAGTGCAAGTATCTTTTTCTGAAAAAGAAATTAAAGATGTTTTTGAGTTGAATGATTTTTCAGATGATTTTGATGGTGTTCGAGATCAATTGGTGATAGAATTATTTTATGCGACAGGTATTCGGAGGGCAGAATTGATAAATTTAAAGTTGCGAAATGTTGATTTTTCGAATAAAATAATTAAGGTTTTAGGTAAAAGGAATAAAGAGCGAATTTTACCTCTTTTAAAGTGTACGGAAGTCTTGTTGTTGAAATACATTGAGTTAAGGAGGATGAAGGTGTCGGAGGGTTTTGAGGACTTGTTAATTTTGTCTAAAAAAGGAAATAAAATAGGGGAATCATTTGTCTATCGTTTAATTAATGATTACTTTAGTGCTGTGTCTCTTAAAGTAAAAAAGAGTCCTCATGTTCTTAGGCATTCGTTTGCAACGCATTTGTTAAATAATGGAGCCGATTTAAATTCTGTAAAAGAATTATTAGGGCATGCTAGTTTGTCGTCTACTCAGATTTACACACACAGCAGTTTGAGTGAGTTAAAGAAAGTGTATAAAGATGCGCATCCTAGAAGTTGATAATAATTCATTTGTCTAACCATAAATAAACTATTTAGAGTATGAAAGTAAATGTTCAGGCTGTTAATTTTAATATTGACAAAAAATTAGTCAATTTTATTCAAGAGAAATTAGATAAACTTGAAAAGTATTATGATAGAGTAATTTCGTCAGATGTTTTTCTGAAACTAGAAAATACAAGCGATAAAGAGAATAAAACTATAGAGGTAAAAATAAATGTTCCGGGAGATGAGTTTATTGTAAAAAAGACGTGTAAGACCTTTGAAGAAGCAGTTGATGTCTCAGTAGAATCTTTAGAGAGAGTGCTTATCAAGTATAAGGAAAAAATAAGAATGCATGTTTAATGAAAAAAAAAGCAAAAATAATTTTGATTGAAAAATAATTTTTATACATTTGCAGTCCGTTAGAAATAGCGGACTTTTTATTATCAAGTTGCCGATGTAGCTCAGCTGGCTAGAGCAGCTGATTTGTAATCAGCAGGTCGTGGGTTCGAGTCCCTCCATTGGCTCTAAGTTTAGAGATGGCTTAAAAAGTAAATTATTGAAAATGGCAAGGGGAGATACTCAAGCGGCCAACGAGGGCAGACTGTAAATCTGCTGTGAAAACTTCGCAGGTTCGAATCCTGCTCTCCCCACAAAGAAAACAATCCTGCTATTGTAGGTCTTCGGCCGGTGTAGCTCAGGGGTAGAGTACTTCCTTGGTAAGGAAGAGGTCACGGGTTCAAATCCCGTCATTGGCTCTCAGGTTGTTTTTTTAAATATTTGAACACTAATTAAATAACTAAGATTAAATTATTAAATCATGGCAAAAGGAAATTTTGATCGTTCCAAACCACACTTAAACATTGGTACTATTGGGCACGTAGATCACGGTAAAACAACTTTGACAGCAGCAATTACTAAAGTATTGTCTGATGCAGGTTTTTCTGAAGCGAAATCGTTTGATCAAATTGATAACGCACCAGAAGAAAAAGAAAGAGGTATTACAATTAATACTTCACATGTAGAATATGCAACAGCTAACCGTCACTACGCTCACGTTGACTGTCCAGGTCACGCGGATTACGTTAAGAACATGGTTACTGGAGCTGCACAAATGGACGGAGCTATCTTAGTAGTTGCTGCTACAGATGGTCCAATGCCACAAACTCGTGAGCATATCCTTTTAGGTCGCCAAGTAGGTATTCCAAGAATGGTAGTATTCATGAATAAAGTGGATATGGTTGATGATGCTGAGTTATTGGAGCTTGTTGAGATGGAAATTAGAGATTTATTGTCTTTCTATCAATATGATGGAGATAATGGACCAGTTATTCAAGGTTCTGCATTAGGAGGATTAAATGGAGATGCTAAATGGGTAGCTACTATCTTAGAATTAATGGAAGCTGTTGATAATTGGATTGAAATTCCACCTCGTGAAGTAGATAAGCCTTTCTTGATGCCAGTTGAAGATGTATTTACAATTACAGGTCGTGGAACTGTTGCTACAGGTCGTATCGAAACTGGTATTGCTAATACAGGAGATGCTGTTGAAATTATTGGTATGGGTGCTGAAAAGTTAACTTCTACTATTACAGGTATTGAAATGTTCCGTCAAATCCTTGATAGAGGTGAGGCAGGAGATAATGCTGGTATCTTGTTAAGAGGTATTGCAAAAGAAGATATTAAAAGAGGAATGGTTATTGTTAAGCCAGGATCTGTTAAGCCACATGCTCACTTTAAAGCAGAAGCTTATATCTTGAAAAAAGAAGAAGGTGGACGTCATACTCCATTCCATAATAACTACCGTCCACAGTTTTATGTTCGTACAACGGATGTAACAGGTACTATTACTTTACCTGCAGGTGTAGAGATGGTTATGCCAGGGGATAACTTAACTATTGAAGTTCAATTATTAAGTCCAATCGCATTATCAGTTGGTTTACGTTTCGCAGTTCGTGAAGGTGGTAGAACAGTTGGTGCTGGTCAGGTAACTGAAATATTAGACTAATTATTTAGTTTATTGTAAATAAAAAAAACCAGTTCGGTTTTTAAAAGCTGAACTGGTTTAATAAACGGGCGTAGTACAAGGGCTAGTATAGTGGTCTCCAAAACCATTGATGGGGGTTCGAATCCCTCCGCCCGTGCAAATTATATATAGTAATGACAAAATTCGCTAATTATATTTCAGAAGCATTTCAAGAATTGAAAGCTAATGTAACTTGGCCAGAATGGGCAGAAGTTCAGAGATTAACAATAGTAGTAGCTCTTTTTTCAGTTATTTTCGCGCTTTTGACTTATGGTGTTGATCAATTATTTGTGAAAGCATTAGAGGGTTTCTTTAATATACTTAAATAATTCTTTATGGCAGATAGTAGTGTAAAGAAGTGGTATGTAGTAAGAGCTGTAAGTGGTCAGGAAAACAAAGTAAAAGCTTATATAGAAACTGAAACTGTAAGATTAGGAATGGAGGATTATGTGTCTCAAGTTCTTGTTCCTACAGAAAAAGTTGTGCAAATTAAGGATGGAAAAAAAATAGCTAAGGAAAAAGTGTATTTCCCTGGCTATATTATGGTTGAAGCTAACCTAACAGGTGAGGTTCCTCATATAATTAAATCTGTTCCTGGAGTTATTGGATTTCTTGGTGAAACCAAAGGCGGAGAGCCTGTGCCTTTAAGGATGTCTGAAGTTAATAGAATGCTTGGTAAAGTAGATGAGTTATCTGTGAAAATAGATAACGTTGCTATTCCGTTTTCTGTTGGTGAAACAATCAAAGTTATTGATGGCCCTTTCAATGGTTTTAATGGTACAATTGAGAAAGTTAATGATGAAAAGCGTAAACTTGAAGTTATGGTTAAGATTTTCGGAAGAAAAACACCATTAGAGTTAAGTTTTATGCAAGTAGAAAAAGTATAATATTAAGTTACATATAAAAACACATCAATCGCTTCCAATTGATAGATGTGCTAAATTTTTTTAAAAAAATGGCAAAAGAAGTTAGTAAAGTAGTTAAACTACAAGTTAAGGGAGGTGCAGCGAATCCATCGCCACCGGTTGGACCTGCTTTGGGGGCTGCTGGTGTTAACATCATGGAGTTCTGTAAGCAATTCAATGCTAGAACACAAGATAAACCCGGCAAAGTTTTACCAGTACAGATTACTGTGTACAAAGACAAATCATTTGAATTTGTTGTTAAAACTCCACCAGCTGCAATTCAAATTTTAGAGGCAGCAAAAGCTAAGTCTGGTTCAGGTGAACCAAATCGTAAGAAAGTAGCAAATGTTACTTGGGATCAAATCAGAACTATTGCTGAAGACAAGATGCCAGATTTAAATGCTTTTACAATTGAAAAAGCAATGAGTATGGTAGCAGGAACAGCTAGATCTATGGGTATAACAGTATCAGGAGACGCTCCTTTTTAATCGTTGAAAAGAATTAGACATGGCAAAATTGACAAAAAAGCAAAAAGAGGCTGTTTCAAAAATTGAAAAGAATAAACAATATTCTTTAAAAGATGCTTCTGCATTAATTAAAGAAGTTTCTTCTGCAAAATTTGATGAGTCTGTAGATATCGCAGTTCGTCTTGGAGTTGATCCTAGAAAAGCGAATCAAATGGTAAGAGGAGTAGTAACGTTACCTCACGGAACAGGAAAAGATGTTCGTGTTTTAGCACTTGTTACTCCAGATAAAGAAGCTGAAGCTAAAGAAGCTGGTGCTGACTACGTTGGATTAGATGATTATTTACAAAAAATTAAAGATGGTTGGACAGATGTTGATGTAATTATCACTATGCCAGCTGTTATGGGTAAATTAGGTCCATTAGGACGTATTTTAGGACCAAGAGGTTTAATGCCTAATCCTAAAACAGGTACTGTAACTATGGATGTAGCTAAAGCTGTGCAAGAAGTGAAAGCAGGTAAAATTGACTTTAAAGTTGATAAAACTGGAATCGTTCATGCAGGAATAGGTAAAGTATCTTTCGATACAAATAAAATCTATGACAATGCTTACGAAATTATTCAAACATTAATAAAATTAAAACCAACTGCAGCTAAAGGTACTTATATTAAGTCTATACACTTATCTAGTACAATGAGTCCTGCTATTGCTTTAGATCCTAAGGCAATATAATTTGGTAGTTAAAAATTTTTAGTATGACTAGAGAAGAAAAATCAATCGCTATTGAAGATTTAACTGCAAAGTTAGCGGGTGTGAATGTTATTTATTTAGCAGACACTTCAGGACTAGATGCAGCTACTACTTCAAACTTAAGAAGAGCTTGTTTTAAAGCAGGTATCAAATTAGAAGTTGTTAAAAATACTTTGCTTGAAAAAGCTATGGAAGCATCTGATTTTGACTATGGTGATTTACCATCAGTTTTAAAAGGAAATACATCTATAATGATTGCAGATACAGCAAATGGACCTGCAAAGATCATTAAAGAATTCCGTAAAAAAGGTACAAAGCCTCTTTTAAAAGGAGCATACATTAATTCTGAAATTTATATTGGTGATGATCAATTAGAAACATTATCAACTATTAAATCTAAAGAAGAACTTATTGGAGAAATCATTGGATTACTTCAATCTCCAGTTCAAAGAGTTATTGCGGCTCTTCAAAACCAAGAGGGTAAAGAAGAAGCAGCTGAATAATAGAACGCACTATAACAAATATATTTTTTTACAAAACATTTTAAAAGATAGAAAAAATGGCAGATTTGAAACAATTCGCAGAACAATTGGTTAACTTAACAGTTAAAGAAGTTAACGAATTAGCAACAATATTAAAAGATGAGTATGGTATAGAACCAGCAGCTGCTGCAGTTGTTGTTTCAGGTGGTGGTGATGGTGCTGCTGCTGCAGAACAATCAGAATTCACAGTTGTATTAAAAGAAGCTGGTGCTTCTAAATTAGCTGTTGTAAAAGCTGTTAAAGAATTAACTGGTTTAGGTCTTAAAGAGGCTAAAGATATGGTAGATTCTGCTCCAACTAATGTTAAAGAAGGAGTTTCTAAAGATGAGGCTGAAGGTCTTAAAAAATCTTTAGAGGAAGCTGGAGCTGTAGTTGAGCTTAAATAAGCTAAACTAAGGTTATAAAGCAGGTTTAGGTCTTGAGATTGCTCTCAAAGACCTAAACCATTTTGCGTATATTATCGTTTATACGTTTTTAATTTTTTTCTAAATAAAAATTTGTCCATTGATGATTGCTAATCAGACTGAAAGATTAAATTTTGCTTCTACTAAAAACATACCTAATTATCCAGATTTCTTGGATATTCAGGTTAAGTCTTTTAAAGATTTTTTCCAATTGGAAACTAAATCTGATGAAAGAGGCAACGAAGGTCTCTATAATACCTTCATGGAAAATTTCCCAATTACGGATACGAGAAATCAATTCGTTTTAGAATTCCTTGATTATTTTATAGACCCACCAAGATATACCATTGAAGAATGTATTGATAGAGGGTTAACATATAGTGTACCTTTAAAAGCTAGGTTAAAACTATATTGTACAGATCCAGAACATGAAGATTTTGAAACTATTGTTCAGGATGTGTATTTAGGGACTATACCTTATATGACACCAAGTGGAACGTTTGTTATTAATGGTGCAGAGCGTGTTGTTGTTTCTCAATTACACAGATCTCCAGGTGTTTTCTTTGGTCAATCTTTCCATGCTAATGGAACTAAGCTATATTCTGCGAGGGTTATTCCTTTTAAAGGATCTTGGATAGAATTTGCTACAGATATCAATAGCGTAATGTATGCTTATATTGATAGAAAGAAAAAATTACCAGTTACTACTTTATTTAGAGCTATCGGTTTTGAAAGAGATAAAGATATCTTAGAAATTTTCGATTTAGCTGAAGAAATAAAAGTATCTAAAACAGGTATTAAAAAATATATCGGAAGAAGACTTGCTGCACGTGTTTTGAACACTTGGCATGAAGATTTCGTAGATGAAGATACAGGAGAAGTTGTATCTATTGAGCGTAATGAAATTATATTAGATCGTGATACAATATTAGATAAAGATAATGTAGAAGAGATTATTGATGCTGATGTAAAATTAATTCTTTTACATAAAGAAGATAATAATGCAGCAGATTACACGATTATTCATAATACGCTTCAAAAAGACCCTACAAACTCGGAAAAAGAAGCTGTAGAGCATATTTATCGCCAACTGCGTAATGCAGAACCACCTGATGAAGAAACTGCTCGAGGTATTATAGATAAATTATTCTTTTCAGATCAACGTTATAACTTAGGTGAAGTTGGTCGTTATAGAATGAACAAAAAGTTACAGTTGGATATTCCAATGGAAAAGCAAGTCTTAACCAAAGAGGATATTATAACTATTGTTAAGTATTTGATCGAATTAATAAACTCTAAAGCAGAGATTGATGATATTGATCACTTATCAAACAGACGTGTAAGAACAGTTGGTGAACAATTGTCTTCACAATTTGGTGTTGGTCTTGCACGTATGGCAAGAACTATTAGAGAAAGAATGAACGTTAGAGATAACGAGGTGTTTACACCTATTGATTTGATTAATGCTAAAACATTATCTTCAGTTATTAACTCTTTCTTTGGAACAAATCAGTTGTCACAGTTTATGGATCAAACCAATCCTTTAGCTGAGATTACACACAAACGTCGTTTATCTGCACTTGGACCTGGAGGTTTATCTAGAGAAAGAGCTGGTTTCGAGGTTCGTGATGTTCATTATACTCATTATGGGCGTTTATGTCCAATTGAGACACCTGAGGGACCAAATATTGGTCTGATTTCATCTTTAGCAGTTTATGCTAAAGTTAACGGAATGGGATTCATCGAAACACCTTACCGTAAAGTAAACGATGGTGTTATTGATATTGAAAGTGAACCAATTTATTTAAGTGCTGAAGAAGAAGAAGGAAAATTAATTTCTCAAGCAAATATTGATATTGATGAAAGAGGTAAAATACTTCCAGAAAATGT
This sequence comes from Flavobacterium jumunjinense, assembly GCF_021650975.2. NCBI lineage: Bacteria > Pseudomonadati > Bacteroidota > Flavobacteriia > Flavobacteriales > Flavobacteriaceae > Flavobacterium > Flavobacterium jumunjinense. Next base: position 2,571,694 of record NZ_CP091285.1, read on the forward strand.
AATTGCAAGGGAAGAAGGAGATTTCCCAGTTGTTGAACCAACAAAAATTGATTATGCCGATGTCGCACCAAATCAAATTGCTTCAATTTCTGCATCTTTAATTCCTTTCCTAGAGCATGATGATGCGAATAGAGCCTTGATGGGATCTAATATGATGCGCCAAGCTGTTCCTTTATTAAGACCAGAATCTCCAATTGTTGGTACTGGTTTAGAAAGACAAGTTGCATCAGATTCAAGAGTTTTGATTAATGCAGAAGGTGATGGAGTTGTTGCATATGTTGACTCTAATAAAATTACAATTAAATACGATAGAACTGAAGAAGAAAGACTAGTTAGTTTTGACGAAGATGATAAAACGTATCAGTTAATTAAATTTAGAAAGACAAATCAAAGTACTTGTATAAACCTTAAACCTATTATCAGAAAAGGTGATAGAGTAACTAAAGGTCAAGTTCTTTGTGAAGGTTATGCAACTCAAAATGGAGAATTAGCAATCGGAAGAAACTTGAAAGTGGCATTTATGCCTTGGAAAGGTTATAACTTCGAGGATGCAATTGTTATTTCTGAGAAAGTAGTTCGTGATGATATATTTACATCAATTCATATTGATGATTATTCATTAGAAGTTAGAGATACTAAATTAGGTAATGAAGAATTAACAAATGACATTCCTAACGTATCTGAAGAAGCTACTAAAGATTTAGATGAAAATGGAATGATTAGAATTGGAGCAGAGGTTAAGCCTGGCGATATTCTAATTGGAAAAATTACTCCAAAAGGAGAATCAGATCCAACTCCAGAAGAAAAATTATTACGTGCTATCTTTGGTGATAAAGCAGGAGATGTAAAAGATGCATCTTTAAAAGCATCACCATCATTACATGGTGTAGTTTTAGATAAGAAATTATTTGCTAAAGCTGTTAAAGATAAGCGTAAGAGATCTAAAGATAAAGAAGATATCGACAAACTTGATATAGAGTTTGAAGTTAGATTCAATGATTTAAAAGATAGATTAATCGAAAAATTATTCTTAATCATCGATGGTAAAACATCTCAAGGTGTTATGAATGATTTAGGTGAAGAAGTTTTACCAAAAGGCAAGAAGTTTACTAAAAAAATGTTACAATCTGTTGATGATTTTGCGCATTTAACAAAAGGGCAATGGACAACTGATGACGCTACTAATAAATTAGTAAATGAATTAATTCATAACTATAAAATCAAATTAAACGACCTTCAAGGTTGGTTAAGAAGAGAGAAGTTTACAATTACAGTTGGAGATGAACTTCCAGCAGGTATATTAAAATTAGCTAAAGTTTATATTGCTAAAAAACGTAAACTTAAAGTTGGTGATAAGATGGCAGGACGTCACGGTAACAAAGGTATTGTTGCAAGAATCGTTCGTCATGAAGATATGCCTTTCTTAGAAGATGGAACACCTGTAGATATTGTATTGAATCCACTAGGGGTACCTTCGCGTATGAACATTGGTCAGATTTATGAGACTGTTTTAGGATGGGCTGGAATGAACTTGGGTAGAAAATTTGCTACTCCAATTTTTGACGGTGCTACTTTAGATCAAATTAATGGATTTACTGATGAAGCTGGAATTCCTAGATTTGGTCATACATATTTATATGATGGTGGAACAGGAGAAAGATTCCATCAAGCAGCAACTGTAGGTGTTATCTATATGTTGAAACTTGGACATATGGTTGATGATAAAATGCATGCTCGTTCTATCGGACCATACTCTTTAATTACACAACAACCATTAGGAGGTAAAGCTCAATTTGGAGGTCAACGTTTTGGAGAGATGGAGGTTTGGGCACTTGAAGCTTACGGTGCATCTAGTACTTTAAGAGAAATCTTAACAGTTAAATCGGATGACGTAATCGGAAGAGCAAAAACTTACGAAGCAATCGTAAAAGGAGAATCAATGCCAGAACCGGGACTACCAGAATCATTCAATGTATTAATGCATGAATTGAAAGGTCTTGGATTAGACATTCGTTTAGAAGAATAATTAGTATCTAAACAATCAGTCTCATAAACAGAGACTGATTGTTAATTTATATAAGTTTTTAAGATTTATACCCGTAAACCGTTCCGATTTTTTATATTTTTTATAATTAGCACTTCATAACTCTAGTTAGAAGTTTAGAGAAGTAATTCGAGGTAGTAGTTTTATGAATTTAAACATAAAACAAAATCAATTTTTTAATTGCAAATAGATCAATAGTAAAAACTATGATGAATAATAGAAATAATAAAGATAAAAATACTGTTAAAAGATTTAACAGAATAACGATAGGGTTGGCTTCACCAGAATCTATCTTGGCAGAGTCAAGAGGAGAGGTTTTAAAGCCAGAGACTATCAATTATCGTACTCATAAGCCTGAAAGAGATGGTCTTTTCTGTGAGCGTATTTTTGGCCCAGTAAAAGATTATGAATGTGCTTGTGGAAAATATAAAAGAATACGCTACAAAGGAATCGTTTGTGACCGATGTGGTGTTGAAGTAACGGAGAAAAAAGTTCGTAGAGATAGAGTAGGACACATTAACCTTGTTGTACCTATTGCACATATATGGTATTTCCGTTCGTTACCAAATAAAATTGGTTACGTTTTAGGATTGCCTTCTAAGAAATTAGATATGATAATCTACTACGAAAGATACGTAGTAATTCAACCAGGTATTGCACAAGGTTTAGAAGGAGAAACTTTAAAAAGATTAGATTTCTTAACAGAAGAAGAGTATTTAAATATCTTAGATACGCTTCCAATGGAAAATCTATATTTAGATGATAATGATCCTAATAAGTTCATCGCTAAGATGGGTGCAGAGTGTATCATGGATTTATTAGCACGTATCGATTTAGATACATTATCTTTCCAATTACGTCATGCTGCAAACACTGAAACATCTAAACAACGTAAAACAGAGGCTTTAAAGCGTCTAAATGTTGTTGAATCTTTCCGTGAAGCAAATAAAAACAGAGAAAATCTTCCACAATGGATGATTTTAAAAGTGATTCCTGTTATTCCACCTGAATTACGTCCACTTGTACCACTTGATGGTGGTCGTTTTGCGACATCAGATTTGAATGATTTATACAGAAGAGTAATCATCCGTAATAATCGTTTAAAAAGATTAATGGAAATTAAAGCTCCTGAAGTAATCTTACGTAATGAAAAGCGTATGCTTCAAGAAGCAGTTGACTCTTTATTTGATAATACAAGAAAAGCGTCAGCAGTAAAAACTGAATCTAACAGACCTTTAAAATCATTATCTGATTCATTAAAAGGTAAGCAAGGTCGTTTCCGTCAAAATTTATTAGGTAAGCGTGTTGATTATTCTGCACGTTCTGTAATTGTTGTTGGACCGGAAATGAGATTGTTCGAATGTGGATTGCCAAAAGATATGGCAGCTGAATTATACAAACCTTTCGTTATCCGTAAATTGATAGAAAGGGGTATTGTTAAAACAGTAAAATCTGCTAAGAAAATTATAGATAAAAAAGAGCCTGTAGTATGGGATATTCTTGAAAATGTAATTAAAGGACATCCAGTATTATTGAATCGTGCTCCTACTCTTCACAGATTAGGTATACAAGCGTTTCAACCTAAATTAATTGAAGGAAAAGCAATCCAACTACACCCATTAGTATGTACGGCCTTCAATGCCGATTTCGATGGTGACCAGATGGCTGTTCATTTACCTTTAGGACCAGAAGCTATTCTTGAAGCGCAATTGTTAATGTTAGCGTCACATAATATTCTTAACCCTGCAAATGGTGCTCCAATTACTGTACCTTCTCAGGATATGGTTTTGGGTCTATATTATATGACCAAAGAACGTTTAACTGACGAAACAAGAGTTATTAAAGGTCAAGGATTAACTTTCTATTCTGCAGAAGAAGTAAATATTGCTTTGAATGAAGGAAAAGTAGAGTTGAATGCACGTGTTAAGGTACGAACAAAAGACTTTAATGAAGAAGGTGAATTAGTTTATAAAATTATTCAAACTACAGCGGGTAGAGTACTTTTTAATCAAGTAGTGCCTGAAGCTGCAGGATATATAAATGAGGTTTTAACAAAAAAATCATTACGTGATATTATTGGTAAAATCTTAGGTGTTACTAGTGTTCCTGTTACTGCAGATTTTCTAGATAACATTAAAAATATGGGATATAAATTTGCCTTTGAAGGTGGTTTATCATTCTCATTAGGAGATATTAGAATTCCAGATCAAAAGCAAAATTTAATTGCTGATGCTCGTGTTCAGGTAGAAGGTATTTCATTAAACTATAACATGGGTCTTATTACAAATAATGAGCGTTATAACCAAGTTATTGATATATGGACATCTGCAAATGCTGAATTAACAGAATTAGCAATGAAAAATATTAGAGAAGATCAACAAGGATTTAACTCTGTATTTATGATGCTTGATTCTGGAGCAAGGGGATCGAAAGAGCAAATTCGTCAGTTAACTGGTATGCGTGGTTTGATGGCTAAGCCTAAAAAATCGACTGCTGGTGGTGGTGAAATTATTGAAAACCCGATTCTTTCTAACTTTAAGGAAGGTCTTTCAATTCTTGAATACTTTATTTCTACTCACGGTGCTCGTAAAGGTCTTGCCGATACTGCACTTAAAACTGCCGATGCAGGATATTTAACAAGAAGGTTACATGATGTATCTCAGGATGTAATTGTAAACTCTGTAGACTGTGGTACTTTAAGAGGAATTGAAGTTTCTGCATTGAAGAAAAATGAAGAAATTGTTGAAACCTTAGGAGAAAGAATTCTAGGGCGTGTAGCGCTTCAAGATATTATTGATCCTTTAACTTCAGAAGTTATTATCCAAGCTGGAGAACAAATTACTGAAGCATATGTTAAGAAAATTAATGTATCTCCAATTGAAAGAGTTGAAGTACGTTCGCCATTAACTTGTGAGGCAACAAAAGGTATTTGTGCTAAATGTTATGGTAGAAACTTAGCTACTGGAAAAATGACTCAAAAAGGTGAGGCTGTAGGTGTAATTGCTGCACAGTCTATTGGAGAGCCAGGTACACAGTTAACATTACGTACATTCCACGTTGGAGGGGTTGCTGGAGGTTTGTCTGAAGAGTCTAGTATTGTAACTAAATTCAAAGGACGTTTAGAAATTGAAGATTTAAAAACTGTTAAAGGTGAAGATGCAGATGGAAAAGCAATTGATATTGTAATTTCACGTTCTACAGAATTAAAATTAGTTGATGAAAAAACAGGTATTCTTTTGAATACTCATAATATTCCTTACGGTTCTACTATTAATGTAAAAGATAGTGACGTTGTAGATAAAGGTACTTTAATCTGTAAATGGGATCCATATAATGGAGTTATTATCTCTGAATTTACAGGTAAAGTAGAATATGAAGATATTAAACAAGGTGAAACTTTTGCTGTAGAAATCGATGAGCAAACAGGATTCCAAGAAAAGGTAGTTTCTGATGCGCGTAACAAAAAATTAATTCCTACTTTACATATTTATGGAAAAGAAGGTGAATTAATTCGTTCATATAACTTACCAGTTGGGTCTCACCTTATGGTAGATGACGGAGAGAAAATTAAAGCAGGAAAAATTCTTGTTAAGATTCCTCGTCGTTCTTCTAAAGCAGGTGATATTACAGGAGGTTTACCAAGAATTACTGAGCTATTAGAAGCTCGTAATCCTTCTAATCCAGCTGTTGTATCTGAGATTGATGGTGTTGTAACTTTTGGAAAAATTAAAAGAGGTAACCGTGAGTTGGCTATTGAATCTAAATTTGGTGAAGTAAAGAAATATTTAGTTAAACTTTCAAATCAAATATTAGTTCAAGAAAATGACTACGTAAAAGCAGGTACACCTCTTTCTGATGGAGCAATTACACCAGAAGATATTTTAAGAATTAAAGGCCCATCTGCTGTTCAACAGTACTTGGTAAATGAAATTCAAGAAGTATATCGTTTACAAGGGGTAAAAATTAATGATAAGCACTTTGAGGTAGTAATTCGTCAAATGATGCGTAAAGTTAGAATTGTTGATCCAGGAGATACTCTAATGTTAGAAGATCAATTGGCTCATACAAGAGACTTTATTGTTGAGAATGATAAGTTATATGGAATGAAAGTAGTTGAGTCTGCTGGCGATTCTGTAAATCTTAAAGAAGGACAAATTATTACTCCACGTCAATTACGTGATGAAAATTCATTGTTAAAACGTGAAGATAAAAATTTAGTTGAAGCGAGAGATGTTGTTACGGCAACTGCTACGCCAATCCTTCAAGGTATTACTAGAGCATCGTTACAAACGAAATCATTTATTTCAGCTGCATCGTTCCAGGAAACAACTAAAGTATTAAATGAAGCTGCAGTTGCAGGTAAAATTGATACATTAGAAGGATTAAAAGAAAATGTTATTGTTGGACATAGAATCCCAGCCGGAACTGGTATGAGAGAATATGATAATACGATAGTAGGTTCTAAAGAAGAATACAATGAGTTGATGGCTGCTAAAGAAGAATTTAATTACTAGTAGTTGACACTTTTTAAACATAACCTAAAACCTAACAGATTCATTCTGTTAGGTTTTTTTTAAATTTAAAGATTATGGAGAATAACAACAACAATAATAATAACAATCAACAAGGGCAGATTAATATTGAGTTAGATGAAAAAACGGCTGAAGGAACCTATTCAAATTTGGCAATAATTAACCATTCAAATAGTGAATTTGTCTTGGATTTTATAGCTATTATGCCAGGTGTTCCGAAAGCTAAAGTGAAGTCTAGAATCGTTTTAACTCCACAACATGCAAAACGATTATTAAAGGCGTTAGGTGAAAATATTCAAAGATTTGAAGCAGCACATGGTAAAATTGAAGAAGGAGAGCAACCTCAAATTCCTTTAAATTTTGGTCCAACTGGTCAAGCTTAAAAAAGAAAATCTCATTGAAAAATGAGATTTTTTCATTTAATCGAATAATTTAGTTTTTAATCGAATAATGGAGTAAGAATTAAATTAGTTCTATGTTTTTAGTTAAATTGCACCGCTATTAAAAAATTTTCACTTAAAAATGTGTAGATAAGTAATGCTATTGACCATTTTTGTGTTTCTTCTTAATAGGAAACTATTAAGATTTATTTTTTTGATATGCTTATTCTCTTCAGAAAGAATTTGAATAAGTTTTTTTTGAGTTATTAGTATCTAATATTAAATGCATATTGTAAATTTACAGTATGCATTTTTTTATTATGATTAGACAAATTACTACCTTAGAATTACCTAAAATACAAGATTTAGCTTTTGCAATTTGGCCTTCTGCCTACAAGGAGATTTTATCAAAAGAACAACTTGATTATATGTTGAATCGTTTCTATTCCTTAGAAGCTTTAAAAGAGCAATTGGAAACAAAAAAGCATGTATTCTACATTGCTGAAGATGAAAACAAAAAACCATTAGGTTTTGTTTCTTACGAATTAGATTGTGAACCACAGAAGACTAAAATTCATAAAATTTATGTATTGCCTGAAACGCAAGGAACAGGAGTAGGAAAAAAACTATTTCAATTAGTAAAAGATAAAGCAATATTAGGTAATCAAAGCGCTGTTTTTCTTAACGTAAATAAGTACAATAGTGCAAAGGAATTTTATCAAAAACTTAATTTTTCAATTGTTAGAGAAGAAGTGATTGATATAGGAAATGATTATATTATGGACGATTATGTTATGGAAGTTTCTATTAAATAATTCATTCTATTTTAAGTCATTATTTTACAAAGTAGATTGCATATCTGGAACACAAGAATGGTGTATGATCTCTATCTTTTGTTTGTCTAAGAATTCCTATTTATAGAGATGATTTTTAATACAGACAATTAGCTATTCGAATTTCATAATAGTTTTATTTACTATTATGAAATTCTGCTTATATTTATTCCTTGCCATTCTAAATTACCAATAGCATAAATTATAAGTATAGTGATAAATAGAGAAAAAATAATAAGTAGGATTTGATAAATAATTCTTTCTTTTCTTTCTTTTTGAATTTTTTTTCTTATTTGAGCTAATAACTCTGGTGTAGCATGAATGTGGTCTTCGGTAGGAACATCTTTTGCTCCAATATAATCTCTCCAATCAGTTGGTTTACGTTCAGTTCTGCGCTGTGCTTTATTATTCTTCATTACCGAAGATGGCGAACCATAATATCCTCCCATAATTTAATTTTTAGTATTCAATTAGTATAGTATGTTTTTTGAAAAATAACGATTCAAAACTGTAAAGACAATAATAATAATAATAATAGCTATAAAGATCACAGTTTTAATAATTTTTTTTCTAAGTTGTAACTTATTTTCTGTTTGTAGTTTTTCTCTAATTTCGGCTAACATTTCTGGAGTTGCCCGAATGTGATCTTCTGTTTGAATTTCTTTAACTCCAACAAAATCTTTCCAATCTTTTAGAGTACGCTTTTTTACACGCTGCGCTTTGTTGTTCTTCATCACTGAAGCTGGCGAACCATAATATCCTCCCATACTGTAAGTTTTAGTTGTTTAATAGAAATTTTGAAAAATAACGATTAACGATTGCAACTACGACGATAATTGCGACTAAAAAAAGCACAGTTTTTATGATTTTATTTCTAAGTTGTAACTTATTTTCTGTTTGTAGTTTTTCTCTAATTTCGGCTAACATTTCTGGAGTTGCTGTCTTGTGATCTATCAATTCAGATTGGCCATTAGAAGTAGTGTTTACAAACTTTTTTAGTCTCGATTTTTTACTCCTTTTATTGTTTTTTAAACTTGTATTTGCGCTCAACATAAAACCTTCACCTGCCATAATTATAAATTTTAGTTTATAGTTTTACGTAACAAATCTTGAAAAAGTTACAAAAAAGGTGCGTTTTATTCATTTATAATCATTTTATTATCAGAAATAATCTGCGTAAATTTGCAATCTCAATTTTTTGACAACGATTTCATTGATTGAGTTAGAATATGGAAAACAAGAAGAAAGTAGCCTTTTATACTTTAGGCTGTAAATTGAATTTCTCTGAAACTTCTACAATAGCTAGAAATTTTCAAGACGAAGGGTTTGAACGTGTCGATTTTGAAGAAATTGCCGATATGTATGTTATTAATACATGTTCTGTTACTGAAAATGCAGACAAACAATTCAAACAAATTGTAAAAAAAGCAATGAAGCTAAACGATAAGGCTTTTGTTGCAGCAGTAGGTTGTTATGCACAATTGAAACCTGAAGATTTAGCAGCAGTTGATGGTGTCGATTTGGTTTTAGGCGCTACCGAAAAATTTAAAATTACCGACTATATTAATGATTTGGCAAAAAATGACATGGGTGAAGTACACTCTTGTGAAATTGAAGATGCCGATTTTTATGTAGGTAGTTATTCTATCGGAGATAGAACGCGTGCTTTTTTGAAAGTGCAAGATGGATGCGATTATAAATGTACCTATTGCACTATTCCTTTAGCTAGAGGTATTTCTAGAAGTGATACTATGGAAGGTGTTTTGAAAAATGCTAAAGAAATTTCTTCAAGAGGTATTAAAGAGATTGTACTTACGGGTGTAAATATTGGAGATTATGGAAAAGGCGAATTTGGAAATAAAAAACACGAGCATACGTTTCTAGATTTAGTTACAGAATTAGACAAAGTAGAAGGAATTGAGCGTTTACGTATATCTTCTATAGAGCCTAATTTATTGAAAAATGAGACTATTGATTTGGTTTCGAAGTCTAGAGCATTTGTGCCTCATTTTCATATTCCATTGCAAAGTGGAAGCAACTACATTTTGAAAAAAATGAAACGACGCTATATGAAAGAACTTTATGTTGATAGAGTTTCTAAAATTAGAGAAGTAATGCCACATGCTTGTATTGGTGTTGATGTGATTGTTGGTTTTCCTGGAGAAACAGAAGAACATTTCTTAGAAACCTATAATTTTCTAAACGAATTAGATATTTCCTATTTACACGTTTTTACCTATTCGGAGAGGGATAATACTGAAGCAGCAGAAATGGATGGAGTAGTGGCTTCTAATGTGCGTTCTAAGCGAAGTAAAATGCTAAGAGGACTATCTGTTAAGAAAAGAAGGGCTTTCTATGAAAATCAGATAGGGACAAAGAGAACCGTTTTGTTTGAAAGTGAAAATAAAGAAGGATATATTCATGGATTTACCGAAAACTATGTAAAAGTGAAAACGCCTTGGAATCCAGAATTTGTAAACACATTACATGATGTGCAATTAACAAAAATTGATGAAGACGGAATGGTGCGTTTTGATTTTTTAGAAGTAACGGTTTAAAAAAAAAATAGATTACCTTAAAATAAATATCCCTCTGAAATTGTATTTATTCAGAGGGATATTTTGTATTATTGATATCTTAGTTTACTGTTTCAGCTAATCTAATGAATTCTGATTTATAGCCATCTTCATCGTTTGCTAAACCAGATTTGGCTAGTTTTATAATAGCACTAGAGGAAGAGTTACTAATCAATTTAGACTCTCTCAGTTTTAATCCAAACCAAGCAACAGAAGTACAAAATTTAAAATCGGCAGAACTATTGTCTAATGAAATCGATTTGTTTTCAATTGTTTTTACCATCTCAATACTCTTGTCGCCATCAGGTTTTTTGTATCTAAACTTTATCGTTGCCAATTCATTAGCATAATTTGTTACTTCGCTATTTGCTTTTGTGTATTTTAAATCTGAAGCGATATAGTTGCTTTCAACACCTGTTGGAATAATTTCATACAAAGCAGTTACGGAATGATTACTTCCCAATTCTCCTGCATCTATAGCATCGTTTTTAAAATCTTCCGCCTTTAATTTTCTGTTTTCATATCCAATTAATCGATAGGCTTGAACATGTTTTGGATTGAATTCTACTTGGATTTTAACATCTTTTGCAATGGCAAACATTGACCCTTTAAATTCCTTACCTAAAAAACGATTGGCTTCTTGAATGTTGTCAATATAGGCATAATTTCCATTTCCTTTATCGGCTAAAATCTCCATTTTACTGTCCTTGTAATTTCCCATACCAAAACCTAAAACAGTTAAATATACACCTGATTTTCTTTTCTCTTCAATCAAATCTTCCATTTCAGAATCAGATGAAATACCAACATTAAAATCGCCATCAGTTGCAATAATTATACGATTGTTTCCTTCTTTTATAAAGTTTTGTTCCGCTAATTTGTACGCTAATTCGATGCCTTCTCCACCAGAAGTACTTCCACCAGCATTTAAATCATCAAAAGCATCCATGATTTTTTCTTTTTCATCTCCAGAAGTTGGTTTTAAAACAACTCCTGCGGAACCAGCATAAACTACTATCGAAACTTTGTCTTTTTCACGAAGTTCTTTAACCAATATCTTCATCGATTCTTTTAAAAGAGGAAGTTTGTTAGCATCACTCATTGAGCCAGAAACATCGATTAGGAATACGAAATTAGAAAGAGGTAAATTTGTCATAGGAATGTCTTTCCCTTGCAGACCAATTTTTAATAATTTATGATTTTCATTCCACGGGCTTTGACTGTACTCTGTATTAATTGAAAATGGATGAGCGTCTTTAGGTTGCGGATAGGAATACTTGAAAAAGTTCATCATTTCTTCAACTCTAACAGCATCTTTAGGAACTTTTTGTCCATCATTAAGAAAGCGTCTTATGTTGGTATAGGAAGCATTATCTACATCAATTGAAAAAGTAGAAAGTGGACTTTTATTTGGAGATTCAAAAGGATTTTCTTCCACCTCTGCATAGCTTTCAGTATTTGTTTCTAAACCAGTTTGCGGTTCGTCAATAATCAAAGGTTCAAAAGCTTCTACAGCCTCCATGGTTTCTTCTATATTGTAATGTCTTGATGCTGAGTTGTTCTTGCAATTTGTAAAAAGGAGTAATAGAAAGAAACTTGAAAATAAATGATGCTTTTTCATTTAATAAATTTAAAATGTTATAGATTTTTTTAGCGATTTAACAACTTGTATTGGGATTTTTAACCTAGATAAATTGTCAAATAGTTACTCTCAAATTTAATGCCAGTTATTTGTGTAAAATGCTAATAGCATAGAATTTAGATAAGTTTAATTAAGTAAGTAGAATTGTATAGGTATAAAAAAAGTCTACTAAATGATTTAGCAGACTGTTTTATGTATTAGGAAAGAAATTCCTTAATCGTTTATTTTTTGTTTTATAACTTCTTGAAAGCTTTCAACAGTACTAAGTCGCGCTTCCAACTGTTCAATCAAATCAATGAATGGTTTTAATTGTTTCTCTTGTATTTCGATTTTATCTTTCAGGCTTTGAATAATTTCATCTTTTAAAACGACACTTTCCTTCAATGAAGCATAGTTTTTAGTCAATTGAATACTGGCTTCAGATCTATATTCTTCACTAGGATCTTGAAGGTTTGCATTTTTGCGAGATAGTAAAAAATCACCTTCACCAGTTAGTAACCAATGTGTGTCTATATTATTAAAACGTTTTGCAATGTCTAATAAAATATCTACAGATGGTTTATTAGTATCATCCTTTAAACGGTTCAATTTACTAGAACTTTCATATTTTAAACCATTTAATGCAAAATCATTAATGTTTTTAAATCCTTGAAATTCAACTATATGTAATAATCTTTTGAAAAAAGTTTGCATTTTTGTAAAAATTTGATTGTATAATCAAAACTTGTTTGTATATTAGCTACATCAAAACGAATTAAAAACTACTTGAAAGCGAATTGATATGAAAAGCGAATATAGTAAAAAAATGCTATAGGCAATAATACTATGGAGTGAAATTAGTGTCACTGAATATGTTTTTTCGTAATTCAATACTAGCTAAGGGTTTGCGTTAAAGAAAGGAGGACTATAAAACTCTGGTTCGTTATCAAATAAACAAACAAATAAAACAAAATCAATGACAGCAACAATTCAAAAAATTCCAATTTAAGTGTAGGTTAATCGAAGATTTAAAATGTAGGCATTCATGTAAACTTGTTTGTATAAATTCCAAGGTCGATTTTGTTTTTTAGTGTATAGCGCTAGCAATGAAAAATAAATTCAACAAAAAACAAAACAGTTATTATATGTATATTTTAAATTAGAAATATAACTTTAAGCTACTTTTAATTATCAGCTCATAGGTATAAAAACGCATTTGGTCGACTGTAATATGTTAGTCATTGTGTTTGGTGAATAATATGAAGAAAAATAAATTAAGTTAGTAGTTTTTTTAATGATAATCACATTCATTTAGAGTAGTTAAAGTGTCTTAAAATATACATTTGTTAATGTAACTTTCATTACTTTTATAAATAACACTTAAATATTAATATCACATGTACACAAATCACGAAATTGGTAAGATATTAGACAGAGCATCGAATATTGATGATTTTTTATACATTCAAATTGAATTATTAGAAAATGTTGAAGGCTATTTAAAACAGCTTACTTCTGATTATTTTAATTTTATAGGAGAATTTTGTATGAAATCGGTTCCTATATTAATAGAAAAAGTTGCAGATCAAATGGATAAATTAGCTTCGTTTCATTTTATGACGATGCTGTTCTATGACTTCGAAAAGTTTTATAAAAATGGAGGAGCAATATATTTTAAAAACAGTGTTGCATCAATTGAAGAAAAACTTAGAAAGGCTGTAAATACAGATTAGTTTTAAAGTTTTGTTTAGGAAAAGAGTATATTAAAATTTCATTTTTTTTAGTGTAAATAAACTGATTACTCTAGATAATGCTGTTTTAATAGAATGATAATGAATCTCAGAAAAATAGTTTTACTTTTTAGAAAAAAATAAATGATAAAAAGTGAGTTATGATTAAGTCATCAGAAAAAGAAATAATAGTTAGATATTTAGGAAAACAACCAAGCAAAACTATTATTCCAATTTTAAACAAAAAAAGAATTTTAAATGCAAGAGGAAAGCAGTTTTCGCCTAAATCTATTCAAGATATAATTAACGGGAAAACCGAAAATATTAGAGTAGAAACACAAATAGTGAAAATTGTTGAAGCAGCAAAAAGAAAAGAAAACAATATTGAAGCATTAAAAACGCAAGTTTTTAATTGATTTAATGTTTAGTACCGATTAACATTTACCACTAATTCACTTATATTTTATCTTTATTTTTATTTTTATTTGGTTTTGTTAGAAACCGGGCAATACTTCGTTTTATATTGAAACGAGGTTTTGTTTTTTAAGCTAAGATAGAAGATTATGTCATTTTTTTTCAATAATATGCTCATACGTCCACGCTTTCATTGATTTTAGAAGTGGTGCTAAAGATTTTCCTTTTTCAGTTAAGCTATATTCAACTTTGGGCGGAATTACAGGATAAGACTTTCTAGTAATAGCGCCTAATTGTTCCAAATCTTTCAATTGTTGCGATAACATTTTCTGGCTAATTCCTTTTATTGTTTTGTCTAATTCGTTAAAACGCATCACTTCACGATCTAATAATAGCCAAACAATTACAGGCTTCCATTTGCCACCAATTTGCTCCATAAAAATAGTAATTGGGCATTCTTCAGCAATGATGTATTTTTCTTCAATTATTTTTGTATCTATTTCCATAATGGTAATAATATTCCGAGTTAAAAGTCAGTTACTTACCATTTAGTAAGTACTTGTTTCAAAGTTAGTAATAATCTAGTTTTGTTCAAAAATAAATACAAAATGAATAAAGTAATTGTCATAACAGGAGGAACAAGCGGAATCGGATTAGCTTGTGCAAAATATTTAATTTCTAAAAACTATCAAGTAATAATTACAGGTAGAAACCAAGAGAGTTTACAAAAAGCATTAAACGAACTGGGAGAAAAAGCAGCTGGATATGTTTCGGATACAAGTATTTTAAGCGATATTGATACTTTGGTGAATCAGATTAAAGAAAATCACGGCACGATTGACGGTTTGTTTGTAAATGCAGGAATATTTAAATCGATTTCATTTGAAGATACTAATGAGGTATTGTTTGATGAAACCATGAATATTAACTTTAAAGGCGCTTTTTTTACAGTACAAAAGTTTATTCCGTTGCTTAAAAATCCTTCGAGTGTTGTTTTGAATACATCAATAGCTGTTTTTAAAGCTTTTCCAAACGCAAGTATCTATTCGGCAAGCAAAGCAGCATTAGAAGCAATTGCAAAGGTGTTAAATCTTGAATTGGCTCAGAAAGGAATTCGAGTAAATGTCGTTAGTCCTGGAGTAACGCATACGCCTATTCAGAAGAAATCGGGAATGACAGACGAAGCTATTGATGGATTATTACAACATTTTTCAGAAACATCTCCAATAGGTAGAGTAGTGCTACCTGAAGATATTGCACCAGTAGTGGAATTTTTAGTTTCTGATAATTCTTTAGTGCTACGAAATGAAAAAATTGTAGTAGATGGAGGATCTACCTTGTAAGGTTTAGAATGGTTTAACTGATCAGGTTGTAAAGTAATGGATTGCTAATAATTAATCATTAGTAATCCATTCGTTTTTTTTAGGATTGTAATGATAATCATAACCATAATATGATTTAAAATAAAGAGAGAAATTTCCATCTTCAGAAATTACATATTTATATTTTGTACCAATATAATTTCTTCTAGGTATGTCAATTTTTGTTTTGCTTTCCAATTCTTGTTAGGAGCTCGGGTAGTTTTTATACTGAGTTTTATAATTTTCAATGAGTTCGCTTATATAGACCGTTTCATTCTTTGATTTTTCTATTTGCCATGTTCTAATAGGATTAGCAGCTAAACTGATTATAAGTAGCTGAAATAAAGGAATAATGCAATAGATTTTGAGTTTAGTTTTGTGTTTTTTATCAATAAGAAAAGTAATGATGAACCCTATGAATAATGTGAAAAGGAGAAAAATGATATAATCGTTAACTCCAAAAATGAACGCCCATGAAAAAGAAAAGTTCCAGACATAAGAAACAAGAAATAGGAATGAAAAAACACTAAATAGTAAGATTGTTTTTATTTTAGGGTAAGTTATTTGGTTGAGTAGCCTCATTATAGACAAATACGATTAAAACCGTTAACTCTTTTTTGAGTGTTTACAGTTTGGTAGTAAATTTGACTTTTTTTATAACCACAATTTTTAATCTCTAATTCAATTTGTTCGAGTAAGTCTTTTGGTGTGTTTTTATCGGTATGTAATAATACTTTTAATTTTTTGTCATAATGACTTCCAAAGTCTAGAAAGCTTCTTATATCTTTCAAATTGCTGATGCGTTCGTTCAATTGTATATAATAATCTCTAATATTGTTTTCTTTATGAGAGTTTAGAGTGTCTTTTTTTAATTTTCCAATATAAATATGAATGTTATAGCCATGGTTGTAATCTTTATAATCATAATCAAATTCGGAAGTGGTAGTTTCAAAAGGATGAATGTTTACTAAAAGTCCCGCTGAAAAATCGGAAATAAATGTTTGTTCGTTATCTTCTTGTTTAATCCAATAGACGGAATCATTTACGATAAGTTTGTTATTATTTATTGAAAAATCAGTAATGAGTATATAATCTCTAATTGCAATTTCGTCTTTTTGTATCTCGACACCTCTTTTTATTGGATAACCTGCTCCATAAGTTTCTAAGTCAATTGAATAGGTACTATCAGTAATTTTATGACAACTTATATAGTCTGGATTACCAACTTCATATTCATGCCAATGACCAATAAGTTGTTCTTCTTTGCTTTGGCAGGAAAACAAACTAATTGTAAGTAAAAATAAAAAGCTTCTTGTTGTTATAGTTTTTCCCATCCTGTAGTTGTTTTTTTATAGAAATATGTTTGATGTAAACCCGTTCCGCAATATAAGGGTATTTTGTAAAAATAGACATCTAAGATGGCTACTTTTGAATTAGCATTATAGATGGGGTAAGAAACATTGTATAAATAGTTGTCCTTAAAACGAGTTTGCCATTTCTTTTTTTTCTTATCAATTTCGTTCTGCTTACTATTTTCATTTGCAAAAAAGTAATCGTATTCCTTGCTATCAAAAGCGACTATATTTTTTAATTTCTCGGTTTTCCAATAGGCTTTTGTAAAAATAGGAAAAGGAAGTTCTTTATAATAAGGAATTACTGGGATTTCATCAAAACTCACAATTGTATATTCGATTGAAGAACCAACTAATTGTTTTTCATTCCAAAGGACAGGTTTGTCTTTTTGGTCTGGAATAAAAGTATTTACCACTGAGTAAGCATCGTCTTCAGTAAAGAGATTTGACTCTTCTTTGTTTTGACAACTTAATAAAATATTTAGGAATAGTAAAATGGCTGTTTTCTTCAAGACTTATTTTTCATTTAAAGCTTAAAAATAAGAAGATAAATAGTGTTTTGTATGAAGATTGGGTATAAATAAAAAAAACGTTAAGTGAACTTAACGTTTTTTGTGACCTCGACTGTATCATATATTTTGTATTTGGTATTGATAATCAATTAATTAAAATAAAATTGGGAAACAATTGGTAAACATCGAGGCAAAAGCGCAGCGGTTGCCAATTAGGAAAAAAAAGAATTTGCTTTGAAAAAGCAAGTGTTTTTTTAATTCCTATTTTCATTATTCCGTCCCAACGGAATAACTAAACTGTGAGAGCTTTGCTCGAGCACCATATAAATACAAAACTAGTGAAATTCTAATCTCTTTACTTCTCCCTTTACAACCCTCTTTATTTTATAGATTTTTTAGGAAACTTTGGAAACCGAACGAAAAACCCGCAGTTTTGTTGGTGTTCTGTTGTTTCCTATTGGTTTCTTATTCTTCTTTAGTTTCCTAAATTTTGGAAACTTTAATAAATAAAAAAAGAAAAAAGGGTGTTTTTGGAATTTTGAGCATAAAAAAAAGCGGTATGAAACCGCTTAGATTATTTTTATAAAATATAGGGTTTATAGTCTTGGGAGAAAAAAACCTTTAATACATTTCATGTTTCTTATACATATTTGAATATGGCTTTTTTTCTGTATACCTGCTCCTGGAAAAGCGGGTCCTCCTTCTGTAAAGACACCTCTTACTGTATCATATTCTGAAATAATAGAATCTTTATCAGCTTCTTTTATTTCTCTTATTTTTTGATGTAAATACTCAATTACAGCACAGTCTAGTTCTCTTATTAAAAGATCTTTATTGGTGTCGCTCTTAACGTTTTTGTTTTTTGGAAGTTCTTTACCTAAGCTTGAAAAGTCTTTTTCAAGTAATTCATAATACTCAGTTATAATATTTATAAACTGATTATCTAATAAGTCTAGGCAATTATTTAAAGTAAATACAACTCCAATTACGGCAGCTTTTTTTATCTTTCCATTTTTTTGTTTTTCTTTCGCCCACTCAAGTGCTCTGTCGTAATTGTTTTCCCAAATATAAAAACCGTTTCCAAGCCAATCAAATGGTTTTTCACTAATCTTTACTTTTTTTGGGTTATTTAGAAGTTCGAATGCTATTTTTTCATCGCAACCATGAAATCCAATTAAGAGGTTTGATCTTGTACTGTACATTCATTACTGTGCTACAGATAAAATTCTTTTTAAGTTAGGGTATGTTTTTGAAATTTTTCCTTGGGGGTTTAAAATCCCCGCAGAGCTCAATGTTTTTTTTGCTAATTCACTATCTGTAGCTTCTTTTTTAAGCTTCTTAGCAAATTCAATGAGTAACGATGTCTGTTTTTTGTCCATAATTACGATTTTCTTGGTCTATTTTAGAATAGGAGGATAATTGGAGTATTTCATTATAAATGTTTTTTCTGTGGACTAAACAATTTATATTGTAAATAATAGAAATACTTTAATACAAAGATAGTAAAATATCAATATCTATGTAGTTTATTATATCTTTTTATGTTCTTTTTAACTCCTTTTTATGTAGCGTTATTATTCTATGTTCGGTTTTGTGTATGCATCAGGGTAAATGTGTAGTTTTTATTCTGGTTGATAATTAGGTCTTTATCTTTATGTTTTTCCGTAATGAATAGTGGTTTTAACAAAATATACAGTCTATCTATAGATTTTATTTTTATACGAATAACCTTAATTTTAACATATTTTGCAGAAAAAATGTAATGCGTTTAACATTTGAATTTAGTTACTTTGGAATTCTGAACCGATTAAATTTAGAAATGAGTAATTTTATACTATTATTAATAAATAAATTTTAAGTAAAATGAAACATTTTAAAAGTTTTCAATCAGAAAAAAATGAGTTAACTGGTAAACAGTTAAGAGCAATTAACGGAGGTGATGAGGCTACAACAACTACGGATCAAGAAGAAGATATTGATAGAGGTGGTGGACGACCTAAAACAAATAAAGGTTAAAACATGATTAAAAGATTAATCTCATCATTCCTGATAGTTTTATCGGGAATGATTTTATTAAGTGATATTTTTATAGTTCATTATGGAATTGAATTCGATAATTTATACGGATTTAATTCTACATCCAATTTTGTTTTTTGGTTATCTATGATGGTAAGCCAATTACTAATTATAATTGTGAGTCAATTTAGACCTTTCAGAATTAGTTACTTAGTTCCTGTCTATATAATATCCTTATCCTTGTTTTGGATATTCTTTTCTGATGAATACGATAATAAATCATACTTCAATATTTACGTTTTAGGTTTTTCAATAGCCTTAATGTTAGTAATCTCTATGATATCAATATTAGTAAATAAAGAAAAACTAGAAGCACAAGCGACTAGTTCTCGTATGGAATTATTGGAAAGAGTTTTTGATTTAACGGTTTTAAAAATCAAAAAAAAGCAATAGGAATTAATGAGATTTGAAAAATCAAAAAAAGCTATAGCTACTTATTCAAAATTAAATTTCATTGTTTCTGAAGCAATAGATAGGCATCGTAATGGTCTGTTAACTGAAGAGGAATACAATGAGATAATTTTAAATATAGAAATGGAAATGAAAAAAACGGAAAAAACCAAAGAGGGCATTCCGTTTAAAGATTTTTTATTGAGAATTATAAGCTAATCCAGTAGTATTATTTTTTGCTTTCGCGGTGTGTTTCTATATTTTTTGCTTTTTCTAAATTCTCTTTCAATTTCATTAATTCAAAATATTCTTCAATTTCACTAAAAAGAGTTTTGTTTGTTTCTAATGAAGTATCAAGCTTGTTTTCAATTCTTGTAAGTCTCTCTATTGTGTTAGAAGTGCTTCTTAAAGCTTCTATGTTTTTTTCTAAATCACTAATCTTTTCTTTTAATAAAGCAATTACTTCTTCACTTAGATAAATTTCTCTTTTTGTTGCAGTCTCAACGTTTGTTGCAATATTTGTTGCAGTTTCAACATTTGTTGCAATGTTTGTTGAAGGCTTGTTGGAAGAGTCTTTGGATTCCAATAACATGTCTCCTTTACCAGTGATTAACCAGTGTAAATTTAATTGCGGATAAATTGTTATTATATTTTCAATTGTTGAAGAGTTTAAAGGTGTTTTTAATGCGTTTCCTCTAAAATTAGCACTAGAAACCTCAATTTCTTTAAAAAACTCTCCTTTTTTAAAGCCTTGATTTTCAATAAAATATATAATTCTTTCTTTTATTTTTGTCATTTTATTTACTTTTTCTTGTCTAATTGAAAATATATTTACATATTTGCTACATCAAAACGAATTAAAAGCGACTAAAACACGATTGATATAATTAGCGAATATACAAAAAAATGCAATACTTGTTTTTTTGTTTGTTGCAACAAATGTTGAACAATTCAATGATTGTACCAAAGTGTTTTAAAAAGCTATTAATTTTTAAAGCAAATAAACATGAGTACACCAACACCACTTGCAGAATTGGAGCAGCTTAGCCAAAAGCACTACGAAAAACCTATAGAAATTTTTGTTATAGGAGAAGAATCAGAACCAATAACTACTGTAAAAATTGTATTACCAACGGGTAAAGAATTTACAGCTCAGGGAAAAAATAAAGAGGAAGCAACACAAAACGCTGCTGTTGAAGCTTTGAAAACATTCTAAACTAGAATTATTACTGTTAACCACTCTCAAAAGCAAAGGCAAAACACGTTCTTATTGGGTTATAAAAAGTCCTTTGCTTTTGTTTTTAATCATTTAAAAATAGATACAATGAAAAAAGTAATTATTAAACAGGTAGTAAAATTATTTTCAGACGAAGAAACAACAGGAACACAGGAAATCGCTATCGACACAAACGACCCAGACGGAATTTGGGTTTCTGTATCACATTGCGGAGATGGTTTTTCAATGAAAGTGGAAAACTGGGAAAAACTTATTGATCTGTGGAATTCAGCAAAACAAATGTTGCAAGATGGGAAGGCTTAGATTAATGCAGTTATGCCTTTCTGATATTCCTGAAGAAAGAATTTTGAAGCTAGATAACGGTAAATCGTATGTATTAGTAAAAACCTACGATTACAAAGAAACAGACGAAAGAGACAATGATTTTTCAGTGTCTTTAGCGCTTAACAAGGAAGAACAAGAACTCCAAAAACAAGGACAAAAAGTAAACCATATTTTTATTGGAAACGGTAAAATTTGGGATTAAAAAGGGTAAAAGGATGGATAAAATAAAAGCAAAAATAAAGGCTTTATTGTCTAAAACAATTGAAAACGGAGCTACTAAGCAAGAAATGGAGGCTTCTTTAAAAAAGGCTAATGAGTTAATGATTCAGTTCTTTATTTCTGAACATGACTTGAAAGAAATTGATGTTATAGAGAAATGTACAATGGTAGAAGTTCCTTTGATTAAATCGGGATATGATATGACTATATTTTACAATAGTTTGTCTAAGTTATTTGATTGTGAGTATTTCTATAATAGTAAAAGAATTGCATTTTTTGGTCATAAGCAAGATACTCAAATGTGTGAGTATTTCTACAATTTAATTTGTAGAACATGTTTAAAAGAAAGCGAAAAATACAGGAATTCGATAGAGTATCAAGAAATGAAAAGTTTTTATCATGGAAGAACTTTAATTTCCAGTTTTATAAAAGGTTTCTTAATCGAAATCGCTTTAAAGATTGAAGCTATGTATAGTGAAAGGGAAAGAAATATTCCACAATCTTATGGGCTAATGATTGTTGAGAAAAAGTCTAAAGTAAAGAAAGAGTTTGAAAAATTAGATTTTAAAATCAGCATAAATAGATCTAAAGAAATGGCTTATGAAAAGGTTGCTTTTAATTCAGGAAGAGAAAAAGGAAAAGCTATTGAAATTGCTCAAGGAATAGATAATTCCAGTAAACAAAATAACCCAAAATTAATGAAATGATACTATCAGCAGAAAAGGAAACTATTTTAAAATACTTAGGTAAGCATCCAAGTAGAAAAATAATTCCACATTTAAAACACAAAAAAGTGTTTAATGCCAAAGGGAATTCGTTTTCCCCAAAATCTATTCAAGATATAATAAACGGAGTTACCGAAAACATAAATGTTGAAACAGAGATTATACATCTTGTTGCAACAGAAAAAGAAAAAATTCAAAATCTTGAAAATCTCAAAAAACAAGTTTTATAATTCACTAAAAACACTCAACTATCATGTTTTTAAATTCAATAGACAGACTAAAAAAATACAAGAAACAAATTGAACTAACACTTTGCCTATTAGACATAAGTCCAGTTTTATTGCCTTGTGAAATTGAAGTACTAAAAGAAATAAGTCACAAGAATATTGAAGTTATAAATAATGCCATTGCAAGAGAAATTGAAGTTATTGATGTTCAAGTTTTAAAACCAATGTAATATGAGTGATTTTCCTTTCGATTTAGAGTTGCTTTGGGAAGCTACAGACAATGGTTTAATCTTTTTTCAAGATGAATTTTCAAGCTTTATGTCTCGTAAAAAAGGACTAAAAGGCTTTTCGTTGCGAGACGATGACGCAACAGGCTCTTGTTATGTGAGTAAGTCTAAAAAAACAAAGCTTTGGTTGTTTACCGATTTTGGAGCGAACAACATAACACCCGACCAAAAAGGGATTAATGCAATTGATTATGTAATGAAACGTGACAATTGCGATTTTTCAATGGCTTGTAAAACACTTTTTTCTCAATATGGTTTAGCCGTTTCAGAATTTCAAAAAGTAGAGCCTAAAACTGAATTTAGCGCAAAAGTCACCAAAGAAAAAGACTATTGGAACGTGTCTTATTATCCCGAAATTCAGAGTGAAAAACACTTGAAATCTATTTTTCCTTTCTATACTAATGCATTGCTTCGAGATTATAATTTCAGGCAAATAAAAACCTATGAAAATGTAGGTGTTAAAAAAGATGGAGCAACTTTATACCAAAGAAAAATTACAGCTACAAACGACTTTCCTATTTATGGTTATGAAGAAGAATCTTTTGTTAAGTTATACCAACCCAAAGCACCGAAAGGCGATAAGTATATTTTAAAACACTCTTTCGTAGGCGAAAAACCCGAACGTTATATTTTTGGTTGGGATAGAATTTTTGATAAGGTAGATTATAATGTTATTGAAAGTCTGCATAAAGAATTAAAAGAGGAAAAAGACAAGAAGCAACGCGAGTATTTAAAGGAAAAATTGCAAGAATTGCAATTGGATTGCATTGTTATTGCAACAGGAGGAACAGACGGTATAAACATAGCTAGTTTAGGTTATGATGTGATTTGGTTCAATTCAGAAACCGAAGTCATTGCAACGGAAGAATATTTGAAATTATCTAAAATAGCAAAAGTGATTTACTATGTAGCCGATTTGGACGAAACAGGAGTAAAGCAAGCTGTTAAAATGGGTTTAGAGTTCATTACTATAAAAATATTATGGTTGCCTGATTGGTTGCTTCAAGACCGAAAAAAAGACTTTAAAGACTGGATTTGCAAATTTAGAAATGAGAAAATCGAAAAGGTTACTGCTATTTTTAAAAAGATGTTATCTCAAGCATTAAATTTTCAGTTTTGGGATTATCCTAGTGTGGGAAGAGTGTCGTTAAACCCTAAGAAATTGCTTCACTTTTTAAAACACAAAAACATACGCTTATACAAAATGCCCTATAAAACTTCCGATACTGGAAAAGAAGATGAAGGTTATTTTATAAAGCTGGAGAAAAATTTAATATCTAAAGTTTATTCGTCCGATATAAAACGAACGTGTTTGGAATGGTTAGATGATAATTACCATAGTATCAATATTTATAATATGGTTTTAAAATCGCCATTTTTCAATCAAAACTCATTGAAAGCATTGCCCTTTTTTGAGTACAAAAGAAACAACTGCGGACAAGATTTTCAATACTATTTTTTCAATAATAAAGCAGTTAAAGTGACAGCTGATGAAATTGCAACAAAAGATTTTTCAACTCGTTTGCCTGTAACACTTTGGGAAGATGATAGAGTGGATCATTATTTTGAAAAAAGAAACCCCTATTTTGAAATTACTACCGACAAATTGCAACGCAAAAGAATAAAGGTTTTAGACAAGTCGAGTAATTATTTCAAAGTACTAATTAATACGTCCAGAATCTTTTGGCAAAAAGACTGCGACGAAACAGGACTAGACAAAAATAACTTCACCATTAATAGCAAAGCGTTAACAGACGATGAAAACTATTTACAAGAAGTGCATTTGCTCAATAAAATGTATTGCGTTGGTTATTTGTTGCACCAATACAAAATGGCTTCAAAATCTTGGATGGTTCTTGGAGTCGATTTTGCAAGCGGAACATCGGTAAAAGGTTCTTATGGAGGAACAGGAAAATCATTCTTGCAAAAGTCATTATTTAGGTCGCTCAATTCTTTGAGTATTGGAGGAAAAACACTAGAAAAAGACAACTTTCCGATGGATGGAGTAACACCAAAAACACGTTTTGTTTTGTTTGATGATTTAGCAGCCTATCAACCAATGGAATTTTTCTACAACCTGATAACAGATAATTTTGTAGCCAATCAAAAAGGAGGTGTGAAATACAATATTCCTTTTGATGATTCGGCAAAAATTGGCGCTACAACCAACTTTGCACCCGATATGACACCAAGTACCAAAAGACGATTGTTAGTGTATTATAATTCCGATTATTATCACGAAGCAACCGACGATAATGGCTATCCTTTTTCTCGTAAAATTTCAGACGATTTTAACGGAAAAGATATTCTAACCAAAGAATATTCAACGGAAGAATGGAACTCAGAATTTAATTTTCAGTTGCAATGTTTGCAATTCTATTTGTCGCAAACTGAAAAAGTAGAAGCACCAATTGATACGCTTGTCAGTAAAAGTAAAATGATGAAAATAGGGGATTCGTATATCAAATTCTTTAATGAATTATTTAGCGAACCAACAAGCTTAAACGATTGGGTTGAAAGAACACCCGTTGTTGCAATGGCAAAAGAAGATTTAGGAAATAAATTCATATCGGCTCAACGTTTTACAGATAATTTAAAACTGTATTGCGAAGCCAATAAAGATAACGGTTGGTCTTTAGAAATGAAGAAAAAGAAAAACACAGCGGGCAATTCAGTAATACACTTTTTTGTTTCCACAGATGGGAAAAAAGTAGAACACACAACCGAAGAAGAAAACACAAACACAGAAGATACACCAAAACAAGAGAATGAAAAACTAGAACCTGAAACCGATTTATTATTTTAAAAAATGAAGATATGGAACGACACGTATTATTACAATTGAGAATAGCAAAGAATACCGATTTTTCAGATGATAAAGGAGTACGAAAACAAAATATACCCTATTTCTGTAAAAACAGTATTGGAGTAATTGAACCTAAAATGTATATGTTCAATAGTGATACAGATATTTTAAGTTTTAAAGAACTCTATGCTTGCAATCAAATTTATGTGTTTACAAATTCATTTGAAGTCGTTGCAACAGTAAATTGTATTGATTGGGAATTAGTCGAAAAAGAGCTAAAGTTTGAATTACAAGAATTAGAGAAATTTAAAAAAGTGTCAGCATGAAAACAGTTGAAGAATTAAAACTAATAATTGTAAGGGAACAAAAGTTTATTGAAGAACAGAGAGAATTAAAAGTAACTAAAGGCATAAAACCCGCTTCAAGAAAAATAGCATTGTGTAACTGTGTTCTTGCTTACTTAGATTCTAATCCAAAAGAAGAATGGTTAAAAGAACAAAAATTTTTGTTGCAATGTAGAATTAAAAATGCTTTGAGTAACTATGAATATTGGGTTCAGTATTGTACAAAAGAGTCAATCCCTAAAAAACAAAAAATACTTTTTAATAAAGAAAATGGAATTACTCGAATGCGACAACAAATCAGATTTATCAATTTCATTTTAAATAGCAATTAACATCAATCTTAACTATCCGTTGCAATGAACAATCAGCCAAAGCCAATCCCTTTTTTAGTAGACAAAAAAAAACTTAGAACAATGTATAACGATCTTCCCAGTGGAGAAGTTATTGGAGCTTTAAAATTTATTGTAGAAAAGACAATTTTGAAAACTCCATTTTCTAAAAGAACAATCAAATGTCAAAGCTTGAATCATTTAGAATTTGCCGAATTCGTTGCAATGTACGGTACACCAAAAGGTTATTTTATTACAGATGAATTCAATCAAACCTTGCAACAACTAAAAGCAGACAACACCAAAGAAACTGCTTCCAGAATTGAAAAATGCATTACTGAAATTAGAAAGAAATTAACAGAATTAAACACACCTGAAGATAAACTAAAAGCGTTGCAACAAAGTTGTTTTGCTTACAACTTGGATGCAACGTTTATTAAAAAAATTATAGGATTTAAAAATGATTAGTTATGAGAACAAAAATTATTTATAAAAAGGGTTGGTATCATTTAATTAGAATAAGATTTTTTATAAATCAAGAAATAGACTATGCTAAAAATTTAGAATGGATAAAAAATAAGCAAATAGAATATCATTTTAATTTTGAAGAAGAATTAAGGAAAAAAAAAGTATTTAAACCGATTTTAGTTGAGAGTATTGTTAAATGAAAATAGAGTAAATTGTTTTATTCATTTTACTCATTGGTTTCTTTGCTTTTGTTTAAACCGATTGCCTTGTCTAGACCTTTTTCTATAGCATCAGTTGCTTGTTCTAATTTTTTATCAGATTTTTTTTCAAGTAAGTTTGCAACTTTATTTAAACCAGGTATATTTTCAAGTTTTGAAATGGTTCTATTTAATTTATTTGAGTTTTCTAATAGTTCCATTATTGGATGGTCAGAATTATTGTAATCAGATATCAACTTCCCAGGGTTTTCAGAATACATTTGCAAGAAATCTTGTAAAAGTTTGATTCTTAGTTCTTTTGAGATGCTTTCTTCTTCAATATTCTGAACTTGTTTAGATAAGCCTTCGTATGTCTTACTTAAAACTTCTTTATGTGTATATTCTTCAATTAGTCTTTTTGATAGATTCATTTTTTTACTTGAAGAAATAGATAACCATAGAACTGGTATATATAAAGGTAATATTGCGATTACTAATTTAGGAGTTCGATTAATTATAATATCTAATGTATCGTGCCCAAAAATAGTTACAAGACTTATTATAAATGGAATTAATGAAACAGCAATCATCCCAATTATCCCAATTCTAAATTGTCTTTTATGTTTATCATATGATTTATCTTCAACTTCTTTTTTCTCTGAAAACGCATGTGAAAGTCCTGCTGTTAATGCTTTTGGTAATAATTCTTCTATTTCGGTATTTAGTTTTTTATACTTTACCTCCCAATCTTGTATTTGTGAATTTACCTTCTCACTATTTATTTTTAATAAATTATTTACATTCTCAATTGTTTCTTTTTCAAGTATATCGAAGCTTTTCTTGAATGATGATGTTTTTTTTTCTAATCCATCTAAAGAATGTTCTAATTCATATTTTATTCCAACAATCTGAATGATATCGTCAGTTTCATCATCTTTTTCTTCGTATCCTAAAATTTCATTATATAAAGTTTCTAATTCGATTTTTCGATTAGTAATTGACTTAACTAGTTGTGTAGATTTGCTTTCGTTTTCTTTTATTAAAGAGATTGAAGTCTCTAGATCTATAATTTCATTTTCGAGATCAGGATGATTTTGAATTGTTTCTTCAAATAAATCAATATTTTTTTGAACACCATCAATTCTAGACTTTATAGATGATGACAATTTTTCTATTTCGTCATTCTCGGTGTTAAAATTTTCAAGAGAAGTTTTTACTTTAATATAAACAGAATCAATTTCAGATTTTACAATATTAATATCTTTTTGAAATGTATTACAGTTATCTAAAATAATTTCAACTTTTTCTAGAGTTTCATTTGCACGATTTCTAAATTCTGAAGTTTTTTTAGATGCTTGTCGAGCTTCTTTTTCATAATCAGGACTTCTTTTAGTTGAATCTTCTAAATCTTTTTTTAATTGAGATATTGTAGAATTCACTTGTGAAAGAGAACTTGATAATTTTTGCTGGAATTTATCTAAGTTTTTAATTTTTGAATCTAGTTCTTTATTATTATTATCAAATAATCCCATTTTCTTTATGTTAGGTTTTGTAATTTTTAGTTTTTTACTTGTATCTCTAGCTATTTTACATTGGAAGCTGATTTTTTTCTACCAGCATCGATTAAAACAATATTTGGAGATTTTTCAATTTTCAATTCTTTAAGAGTTCTCATAACTTTATTGTACTCTAAAATGTCAAAATATAATATAACTTTTATTGAGTTTTTTGTATTATTTGCTTTTTCATAAATTTCAACTTGCTTTTCTAAGTTTTGTTTTAATTTCGAATTTGATGCTAATTTAAACTCAATTAGTGTTTTGTCTACTGAGCCTTTGGAAACTGAATAATCCACAGGTCCACGACCATTATTTGGCTCTCTATTGACATCATATTCTGTTGCGAACCAAGTTAATCTATATATTATTTGTAAATCTTCTTCTCTTTTTATCGGTTGCTGTTTTACGTAAAAAAGCTTATATCCATCATTGTTTTCAATAACGTCTTTTAAATATTCTAAACGTTTTAGTGCTTCTGTGTAAGAACTGTTTTTACCAATTTTGTAAAATTCTGTTTTTGTTGAAAGGATATCAACAAATTTTAATATTTGCTCAACAAATTTAGATTCAACTTCCTCAACTTTTTGTTTGGAAATATTTTTTGCACCTTCTTTATTTTCTTCTTTTAGTTTAACGTAATATTTAATTATTTCGGGATAATTATTAATCGTTTCCATTATCGCAGTAGAAATTTCCTTTTGAGTATTTTTTTTATAACGTGGTGGTTTTGGTAAAGCTTTTCTAAAATAATTATTTATTTCGTGTTTTAATTGGTCATTTGGAATACTATTACAAATGCTGATAAAATCTCCACGTAAATCATTGCTATTGATCCAGTTATCGTCTTTCGTTAAAATATCTTTTGGTGTTAGAATAACAAAATCATTAAAAATAAAAGGTAAAGTATATTCTTTCGGCATCCATCTTTCAAGTTTGTAATCAAAATAAACTTTGGATACATTAATTTTACGAAGTAAACTTGGGTCAATAAATTCTAACGCAAATTTTTGAGTATATTCTAATAAAAATTCCTTTGTTAGATTTGTTGTAAAATCACTTATGTTATCTTTTCCGACTCCAATTTGAAAAAGTCCTGCTTTTTCAAGATGGGATGATTGAGTTATTTGTTCTTTTCCTAAATCATCAAAAACTATGTGCATTGAACTTGAGAAAGATTTAGCAAATTTTTTCCCTAAACCGCTTCCACCATTTCCAACTTTACTATAACCAAACCAATTTTGTTTTACTTCAGGAAATAAATACCAAGATTTTATTTCTGCAATGCTTTTAGAGCCAGTTTCCGATTTTGACTTTAAAAACGTTAGATACTTTAAAATATTTTCGTGTAACTCTTTGTATTCAGATTTTTTACTACCAAATAGTAAAAACGGGTCAATAAATAGAGGTAAATCATTTATTAAAGAAATATTAAAAGCTCCAAATTCTGCAAGTTTGGAGGTTTCAATGTTGAAAAAATCTGTAAAGTATATCTTCATATTTGGTCTTTTTTTGTAATATAACGGGTTATGGTTTGCTGCTTAGCGAAGGGACAAACTTTAAAGTACTAAATTTTTCGATTTAACAAAATATCTAGATAGTACATAATTTACCCTATTATTAAACAGCAGTTAGCAGTTCGGGTTTATATTCTATTTTTTTTATTTTCAAACTTTAACTTTTCAAAATTAATTCTTGTTTTTTTGTTTTTTTGTTCTCTTTCTTATCAATGATTTCTTTAATTAAGACTAATATTTTTGAGACATACTTATCTCCTTTTTCAGTTATTAAATAAAGGTCTTTCTTTAATTGCCTACTTGCTTGAATGTCTGATTTCACAAAACCTCTTGCCATTAATTTTTGCAAAGTAGAGTTAACAGTAGTTGTACTTTTATCTAATGCATTCGAAATAATGTCACTGCTAACTGTTTTGTTAATCGTTTTTAAATAGTCAAGAACTTGAAATTCATAAAAAGAGAATTTTTTTAATTGGGCTTGTTCAATTAACTTAAGTTGTTCTTTTATTTCTGTATTTGAAACTGTTAATTCACAAACTGAAATATGTCCTTCCTCAAGACATTCAGGGCATTTCATTTTAAATAATTTCATGTTTTCAAGCAGCTCATATGGGAATTCATGATCTTTGCTGCATTTTATCACTTGTGTTTTATTAAAATAGTCAGCTATTAAAACATTCATATTGAAACGAGAATGAGAGAAATATTTAAGTAGCTTATCGTTATAGGCTCTTGAAAAATTTAATCCATGTCTTTTAGATAAACCATAATCAAGAGAGTAAATTACAGATAGTTCACTTGTACTGTCAATAACGTTATTGTAAGTTGTAATAAATCCATTTAATTCAAGATTATCTAATAATGACGATATAGATTTATTAACTGTAAAATGATTAGTAGGTTTTCCTTTAATAGTAGATCTATTAATTGGTGACGAGTTAGTTTTTTGACGGTTTATTATTCTATTTAAAAGTTCAAATTGATGCTCATTACTTATTTTATCTGAAAAAGGTCTAGAAACAAACTGATTTGCAATAAAATATTTTAAAGTAACGTCAGTATAGTAGCGTTGAGCTGCATTTTCAATAGCAATCTTAGAAATTTTATGATTATGAATTAAACAGGATTCATAACAATATGATAGAATATATCCAATTTTTCTAGGAATATTAAAAGAAACACTAAATAATAAGTCAAGTAGCTCCGTTTCACTTATCTCGAAAAATTTTTCCCAATGATTATTTGGAAAAAACAGGTCTAATCTCCTTTTTATTAATCTTTTAGTATAATCTAAAGCTAGAGATTCCATTTTTGAAATATTAGCTTTATTTTCAAATGAATAAAAAGCATCAAAAAAGTCTAATGAAATTTCATCAATTTTAGAGTTATCCAGTTTTCCATAATAAAATCTATGGGGATATGCAGCTATTTTAAATTTCACAAAATCTTCGGATTGATTATCTAAAGGGGTAATGAACCAGTCCATAAAAATTTTCTGAGCATCTTCATCTATTTCAGAATAATCATCAAGGAATATGTATAAATGGTCAATATTAAGTATACTTTTTATTTTGATTAAACTGTTAATTAAACTTTTCTTAATGTCTAGGTATTTTACTAGAGTTTGCTCAAATTCTGATTTTACCATTTGACCAGAAGTAGCATTAGCAGAAGCACCTAGACTTGGTTTTTTTTGGATATTTAGGTCTAAGTTTCCAGACTTCTCTTGTTTACTTTCGTCTATTCTTTTAAAAGTATTCACTAAAGAAATATCAACAGTTTTAATAACATCTTTTATAGATATTTCAATGAGATTTAATTCTTCATTAATTGCAGAAATTTGATTATGATCGAAACCTAAAATTTTCTTTATTATTGAACCCTTTACAAAATCGACTAATTTGTTTCTGGTTTCAAGAATTATTTCTTTTACAAGATTACTGTACAATAAATATTTATGAAAATCTATGCTTAACTCTTGTGCTTCTTTAGGTATTTCAGGCGTTGAATTATCAAATAATGACTTAACATCAATATATATAGAAATACATTTTTTATTTGCAATTAAATCTTTTTGAGACTTTTGAAATATAGTTGATTTACCAGTTCCTTTTCTCCCAACCAACAATGTCGTTCTTGGTAAATTTAATTTATTAATAATTCCATTATTTGGAAGTAAGTCGGTATATATGTCATCAATATTTTTATCATCTATAAAATCTTCAATTCTAGTTTTTCTAACAAGTTTTAGAGATTCGGCAAAGTCTAAGAATTTTTGTTTGTTTTCCATCTATTTTCTATTTATTGTAATTGTTGCCAACTTTTTTATATACTCAGTTTTTCTCATTTAGTTGCGTATATATATTTATATTATGTTGTATACGCTCAACTCTTATATATCTTTTTTCCAAGCATGTAATACGTATAAATACGTGTTTTTTGTTTTTAGATTTTTTTCTGCAAAAAGGATTATTTTATATTTTCTGTAAAACTAAGCCAAAAGAAAACCGCTTTATTGCGGGATTCCGTAAGCGGCTAAAGTTTTTTTAATAAATCTTTAAAATTCACTCTTGCGAATATAAAAGGTTTCGCATTTAACTTAAATACACGTTTTCTATACATTTTGTTAAAACTTATCCTTCCAAATCTAAACTAAGTTTTTCAATTTTGTACTACGTATTTATACGTACTTTTTGCACTTTTTCGTACGTATAAATACGTAGAAACCAAAAAACAGCCTCTTTTTTAGGTTGCACTTGCTTTCACTTATAACGTGTTGCCCTCTCTTGTTGTCTCTTGTTCCCACTTGTGTTTTTGTTGCAACGCCTTGTTGCAATTTTGTGTCAATCAATCAGCAAATCAATCTAACAACAAGTGAGCAATTCATTATTTAGAAATTTGAAAAACGGTGCTAAGTATAACGCCCTTATCCCACATTCTTCTTGTGAAAGAGTAAGTCTAGGAAAGGGCAATACTTTTTTTTCTATGGAAATGATCGTGCAACAAGCCTTGCAACATCATGAGCAAGTAGCAAAATTGGCTCCTGTTTTACAATCGGACACTTTAGAAAAAACGTGTCATTCAATACACGATTTTTTATATTGGCATTTGCAGTACAAAGCCGATGGAGAAGCGCAATTGTTGCGTAGTCCTGCTTGTTCATGGCAACAACGCTATGATGGTATTGATTGTAAAAGTTACAGTGTTTTTGCGAGTGCGATTTTGTTGCAACAAGGTATAAAACATTACATACGAAAGATAAAACAACCCCTACATAATCCACAAAACTACACACATGTTTATGTAGTTGTTCCCATCGACCAAGCTTCAGGCAATTTAAAAGCAGGTCATTATACCATTGATGGTACGTTGCAACAAACTACAGAACCTTTTTACACAGAAAAAAAAGACAATTTTATGGATAAGTTACCGCATTTTGGATTAAACGCACCAGGAGGATTAAGTGGAGAAGGAGAAGAAAACTCATGGTTAGATAATAACTGGGAAAGTATAAAATCAAAACTAAGCTGTTGGGGCGGTTCTGCTTACGATTGGAATAGAGCAGAAGCAGACATGAAAGGTATTTTGAATATTCTTCATGGTCATTTAGAAAACATCAACACTTCGTTAGCATCTGACAATATGCAAGCATTAGCAACATCGGTAAACCGATTTATAGGTATTGCTGCTTGGAACGCTTCGCTTGTTGGTACAAAAAGAAGTCATTCTTGGTCAAGCGATTGCACGAAAAACAATTTAAAAATCACACATGAAGCGTATAACTTTTATAGGTATGAAGTCACCAACGCATTGATGATTTACTTGGATACTTATTTTACAGGCATTCAAAACGGTAGTGTTGTATATGGTAGAGTTTCCCGATCTGGAGAAGGCGTTCAAGAAGCATATACTGGAGAGTGGGCGACATGGGAAGACCAAGACATTGTTTTTGACATTCCTTTTGTAAAGTACACACCCAAACCCAATATAAATATTCCCGCTTTTGAAATCACGCCTTATGTAGGACAAACAAATACTTCCAATTTTGATGTAGGCACTTTTTTACAAGGCTTGTCCAATATCATTAAAACCATTGGAGGTTCTTCAGGTGGAGGCTCAACAGGTTCGGGAACAGGCACGGGGAGTGGCTTTGAATATGACAATAACAACCCTGATAATCCCACTTACAAACCATCAACCAATAAAGCAGTCTTAGGATGGGGCGCTGCGCTTGTATTAGGCGGAATAGCCTTTACTAAAATGAAAGACAAACCAAAAGTAAAACCAAAAACAGAAAAATAATGTATCAAGATAATTATAATATAGAAGTAGAAAATCAAGGTTTAAACGGTTGGTTTGGTAGATTTTTAAAAGGAGTAATTGTTCGAGCTGCTGCAATGGTGGATTCCTACTTGTCAATTCAAACAGCAGGTCTTTCGGCAGAAATAGGAAGTTTTGCTTCATGGGCTGATACTATTGGAACAGGTTCAGGAAATAATGGATGGTGGCAAAAAGGAGCATTACCGATTTACAATATTGAAGACGACCCAAGAGCACAATATGAACCCAATAGCATAGAGGAAACCGTTTTAACTGCATTTGCTGATAATTTGGCTAAGATTGTGGCATTAGTTAGCGAAGATGCGATTAATAAAGTACAACAACTTCCTTTTTCAAATCAGAAAATTGCCAATGCCAACGCTTTGTTGCAACGCATTGCAACAGTGAAAGGCTATTATCAGTTTCACGAAATGGAAAGGCTGTCTTATGCAGCAGTACAATTGAGAAACTTACTTATTGAAAGCTTATTTATCCCCGTTGAAAAGTTGTTGCAACAGCAAATGGAAAAGGATGCTTCTTCATTTTTTCAAACCAATGTTGTTGTGAGTATTCCATCAAAAACAATGATAACCGATATAGCACCTTTTCAAAAAGTGTCTGTTATTCCGATTAAAGCGAGTTTTAAAATTTACGAATTGCACCCAAAATTAGATTTACCACCTGATGATGTGATTGTGGTAGATAACCCACCAAAAGGAGATGAAGGCATTGAAATTTCACCACCACCCAATGATGATGATGTCGTGATTACAGTTCCCGACCCAACGGATCCAATTCAAACGACAGTACCCGATTTAAGTGTCACTCCAGAAGGTTCGGGATTGCCTTGGTTATTGTTAATCGGAGGCAGTGTCTTAGCGGTTTGGGCAACAAAGAAAAAGAAGAAAGAAAAGAAATAATATTAATCAAAAATCGAATACAATGGAATTAAAACCAATAAAAACGGAGCAGTTAAGCTCGGGAGTTGTTAATGTTGTTGGAGCAGGAGCAGGCTTTATGCTTCCGGGCGCTTTAGCCAATATGGTGGCTAAAGTAAAAGTGGAAACAGTAGTTACTGAAGCCCAAAAGAAAAAGAAATTAATGGTTAACGCAGCCTGTATTTTAGCAGGTATCGCAGGAAGTTTAGCAGTAAGCGGAAAAGATACTGTAGCAGAAGGTGTAAGAGCTTTATGTACAGGTATTGCAGGAGGTGGAATTAAAGGCGTTGCTTCTCATTTACTTGAAAAAGAAGTAGCCAAAACAGATGCAGCAAGCAACAAAGGAATGCTTTTACGTGGTGCGCTTGGTTGTCCACAATCGACAATGAACCAAAGTAGAATTACACATTATCCAACCTTAAACCGTCCAGGGCGATTAAGACAACCAATTTTTCAAAGCAACCCTAGTTTAGAAATAGGAACAAACGATCCATTATCGTAAGTCGTAATTAAGAATACAAGAATTTTAAAATAGAATCAAACCAAAATAAAAAAGAACAAGATGCAAAGTATCACATTAGAACAAGCTGTAAGAACAGCACAACAATTAAAAACAGGAGAAGCTTTACCTTCTGTAATGATTTTAAATACAGAATATTTTCCTAGAAAAGCGGTGAAATTCACATCGGGATTGTCTAATAAAATAGAGAATACCGAGCTTATTTTACCAAAGCACGTTAAAGAAGTCGGAGTAAGAAACATAGATAAGGATCAGTTGGATTATCCTTTTTTGCCAACAGGGATTAGATTGGTGTTTGATACAACAACAGCAGATGTTACTCCTAATGTTGCGGATTATAAAGACAATGCACCAGTGTATTGGGCAAATGGAGAAATCACTATTTTTCAAGATGGTGTGTTAGCAGAGCTTCCTGTTTCTGTCTTAGCAAACAACTTTAATCCGTTAACTACTACGGATGATTTTTTCCCATTAGCTCCTTTTTTAATTCGTCCAAATAAATCCTTTAAAATCAGTACATCACTTGCAGGTATTGCACAAGCAGGTCATGCCTATAGAATTGAAATTCTAGGAATTGAGTTTGTAAAGAATTCAAGAAACTAATTAATCAAACCCAAAAGACTGCAAGTTTTTTGCAGTCTTTTTTAACTCTTTTCAAATGGAAATAACATACATAGAAGAAGTAAAAGACATTACTGTTTTAAATGGAAAAACAGGAGCTGTTGTTGATGAAGCAACCGATGTTGATGGTTCATTAATTGTTGGAGTTGTCATTTATCACGATGCTTTATCAGTGAATCCAAGCATGATAAAAGCGTCATTATATGGCAATCAAAAAGAACTGTCAAAGATGCAACATATTGACAATTATAGAAGTAGAGAAGCATCTTACAGCGAAGGATTTAAGCCTGTAGAACCGATGGAATCAGGAAAGAGAATTCGTTTTGAAATTCGTGCTGATAGTGCATTTACAGCAGATTTTAAAGCGCAATTAATTTTAATAAAAGAGAAAAGAAAAAACTGTTAATTATGGCAAAGGTTGTACTAACATCAAAAGAAATATTTAGAAAAGACAAGGTTCGAGAGCATAACGTAACAAGTCTTGTTATTTCAAATCTTGATACTAAAGAAGCGCGTTTTTTATACAATGGTGTACCAAGAATAATTCCTCCATTTGATGCGATGTACAATGTGCCAGTAGGCAGTTTTGAATTCTCTAATTACGGACATCACTTTGATATTGACATTCAATTTGATAGTGATACTTATAATCTGGTAGTTGATTATTCAATACTACTAGAAGCTACTAACCCTAACAATTGTAGATAATGAGGCAAGAATTTATACAATTAGTTCAAAAGTTACAGACAGATGCTTTGGCAGCGGTTTCTGTTTCCAATAAGAACAACTATCAGGAAATTTTAAAAAGTACCTACGGGCATGAACTAATTCAAAAATACGGTTCGGTTCAAAACTACTTTGAAAAGTTGAACCAAGAAGGACATACTGATTTAATTATTCAAGAATGGCGAAAAAACGGAAATACAAAGGTGCGAAAAAACAATCCTTTTGAAGTTTCTTTTTTAGAAAAGCCACAACCGACACAAGTGAAACCACAAGAACCTACAGGAAATATGTTTCAAGGATTAAAAGGAACAGGATTAGGCTTTGCTGATGTTCTGACAATGAACACTAATTCAGAGTTGAAAATTCGATATGAAATTGAAAATGAATTATTGAAAAAGGAAAACAAGAAACTTGAAGCAGAAATATTTCAGTTAAAAGAGAGTTCATTAAAAGACAAATATGCAGGAGACAAGAAAAGTCAAAACGGAGAAGTGGTTAATAATGCGATTAATCAACTTGGTCCAATTCTGCAATCTTTTTTCCAACCTAGAGAAGCACCAACCGCATTAAATGCACCTGTTCAAAATTTATCAGAGATAAAAAATCAGTTGCAACAATTATTGCAACACACGCAATTTTCAGATGCAATGGCAGAATTACTGCTATTAGTGAATAATAAAATCAATGATGATGACGGATTTTATGACAAGCTAGTGCAATTATTAGAACAACAACCTTAAAAAAAAACACAAGATGCAAAAACAAATCACATTAACAATACAGCCTTCCAATGCAGTTGATTTAAAGGCAAAGCAAAAAGCGTTAGAAGCTATTGCTTTATTAGAAACAGACACATTAACATTTTTAGGCGAGTTAGCCAATTCACCCAAAGCGGTTAAGAAATTAAAAGACAATAAAAAGCTCATTAAAACAATGGTCATGTAGTTTGTGTTGTGTCAACCACACTTTGCACTTGCCTTGCGGGTGTGGTTTTTTTGAATCATTAAAACAATAAAATAGTATGTCCAAGATAGTTGATAAAGCCAAAATAGGTCTTGAAAAAACAGGAGAAGCCGTAAAGAAAAATAAGACCCTACTTTTCATTGTAGGCAGTGTAGCGGTGTATTCCATTTATAAAATAGTATCCAATACCACCTCGGCAGTTGATGATATTTTTAATCCTGATATTGACAATGAAGTAGAAGGCACTGGAGGAAGCACACAAGGCGCATCGATTAGCAACCAACAAGCCACCAATTATGCGCAACAACTTTTAGATGCTATGAATTATAATCCGTGTTGGCTTTGTTATGGAACCGATGAAGAAAAGATTTTAGCTGTTTTTCAGAGGCTAAAAAACACAGGCGATTTTATCAAAGTCTATAATGCTTTTGGTAAAAAAGATTACAACGGTTATAACTCACCGCCCGATGGTTTTTTATCCAATTTTGATAGTTATGAGCCTCGTAATTTGGTCTATTGGTTAAAATCAGAAATAGAGCCGAAGGATGGCGATGTGTATGACATCGTTAAAGAAAGAGTAGAGTTAGCAGGTTTCACATTTTAATTCAAAAGCAATGTTAGTAAAAGGAAAAATAACAGATTATGAAGGTTTCCCCATTTTTGATGCAACGGTAGTTATAAAAGGAAGCGATCCTATAATTGGAGCAACAGCCAATTTTGATGGGAATTACGCCATTAATGTAAATAGAGGTGATATACTGAAATTCTCTCATGTGGGTACAAACCAAATCATTGAAAGAAATGTAACCGCTTCAATGACAACATTAGATATTGCCATGCCTAACGAATTACAATTGCCTGAAACGGTTGTAATAGGAAAGAAACGCACCAATTGGTTTTGGTTGCCTCTTGTTATTGTTGGTGGTGC
Source organism: Flavobacterium jumunjinense (assembly GCF_021650975.2). Taxonomy (NCBI): domain Bacteria; kingdom Pseudomonadati; phylum Bacteroidota; class Flavobacteriia; order Flavobacteriales; family Flavobacteriaceae; genus Flavobacterium; species Flavobacterium jumunjinense. The sequence goes on from NZ_CP091285.1 coordinate 2,610,767, forward strand.
TATTGCAGTGAATCAGTCTAGAAAAGAGAAAGCAACACCCAAAAAAATCAAAATCTAATGACTTCTTATCTAAATAGTACACTCCCCAATTTGCCCAGAGGATTACGCAACAATAACCCGGGCAATTTGATACAAACAAATATTCCCTGGAAAGGCAAAGTGCCACTATCTCAAAACACCGATACGCGTTTTGAACAATTCTACGAATTACGCTATGGCATAAGAGCTTTGATGTTGGACTTGTATAATGATTTTTACAAAGGAAAAAACACAGTCACGCAATTAATATCAGAGTTTGCGCCCCATTTTGAAAACAATACCGATGCTTATATCCGTTCGGTTATTAATGGCATCGGTTCTAATGTGATTGGAACACTTACTGAAGAAAAACTAATCGGATTATCCAAAGCCATTGTTTTAATGGAAAACGGAGTGAAGTATAAAAACTACATCACCGATAACGATTACAAACAAGCGGTAGCCATTTTAGGAAAACCCCTTAAAAAAAAAGCATAGGAATTTTGCCAGTTTTGGCGCTATCAACGGCTATAATTTTAATGATAAAGAAACTAAAACATGATCGGAAATAAACCTTTTTCACGCCCAGCACTTGACGAATTAAAAGACAAATTACTGGATAGCTATAACGGAGTAAGAGCCGAACCAGTTGATACAACTTTAAACGGTTTTCATATTGAGAAAACAGAAAATAAAAGTGTCGGATTTTCGGTAGTCAATAATGATACTGCAGGAAACTCAGCGCAAGCCAATATCATGGTTAAAGGAAGTGGAAAGCTCTATTCCAATTATGTTGGATTAAGTTATTACAACAACAATTATTATGTAGCTGCTTTTAGAAATAGTGGCTTATTGTTTTCGGATAAAACCTTGAATTTAGCAACTTGGTTTAATAATCCTATTGTTTTTAGAACAGGTTCCACCTTTTCAGGAACAACACCAAAATTTACCATTCATGGCAACGGACAACTTCAATTGGGCGTTCAACCGACATTAAATAATGCAGTTACTAAACTATTAGCCATTGATGAACTTGGAAACATTGTAACTGTCGATAAACCTTAAAAAAAAATAGATATGCAGCTTTCAGAATTACTCAATTATATCCTTGGTGGAACAACAATTACTTCAATTATTTTAGGATGGAGAACCCGCAAAACAGATGCAGTGGATAAGATGGCTGATGTCTATAAAAAAATGTCGGAGCAAACAGAAAAACGATTGGACGATATGCAAAAAACATTAGACGAATACCGTACAGAATTAAACCAGTATATCAATCAATGTTCTAAATGTTCCAATAACAAACTAAGAAAATGAAACTACTAAAAACACTCTTAGCAATGCTATTGCTCTTGTTTGTTTCTTGCGCTGTCAAGCACAAAGAAAAGCAACATGAAAAAGTAGCAGTGCAACTAAAAAGTACTACCCATACTAAAAGCACAGCTTTAAAAGAAACACTTGCAACAAAAGCACTTGCTACTAAAAAAGAAGTAGAATTTGAAGTATCAAATGTAAGTTATCAAGGTAATAAAGGGGATTCGTTAGTCATAACAGAAACCAATTTGAATACTGGAGTAACAACCAAAAAAACGTATCAAGGTTCGGGAACATTCACCCAAACCAAAACAAAAGGAAGTACTTCAGAAAACATAAAATCGACAACAAGAAATCAAGCTTCACAAAACAAAGCAGCAGAAAATCAAAACCATTTGGATGCTAAAATACAACGATCCAAATCTAAAAAGTTAGTGGATAAACAAAGCTTTTTTAACTGGTGGTTACTATTGCTTTTAGTAGTAATTGCAATTGCTTGGTATTTGAACAAAGAATTCAATTGGGTTTTCAAATTGTACAGTCAAATTATGAAAGTTGCAAGTCTAATTTTTAAATAATTGAACCCATGAAAAAAAGTACCTGGTACATCATCGGAACAACAACATTATTATTTCTAATTATGGGAACAAAAAAAGCATTCGCAAAAATAACAGCCAATCAAAACCTAAGAACCTGCGACTTGCATGGGTGCGGTTCTTTTGGTGCAAGTAGAGGCAACAGAAAACATAATGGTATTGATATTATAACAGTACCAGGAGAAAAAATCATGAGTCCAATTTCGGGAACAGTAACGCGCTATCCTTATCCGTATGGCAACGATTTAAGCTATACAGGCATTGAAATTGTAAATTCAGAATACAAAATAAAAATGTTCTATTTAAAACCAATAGCACCAATAGGAAGTACTGTATTTGCAGGTAAAATAATTGGTGTTTCTCAAAATATAGCTGCTAAATACAGTACAGCAATGACCAATCATGTGCATTTAGAAGTGTATAAAAAACAAGGAACTAACTGGATTTTAATCGATCCTACAAACTTATTTTAATATGAAACCAATCCTAAAAAAAGCAATATTAGTTTCAGGTGTTTCTTTTGCATTAGTAGGCATTTTAGCTTACAACAAAGTACAGAAACTAAAACGTGTTTTTGAGAAACTAGAAATTGAACCCGTAAGCGTTCGAAATCTAAAAGTGTCCTTTACTGCCATCACTTTTACAACCGATATTTTATTTGTTAATCCAACCTCGGAAGAGTTTTCTGTGAGTGGTTATGTGGCTTCTTTAAAGCGATTGAACTTCTTTTATTCAGGCAAATATATAGCAACCATTCGTCCAGTAATAAATGAAATCGAAATTCCAGCCAATAACAAATTACTGTTTAAAAACTTACCTGTAGAATTGCCTTCAGGAGAAATTTTAGGTTCAATAATGGAACTTACCTCATTCGATATTAACAAGCTAAGTATTGAAGCTTTTATTGATGTTGCAGGTTCAGAATATAGTATAAAAGGATAATATGAGTAAATCAGTAGAAAAATTCCACGCTTTAAATGGAGCAACTGTAAGTAGAGAAGACTTACATAAAATAATCAATCTTGCTAAAAATGAAAACAATACAACAATCATTTACCGTTGTACTCGTGCTTTAGAGATATTTCCAAAAAACGAAAAAGAATGCATTGTTGAAATTCAACAATATAAGTCAGCACTTAATGCACCACATCATTCAGGCTCATATAAAGAAGCCTTAGATGATTGTGGACGATTAAAAAAAGGTTGGAAATTTCAAAACGGGAATGTAATTCAAGTTAAAAAAGATACAAAAAAATCAGTTACAACAAAAGATAAGTCACTAAAAATAAAGGAAAAACCCGTTATTAAAAAAAGTACCGATGATTCTAAAAATGTCCAAAAGACCCAAAATGTAGCTAAAAGAAAATCTAAATATGGGGTAAAAAAAGAAAAAAATAGAGTGCAAAAAGTTCAAAAAACAAGAACTTTTGAAAGAAAATCTTTTGCTCCTGAAGAATGGAAAAATGCTGATACTAGAAAAACAACATATTTAATTAAAAAGTATCTTAAAGAGAAATTTGGTATTGATTGCCGTGTTAAATCTGAATATTATTCAGGAGGTAGTAGTTTGAATATTTGGTATAATTTTGGACCAGCTGAAAAGGTTGTAGAGGATGAAATAAAACGCTTGCAATATGGCTCTTTTGATGGAATGACGGATATGTATAATTATTCGGATAGATCCGAAAAAGGAATGATTTTAGACGGATATAAATTAAATGAGTATAAGTTTGTATTTGTTAGCCGTGAAATTCCCAAAAGTTTTGATACTAGGCTTGCTATTCTTGTTTCTTCAGTTGATAAATTTAACAACGTTCCACCTTTTGATGGCAATGAAAATAAATTACACGATAATTTCCCACAAAGATTTGGTGAATTTTGGTCTTGGGGTCAATTAGTAAGATCTAAATTTTGGAACGCAAATTATGTAACTCAAAATGAAAGTGAAATAAAAGATTTAGAAATTCACGGAAATTTTAATGATTATCATTTAACTTATACGGTTAAGGGTAAGAAATACAACAGTAGAAAACCATCTATATACCCTACAAAAATGGTAAAAGAAAAAAACATTATTAAAAACCTTATTAGATTTATTGATTATGGTAAAGATAATGTAGCAGTTATCGGATATACAGGGGAAATTAGTGATTATCTAGAAGAAGAGGGAGGAGAATACAGTAATGAAATTAAGTTTCAAGGAGAAAATCATTCAGGATTTATATTTCACAAATCAAAAGCAGATGCAGTTGCTAATATTTTGATAAATTATGCCAATGAAGACAAAAGTGCAGGATTATCTGCTCCCTCTCTTACAGGAGTTGCGAGAACTGCATTAGACTTTTATTCAAAGTCTAAAAAAAAAATCAAAATAAAAAGTAAAGAAGTTCTTAACGGTGTTTCAGTTATTGAAGAACAAGAAGCAGAAAAGCCTGTTGCAACAAACAAATTAATGCAAATGCAGTTTGACTCGTTACCCATTAATGAAGAATGGCAGGAGCTCATGCAAAACCCAGCAGCTAATTTAAAAATTGCCATTTGGGGAAAACCAAAAAATGGTAAAACTTCGGCATCCTTACAAATGGCAAATTATTTTACCAACTTCGGGAATGTGCTTTATAATTTCGCAGACCAGGGCTTTAATAAATCAACACAAGATTTATGGATTAACTCAGGGTTAGCAGACAATTCAAATGCCTATCCTGATGATTCCGATACCATAGAAGCACTTGAAAAAGAAATTGCAACAGGAAAGTATAAGTTCGTTTTTATAGACATGATTTCCGATTACATACGGTTAGAAAAAATTAAGCCGGAAGACTTCAAAAAACGATTCATTAAAAAATATCCTAGTGTATCCTTCATTTTAATTTTTGAAGTTACCAAAAGTGGCGACTTTAAAGGGGATCAAGGTTGGACACATTTAGTCGATGCGATAATGACAGTAGAAGATTTCTTAATTGAAAACAGAGGTCGTTACGGAATGGGGGAGCGTGTCGTTTGGGAAGAAGGTTTTAAAAAGTTCAATCCTAAGAGATATCAAGAATATTTAGAAAACAAAACAACTAGCACAACGGAAGTAATAGAAGAAGAACAAACTGAAAATATACCTGGTCCCGTTACTAACGTTCCAGAATTTTCATTTCAAATACAATAAATCAATCATCAATCAAAAAACGTAATCAATTATGAGTACAAAACGAGTAAGTAAGAAAGAAGCATTAACCTCATGCGGAACAAAATTAAAGAAAGGCTACAAATATGTAAAAGGTGGAGCAGTGGTTAAAGTAACCGCTAAAAAGAAAGTCAAATCTAAGAAAAAGTAAATTTTTTCAATGCTAAAAAAACCGTTGCAATTTTTGTTGCAACGGTTTTTTTGTGGTTTTATGTTTAAAGATAACGGATGTTTATATCCAACTAACCCATCTTTTTGCGAACCGCCGAGTACGAGAACCGTACGCTCGGTGGTGTGAGAGGCGCACTCTGTCAGTTACTGACAGAGCCGTCTACTCATATCTTTGTGAATAATATAAATCTAAGGTTGATTAATATCTTTGTAAGTAAATGAAAACTAAGGTTGGCTCTAGACAGGTCTACTAAACACGTATTTACGATGTTGTAATCGAGGAATATCCAACTTTAGTTTCTTCTTTCAAAGTTTGAACAGTACTTATAGATATTAGTTAGTTCTAATAATCTTGAATAAATGATGAGTAAAAACAAAGAGGGAGAATTCATTTTAATCTATGTTTCATTTAAAAAAGACAGTTATGGTAAAGTTAATGAAGTATGCAGTTGGCATTGATGTTTCCAAGGATAAATTTGATGTTTGTTTTTGTGAAATTGATACCGTTCAGCAGATTAATATTAAATCAAGTCAAAGGTTTTCCAATACCGATAAGAAGTTTAAAGAATTTGATTTATGGCTTGGGAAGAATCAAAAAGAAAAAATCCCCTTGATTTTAACAATGGAGGCCACTGGTGTTTATTATGAAAAAATAGCTCTGTATCTCTATAAAAAAGGTTACTCGGTATCAGTTGTGCTTCCAACAAAAGCAAAGAAGTATATGCAAGCATTGGGTTTAAAATCAAAAAATGACAAGATTGACGCAAAGGGTCTTGCGCGAATGGCTGCTGAACAGAGACATGATCTTTGGCAACCTATGGGTGATTATTTTTACAAGTTACGTCAATTAACTAGGCATCATGAACAACTTCAACAATCAAAAACACATTTTGCAAATCAAATGCACGCTCTTGATCATGGTTCTTTTCAGGTAAAAGAAGTTGTTAGCCATCAACGGAAAATGATTTCGTTGATTGAAAAACAAATAGTGGAGACCTTAAAGTTTATTAAAGAGCATATCAATAGTAGTGAAGAAGTAAAGCAAAAAGTAGATAATATTTGTCTAGTCAAAGGGATTGGTTTATTGACAGTAGCAACAATAATAGGGGAAACAAATGGGTTTGAGATGTTTAAAAATATTAGGCAACTGGTAAGCTATTCGGGATATGATGTAGTGGAAAATCAATCGGGAAAACATTTTGGAAAAACTAAAATTTCTAAAAAAGGGAACGCCCATATCAGACGAATATTACACATGCCTTCCTTCACAGTAGTGAGATATGATCAAAAACCTTTTGCTGATTTATTTGAAAGGGTTTATGAGAGAACAAATATTAAAATGAAGGGATATGTTGCTGTTCAGAGAAAGATGTTAATCTACATCTATACGCTTTGGAAAAATAATCAACCGTATCAGCCTCAAGAGAATAATATTTCCGGTAATGATGAGTCTAAGTCTCTCTTTCTGCTTGTTTCCGAAGGAAACATTATAGATTAGAAAAAGAAGAAATAGTCCTGGAAAAAACCAGGACTATACTAGAAGAACTTCCGTGCAAAGAGTCACCTGAAGTCCTCTTTCTGCTAGAGTAAAATTACGAAAATTTATTTGTTTTTTAAGACAGTACCTCGATTACCCACAGTATTTATTTCAAAATCTTGTTCATATATAAGTTGGATATAATTAGAATACCCATAAGGATTACAAGTAAAAGCATAATAAAGATAGAATCTTTATGTTTGATATGTGCGATTATAGCTGTTATTAAAAATAATCCAACACCTGCATAAGTCCATTCTTTTAGTTGCAAAGAAGCAAATGGTATTAGTAATACAATTGCAGCTATCAATTTTAAAGCAGCTAGTTCTACCCTGAAAAAGTCAGGAAAACCTAAAGCTTTAATTCCTTGAATTGTACTTTTACTGAATAAATAACTATAAGAGCTTAAGAGGAGGAAAACTGATATAATTACTGTTGAAGACCAATATATTACTTTCATATTATAAAAAACTATCGGTAATTTGTTTCACCAATTTAGTGCCATCTGGGTCCGCTTTTGTTTTTAGCTCACAAAAATCTTCTGCCCATTTTGAAGTTCGGATTCTTAAAGGTGGATTTTCGTTTTGAGCAATGCCGAAAACAACTTCAGCTACTTCAAGGCCTGTTTGATATACTTGATCTTTACTTTCTGTAGCTCTTTTTTGATTGCCAGCCATATATCTTTCGAATATTGGTAAGTATTCACCTGTTGCAAATTGTCCTTCAGTCGCAGATTTTTCAATAGCAGAAGTCATAAATTCGGTGGCTATTCCACCTGGTTCAACGCAAGTAATTTTGATGTTAAAGGCATCACTAACATAGGTTGCAAGTCCTTCCATAAATCCTTCTACAGCAAATTTAGCACCGCAATATAATTCGTTAAAAGGTTGTCCAACCAAACCGCCAACAGAGGTAATACTAATTATTTGGCCAGATTTTTGTTTTCTCATATAAGGCAGTACGGCTTGTGTGCAAAATACTACTCCGTGATAATTTACGTCAGTAACCCATCTGATTTCTTCCTCTGAAGCTTGCTCTGTTGTTTTCGCAAAACCAGCACCTGCGTTATTCACTAATACATCTATCTTTCCATCTTTTTCTATAATAGTCCTTACGGTTGATTCTATTGAATCTATTTTAGTTACATCTAAAGGAAGTATTTCTATATTCAGATTTTCTTCCTGAATTTTCTGTTTAAGTTTTTCCGATTTTTTAAGATTTCGCATTGTAGCGTAAACTTTGTAGTTGTTTTTGGCGAATAGAATAGCACTTTCAAATCCTACGCCTGTTGATGTTCCTGTGATTAATACATTTTTAGTCATAATTGTAATTTTATGGAACGAACGTTCATTCCAAGTTATTGATAAATTTTTTTTATTCTTTGATGGCGTCCCAAACCATTGTTACTTGATTTTTAAGGGAAGCTTGTTTTCTCTCGGTTTGTGTTTGATTAAAATACCATCTTAAATAGGATAAAATAGCACCACCTATAAACATTAAAATTTCTTCAATGTCTATGTTTTTGATAATGCGTTGTTGTTTTCCCAATATTAAAAGTTCAAAAACAGGAGTAATAGATTTTCGACCTTCTTCTTTGCTATTTTCCGTTATAATAGGAGATGCTTGTAGTTGCTCCATAAATCGGAAATAGTTAGGATTGTTAATGAAGAAAGTAACAGCAATAGTAAAATAGTTTTCAAATTGAGTTTTGATTGGCTTATCCGATTCAAAATTCTCAAAGAGTAATTTTTCCTGTTTTTTTATATCAGTGTAAATTTCATTAATTAAGGCTTCTTTGTTTGGAAAGTAGTTGTAGATCGTTCCCATTCCAGTTTTTGCCGCTTTGCCAATAGCAGACATAGGAGTATTATGAACGCCTTTTTCTACAAGTAGCTCGAGTGCAGAAGCTAATATGATTTGTTTTTTATTCACTTTGCAAATATACAACAATTGGAATGATTGTTCCAAATTTTTATGATTTTTTTGTGGAACTGGTAGTAATTTTATATTGTGGGTAACGGTCTTGTATATGAAAAGTAGCAGATTTATGTGTACTAATTTTCAGTTTAAAACAAAGATAGCAGAAAAAGAACTAAACTTTAAGTTTTGCTCTTAACTGCTATTTTTTATATACGTTGTTGGCAACTGGCTTTATTTTATTTCAATTATGTTATTAGTTCTAATATAAATCAATGCTTCTTTGGTTGTTGAGATTTCGTGAACACTATTTCCTGTTGATTCAAAATAACTACCAGCATCTAAATTTGTTACAGCATCTAAATTAGGCATTTTGTAATCAACATTTCCTTCAATAATAACTCCATATAAAATAGTTCCTTTACTGTAAATGTTTCCTTTAAAATGTGAAGGGAGTTTCACTAAAACGCCACGAACATCTTCTGCATTTTTCCATAAAAAACTAATTTTGGATTGGTTATTGGCTGAAATCCAATTGGTTTGGGTGTTGTCAAGCCAAACAATATTAGAGGCATCAATATTAATTGGGCGTTCCCCTTGATCAAAAGATTCATTTGTTGGTTTTACTAAATATGGTCCATTATCGATTTCGATATAAGCCATTGTTCCTTCTCCTTTGGCAGAAGTAATATGCGGTTCACCAGCAGGTTGCGTCCAAAATGAGCCAACAGGCATCCACATATTTTCTGCTTTTGGGTCGTCATTGTGTATTAATCCTTTCATCACAATGGCACGATAAGTTACATTATGAATGTGAGGTGGCGATGAAAATCCATCTACAAATTTCCCTATATATCCAGTTGGTACATCGTCTTTTCTATTACCCCAAATTGTTCCAGCTAAAGGACTTTTATCTCCTCGTGCTGGATTCATTTGTTCCCAAATAATATCAGTACTTAAACCAATTTTATTTGTTGGGTTTTCTACAATTTGAGAAATAGTGGTTTCTGTCGCTTTTTCTTCTGATTTTGGATTGTTGCATGAAACAAGGAACCCTAAAATTAAGATTAAATAATTGTTTGATTTCATTGTTTTTGTTATTTAGATTACTGTCATTATTTCACTTTCTGGCAATCTTGATTTTGGTGTTTTGTCAGTAGCATTAAAATCAGAAGTTGCTCTGTAACCTAAAGAAACAGCTACTAAAGAAGTGTAGCCTTTTTCTCTTAACCCAAACTCTTCGTCTAACGCTTTTACATCAATACCTTCCATTGGTGTAGCATCTATTCCAAGACTTGCTACTCCTAATAAAAAGCTTCCTATGTTTAAATAAACTTGTTTTTCCATCCAATGATTAAGGTCTTTCAAGTCATATTTATGAATGTCTGCAAATGCTTTTACTGCACCTAAAAATCCGTTTTTAATATCTTCATTAGGAAATCTTCCGTTTTTATCCTCTGTATCTGCAATATGTTGATAATACTTTTCATCAGCATCAATTTTTGAACAAAATAGGACAACTACCGATGCGTTTAATACTTTAGGTTCATTAAAATGAAAAAAGCCTTGCGTCCCTTTTGCTACTCTTTCTTTACCTTCTTTAGATTCAGCAATGATAAAATGCCAAGGTTGTAAGTTTACGCTTGATGGACTCATTCTCAATAAATTTTTCACTTCCTTCATATCTGATTCAGATATTTTTTTATTCGGGTCAAATTCTTTGGTAGTGTATCTCCAGTTTAATATTTCTTTTAAGTTCATTTTTTTTTTGTTTTTTAAGTGCTATCATTTTTATAGTTGCAAAAGTAAGTATTGTAATTTATCTTTGCAATAACGGTCAAAAATGATAGCATAAATTTTATGAAAACAGAAAAGCCAAAAATGCTTAAATTTAAAGGGAATGAATATCCTTGTTGTGCAAGTTTAACTATGGGGATTATAGGCGGGAAATGGAAAACAGTTATTCTATTTCATTTGATGAATGAAAAATTAAGGTATAACGAATTACGAAAATCTATGCCTACTGTAACTGAACGAACTTTGAGTTTACAACTAAAAGCATTAGAAGAAGATGGATTGATTAAAAGAAAGGTTTATACGTCAAAACCTCCTTTAAAGGTCGAATATTCACTAACAGATTTTGGTAAAACTTTAGTTCCCTTAATTCAGTCTATTGCAGATTGGGGTGATTTAGTCGTTGAGAAATATTCATAGCTTATTGTGCTTTCAGCTTGTTGCCAACTCGTTTATATGCTCAGTTTTTTGCAAATTAATTGAGCATAGCTACCCATTTTTGCATAGATTGGCTCAATTATCGTTGCTTTTTATTTTTTATTGTGGGCAACTCGTTTATATTTATGATAAACGCCATTCTTTATTTTTCAAATTTAAACTTTCCTTCTCAATCGTGCAATGCGTATAAATACGTAGTTTTGCCTGTTTTTTGTACGTATTTATACGTAGAGAAGGTTTATTTCTGTAAAAAAGTATTGTTTGCTTTTATTATGTTTGTAAAAATAAAGAGAAACTAAATAGTAATTTTACGGTTTTTAGTAATGAGGTAAAAAAGTTTTAATTTTTCGTTATTTAGATAGTTTTTTAATCTATAACAAAGCCGTTGAATTTTTGTTGCAACGGCTTTGTTATGGCTTGGTTTCCAAGTTTCCAATTACTTTGGAAACCTTTTTTATGTTCTTGTTTCCAAATAGTTTTAGTTTAATGTATTGATTTTAATATGTTTATGGTTGTGTTTTCCAAAGTTTCCAAAGTTTCCAAAAAATCAACACTTATGGAGCTATGTGAAACTTATATCATAATTTCATCCATGTTGAAAATTTGTATGTCAGTAATTTGTTCAACAATATGAACATAAAGCATCGTTTCTTCAATTTTACTATGACCTAAAAGTTTTTGTAAATGCTCTACACGACCACCACAAATTAAAAAGTTGGTTGCAAAAGTATGTCTTGAAACGTGAAAGGTTAAGTTTTTAGTTATTTTGCAAGCTTTCGCAATATGTTTTAATTCCCTATTAGTATATTCATTTGTGCTACTTATTTTAAAGAAATCATCATATAAAAAATATTTAGCAGTTTCATTCATTCTAATACGTTGAAACTTTCCAGTTTTTTCAGCTGTAAAAACGATAGTGTTTTCGATAAAGTTTTCTGTACTAATGTTTGCTACATCTGTAAACCGTAAACCAGTAAAGCAAGAGAACAGAAAACGAGCTAGAATGTTTTTATGTATGCTCGTTATAAATTTACTGTCCCAGTATTCTTTTAAAACTTTTAATTCATCAGGAGTTAAGAATGTTCGATTCCCTTTAAATGATTTGTTTTTTATCTCAGAAAAGTTAATAGGAGTCGTTATTCCTTTTTTGTTAGCTAAATGAAGGTACTTTTTAAAGCTTTTTATTAAACTTGCTACTGTATTGTCGTTATTCTTTAGTTTTCTTTTACAATGTGCCTTTAAGTCCGTTAAATAGTTTTCATCAATGTCGTAAAAGTAAAGAGGGTTCTTAAAAGCTTTTACTTTATTTAAAACCGTCATTTGTTGTCTATAAGTACCTGATTTCAAAATCTCTTTTTGACGAATCATTTCTTTTTCCCAAAACAGTATAAAATCAACTCTAGCAGTTGGGTTGTTTAATTCTTCAATTAGTAAGTCTAGTGTTAGAATTTTACCCGCAATTCTATAGTTCACTTCAATAGTATTGATGTCGGCTAGTTTCTTTTCTATATAGAGATTGTAATCTTTATAGTTTTTGTTGTTTCTCTTTATTCGTTCGTTCTCAAACTCGTTTTCACGAACTGAAAAGTCGAGTGAAATCTTTTTCACAACTCTTTTAAGAGTGATTTGAATATAAACCTGATATGTGTTGTCTTTTTTCTTGTAGTCCGTTTTCAAACGAATTCTACAATTAAGTTTCCCAGAGCTCATCGTTGGGAAACTTTCAGGGAAACAACCCCCATTATACGCGTGAAGAAATAAATTTGGCATATCTGTAAATAGCTAAAGGCGAACAGCTTACGTGTTAACGTAAGCTGTTCGCCTGTTTGGTAATTGTAAATTTGTGACCTCGACTGGATTCAAACCAGTAACCTCTTGAGCCGTAATCAAGTGCGCTATTCAGTTGCGCCACGAGGCCAATTTCTTTAACAAAGTATAAATAGTGTCCTTTGTTATTGAGGGTGCAAATATAGATATATTTGTGTAAACTGCAAACATAAATTAGGAAAAAAATATAAAAAAAGGACGCTTAAATAGTATCTCTTTGATTTATAGTGTTTTTTAAACTAAAATAGTTTTAAAAAAAATGAATATGCCAATTAAGAATTTATTATACAATATAAATTTGTACGTAATCATTGGATTTTTAAAGCAAAAATGTCAAAGTTCTATTATTATAGTTTTAGACTTTTTGTGAGTTATTCTGAAGGTATATTAATTAGCTTAATAATCAGAAAAAATAAAACGAAAGAAATTCTTTTGCTTTAGTGTATTAATCTAATGACTTAATGGTAATATAATAACGATATGCCAACAGTGCTTTTTGCCATTTTTTAGCTTTAGTAATGTCTAATCGTTGTTTTGTAAAGCTTGGTAATACCAGTTTGTTTAGTTTCGCAATAAATTTATACATCACTTATTTTTTTGACAAATATAGATAAAAAAACATCCCGAAATCTCGAGATGTTTTTTTATGTTATTCTTTTTTCTGCCTTTCAATTTCTTTTTGTTCTTCAGCTTTTTGTCTATACATCTCAGCTTTTTCTTCTAATTGATTTCTCTGTTCTTCCCTTTTCGTTTCTAATGCTAGTTTTCTTTCTTCAATTGCTTCTCTTCTTTCATTTTTTGCTACCTCTCGAGCTCTTTGATCTCTTTCAGAACGTTCTTTAGCTTCATTAATTAATTGTTTTTGTGCTTCTATCCTTGCTAGTCTATCCTTTTCAGCACGCTCTTTAGCTACGTTAATTATTTGCCTTTCATTTTCTTCATCTGTCTTTTTATTAACCATCTTATAGGTAATAACCTTAACTACTTTCATGTCATCATCTATTGTAATATCTTTTATGAAATTAAGATTTTTTTGCTCGAAGAATTGAGCTTTATTAGCAATCTTGTTACCGTCTAATTCAATATCTAAAGCTTTTAATTCTAAAGCTGGAAAACTAGGAATTTTAATTAAACCATTTGTAATGTAGATTTTTTTATCATTATCTAGGGTAATTATTTTCGATTCTGACTTTTTAACTTCATGGCTCACTTCAATAATTTCTTGTGAATTCCATTCGGCAGCATTTTCAACTACATCACCAGTAATATAGGTAATTCTGTTTTTCTCTTCTATTTTGTTGTTTCCATCATTATAAAGCCACCAATCTTTGCTTTTTAAAGTAGTATAGTCGTATTTCTTATTGTTTATAATATATGTTTTGTCTTCTTCAAATTCTAGTTTAATGTTTTTTGGTTCTACGTTTGTTACTGCTGTAGATATGACATGAATTACATCTTTTTTACCTTCGGAAATTGTTGCTTTCCCTTTAAAAAGTAATACACCATTTTTCCCTTTATCTCCATATTTTTGTTGTGCTTCTTTATTAGAATAGTGAATGATTGTTCCGTCAAGCGTAACTTTTTTACCTTTTAGTTCTTCACTAAGATATTCTTTATCGTTAATGATATAGAGTTGATTGATCGGTTCATGCTTTTTAACTTTAAATTCATAAGCTCCATTTCTTCCAACGTCTCCATATTTCTTAATAGCGTCTTTTTTGTTTAGTTTTTTAGAATTAGTTACTTCTACAGTATAATCAAACTTAATATTTGTGCCTGTGCTTTGTTTCACATCGTTAACTACAAAAAGTACAGGAGTTTTATCTAGTTTATTTTGTTCAATTTTCCAACCGTTATAATTAATTGTATTGATTTCATTGTTGATTGTATTGGTACTTGTTGGTGCTTTTTGTGCATTAATTGCATTGGGTCTTATGTAGTTGACGGTTTTCTCGTTATCATTATTTTTATTTGCAATAATTGTAAAGGGATCAATACCTTCATTCTCATCTATTTCAATGACAGAATTATAAGTTTTGTCAGTATTAGCCGTTGCTTTTATACGTATTATTTCATTCTGTTTGTTTCTTTTTATCTTATTGAATTCTAATTGAATATCGTATGACTCTCTTAAAGCGTTGCTTATTTCTTCTAACTCTTTATCGGTTGTTTTTTTGTTTATTGTAAATTCTATTTTAGAAGTGCTTTGTGTTGTAGAATGACTACTAATGGTTTCTTCTGTTTCCTTTACTTGAGCAATGGTTTCATGCTGAAAAAAGAAAATAAAAGCGACTAAGAAAGGAACTACAATGGAATATTTCCATAGTTTTTTTCTGCTGGATTGATTTGTGTTTAACATAACGATTCGTTTTTTGATTAATGATTGATAAAACTGATTGGTGATTGATAATTGATTCTTATTGATGATTGTTTTTAATAACGTTTTTTGATATTGGTATATATTTGTAGTGATTTTTGCAGTTTTTGCATCAGCTATGAATTCTAAATTTTCTAAAATTGCTTTTCTGTACATCCATACGATTGGGTTAATCCAAAAGAAAAGACATAGCATTTTTGTGATTAAAACATCAAAACTATGTTGCTGTTCAATATGAATTTTTTCATGAATAAAAATGTATTCTAATTCTTCTTCGGTGAAATTAGATTTATTAAAAACGAGATAATTGAAAAATGAAAACGGACTTTGATTTTCTTCTGTTTCTATGAATTGTATCTTGTTTTGTATGCTTTTTTTACCCTGATTAACAATTCTAAAGAACGATAATAATTCTAGAATTAGTTTTAATAGAAAGTAGGAGCTAATTAGAAGGTAGGGTATGCTAAAGTACAAGCTCCAATTGAATTTTTCTTCACTAATTTGTTGACTCACTATTGAAGCATTTGTAGGCAATATCACGGAGCTATATTCTAGTATAGGTTGAGGTGCTATCCAAACTATACTTGTAAATAATAGCGTTGGAATAATAAAAGAGCCAGCAATTCCAAGAAGTAAAAACCAACGATTGCTTTGAAAAAAAGTTTCTTTGCGAAGCAGAAAATGATAGGCTAAAAAGAACAGCGTCAATAAAGCGTTAACTTTTAATAAATAGAGAAGAAAATTTTCCATAATTATTTCTTTTTCTCGATAATATCTAAAATTTCTCGAAGTTCGTCAGCCGAAATTTTTTCTTCTTCAGCAAAAAAGGAAACTAAATTTTTGTAGGAACTATTGAAATAATTATCAATAGCATTGTTCATGAATTTTTTTCTATACTCTTCAATAGTAACAATAGGGAAATATTGGTGTGTTTTACCATAGGCAGTATAGCCAACATATTCTTTCTCTTCTAAATTTCTAACAATTGTAGATAAGGTGTTGTAATGTGGTTTTTCTTCGGTAATTTCTTCAAGAATGTCTTTTACGAAAGCTTTTTTTAGCTTCCATAAAATTTGCATAATTTCTTCTTCTTTATTCGTGAGCTTTTGCATAACATTTTTTTTGTTATGACAAACGTATAACTATTTTTATAGTTATACAACTAAATAAATAGTTATTTAACTAGTTTTTAAGTTTTAAACTGTTTTTTTGCTCTTTTTTAACGATTATATAGACCCAAAAACTTAATAAAGCACCAATCAGTCCGAGTGTTCCCATGAATGCCCAATTGAATTGATAACCCGATAATTCGTAGCCAAATATTTGTAAACCTGTTGTTTGGATGTTTTCCATTCCTGTTTTAGCAGAAAAAATATGAGCTAAACTATAACTCATGCTAAAAATAGCCATATATCTGCCTTCGTGACCTTTTGGAGCACGACTCATTGCGAAAGAATTTGCAAATGGAAAAACAAGCATTTCTCCAAATGTCATTATAAACATCATTAACCATAGAATACCTTCCCATTTGTCGAAAAGCAATAAAAACATACAACTTCCCATTATGAATGTACCAATGGATACAATTTTTGCTTTGTTGAATTGTTTTTTTTCTATGTAACTTACTATCGGCATTTCCATGAAGAAAATTAAAACACCATTAAATGTAAGTAATAGCCCAGTTCTAAATTCGGTTAGATTAAATTGCTCTTTGTGATAGAGTGGAAGCGTTGTGAAAAGTTGAAAAAAGAGTATTCCTGTAATTAAACAAGTGGTTAGAAATATCCAAAAAGGAAGATCCTTGAAAACTGAAGAAGTTAAAACTTCTCCTGGATTCACTTTATCTTGATAACTAGATTTTTCTTTCTCTTTTACTAATTTCCAAAAAATAAGAATAGCTAGAACACAAGTAACACCGTCTACCCAGAACAAACCTTTGTAGCCTATATTCATAATAATTAAACCACCAATTGCTGGTCCAGCTGCAAAGCCCAAATTAATGGCTAAACGAACCAATGTGAGTGCTCTTGTTCTATTTTCTGGTTTAGCATAAGCTGCTAATGAAACGAACATTGCTGGACGAAACATATCAGCAACCGACATTATCAAGAAAATAGCAACTACTAAACCTTCAAAAGTAGTAATATGTTGCAAACCAAAGAACATTAATCCACTAGTCAGAAGACTGAAAATCATTATTTTATAGAAGCCAATCTTATCCGATAATTTACCACCTAGCCAAGAACCAGTCATAGAACCACATCCGAAACTAACCATTATCCAACCCACTTGATCATATGTGAAGCCTAAATCTTCTTTTAAGTACTTTGAAAGAAATGGAAGAACCATTGTTCCAGTTCTGTTGATGAAGGTAATTAGGGTTAAAATCCAGATTTCTCTAGAAAACCCTTTGAAGTTATTGATGTAGTTTTGAAAGGCTCTTTTTAACATGATTTCGCTTAAAATTCAAAGGTACGAAATCGAGTTATGGAAACAGGTTTGTAGGGATATAAATATATCTTAAAAAGAGGGAGATTCTTTTATATTGAAGAATTATTTGAAGAAATGTAAATCAAGAAACAGATCGCTAGAAAGAAGTTTTTAGGTAAAACACATACTTACGTTCTTTTAGAATAAAAAATCTTTAAAGCGATTTTACTAAATGATAATTAGATATTAGTTATTCTTATTTCGTTTCTATTTCGATTATTTTTTTTCCGTTTTCTCCTAAATAATGCAACAATAACTTCTCATAAACTTTATAACCATCATCTACATTAGTAAATATAAGAATTCCTTTTTTTGATTTTGGAAAAATGAAAACAATGGTCTGTACTCCTTTGTCTGATCCGCCATGAGAAAGTGCGATTTCTCCATTTCCTAAATCGTAAATTTCAAAACCTAAGCCAAAGTATTTTCCTGTCTTTGTTGCTACTTGATTTGTAGTCATTTCATCAAATACTGATTTAGATAATCCGTCATTGTTCATGACGCTAACTAAAAAAGTACCATAATCTTCAATTGTGGTCAATAGGTCATCAGCAGCACTTACTGTTTTGTTTTTAAAAGTTTCATAGGCAACTCCATCAGGATTGTATCCAATAGCAAATCTACTTTCGTCAGTTTTTTTACTCCAATAAAATTCAGTATCATTCATCTGCAAAGGTTCAAACACTAGTTCTTTTGCGAGCTCATCTAGTGTTTTTTTAAATTTAATTTCTAATGCCTTTTTTAAATATTCAAAACCTTCACCCGAATATTGATATTTTGTACCTGGTGTAAATTTGAAATCTAGTTTTCCTGAATCATTCATATATCTCCAATTCGGAAAACCAGTTTGATGACTTAAAATATATCTAGTAGTGAGTTTTTTTAAATTTGGACTTTTTGAAATATCAGGATCAATCCAGTATTTGTAGAGCGGTTCATCTAAATTCCATTTTCCAAGGCTTATTAGTTTTAATGTAACAATTGCTGTGATAGGTTTTGTTAATGAAGCTACATTGAATAGTGTGTTGTATGGTGCTGAAGTTCCTTTTTTGAGTTCTCCAAAGACTTTAATTTGTTTTAACTTTCCTTTGTCTATTATTCCTAAACCTAATGTTGGTACGTTGCTTTCTAGAAGCCATTTTTCAATAGCTTTATCATCATCAAATAATGAATATTGAGGAATGTTTGCCAATTTTTCTTGATGGTCATAACTTAAAGACCGTGATAACTTCCAAACTTCATTTTCTAATTGCCAAACGTGAGTGAATTTTGCAGAACTAGCGAAAACTTCTTTTCTTGGTGGCATTGTCTCATAGAATTGATGCACTCCAATTTGAATAGCTCCATATAGTTTGTTGTTTTTGTAGAGTGGAAAAACTTTACTGCTTTCGGGTAATAATTCTCTTCTAGATTGATATTCAGTTGGATTTTTACATAAACCATTGCGTAAGTTAAACAAGAATTCTTTTTTATTACTGACGCCATCTTTGTCATGAAAGAACTCAAAAGTATCACTCAAAAGGTTTTCAAATTGATGCATATCGCAAGTGTTAAAACCAACGTTGAAAAGCAAGCTGTCTTGTGAAAGAATAGTTTTGTATAAATTTGAATCAGTACTTACTTGAGTAAAAAGGAGTGAAGATGTAAATAGTAAAAAGAGATGAAATAGTGTTTTCATAATACGGTTTCTTTAATTGTTTTTGTTACTGCAATAGTATGTTTTTTAGCAAACAAAAAGCATAAAATGAACCCGACAATGGCACGACAATGTGCTGACATTTTTTAGAATAGATTGAAATTCAGTCCGATGTATAGTTTTTTGTTTTTGTTGATTTCGATAGCGTTCCGAAGAATAATATAAACATTAATTATAAATAATAGTACCATTGTTAGAGGAAGTACTTGCTTGTTTAATGAAAGCCATTTTCCAATAAAAGCAATTGCCAATGTAATAATAGGGAAAGCAATTGTCCATACAATTTGAACAGATACAATTTGTTTAGTAATGCTGTTAACTTCTTTTTTCCAATGCATAAGTATTAGGGGAGCAATAATGCTTCCTAATGGAATAAAGAGCAGTAGTAATGAAGAAAGATTAATGTATTTTAGGAGTTGATAGTTGTTTTTGGTTTCCTGAATGTTTTTTTGAAGTAATTCTTCTTTACTAATATCTAAGGCTTTACATAGAGCATCTAATGTATGTCCTTTTGGAATAGTGCCTGCTTCAATTCTTTGAATGGTTCTAACTGAAACATTGGCTTTTGTCGCTAATTGTTCTTGTGTTAAATTTAATTTTTCTCTGTAAATAAGAAGTTGAGACATCGCTATTTTTTTAAATATTCTAATGAGCGACTAATTTAAAAACTATTTTTTAATAAGTTCTAAATTAAAATGGTCTCAAACAAATATAAAATTTGAAGGAGACCATTTATTATGTGTTTTACCAAAAATGAGAAAAAAATTATCTTTTCTTTTTTCCTAGTTTTTTTTCTTTTACAACAACTTCACTTTTATTTTGCAAAACATAATTAGCTAACAATTTCTCAATCAATTCATCTTTCGTTAAATGATGAAAAACAGTTTTTATTTGATCTTTTAAAGCAGGAGAAATTTCACTATTAGGTTTCGTTTTGAAAATTTGTTTTGCCCATAGAAAAGCATTGTTGTCTTCAATACTTTGATGATCTGGTTTTTTAAACTCTGTGAAACGAATACCTAATTCATTTTGAAAATCAGCTAATTCGGCTGTTTCTTCTTCTTGTAAAACCGTTAACGATAAACCATTTGCTCCAGCTCTAGCTGTTCTTCCACTTCTATGTACATATGCTTCATAAACATCAGGTAAATGATAGTTTACTACATATGAAATTTCTTTAACGTCGATTCCTCTCGCAGCTAAATCGGTAGCAACTAATATATTGATATGTCCTTCACGAAACTGATCCATAATACGATCACGAATCGGCTGTGTTAAACTTCCGTGTAATGCTCCAGAAGAAAACCGATTAATAGCTAAGTTTTTAGCTAATTTGTTAACGGCAGCTTTTGTTTTACAGAATATAATACCGCGTTCACCTTCTCTTGAATTTAAGAAGTGCATTAAAACGTCTAACTTTTCAATAGGATCAACTACTACATATTGATGATCGATACTGTTGTTTCCAACGGTTTCCATATTAGCACTCACTTGCGTAACGTGCTTAGACATGTAGTTTTGAATTAGTTGCTTAATTGTTCCAGGCATTGTTGCAGAAAACAATAGTGTTCTTCTGCTTTTTGGAAGTTCCGTTATAATTTCGTCTAGTCCTTCTTTTAAAACCGTTACCATTTCATCAGCTTCATCAAGTATTAAATACTTTGCTTGCTTAATGTTGATGGCATTTCGCTTAATTAAATCGATTAAACGACCTGGAGTAGCAATTACAATATGTGTTGGTTTAGATAAACGCTCAATTTGTGGTTTAATAGGAATTCCTCCACAAGTTGCCGTGATAGAAATTTCTGGTAAATATTTAGCAAAAGTTTCCATATTGCTAAAAATTTGATGACCTAGCTCTCTTGTTGGGACTAAAATTACCGCTTGGATATTTTGATTATCCGATTCGATTAATTGAAGTAACGGCAATCCAAAAGCTGCTGTTTTTCCAGTTCCGGTTTTAGCTAAACCTACAAAATCGTCTGTTTGTTTTAATAAAACAGGAATTGTTTTCTCTTGAATTTCTGTTGGAGTATCGATTTTTAAATCGGTTAAACTTTTTAGTATTGGTAGCGCAATTCCTAACTTGGAAAATTGATTTGACATTTTTTTTGGTTTGTTTTTTAAAAGAGCAGGAAATAATGTTGTTCCTATATCTTTGTTTCGGGTTTGAAAGGAGTATATTTTTCTAAATATTCTGGTTTTATAATTAATCCCGAATATTTATGTTCTAATGTAGAATATACTCTAATTTCTGGAGTATGTTCAATTTTGGAATAGGTGGCTTTAAACCTATAAATTAATGTTTTTTTATAAATTCGAGTTTGATCAATTTTTAAAGAGAGCAGTTTCCCATAGTCTTTATTTATTTTTGTACAGGAGAGCTTCATTTCTTCTAGTACTAAATTTCTAACTAAACCTGGTGTCGCAACTTTTGTTGTAATTGGAATATAATTTCCTGTAGCGCAACTATTAAACTGTGAAAAAGCAAATTGCTTAGCATTTTCTATATGAATTGGATCTAATCTTTCAGGTATTACGGTAGTAGTTGAAGAACAACTTAATATAAACAAGACAAGAATAAAAAAACTAAACTTTTTCATATATAACTATCTGTTTCTTTCATCGTAATTTCTGCTTCCAGTAAATTTACTTTTATTGCTTGGTAAACTTGCTTCTTCTGTCTTACTTGATTGTGATATTAATTCGTTTAATCCTTCCATTTCTTTAGCTGTTAATAAACGATATTCTCCAACAGGAACATCAAGCGAGATATTCATGATTCGAGTACGTTTTAAGGCTACTACTTCATAATCAAGGTATTCACACATTCT
This sequence comes from Flavobacterium jumunjinense, assembly GCF_021650975.2. Classification (NCBI taxonomy): domain Bacteria; kingdom Pseudomonadati; phylum Bacteroidota; class Flavobacteriia; order Flavobacteriales; family Flavobacteriaceae; genus Flavobacterium; species Flavobacterium jumunjinense. The sequence continues at coordinate 2,632,954 of NZ_CP091285.1, forward strand.
ACGAATTTGACGATTCAATCCTTGTGTTAAAACAATTCGAAAAGTGTTTTTACTTACTTGTTCTACTTTGCATTTTCGAGTAATTGTATCAAGAATCGGAATTCCGTTAGCCATACTTTCAATGAAACGATCAGTAATGGTTTTGTTTACTGTAACGATATATTCTTTTTCGTGGTTGTTTCTTGCTCTCAGAATTTTGTTTACTATATCACCATCATTGGTTAATAATAATAAACCTTCACTGGCTTTATCTAAACGACCAATAGGGAAAACACGTTCTGGGTAATCGAGATAAGAAACTACATTCTCTCTAACATCTAAATTTGTAGTACATTCAATACCTGTAGGTTTGTTGAGTACTAAATAAATTCGATTGTCATTTTTCTCTTGAATAAGTTGTCCGTTGGCTCTTACTTCATCATTCGGTCCTATTTTTGTACCCATTTCTGGAACAACTCCGTTAATTGTAATGCGACCTTGTTCAATTAAACGATCGGCTTCTCTGCGAGAGCAATATCCCGATTCAGATAAAAACTTATTAATACGAACTAATTTTTCTTCTTCCATGGTGCAAAGATAGCTTTTTTTCGTTTTCTGTTAGTTTATTTAATTGGGTTCTAATATTTCTTTATTGTAAACAAACGAAAATCTATGTTTTTATATTTAAATTCATCTTGATTTTTGAATCGTTTATTTTGAATTGAAATGTCTTAAAAATAAAACTAAAAAAAATCCTGAAGATTACTTTCAGGATTTAAAATTTATTTTGTTGGTTAAACTATTATATTTTTGCAAATAATTTATCCATTTCTTCTTTAACTTCTTCAGCAAGAACATTGTCTACTAATATTCTTCCACTGTGCTCATCGGTTAAGATTTTCTTACGACCAGCAATTTCCATTTGTGTTTGTGGTGGAATAGTAAAGAATGATCCAGCAGATGCTCCACGCTCAATAGAAACAACCGCTAAGCCATTTCTAACACTTGTTCTAATTCTAGTGTAAGCCGCTAATAAACGATCTTCAATTTGTCCTTGATATTCTTCTGATTTTCCTAATAAGAAGTTCTCTTCTTTTTCAGTTTCAGACATAATGTCGCTTAATTCTGCTTTTTTGTGCTTTAAGTGTGATTGTTTAGCATCTAATCTTTCTTTAGTTTGCCCTAACACTTCTTTTTTATGCTCAATAGAAGCTTTCATTTCTTTAATGTGCTTTTCAGCCAATTGAATTTCTAATTCTTGAAATTCAACTTCTTTCGTTAAAGAATTAAATTCTCTATTGTTACGAACATTTTTTTGTTGATCTAAATATTTTTTTATGCTTGTTTTGTGCTCATCGATTGCATTTTTCTTTTCCTTGATTTGAACATCGACAGCTTCTAGATCTGATTTTAATTTATCTAAACGAGTGCTTAGACCGGCAACTTCGTCCTCTAAATCTTCAACTTCAAGAGGAAGTTCTCCTCTAACATTACGTATTTCGTCAATTTTTGAGTCAACTAGCTGTAAAGCATATAGTGCTCTTAATTTATCTTCTACGCTAAGTTCTTTTTTGTTTGCCATATTAAAAGTATTGAACAGGATTTGTATTTTCTTCTGATAAAACGACTGCAAAATTAGTGATTTTTTCTTTAAGATAATCAACAATATAATTTTTTGTATATCTTTCGCTTTCAAAATGACCAATATCTGCTAAAAGCAGTTTGTTTTCTGCTTCATAAAACTGATGGTATTTAAGGTCTGCCGTTAAAAAAGCATCGGCACCAGCTTGTAGTGCGTTTTTTATTGCATAACTTCCTGAACCTCCTAAAACCGCTACTTTTTTTATGTTTTTGTTAATGAAAGCACTGTGTCTAATGCCTCCACATTGCATTTTGTTTTTAACAAATGTTAGGAATTCCGTCTCGTTCATTGGTGTTTCAAATTCACCGATCATTCCTAGACCAATATTTTGATGTTTGTTGGTTAAAGCGTAAATTTCATAGGCAACTTCTTCATAAATATGGTTTTTAAAGAGCGATTTTAAAATTTTCGATTCTAAATGCTTCTCAAAAGTAACCTCGATTTTTATTTCGTTGGTTTCTGTAAATTTATGTTTTTCTCCAATTTCTGGATTGCTATATTCATTACCTTTATAGGTGCCAATTCCATTACTGTTAAAACTGCAATCGTCATAGTTTCCAATTCTTCCTGCACCTGCTTCAAATAATGCGTTACGTAAAATTGTTGCGTTTTCTGGAACAGTATAAGTAACGAGTTTTTTAATAAAGTTTTCTTTTGGAATTAAAACTTTTGCGTTTATTAACCCAAGTGCATTGCAAAATATTTTATTAACGCCTTCTTGATGGTTGTCTAGAGCGGTGTGAATTGCATAAATAGCAATATCATTTTTTATTGCTTTTACAATAGCTCTTTCTACATAGTTTTTACCTGTTATTTTCTTTAATCCGCTAAAAAGAATAGGGTGGAAGCAAACAACAAGATTGCATTTTTTAGCTATAGCTTCATCGATAACGCTTTCTAGCGCATCATGGCAAACTAAAACTCCATTAATATCTTCGTTCTGATTTCCAACTAGTAAACCTACATTGTCAAAATCTTCTGCATAGGCTAAAGGAGCTAGTTCTTCAAGTATAGGTAGTATTTCAAAAAGTTTCATTTGTATTCGGTTATTTTTTATTAGCTAAGAGAATTATTCTAAATATTAGTAACAGCTTGTTGTCTGTTATAAAATTCATTAATTTAATTCTTAGCATAACAAAGAAACGAATAAACACTATAGGATAAAAATAAGAACTAAAAAAATACTATTTTCGTGCTATGATTTTTTTAAGAAAAATACTTTTTCCAGTAGCATTTATATATTGGATAGTAACATATTTGCGTAATTTTTTATACGATGTTGGCATTTTTAAAAGTCAATCTTTTGATGTTCCTATCATTGCAGTAGGAAATTTGAGCGTTGGTGGTACAGGAAAAACTCCTCAAATTGAATATTTAATTCGTTTGCTGGGCGATTTTTCTATAGCAACATTAAGCAGAGGTTATAAAAGGGAATCGAAAGGTTTTGTTTTGGCGGATGCTTCTGCAACTGCAAAAACGCTAGGTGATGAGCCTTTTCAGTTTTACTCTAAATTTCCTCACGTTCATGTTGCGGTTGATGCAGATAGAAGAAATGGAATTTCTCAATTGATGCAACATAAACCCGATGTTATTCTGTTAGATGATGCATTTCAACATAGAAAAGTGAAAGCAGGTTTCTATGTACTTTTAACTACTCATGATGAATTGTTTTGTGATGATTATATTCTGCCTTTTGGAAATCTAAGAGAGCCTTCTTTTGGAAAAAAAAGAGCGAATATGATAATTGTCACAAAATGTCCTGCAAATATTACTGAACTTGCACAGGAAAGAATTAGGCAAAAACTAAAGGTAAATGTACCCGTTTATTTTAGTACAATTGAATATGATGATTTTGTTTACACTGATAATAGTAAGGTAAAAGTAAACGATTTAAATGAAGCTAAGTTACTTTTAGCAGGTATTGCAAAGCCAGATTTGTTTTTTAATTATCTTGAAAATGAAGTTGACGAGAAATTGACTTTTCCAGATCATCATGATTTTTCTAGTGATGATATCAATAGAATTAAAGAGGTTGCAAAGCAAAAAAGAATTATTACTACAGAGAAAGATTATGTGCGATTGAAGGGAAGCATTGAAAGTAATCAATTGTATTATTTGCCAATAAAAAGTAAGCTAATTCAAAATAAGGAAGATTTTAATAAAAAGATAATAGATTATGTGGGAAAAGGTAGCAGAAACAGTTAATTATATTAAGAATAAAACGAATTTTGTTCCAGAATATGGTGTGGTCTTAGGATCTGGTTTAGGTGGTTTTGTAGAAGATATTCAAGTTGCGTTTTCGATACCTTACACAGAAATTCCTAATTTCCCTGTTTCTACTGTTCAAGGACATAAAGGAGCTTTATTGTTTGGAACAATTGGAGATAAAAAAGTGATGGCAATGCAAGGCAGATTTCATTATTATGAAGGCTACGACATGAAACAAGTTACTTTTCCAATTCGTGTAATGAAGCAATTGGGGATAGAAAAATTAATAGTTTCTAATGCATCTGGAGGTGTGAATCCTGTATTTCAAGTGGGGGATATTATGATTATTAAGGATCATGTGAATATGATGCCCGAGCATCCTTTAAGAGGTTTTAATGACGAACGATTTGGACCACGATTTGTAAACATGAGTGAACCTTATTCTAAGGATATGATTGCTAAAGCAAAAATGATTGCAAAGACTTTAAATATAGCTGTTCAAGAAGGTGTGTATTTAGGTTTACAAGGACCAACGTTTGAAACACTAGCGGAATATAAAATGGTTAAAAATATTGGAGCAGATTGTGTAGGAATGTCTACAGTTCCAGAAGTAATTGTTGCCAAACACATGAACATGGATTGTTTTGGTATTTCTGTAATTACCGATATGGGTAATGAAGAAAGTATTGAAGAAGTAAATCACGAAGAAGTATTGGAAGCAGCTAAAAAAGCCGAGCCACATGTTCGAAATTTAATCAAAAACTTTATTCTTCATTATTAGAAAGAAAGCTAAATAAGATTTCATAAAACTCTTCAGGAACAAATGGTTTTGTTATTACTTCGTTCATTCCAAAAGACAATAACATTTCTCTGTTTTCATTTAAAGAAATTGCTGTTAAAGCAATAATAGGAGTTTTGGTATCAAATTTCCTAATTTCAGAAGTTGCTTCTGTTCCGTTAATACCAGGAAGATGAACATCCATAAGAACCAAATCATATTTGTTGGTTTTTAAATGTTCAATGGCTTCTTCACCATTATCAATAATAACCGAAGGAATGCCTTTTTGTTCCAGCATTTTTTGGGTAATCATTTGGTTTATCTTATTGTCTTCAACTAATAATATCCTTCTTTTTTTATTAGAAGCATTTTTCTTGTTTAGCGTAATAGGTTCTTTCTTTTCTAAGGGTTCACCAATACCAAAAGTTAGGTCGAATTGTAAGCTTGTGCCTTTGTTTGCATCGCTTTCTAAATGGATGTTACTTCCTAAAATTTCTAATATTTTTTTAACAATAGAAAGTCCTAGACCTGTTCCTCCATAAGTTCGGTTTATTTCAACAGAACCTTGACTAAAACTGTCGAAAATTGTTTCTTGTTTATCTTTTGGAATTCCAATTCCGTTGTCTTTTACTTCAAAAGAAAGAGTTGTATTATTTTCTCTTTCTTCTAGTTTTTTAATTATTAACCAAACATCTCCATTTTTACTAAACTTAATAGCATTGTTAACCAAATTGATTAATACTTGTGACAGTTTTGTAGGATCTCCAATAGTATAAGGGTAGATAGAACTATCTATTAAAAGATGGAAATTAATATTGTTTTCAATAATGAATTCGTTGAAAGAAATTTTGATATTCTCTACTAAGTCTACCAAATCGAAATTGATGTGTTCAACAAGTACTTTGTCCGATTCTAATCGGTTAATTTCTAAAATATCATTAATAAAAGTGAGAAGGTATTTTCCGGAAAATTCTAACGATTTTAAATAGTTTAACTGTGTTGCTTTTGGCTTTTCATTTAAAAGAATATATGCAATTCCGTTAATAGCATTTAAAGGTGTTCGTAACTCATGGCTAACGGTTGCAAGGAACTCTGAACGTGCTTTGTTGGCTCTTTCTGCTCTATCTTTTTCAATGGTTAATTCTTTGTTTTTTTCTTTTAATAGTTTGTTCGTACTAATTCTAATTTTATTGTTTTTGTATAATGACAAACTAAGTAGCGATAAAATTGAAATTAGTGCAATACTAAGTATACTTATTAATTTTGTGAAACGTATCGTTTTCTGTTGACTTTTTTTCTCTTTGTCTAGTTCTTCAATGGTTTTCAATTGTTTATCAAATTGAATTCTGTCGAAAGTGTTTTCAGATAGCGAATTGTTGTAAAAGTTGTCTAAAGAATCGGCAATGTCAACATAACGTTCAAGATAAATTTGAGACTTATCGTATTGATTATCTTTTTTATAGGTATCGCTTAATTGTTTTAATATCTTTTTCTGTAATTGAATGTTTTTAGAATGTTTACTATTTAAAATTAAGGCTTTTTCAAAATAACTAATAGCGCTACTTGGTTCGTGTTTTAAATTTTCAATTTCGCCAATTTGATAATAAGCTTCAATTTTTGTATCTACAAAAGTATTGTTGTTAATAGATTGAATAACAGATTTGAAAATGGCTATAGCATTGTCATATTTTCCTCTGTTTTTCTGAATAATTCCCTTTTGGATATTGATTAATTCAATAGCATCAAGGAAATTTAAAGCAGTATAAATTTCTCCCGATTTTTTAAAATAGATTTCGGCAAGATCAATTTTATTTTTTTCAAGATAACATTTTCCTAAGCTATAATAAGCTAATGCTAAATTGGCACTTGGAACATCTTTTTTATAAAGATTAATACTTCTAATAAAATTTTCAATAGCAGTATCTGGTCTGCCTAAATCATAATAAACACCACCAAGAACTAAATAACAATCGGGCAATTTAGAATGAAGTTTGTTTTTTTTAGCATAATCGATAGCTTTTTCAGTATAAATTATAGCCTTGTTAAAGTAGCGTTTATCTTCTTTGTTGAACGATGCTATTTCAAGATAGAAATCGATACTATCATTAATTTCTGTTGTTAGTTTTAAAAGTGACTGCGAGTGACTTATTGAGCAAAAAAAGAATAAAGCAAATAATAAGCTCCTCATTATTAATAGAAATTAGTTGTTAATTAGTAGTAAACGTTTCTCAAAAATATACATTTTTTTCTAATGTAAAAATTTATTTATAATATCGTTTTAGTCGGTTTCGTTTTTTGTAACAAATAGAATTAAATCGATTATACGAGATGAATATCCAATTTCATTATCATACCAACCAACAACTTTAATCATTTTATCGATTACAGAAGTAAGTTGCGCATCAAACAAGCAAGAATGTCTATTGCCAATAATATCAACAGAAACAATTGGGTCTTCGGTATAGTCTAGAATACCTTTAAGGTTCGTATTAGCAGCTTTTTTGAAAGCTTCGTTAATTTCTTCAATACTCACTTGTCTTTTAACATTGAAAGTAATATCGGTTAATGAACCATCTGGAACAGGAACACGAATTCCACAACCTCCAATTTTACCTTCAAGTTCGGGGAAAATTTTTGATAATGCTTTTGCTGCACCAGTTGTTGTTGGAACAATTGATTGTGATGCACCTCTTGCTCTCCTTAAATCCTTATGTGGTTGATCGTGTAAACTTTGATCTGTGGTATAAGAATGTACAGTAGTAATATAAGCTTGCTCAATTTCGCACAATTCCTGAATGACCTTAAGCATTGGAGCAGCATTGTTTGTTGTGCAACTTGCATTGGATATTATTGTTTCCGAACCATCTAAAATAGATTCGTTAACACCTAAAACAACTGTTTTTATAGCGTCATCTTCTGGAGGAACAGATAGGATTACTTTTTTAGCACCAGCATCAATATGTTGTTGTAAAGTAGTAACTGTTTTAAACTTTCCAGTAGCTTCAATAACAATGTCTATGTTTAATGATTTCCAGTCAAGATTTTTAATCTCTCTTTCATGAAAAAACAAATATTCTTTCTCGTCAATTATAATAGCTTGTTCGTTATAGTTTGTTTTTGCTTGTAGCACACCATGAATACTGTCATATTTAATAAGATGACTCATGGTTTTATTGTCTGCAATGTCGTTTATAGCCACAACTTCTATAGAAGGGTGGTTTAATAATAATCGGAATAAATTTCGGCCAATTCTTCCAAAGCCGTTAATAGCAATCCTTGTCATTTCTATTGAAAAAAATTAGAGTATAAAAGTAAGGAATATATTATATTTGTTAAGTAGTAAAAGCGATTATTTAAAAAATAGATATAAAAATTAAGACATATTAGGTATGAATGTACAAAAAAGGGTGGTATTTGGAATTGTTTTTTCGATTTTGGTAGTTTTTAGTTCCTTTTCACAGCAAAAAACAAAAAATGTAATTTCGAAAATAAACAACGTAATTGTTTTTACAGAAGGAGCACAAATAACTAGAAATGGAAAAACAACATTAGAGTCTGGAAAAACAGAATTAGTATTTAGTGGTGTTTCACCTAGAATAGATAAGCAAAGTCTTCAAGTTAAAGGATCGGGTAATTTTACAATTTTGTCTGTTGTACACCAAAATAATTTTTTAAAAGAACAAGAAAACAGAAGCGAAATTGAAAAATTAGAGGCAAGTAAAAAGAGTTTGGAACAAAATAAAACAACCGAAACAAATATATTAGCGATTCTTCAAAATGAGGAAAATATTTTAGCTAAGAACCAAGTAATTGGAGGAGTTAATTCGGGCTTGAAAGCAATTGAACTGAAAGAAGCGGTAGATTTTCATAGACAGCGTTTGGTCGATTTGATTAAGCAGAAAACAGAAATAAATGAAAGAGTAGCGACAATAGATAGTGATTTAATAAAACTCAACAAACAATTAAAAGCCTTAAATCAATCCGATGAAAAGGCTACAAGCGATATTGTTGTTACGGTTTCTGCATCTTCGAGCGTTACTAATGCTAAGTTTGAGATCGATTATTATGTATTCAATGCGGGTTGGTTTTCAAATTATGATTTAAGAGTAGAAGATGTCAATAGTCCAATAGATTTGTTATTAAAAGCAAATATTTTTCAAAGTTCTGGAGAAGATTGGAAAGATGTAAATTTATCGATATCCAGTGGTAACCCTACAGAAAGTGGTGTGTCACCAACAATAAACCCGTGGTTTTTGAATTTAAATAGCCGTAGAAGTACAGGAGGTTCTGTTCAAGCTTATGGTCAGTTAATAGGAAACACTGTTTCGGGAAAAATTTCAGATAGTTATGGTCCTTTGCCTGGCGCATCTGTAATGGTTAAGGGAACTTCTATAGGAGCTCAAGCCGATTTTGACGGAAATTATTCAATAAAAGTACCTCATGTAAATTGCGAGTTAGTATTTTCTTATATAAGTATGAAATCTCAAATTGTGCAAGTAAGAAACAATACTATAAACGTGGTTCTAGAGCATGATGTGGCCCAGCTTGAAGCTGTTGTTGTTACAGCTTATAGTAGGAAAAAATCAAGAAAAAAAGAAGAAGACGAATTTAAATCGCAACCTTTAGAAACGAGTGTTAATTATCAACCAACTACAATAACCTATGATATTGATGTTCCTTATACAGTTTTGAACGATGGTAAAGTGTATACTGCGGAAATCAAAAAGTTTAATTTACCAGCAGATTATCAATATATGGCAGTGCCAAAACTAGATAAAAACGCCTATTTAACAGCAAAAATTACAGATTGGCAAGATTTGAATTTGTTCGATGGTGAATTGAATTTGTTTTTTGAAGGAGCCTTTCTAGGTAAATCTTTGTTGGACTTGCAAAATGCTTCAGATACTTTAGAAATTTCTTTAGGGAAAGATAAGGGCATTGCAATTGAAAGAAAACAGTTAAAAGAATACAAATCGAAACAATTCTTAAGCAGTAATAAAACAGAAAGTAGAGCTTTTGAAATTGCTGTAAAGAACAATAAACCTTATGCTGTTACTATTACAATCCTGGATCAATTTCCAATAAGTACTACAAAAGAAATAACAGTTTTTGATGAAGAGTATAATGAAGGTGTGATGAATGAAGAAACTAAATTAGTGACTTGGAAGTTAAAATTGCCTTCAAAATCGGAAAAGAAATTAAATTTAAAATACAAAGTAAAGAGTCCTAAAAATGCTTCCCTCATATTAGATTAAAAATTTAATTTTTTTAAGGAGCAGAAAAATTGTCATTCAGTAGAAAATAGTCCCGCTATCCACTATATCTGTCATTGCTACGTTCCTTACAATGACAGGATGCCGTTGCTATCCTACCGTGTGGACACATCTTGAAATAATTGCCATCCTTGCATAATTGAAGCGAATTTTTGAATTCCAATAGAAAAAGTAGTTATTCCAGGTTTTCGAGCACTAGTATATCCTTTCCATCCTCCAAGTCTAGCAATTGCCCATACATATCTTTTCAAATCCTTTTCTTTATAAGGATTTTTTAATTTTTCTGTTTTACCTTCTAATTTTATTATCTGATATTCTAAACATTCAAGTTCTTGATTGGTAAAACAACTTCTTGATTCTATTTCATGTTCTGGCATATCGTAGGCTATTTGCATTAAAAATAGCTTAACAATTGTTTCCATCATCATTAAAGTTAATTTTCGGATGGATTTAGCTGAACCTAATTCACTGGCTTCTATATTAAATCCTTCTTTTTTTAGTATCCTAAAAATTTCTTCTATTACCCATCTACAGGTATACCAATCAATACATTGTAAAGCAGTTTCTAAATCTAAAACTTTAATAGTTGTTAATAGTTTCCAACATATTGGATTTTCAATATTCTCACCAATTTCTTTCGCTTCTATAATATATAAATCAACACTATCTGGTGCATTTTTCGAAACTAAATCGTTTTTTTGAATAGTAACAGCTGAAAACCTTACCTCTAAAGTAGCTTCTCGCTTACTTATGTTTCTTCGTTTATCTCCTTCTAGTGCAATGGTATATTTTCCTTGAAGAGGCTCATTAGCTATAAAGTCAAATAATTTTATCTTATTTAATAATGTTCTGTTGGCTCTAGCCCTTACTAGCAACTCTGTCTTTTCATCAGGTACTATCGCAAATTGCTCATAAATATCACCTTCTCTATCTTGGATTATGATGATTTTTTTTGCCTTCTCTAGAGCTTCTTTTGATTTTTCAGAAGATTCTATCCACTTGTATGATTCTTTTTCTTCAATAGGTAATTTATTGTAATTTCTTTCCTGTTTTGTAAGTTTCTCTAGAGGTCTATTCCATATTTTAACATCAGAAAAACCATAAGGAATGAAATTATAAGCATCAACAACAAAGCTAGGGTGCAATAAAAAGCCAATCCCACCTTTTGCAGCATTAGTAGTGCCAATGAATCCGTCCTTTTTAATCCTATTTTTATGATTATAAAGATTTACTTCACTTGTGTCTTGTATGCATAAAACTGTTTTATCTAAACAGGAAGTGATACAATTAGAAGACATATTTTTGATTAATTTTGATTCTGAGATCCTATTATTCTGTAAAAAACGATAAAAAGCTTTACACTCCGATTCATTTTGGGTGATTTGTCGAATAGAATGAACACTATTACAAAATAAACTGTCCAAAATCAAATTACTTCGTCTAAGTAATCGAGAATCTTCAATATCAGTAAAATGTCTACGCATAATTTATATTTGGTCTAAAATAGTGAAAATATAGATGTGTCCACACGGTAGGTTGCTATCGGGGCTCATATCTTTACTTTAAATAAAAAGATGAAGTACGTATCTTTGAAATAGTAATCATTAATAAACAAAACCAAGTTGCAAAATTCTATCGGGGCGAAATACATTTATGATGATATTGCATACATTAGGCTAATCAATTTGGTTTTAATTACATTCAAGTCTCAATAGTACTTAATCACTTTGTTTTATATAAAGATGCTGTATAAAAAATGAGCGAAGACCATTGTAGTTTTTTGTTTATTATTCAAATCAAGATGTTATGAATTTAAAGTATTCGATTGGACTTGATGTTTCTAGTAAAAAAATTAATGCGTGTATTAGCATTATTGATGAAAGGCAAAAAGTAATTGTTAAATCTAGTTGTATTATTCCTAATACTAAAAAAGGTTTTTATGCTTTAGTAGTTTGGATTAACAAGCATAAGAAAGAATTTATTCCTGTTGTAATTTGTATGGAAGCGACAGGTATTTATCATGAGAATTGTGCCTATTATTTGTTTGATCAAGGTTTTTCTGTTTCAATTATTTTACCTAATAAAGCTAAAAAATATATAGAAGCTATTGGATTAAAGACAAAAAATGATAGTATTGATGCGAAAGGATTATCACAAATGGGAGCCGAGCAATGTTTAGAAATATGGCAACCTATGGGTGAATTTTTTTATCAGCTACGACTTTTAACTAGGCAACATCAAAATGTAACTGAATTGAAAACAGTTTTAAAAAATCAATTAGATGCTTTGAGTTTTGCAATGCATCAATCGGAATCTGTAATTAGTCAGTTAAAACAAACCATAGCGTTATTTGAAGCACAAATTAAAGAATTAAATAAAGCTATTTTAAAACACATAAAATCAAATCAAGAAATAGAACAAAGGATAAATAATATAGAATCTATAAAAGGATTAGGTGTGTTGACAATTGCAACAGTATTGGCAGAAACAAATGGTTTTGAATTGTTTTCCAATTACAAGCAAGTGGTTTCCTATGCTGGTTATGATGTTGTAGAAGCACAATCAGGGACTCGAGTTGGAAAAACTAAAATATCAAAAAGAGGCAATTCACGAATACGTCGAGCCATGCATATGCCATCGTTAGTAGTTATTAAATGTAAAGTAAAAAAGTTTAAAGACTTATATGACAGAACCTATGAGAAGCATGGTGTAAAAATGAAAAGTTATGTTGCAGTTCAAAAGAAATTATTGGTAATGATCTATCAATTATGGAAAAAGAATGAAAAATATAATCCTGAGTTTGAAATTAATATTCAAGAAAAGGAGCAGGAGTTTTCCTCTCTGCTCGGCTTTGCAAAAGCCGTCTAATAAAAAAAGTAGAAAAAAGCCCCAAACAAGTTGAGGCTAAACAGGATATACATTCAGTGAAATGTCACAGTATGAATTCCCTCTGCTAATGTAAAAATAATAAAAATTAACAAAATAAGTTAGGTAATTAAGATAGTACCTAAAAAACACGTTTCTAATTTTAGACATAATCTAATAATGAGGTTGTTGTAATTTTTGTCTATAGAAAAACAAGTCATATTCGACATTCAGGAATTTTGTGTTGTTTTTTTAAAAAACTTGTGACATTTTTTGTTTTGAAAAGTAAAGCGTCACAGTTTTTGTGACAATTTTGATTTGAAATTGGAAATGTCACACTTTTTGTGACAAATCGAAATGAATTAATGCTTTTGTCACAACAATTTTGGAGTAGCACACTATAACCAAAGCAAAAAAAATGCCAAGGTTCGCAACTGCTAAATTATGTGCCGAAATAGTATAATCACATGAAAAAGCCTTCAAATTAAAAACTTGAAGGCTTTTTTATTTCAGTAAATGCCATTAATAAATGGTATTCTATAGCATTTAGATAGTGTAAAGGTCTAATGAATATGTTTTTCGGCATGATATGAAGAACGAACAAGCGCACCACTTTCAACATGTCTAAAGCCTAGTTCTTTGCCAATTTTTTCATATTTCTCAAATTGTTCTGGAGAAATATATTCTTTAACGGGTAAATGTTTTTTACTCGGTTGCAGGTATTGACCTATAGTTACAATGTCAACGTTAGCATCTCTCAAGTCATGAAGTACTTGTATGACTTCTTCTTCTTTTTCTCCTAAACCAAGCATTATTCCCGATTTGGTTCTCTTGATACCTTGTTCTTTCAAGTAACGCAAAACCTCTAAACTCTTTTCATATTTCGCCTGAATACGAACTTCTCTCGTTAATCGTTTTACAGTTTCCATATTGTGAGAAACAACTTCTGGTGCAACTTCGATAATGCGATCTAGGTTTCTAGTATTTCCTTGAAAATCTGGAATTAAGGTTTCTAAGGTTGTGTTTGGATTCATTCTTCGAATGGCTTTCACTGTTTCTGCCCAAATGATAGAACCCATATCTTTCAAATCATCACGATCAACACTTGTGATAACCGCATGTTTAATTTTCATTAATTTGATAGAGCGAGCCACTTTTTCGGGTTCATCCCAGTCCACTGTTTCAGGTCTTCCAGTTTTAACACCACAAAAACCACACGAACGTGTACAAATGTTTCCAAGTATCATGAATGTAGCGGTTCCTTCACCCCAACATTCTCCCATATTGGGGCAACTACCTGAAGCACAAATTGTATTTAAGCTATATTTATCGACTAATCCTCTTAATTCGGTATATTTTTTTCCTGTAGGAAGCTTCACTCTAAGCCATTTTGGTTTAGGTTCTCTTGGTGGAAAAACATTCTCGGTAACAGTATTCATAGAAAAAATTTTGAAGTACAAAGATAGTGAGATTTGATAAAACAAAAGTATAAATATAGTTTTTTAAGATTTGTTTACTATTCTGTGAAATCTAAATCGATATTGTGTGTTTCTGGAATGGTTAAAGTAGTATATATTGCTATTGTAAAAACAATGGTTCCAACAATAGCAATACTCGTAATTATATCATTGTTTATTTTTAAAGTGTCATACCAAAATAATATAATAGGAAGTAAACCACGAACCATATTGAAAATAGTAGTTGTTGCAGTATTTCAGATGTTTGTTTTAAATTGTTCTGTATCGACTGTAATAAATACAATGAAAGGTGAAGGAAACAAGAGTTTTGATTTCTGTTGAGAAGTAAGGTTTTCTATTTGTATTTTGATTTTATCAAATATATAAATTCTTATTTTTATTTTTTCTTCTCTTTTTTTGAAATAGTTTCGGCTAATAATTTTTTAGCGCGCAACAGTTTTATTTTAATATTATTCAAAGGTTCGTCAAGCTGTTCTGCCATATCTTGATAGGTCATCTCTTGAAAATACCGCAATTGTATTACCTCTTGATAGGCTGGTTTTAAGGTTTTGATATAATTTAAAAGTTGCGACAAATTTTGTTCAGTAATAATATCATCTTCTATTGTTGGAGTTTCATCAACTACATTAAATGCATTGTTGTTGTCTTCGTCTGTGATGTCAATAAATAATGAAGTTTTCTTTTTGCGAAGCATGTCGATATGAACATTTTTTGCAATTGTAATTAACCAAGTGTTAAAACCGAACTCAGGATTATAAGTGTTTATTTTATCAAATGCTTTCGCAAAAGTTTCAATAGTAATGTCGTCTGTATCGGTTTCGTTTTCTGTTCTTTTCAACATAAAACCGTAGACTTCATTCCAAAAGAAATCAAGTAGAAAAGTAAAAGCAACTTGGTCACCCGTTTTTGCTTTTTCAATATTGTTTAAAATAATCTCCGAATTTATTTCCAATGTACAGGTTTTGAGAAAATATTAGTAAAGAAAACGTTTAATTGTGTGAAAATAACGAAAATTTCAATAATTGGATACCAATGCATTACATCTTTTTCATTTAATTTTTTCGCAGCATATCCTAAACTTATCCAAGTAAATAAATAGCGAAATATAATTATACCAAGTACAATCATCCATTGGTATTGAAACGCTAATAGCGTAATTGCTAAAAGGAAAAAGAATAATTGTGAAACAAAAAACAAGCCTAATTGAAAGCGATCAAAAGCAGTATATAATTTTGCAGTTGAAACATGTCTTCTTTTTTGATTGAACCAATCTTTATATGTTTTGTTAGGTTCCGAATAGGTAAAACTCTCAGGAGTATAACAAGTTGTAGTGTTGTTTTTTGTGCTTGCTTGATTAACAAATAAATCATCGTCTCCAGAACGCACTTTCATGTGTTCTACAAAACCACCAACGCTAAAAAAAGTTTCTTTAGTATAGGCAAGATTTCGACCAACTCCCATGTAGGGTTTGCCAATTTTTGCCCAGCCAAAATATTGTGAAGCTGTTAATAAAGTTTCAAAACGAATAATTTTATTTAGAAACGATTTTTTAATTTTATCATAAGCTCCGTATCCTAAAACGATAGTTTTCTTTTCTGAAAACTTGCTGCTCATATGGGTTATCCAATCGTTTGAATTCGGATAACAGTCTGCATCAATGAATAATAGATTGTTGTTTTTTGCGACTTTAATACCTAGTGTTAAAGCATATTTTTTATTCCCCCAAAAGGTTTCATTATTTTCAACTTTTACTAGTTTTACATTTGAATATTGTTTTTCATAGGCTTCAAATAATTCTAATGTATCATCTGTTGAAGCATCGTCAATTAGGACAATCTCATAATCAGGATAATTTTGAGAAATTAAATGCGGAAAAAACTTTTTTACGTTTTCGGCTTCATTTTTTGCGCAAACAATAACCGAAATTGGTTCAGAACTTGGAAGAATTTGTTTGGGTTTAGAAAATGAAAAGCGACCAAATATAAATATATAATATATGAACTGTATACTAACAAAAGATGCTAGCAACAGCAGTAAGATTTGTAAAAACATAGTTAGATTTTTTAATTGGAAAAATTAAGAGTGAGATTGATCTTCACAATTTTTCATCTCTTCTGGTGTTTTTCCACAAAAACCACAGTTTTCACCTTCAGGATTTAAGAAAGGACTTTGACTAGCACAAGTTCCAGCAAATTTACCATCTTTTTTAGCCCAAATTTTTATAGTTATACCAATAACTGCAACTGCTAAAAGACCTATGGTTAGTAGAATTAATTTCATATGTTTAGAATTTATTTTTATAAGTAATATATGATAACACAGTTTTATAATTTCAAATTGTTTCTAACAAATTTGTTGTTAATGGCGATTTCATATATCAATATTTTTAATTAGTTGTCTCTAATGTGTTTGCTTTGGTTGCTAGTAGTATTTTTTAATTATACTCAAAAAGTAAGACTGCAAAAATACAAAAGAATTAATATAAATAGTGTGTTTTTAGGTTAAATAATGTTTACTTCTGCTTCGATTTGTATTCCAAATTTCTCTAAAATAGTGGTTTGTATGTCTTTAGAAACCGATAAAATCTCACTTCCAGTTGCGTTACCGTAGTTAACTAATACGAGTGCTTGATTTTTGTGAATTCCTGCATCATTAAAGCGTTTTCCTTTAAAACCAGCTTGTTCAATAAGCCAGCCAGCGGGTACTTTTACAGTGTTTTCGGAAACAATATAATGTGGCATTTCTGGGTGAGATTGTACGATTTTTTCGTAATCGGATTTTTTTATAATCGGATTTTTGAAAAAACTACCACTATTTCCTAATTCTTTTGGATCGGGTAATTTACTTTTCCTAATAGCAATGACAGCGTTACTGACATCTCTAAGAGTTGGTTGAGTAATGTTTTGAAGGTTAAGCTCTGTTTCAATTGCACCATACGAAGTGTTTAAAACATGGTTTCTTTTAGATAATTTAAAAGTAACGGCTGTAATAATGTATTTGTTTCTTAGCTCGTTTTTAAAAACACTTTCTCTGTATCCGAACAGGCAATCAGTTTTGTAGAATGTTTTTACTTCTTGTGTTTCAATCTCCATAGCTTCACAGCTAAAAAAAGTATCTTTAATTTCTACACCATAAGCACCAATGTTTTGGATGGGAGTAGTGCCAACGTTTCCAGGAATTAATGATAAGTTTTCAATTCCACCATAATTATTTTCAATACAATGCATTACAAATTCGTGCCAGTTTTCACCAGCATTAGCTTTTATTAATACATAATCCTCATCAGATTGAGTTACTTCAATTCCCTTTAAGTCAATATGAACAACGAGTTTGTCTATGTCTTTAGTGAGTAACATATTACTACCTCCTCCTAAAATAAAGATGTCTTTTTCATTTTGAAGTAGTGTTGCTAATTCTTCTTTTGTATGTATTGCGATGAACTGTTTTGCTTTAGCATCGATACCAAAAGTATTGTGTTTTTTTAAAGAAAAATTAGATTGAATATTCATTGTAAAATAAATTTAATGATGCAAAAATAAGGATAAATTCGATAATTAAAGCGTATAGATTGTATAGGATTGATGTGTATTTTTTATAATACTTTCAGTTCTTTCAGCATGAGTATCTGAAATGAATATTTGTCCAAAAACCTTATCATTTACCATGGTTACGATTTTAGCAACTCTTGACTCGTCTAGTTTGTCAAAAATATCGTCAAATAATAAAAGAGGTAATTCGCCACTTTGCTCCTTGATAAACTCAAATTGAGCAAGCTTTAAAGCAATTAAAAAGGATTTTTGCTGTCCTTGGGAGCCAAACTTTTTAATTGGATAACCTTCAATTTCAAATGATAAATCATCTTTATGAATTCCAGTACTGGTATATTGTAGTGCCCTGTCTTTACTAATGTTTTGATTGAATAATGTTCTTAAATCTGCTCTAAAAAGTTGACTTTGATAAATCAATTGAACGCTTTCTGCTTCTGTAGAAATAATAGCGTAATATTTCTGAAAAATAGGAATAAATTGATCTAAGAAGTGTTTTCTTTTTTCAAAAATAACTTTCCCTAAAGGCTCTAGTTGATCATCGTAAACAGCTAAATTGTCTTTGTCAAAAGTTTGATTTAAAGCGAAATATTTAAGTAATGCATTGCGTTGAGCGATTAATTTTTGATATTGGATAAGCTCATTTAAGTACTTGTTGTCTAAAGTTGAGATTACGCTATCAATAAATTTTCTTCTAGTTTCGCTACCTTCAATAATTAAATCGGTGTCGGAAGGAGAAATAATTACCAGAGGAATAAAACCGATATGCTCAGAAAGCTTCTCGTAGATTTTATTATTTCTTTTTATTATTTTCTTTTGCCCACGTTTTAAACTACAGGAAATTTTTTCTTCATGATCTTTTTTGTTGAAAATTGCATCAATTAAAAAGAAATCTTCATCATGTTTGATATTTTGTGATGCTAATGGGTTGAAATAGCTCTTTCCATAGGCTAAATGATAAATAGCATCTAGAATATTTGTTTTACCAATTCCGTTTTTACCTACGAAACAATTGATTTTGTTGTCAAAATCGAAAGTTTGAGAGGTTATGTTTTTATAATTAAGTAAGGTTAAATGCTGTAGAAACACTATATATAAAGGCTTTTGGTTAAAAAT
This sequence comes from Flavobacterium jumunjinense, assembly GCF_021650975.2. Taxonomy (NCBI): domain Bacteria; kingdom Pseudomonadati; phylum Bacteroidota; class Flavobacteriia; order Flavobacteriales; family Flavobacteriaceae; genus Flavobacterium; species Flavobacterium jumunjinense. Next base: position 2,651,838 of record NZ_CP091285.1, read on the forward strand.
CTATGCAAAAATACTATGAAAAAACAGAAAATAATTATAATTTGTTTTTTATTTATTTTCAGGGTGATAATGTAGATAAAATAAGAATATAGTAATATTTTAAAATATTTCTTGTGTCTGTTTCAATAAAAATTATATTTTTGCAACTTTAATAAACTTATTATAAATGGCAACATATAACAAAAGAGGTTATAAAGCACCCAAACCTAAAGACGTTTTAGATAACGAGAATGAATTTGAAGAAGTATTAGAATCTGGAGAAAGTACTACGGAAGAAGTATTTAATACACTAGATGCAACCGCTTCAAAAACTGAAGAATGGGTAGCTAAAAATCAAAAGTTAATTTTAGGAGTTGTTGGTGCTATCGCTTTGACGACTATTGGGTATTTACTTTACAATAAATTTGCTGTAGAGCCTAAAGAAGAGAAAGCATTAAATGATATCTATCAAGCTCAAGTTTATTTTAATGATGCTTTAGCAAATACAGAAAACCCAGATTCATTATTTAACTTAGCGCTTAAAGGTGGTGAAGGTAAATTAGGATTAATTGGTGTAATAGAAGAATATTCTGGTACAAAATCTGGAAATGTAGCAAATTATTATGCTGGTATGGCATATTTACATATTAAAGATTTTAAAAATGCTGAAAAATATTTATCAAGCTACAAAGCTGATGATGCAATTACAAAAGCAGAAGCATTAGGAGCGTTAGGAGATGCCTATTCAGAATTGAATAAAGTGGATGAAGCTATCAATAATTATAAGAAAGCAGCTGAAGCTGATGAAAATGATTATACTACTCCAAGATTTTTAATGAAAGCAGCTCAATTGTGTTATTTAAATAACAAGAAAGCTGATGCAAATGCATTATTTGTAAAAATTAAAGAAAAATACGAAACGTCTAGAGAAGCTCAAAATATTGATGCTTTAATTACTATGACAGAATAAGCTACTATGGCTACAGAAAATAAAAATTTATCACAGTACGATAAAAACACAATCCCAAATGCGAAAGATTTTCGATTTGGGATTGTTGTTTCAGAGTGGAATGATACAGTAACAAACGGTTTGTTTGAAGGGGCAAAAGCAGCTTTATTAGACTGCGGAACACTTCCTGAAAATATTATTCGTTGGGATGTTCCTGGAAGTTTTGAACTTGTTTTTGGTTCAAAAAGAATGATAGAAACACAAAAAGTTGATTGTGTAATAGCAATTGGTTGTGTAGTGAAAGGCGAAACAATGCATTTTGAATTTGTATGCGATGGAACAACACAGGGAATTAAGGATTTGAATGTAAAATATGATGTTCCTACAATCTTTTGTTTGTTAACCGATAATACGATGCAACAATCTATTGATAGAAGTGGAGGAAAGCATGGAAATAAAGGAACAGAAGCTGCTATAGCTGCTATAAAAATGGTAGCGCTAAATAAAAAGAGTTAAAGATTAACTGTTTTATAGAATGAGAAACACATTTAACAAAGTTTTGTTAAATGTGTTTCTCATTCTATGTATTTTTAAGTATTTTTGGTGTTATAAAAAGTTAAAACTTGTTGTATAAACCAAAAAATAGAACCTTTAATTATAATCCTCGATTTTCAAATGAAAATCATGCTGATACCAATGATGATTCTTCATCAAAAAAAGATTTTATTCCAAAGCGGAAAGGTATACATAAACAAAATAGAAAAGTAAAAACTACTCAATCAATTAGTACATTAATACTATTGTTGGTATTATTATTGATAGGTATGTTTGTATTGAATTCCTATATTGAATAATTAAAACAGATGTATTATGGGGCTTATCGGAAAGAGAAAAAATAAGAAATATAATTATCAACCACGTTATTTTGATAATAACGGAGAAGGGAGTCCTTTTGAAATTAAGCATAAGTTTGATGAATATAGAGTAACTGTAGGTTCTGATAAAGGATTAAAAGTTAAATTTGTAAAAGCTTTAAACGATTTTAAGTATAATCAAAATAGAGAAGCGAATAGACGAATTTTGATTATTATAGGTGTTTTGTTACTTGTTTTTTTATTCATAATAGACTTTGACTTATCTATTTTCAAAAAGAAATAAATGTCCAGTATAATACAGTTATTACCTGACCATGTTGCGAACCAAATTGCGGCTGGTGAGGTTGTTCAAAGACCTGCTTCAGTTGTAAAAGAATTGCTTGAAAATGCTATCGATGCGAGAGCAAATGATATTAAATTGATTGTTAAAGATGCAGGTAAAACATTAATTCAAGTAATCGATAATGGTGTTGGAATGAGTGTGACCGATGCACGTATGTGTTTCGAACGTCATGCTACTTCAAAGATTCGTTTAGCGGAAGATTTATTCGAATTAAGTACAAAAGGCTTTCGTGGAGAAGCTTTGGCTTCTATAGCAGCTATTGCGCATGTAGAATTAAAAACGAAACAAGATCAAGAAGAATTAGGACATCACATTATTATTGAGGGAAGTAAATTCGTTTCGCAAGAAGTTGCGGTTTTGCCAAAAGGAACCTCTTTCTTAGTAAAAAATTTATTTTTTAATATTCCAGCCCGAAGAAACTTCTTGAAATCGGAAACTGTTGAAATGCGTCATATTTTTGATGAATTTCAACGTGTAGCATTAGCACATCCAAATATTTATTTTACGTTGATTCATAATGGAAGTGAAACGTATAATTTGCCTTCATCAAACTATAGACAAAGAATTGTAAATCTACTTGGTGGGAAAACGAATGAAAAGTTAGTACCGGTAACAGAGGATACAGAAATTGTTAAAATTAGTGGCTTTGTTGGGAAACCAGAATATGCTAAGAAAAGTAGAAGTGAACAATTTTTCTTTGTGAATGATCGCTTCATTAAAAGTGGTTATTTGCATCATGCAATTATGAATGCTTTTGATGGTTTGTTAAAAGAAGGTAATCAACCTAGCTATTTTCTGTATTTAGAAGTACCTCCACACACTATAGATATTAATATTCATCCAACTAAAACAGAAATTAAGTTTGATGATGAACAAGCATTGTATGCTATTTTACGTTCTGCTGTTAAACATAGTTTAGGGCAGTTCAATGTGGCTCCTGTTCTTGATTTTGAACGGGATCCTAATTTAGATACGCCCTACGAATATAAAAACAAAGATTCCCATTCACCAACCATACAGGTTAATGCGAATTATAATCCTTTTGCTGATGAAAAGCCAGTTAAAAGTGGAGGAAATTCCTATGCGTCAAGTGGAAATTATACTAAAAAAGAAACAGCAAACTCTTGGGAAAGTTTATATGTAGATTTACGAAAAGATACTGCTGAGGTTGAAAGTATTTCATTCGAAAGTGAAGAAGTTACGGGATCTTTTTTTGAAAGTAAAGAGGTAGAAACGACAACGTCAAGAACCTATCAAATACATAAAAAATATATTGTTAGTTCTATTAAATCGGGAATGCTAGTAATCGATCAAAACAAAGCACATCAGCGTATTTTATATGAACAATATTTAATTAATATAACAGTAAAACATGCTTCAAGTCAGCAGTTATTGTTTCCGTTAGAGTTATATTTTTCAAGAGAAGAAATTCTCTTCATAAAAGAATTACAACCTTCTTTAGAAAATACAGGATTTGTTTTTGATGAAATAAAGGAGGATAGTATTCAAATTGGAGGTATTCCAGTTTCTATTCAGGAAAGTGAAGTGAGTATTTTATTGGAAGAGTTGATAAACGGATTGCAAAACGATATTCCGGAAACGACTTTTTCATTAAATGACGGAATAGCAAAAACGATGGCGAAAAGTTTAGCTGTTAAAACAGGAAGTTATTTAACAGAAATGGAACAAGAGAATTTAGTAAACGGATTATTTGCCTGTAAAGATCCAAATGTTTCACCATTTAATAAACCTACCTTTATCACTATTAGTGTTGAAGATTTAGATAAAAAATTTGCATTATGATTAAAATGACAGACATGGTAAAGCACTTGCTTATCATTAATATTATATTTTTTGTTGTAAGTATTGTGTTACCTAACTCAAATGACTTATTGGTTATGCATTATATTGAAAGTGATAAATTTCAACTTTGGCAACCTTTAACAAGTATGTTTATGCATGCTGGTCCAATGCATATTTTCTTTAATATGTTTGCTTTGGTTTCTTTTGGTAGTGCATTAGAGCAAATGTGGGGAAGTAATAAGTTTTTGTTTTTTTATATTTCATGTGGTTTTGGAGCAACTTTATTACATGTTGGAATTGATTATTTTGAAGTTCATAATATACTAGGTTCTATTTCTCATTTAAATTTAACTTCGAGTGAGATTCATACATTATTAAATTTAGATTATTCATCTTTGTTTGATGCTGATGGTGTGATGAAAAATGGAGAGGTTAAGACAATACTCGATAGAGTTAATGCTAATCAAGAAGACTTTAATTATATTTTAGAGGCTTTTTCAAAAACTAGATCTGTGCTATTAGGAGCTTCAGGAGCTATTTATGGTTTGTTAGTAGCTTTTGCTTTTTTGTATCCAAACGCTGCACTTGGTATTATGTTTATTCCAATTCCTATTAAAGCAAAATATTTTGTACCAGGTGTGTTAGCGATAGATTTGTTTTTAGGATTGAAAGGGAATGCTCTTTTTGGTAATGGAGGTACAGGAATAGCTCACTTTGCACATTTAGGTGGTGCTTTAGTCGGTTTTTTAATGATGTGGTTTTGGAAAAAAAATCAATTTGATAAGAACCGTTGGGACAGAAAATAATATTTATTATTAACGCTGTAATTTGTAACAAGTTTCGATAATGTAGACCAATAGAAGGATAGAAATGCCACATTGATACTAAAAAAAAATATTATGAATATTATTGAAGACATAAAACAGCAATATAAAACTGGAGGTATTGTTCAAAAAATAATTTTTTTGAACATAGCTGTGTTCTTGCTTTCAATTATTTTTTTCTATTCTTTTCAAGGAAAATCTTTTGAGTATCCTTTATGGTTAGGCTTATTTTCAGATACAAAACAGTTAATTTTCAGGCCTTGGACATTAGTTTCCTATATGTTTCTTCATGGTGGTTTTTTTCATTTGCTTTTTAATTTGATGGTACTTCATTTCTCAGGAAAGCTATTCTTAAGTTATTTTACAGGAAAACAATTTTTAGGAGTATATCTTTTAGGTGGTGTTTTCTCTGGGTTGATTTATTTGTTTGCTTTTTATTTGTTAGGAGATTATTCAGTACTAGTTGGGGCAAGTGCAGCCATTATGTCAATTCTTATTGCAGTGTCTGTTTATGCACCTTATATGTTGCTTCGTATGCCGTTAATTGGAACGGTGAAGTTATGGCAAGTAGCTGGAGTAATTGTTCTATTAGATTTAATTCAAGTTCCTTTGAATAATACTGGAGGACATATATCGCATTTAAGTGGCGCTTTGTTTGGTTTCATATTTGTAAAATCATTGCAAAGAGGAATTGATTTATCGAAAGGAATTTCTAAAATTCAAGATTTTTTTGAAGGTTTATTAAAACCTAAAGTGAAGACACCATTTAAAAAAGTGCATAAAAACACTACAAATTCAAATACAACAACTACTTTTACAAGCCAAACAAGTGAGATTAATCAGAAAAGAATAGACGATATTCTAGATAAGATTAGCAAAACAGGCTACGATAGTTTGTCTAAAGAAGAGAAAGAATTTTTATTTAAAGTAGGAAACAGTTGAGAGAAGAATCATTATTTAGTAGGTTATTGTTTTTTGTTAATAAGGTTTTGGCCTTGTTAACTTTCCTTGCTTATATACTGCCATTTCTTGCTCCTAAACTTTTTCCTTTTTTAAGTGTCTTGACTTTATTGTTGCCAATGTTTCTGATATTTAATTTTATATTTTTTATCATTTGGTTATTACAATTAAAACGAAAAGCATTATTATCTGGATTTGTATTGTTAATAGGTATAACCTTTATTAGTAAATTATATCGCTTTTCAGATACTAATTTGGAAGTAGAATCGGAAGACTTTACCTTGATGAGTTATAATGTGCGTTTGTTTAATAAATACGAATGGTTGCCAAATAAGAAAGTGCCTAGTGATATATCTGATGTAATTCAAAACTATAATCCCGATATATTATGCCTTCAAGAGTATACTCCAAATGAAGAGGTTCGGTTAAGGAATTTTAGATTTAAAAATGTTGAAGTTGAAGGCGATAAAAATAAATACGGGCAAGCTATTTTTTCTAAATATGAAATCATTAATAGAGGAAAAATAGATTTTCCAGATTCTAATAATAATGTAATTTTTGCAGATATCGTAAAGTTTAAAGATACCATTAGAGTGTATAGTATGCATTTACAATCGGTTAAGATTAGTACAGATATTCATGAGAAGCTAAATGAAAGCAAATCAAAATTTATCTTTAAAAGAATAAGCGAAGCATTCAAACAACAACAAATGCAATCGGAATTAATCAAAGAGCATTATTTGGGATGTGCTTATCCTAAAATTATTTGTGGAGACATGAATAATAGTGCTTTTTCCTATGTGTATAGAAATATAAAAGGAGAAATGAGTGATGCTTTTGAAGAATCTGGATTAGGCTTTGGAAAGTCTTATAATTTTAAATATTACCCTGCACGAATTGATTATGTTTTTGCTGAAAAAACTTTTGAAATAAAAGAGTTTATTACAAATAATCAGGTGAAATTAAGCGATCATTTTCCAGTAATAACCAGGCTAAAGATTAAAGAAAAGAAAGAAGACAAAAAATAAATATATTTATAATTTTTGCTTCAATAGATAATCTTTTGCATATCTACCTTCGTTAAAAAGTAAATCTAAAATGCTCAAATTTGGAATAAAACCAAATTTGTCATCAAAAACCTGAGTATAACTTTCATTTATAAAAGTGTCCTTTTTACCATTTACTAAAGGTCTAAAGTCAGCATAGTCGTTAGATTCCTGAAAGTATTCTTCGGTCTTAGAAAAAGGCAATTCAATCCCTAAACATTCATTGATAATTTCAAATATCTCAAAATTCAAATCCATCATATAAGTATGTTTCTTTTCGAAAACAGGTTGAAGGTCATGTTCAAAGAATTCAAAAAAAGGAGATGTTCTGTATGCTGTTTCAAGAGACTTAAAGTGATTTTTTTGCCAATCAAAAGTTGTGTCTAGTTTAACGTCTTTATATTTTTGATGTTTTGCATTGCTTCTGTTTACAGGAATGTTTAATAACTGCGCACCATTTGGCCCGTAAATATACATTCGATTACGATTTGTTTGCTTCTGAAAATTATCTTCCACTTCAAAAGTTATTGTTTCTGCTTGAAGCATAGCAGCATATTGACTTATTGAAGGAAAATAGGTAGGGTGTAATATGATATTCATCTTATAGTGTTAAACTGTAAAATTGTTTAGTTGTTTTTTGTAAGAATGTATTTTCTTAAAGCATTTAATTTGTTAGATATACTTTCAATTTTCTTTCTGCATATTATATAATCTTCTTCTGAAAGATAATTTAATTCAAAAGATAAAATGAGCTGATTTAACACTTCCATTGTTGAACTAAATGATATAGAAATAAAGTGCGCTTTGTCTTTATCAGATATCCTTGAAGTGCCTTCTGCAATATTTGAACAAATAGAAACCGTTGCTCTTCTTAATTGACTTATTAATCCAAACTTTTCTTCTTCAGGAAATTTTTGAGTTAAAGTATAAATTAAAACAGTTAAACTTTTAGATTCAATCCAAATATCTAGTTTTTCAAATGAAAATATATATATATGAAGCTGTTAATTTAAGAATATAAACAAATCAACAATTAAACATTTTCTTTTGCTTTTTTCTTTTTCTTCCAAAAGTGTTCTCCTACAAAATATAATGCCAAAAGGACTAAGAAATATTTAAAAAAGGATTGTGGCTGACCTGTTCCGCTTACAGTTGTAAATAGTCTATCCCAACGAATTCTCCAGTTTTTAATACCATCATTAATTCCGTCAATACTCATCCAAATGAAAATAGGCTTACCTACAATATGGTCTTCTGGTGTAAATCCAAAATAACGCGCATCTAATGAATTATGACGATTGTCTCCCATCATCCAATAGTAGTTTTGTTTAAAAGTATAAGAAGTAGCTACTTGACCGTTAATTCTTATTTCGTCTCCAGTAACCATCAATTCGTTACCTTCATATTCACCAATAATTTTTTTGTAGAATGGTAAATTAGTACGATCTAATTTTACTGTTTTTCCAGCTTCAGGAATATAAATTGGCCCCATGTTGTCACTATTCCAATTGCGATTTGGAGAAGGAGTACCGTCTTTAAAATCTGGGAAAATTCCGTCTTCGTTTGTATGTTTTACATAACGTTCAATCGATTGAACTCTTGAATCCGATTTCATTTTCGCTGCTTTATCGAAAGTTAAATTTCCGAAAAAGTGATTTTTAGTTATTTTTAAATTTAACTGATTATACATGTCCTGTGTTATACTTCCAGTAATAACAGATACGATAGAATCTCTTTCAAATTCTTCTATACCAGCACTTTTTATTAGAAGTTCTTTCACTTCTGGTCTGTCCCACACTTTGTTTTCTATTTCAAACAAATTAGTGCTTTCTGTAATTTGATAGTCTTTAATAAAACTATCAGAAACTTCTTCTTTGGTTTTAATAATATAAAAATACTGTGGCTTTGCTCTTTCTGGTAAAATTGATTCTTTACCATTAATATGCACTATTCCATCAATAATTTGTAAAGTATCTCCAGCAATAGCAGTACACCTTTTTACATAGTTTGTTTTCTTGTCAATAGGTTTGTCATAACGTTTGTCTGCTGCTTTATACATGTGATATAGTGTATCTGCTGGCCAGTTAAAAACGACAATATCATTTCTTTCAATATCTTGAATTGCAGGAAGTCTGAAATAAGGTAATTGTGGAAAAGTAGTATACGATTTTACATGAGCAATAGGAATTGTATCATGAACCATTGGAGCAGCAACCGTTGTCATTGGAGTTCTTGCACCATAATGAAACTTACTCACAAAAAGGAAATCACCAATTAAAAGTGACTTTTCTAATGATGAAGTAGGAATGGTGTAAGGTTGAATGAAATAAGTGTGAACAAACGTTGCAACCACAATTGCAAACGCTAACGAACCAACAGTATCCATTGCTTTGGTTGGAGCCTTAAGGTCACGCTTTTCAAAATAAGTAACATCTTGAGTATAGTTTACATATAGGATATAAAACCCTAAGGTAAAAACACCTAAAAACATATCAGAAGTAGACTTTTTTCCAAAAGTTCGTAATGTTTCAATCCAAATAATTGGAAATAGAAATAAATTGATAATCGGAATAAAAAGCAATAGCGTCCACCAGGTCGGACGGTTAATGATTTTCATTAAAACAATTGCATTATATATAGGTATAAATGCTTCATGTGCTTTTCTTCCAGCTTTAACGTATAATTTCCAAGTTCCCAAACCATGAATAACTTGTACTAATAAGATAAATAATAACCAACCTGTTACTGACATATTTGTTTTTTTTAGAATAAAGAAAATAGAGTAAAGAAAATAGACTCAATTTAGTCCATTTTGAAATGACATCGTCATTCTCTGAAATTCTTCAATTTTGTTGTCTATTTTATTAAATGTTTCTTCTGTTATATGTTTTCTGTGCTTTGCGACAAGCAATTGTGTTGTTAATTCAAATGAAGATCCTAAAGAATAATCTATAAAATTACTAAAAGATTTATTAGTTCTAGCAGACCCTTCTGCAATATTGCTAGGAATAGATACAGAGCAACGACTAATTTGAGAACTTAAATCATATCTTTCGTGTTTTGGAAAATCAGATAAGATATCAGAAATGTCATTAGCTATCTCAATTCCTAACTGCCAAATTTTAAGATTCTTGTAATTATGTCTTTTATTAGCACTCATTATTAACTACATCTATATCCTCTTCTCTCTATTCTTTGTTCTCTATTCTTTGTTCTTTGTATTCTAAATCCCTAAAACATCTTTCATTGTGTAAACCCCTTTTTTTCCATGCAACCATTCGGTAGCCACAACAGCACCTAATGCAAAACCTTCTCTAGTATGCGCAGTGTGTTTAATTTCAATTTGATCTACTTCGCTATCATAGAAAACACTATGAGTTCCGGGTATATTTTCAATACGCTTTGCATCAATGAGTATATTGTCGGAGTCCTTTTTTTCTAATGACCAATTTTTGTAATCCGTATGTTTAATAATTCCGTTTGCTAAAGAAATGGCAGTTCCACTTGGAGCATCAAGCTTTTGAGTGTGATGAATTTCTTCCATAGAAACGTTATACTGTTTCAAGTTATGCATCATTTTGGCTAAATATTCATTCAGTTCAAAAAACACATTTACCCCTAAACTAAAATTAGAACCATAAATAAAACTTCCATTTTTTTCATTACACAGCGCTATAATAGTATCGTAGTCTTCTAGCCAGCCAGTAGTTCCAGAAATAACAGGAACCCCTTTTTCAAAACATGTAGAAATATTTAAAACAGCACTAGACGGAACGCTAAAATCTATAGCTACGTCTGCGTGTTCCAATCCTTCAAAACTATCGTTACTTCCTTTTTTTAATACGATTTCATGACCTCTTTCTAAAGCTATTCTTTCAATAACTTTACCCATTTTTCCGTATCCTAAGAGTGCGATTTTCATTTAGTATTAGTATGAATTATATAATTATGTTAGCTAAAAATATGTTAAAAAATATAGGTAAGTCTAATTCCAGTTTTGAATTTAAAATCCGTTTCATTTTGATACAGTTCTGGGCGAATAGATAAGTTTTCGTTCACATTAAACTGCATTAAATGGGCATCAACATTAGCATCGATAATATTTAAAATATAAATTGCTCCAGTAATTAACGCAGACAAATCACGGTTACGTTGGTGAAACTTTTGTCCACGAATTAAACCGTCATTAGTTAGATTACCATAAATTGGATGGTCTCCCATTTTAGAAGTACCATCCAATCTCTTTTTATATTCGTCTCTAAAGGCGTGATATTTTTTATTATTCCATGAGTAGTAATACAAACCAGCTCCTAAACCAGCATATACAACAGGTATTTTCCAATACTTTTTGTTGTAGGCCTGACCTAAACCAGGTAGAATTGCAGAATAAAAAGCCGCTTTAGCAGGAGCCAAAGGGTTTATAGTATTTTTCACAGTGTCTTTTACAACTATAGAAATTTCTTCCTGAGCAGTAGCATTATAACTTATAAATAAGCTAAAAAAGAATAGTGTTACAAACTTTTTCACTAGTTATTAATCAATTTCAAAATACGATTAAAGTCTTCTTCAGAATGAAAAGGAATAGTAATTTTCCCTTTACCATTTGTTGCTACTTTTACATCTACTTTAGTACCAAAGAAATTAGTGAATACCTTTTTCTCAACTTCATCAATATCGAAATTACTATCTTTCGTTTTCACAGTTGATGGTTTCAAGCTATCTTGATACTTCTTAACCAAAGCTTCTGTTTCTCTAACAGAAAGGCTAAGCGTTACCACTTTATGGTAAATGTCTGACTGAACATCTTGATCTTCAATAGAAATTAAAGCCCTACCATGTCCCATAGATATAAAACCATCACGCATACCTGTTTGGATAATCGGATCTAGTTTTAAAAGACGTAAGTAATTCGTAATCGTAGAACGTTTTTTACCAACACGATCACTCAATTCCTCTTGTGTTAGGCTAATTTCGTCAATTAACCTTTGGTAAGACATTGCAACCTCAATTGGATCTAAATCATGACGTTGAATATTTTCAACCAAAGCCATCACTAAAGATTCGTTGTCGTTTGCAATTCTAATATAAGCAGGGATAGTTTCTAAACCAGCCAACTTAGAAGCACGAAGTCTACGTTCTCCAGAAATTAATTGGAACTTATTAAACTCTAACTTTCTAACTGTAATAGGTTGAATTACACCTAATTCTTTAATAGAAGTGGCTAATTCTCGTAACGTTTCCTCATTGAAATTACTTCTCGGTTGAAACGGGTTTATATCAATTGCATCTAATTCAAGCTCAATAATACTACCAACAACTTTTTCAGCCCCTTTGTCTTCAACCGATTTGATATCGTTCGTCGGGTCTTTTAATAAAGCGGATAATCCTCTTCCTAATGCTTGTTTTTTCACTGCTTTCGCCATTTTCTACTTATTTTTCTTTATAATTTCTTCCGCTAAGTTAATATAGTTCATTGCTCCCTTACTAGTAGCGTCATAATTAATAATACTTTCACCAAAACTAGGAGCTTCACTCAACTTAATATTTCTCTGAATCACAGTTTCAAAAACCATGTCGTTAAAGTGTTTTTGCACTTCTTCCACCACTTGGTTCGATAAACGTAAACGAGAATCATACATAGTTAATAGTAAACCTTCAATATCTAATTCTGAATTATGAATTTTCTGAACACTTTTAATAGTATTCAATAGTTTTCCAAGTCCCTCTAGCGCAAAATACTCACATTGAATAGGAATTACCACACTGTCAGCAGCCGTTAAAGCGTTTAACGTTAGTAAACCTAAAGAAGGAGCACAGTCTATAAGGATATAATCATATTTGTCTTTAACAGATTCTAATGCTTGCTTCAGCATGTATTCGCGATTTTCCTTATCAACTAGTTCAATTTCAATTGCAACTAAGTCAATATGTGCAGGAATAACCCATACATTTGGAGCAGTACATGTCATGGTAGCCTCTTCTGGAGTGTTACTATGTTCTAGAATTTGATACGTACCTATTTCCACAGTTTCAATGTCGATACCTAAGCCCGAACTAGCATTCGCTTGCGGATCGGCATCTATTAAAAGTACCTTTTTTTCTAAAACACCTAACGCAGCTGCAAGATTAACTGAAGTCGTTGTTTTTCCTACACCACCTTTTTGGTTGGCAATTGCTATGATTTTACCCATTTGACTATAAAAAATTTTTGAGTGGTAAAAATACAATTATTTATCGTTTTTTCAACTCTATTTTGTTAACAATACATTAAAGTCTTCCATTCCCTTATTTTACACAACGAGCTATACCTTTTTCTTTTTTTAGAAGCAAGAAAAATCTGCTAAAAACAAAAAAAGTCCTGCTTTCGCCTTTATCTTTTCTCTAAAAAAAGGAGAAAAGGATATCGGCTCTATCAGGGCTATTCATTGAAAATAATTCTTTAGGAAGAAATACTATGTTATTCTTTTTTGTAGAACTAATCTCTTTTAGGAGAATTCTTTTTATCTCTTTTTTCAGCTTTTTTCTCTTTAGCTGTCTTTAAAGGTTCTTTCTTCTCTGTCTTTTTTGCGTCTTGACTTTTTGCCATAATTTCTAAGTTTTAAGTAAAGGTAATTTAAAATAATTCAGAATTTAGTAAAAACTAAGATATTCTTCTACATTTGTATCTTAAATCTTTATATATGAATACTTCAAGACTTGCATTTTTTTTTCTATTAAGCTCACTGTTTGCATTTGCTCAAAAGAAAAAAAAGGCAGATTTAATAGTAACCAATGCTAAAGTTTACACCGTAAACAATACATTCGAAATTGCAGAAGCTCTTGTTGTAGATGAAGGTAAAATTGTAGCTGTTGGTACTACAAAAGAAATAGAGCAACAATTCTATTCCAACACTAAAATTAGTGCAGAAAACCAATTTGTTTACCCTGGGTTTTATGATGCTCACGCACATTTCTACGGTTACGGAATGATGCTTCAAAAAGTAAATCTAAAAGCAACAAAAAGTTTCGACGAAGTGCTAGAAAAAGTAGTTGCTTTTCAAGAACAAAAACAATTAAATTTTATAGAAGGAAGAGGTTGGGATCAAAACGATTGGGAAAACACAGACTTCCCTTCAAGAGAAAAACTAGACGAACTGTTTCCTGATATACCCGTAGTATTAACCAGAATCGATGGTCATGCTATGTTAGTGAATGGAAAAGCACTCGAGTTAGCGGGCATAACAACAATAAGTACCATTGAAGGAGGACAAATAGAAGTTAAAAACGGAAAAGTGACAGGGATTTTGGTCGATAATGCAATGGAATTGGTAAAAGCAACCATACCCAATCCAAGTCAGTCCATAAAAATACAAGCACTAAAAGAGGCACAAGCAGAAATGTTCAAACATGGCATCACTACAATTAATGAAGCTGGTTTAGAACGCGAAACGATCGAGCTAATAGACAATCTGCAACAAAAAGGAGAACTCGACATTAATATTTATGCCATGGTTATGGCTTCCAAAGTAAATATAGATTATTACACGCAATTAGGCATCTATAAAACCGATAAACTAAATGTTCGTTCTTTTAAATTTATGGGCGATGGAGCCTTAGGTTCTCGTGGCGGATGTTTGCACCAACCCTATTCCGATAAACCAAAACAATTTGGAGCGCTACTTTCACCCATTAGAGAAATAACACGCATGGCAGAACAAATTGCCGCTTCAGAATATCAAATGAATACCCATGCTATTGGCGATTCTACCAATACTGTTTTGTTGAAAATATACAAAGACGTTTTAGAGGGCAAGCCGAATAGAAGATGGAAAATTGAACACGCACAAATTATGCGCGAGCAAGACTTCGATTATTTTACTTTAGGAATTATACCTTCCATTCAGCCAACACACGCTACTTCCGATATGTATTGGGCAACAGATAGAGTAGGAGAAGAACGTATTAAAAATGCCTATGCCTACAAAAAAATGTTAGACAAAGCAGGTTTGATAGCCTTAGGAACCGATTTTCCTATAGAAGAAGTAAATCCAATGTATACGTTCTATGCAGCGGTAGCTCGAAAAGACTTACACAATTATCCAGAAAACGGATTCCAAATGGAGAATGCTTTAACAAGAGAAGAAACCCTAAAGGGAATGACTATTTGGGCAGCCTATTCCGACTTTGAAGAAAATGAAAAAGGAAGCCTTGAAGTAGGAAAATGGGCCGATTTTACCATTTTCTCAGAAGACCTAATGACAATAGATATTGAGAAAGTACCTTATGTTTTGCCAACAGAAGTTTATATAAAAGGAAAGAAAGTAAAATAACCTGTTGGGTGTAATTAGTTTTTAATGCGTTTTTTGTTAGTCTGAGTAATTTTCGAGAAGTATTTCTTTTCAGTACACGAGTTCTCGATACATTTTTAACTCCGTTACGCTACGTTAAAAAACATTCGAACAGACGTAACCTAGAACTAAATCTTTCTTAACTTTTCCGCTGCGGCTATCAACGTTTCATCAGTTTTAGCAAAACAAAAACGAAGCATTTGTTTGTCGATTGCATCTTTGTAAAACACCGAAATAGGAATGGAAGCTACACCATGCGTTGTGATTAATTCTTTCGCAAAATCCATATCGTTTTTCGTACTAATTTGTTTGTAATTTACTACTTGAAAATATGTTCCCTCACAAGGTAATAATTCAAAACGACTGTCTTTTAGTAGGTTTTGAAACAAATCACGTTTGCGTACATACATGTTGGCAACTGCTGCAAAATCAACTACATCTAAGTATTCCGAAATGACGTGTTGCGAAAAACTATTCACACTAAAGACTAAAAATTGATGCACTTTTTTAATCTCGTTCATGATTTTTTCTGGAGCAATTAAATAGCCAACTTTCCAACCCGTAACATGTAGCGACTTTCCAAAAGAAGAGGCAATAATCGTCTTGTCTATCAATTTCGGACGTGAATTAGCCGAAATATGAGCATGTGCAAACGAAATGTATTCATATACTTCATCACTCAACAATACAACCTGAGGATGTTTGTCTAGCAAACTTTCCAAAGCATCAAATTCGCTTTCCGTCCAAATTCTACCTGTTGGATTGTGCGGATTGTTTAGTATGATTAGTTTTGTTTTGGCTGTAATTCCAGCTTCAATCCTATTAAAATTAGGAGAATAATCATCATTTAAAGAAATGCGAACGGGTTTTCCACCCGCTACTAAAACCGAAGGTTCATAACTATCATAACTAGGGTCTAAAATAATCACTTCATCACCCTGATTCACCAAAGTGTTAATCACCGTATAGATACCTTGTGTGGCACCAGCAGTAATTAAAAGTTCGCTAGCCGTATTCACTTTTCGTTGGTAGTTTTTCGCAGTCAGAGCCGCAATTTTCTCCAACAACGAAGGCAAACCAGCCATAGGTGTATATTGGTGTACATTTTCACGAAGCAAACGTTCCGAAATTTGTAATAAACGTTCGTCTACAGGAAAATTAGGAAATCCTTGCGATAAATTAATCGCTCCATGTGCATTCGCTAATTGCGACATTACAGAGAATATACTTGTGGGTATGTTAGGTAGTTTTGACATAGCACGAAAATAATAAAAAAAGAGTAAAAAGAAGTAATGCTTTTAAATGTTTTGCTATTCTTTTAAATAGTATAATACCATTTATCACTTGAATTTACTGGAATAAAACGCCCTTTTTTCCTCGCTATTTCAATATAAAATAAAAACGTAGCGATGCTATGCTTTGATTTTCTATTTTATATGTAGATAATTATTTGTTTTTAATTGGTCATATGGAATCGCATATCTTCATTGGTGTTTGCAAGTAAACGCTTTGCTAATGGCGATTTCATATCAAGAAAAAAAATCATCATTTTCTTTTACAGTAAATTCAAATCACAAATGGTATAATTGTGGCATTTTTTTTGTAGTGATACAGTAACCTTCCATTTTATACTCCTGTGACAAAACGCATTTTATTTTTTAATTTGTCACAAAAAGTGTGACATTTCTCATTTAGAATTAAAAATGTCACACTTTTTGTGACATCTTTTTTTGAGCGATAAAATTGTCACAAGGTTTTAACGATGCTTTACCATTCAAAACAGACAAGAAAAGATAGGGGAATTAATAGCTGTACATGCATTCTATAATTGCGTCATCACAGAGAAAATGCTTGTGGGTGATATGCGTAGTTTTTACATAGCACTAAAATTATGAAAAAAGATAGAAAAGAATAATGCTTTAAATGGATATGTCTTTTTGTAATATTTGTTTTTTCACAGTAATCATTTTTTCTAATGTTAAGTGTGGAATATTTTTATAAATTTAGAAAAAAATAAAAAATGGTTAATGTTACTTGTGCAGTTATATTAATAAATGGAAAAATTTTAGTTACCCAAAGAAGTGAAAAAATGAAATTGCCATTAAAGTGGGAGTTTCCTGGAGGTAAGTTAGAAGAAGATGAAAGTGAAATTGATTGTATTAAAAGAGAAATAATAGAAGAAATTAATATTGAAATTGAAATTTCAGAAAAGCTATCAAATAGTGTACATGATTATGGAGATTTTAAAATTAATTTAATTCCATTTATAGCAAATTATGTTTCTGGTGAAATAAAATTAGCTGAACATAAAGATTACAAGTTGTTGGATAAGTCCGAATTATTAAATTTAGAGTGGGCAGAAGCAGATTTACCTATTGTATATGAATTTTTAAAATCAGATTATGTATCAAGGAATATATGAAGAATTAGTTACTAAACTAATAAATATAAAATTAAGTGAATTAAATAAAAACACTTTTCAAATAAAAACATCTTCAATTGATAAGTCTGAAGCAGCTGAATTGTTATCTAGACATATAGGTAAAGTAATAAAATTTGCTTTAGAGAATTTGCCAAAGAATAAAGACATAGATTTTGTCGAAAACCAAATAAATATTTCAAATAAAATAATTCACTTGTTAAAGGAAGAGTTGAAAAATGAAGATTTTGAAAATGATTTAATTG